>DATBZF010000141.1:0-10055 GCA_036513315.1 Roseiarcus sp.
CGCCTGGACCGGATACTACGGCAAACCAGGACCACGCGTCCTCAATCGCGGGCTGCAGGAATTTCACGCCATCAAATATGGCGCGAAACTGGCCCGCGGAAATGTGTGAATCGAATAGCCGCTTTGCGGGGAGAAGGTGGCATGCGAAGCATGACGGATGAGGGGCGGCGCGACATTTGCAAGCCGGTAGCGGGTCAAACGGCGCCAGCCTTCAAAGTTCCAACCAATGGGATTACAATTTGCGCCCATCTCGCCACCGCGACCAGTTAGGCTTCGCCCCCCCATGAACCTCGCCGCCTTCCGCCAATCTCTCGACGCCCCTGCCCCGCCCGCCGGCCTCGGCCCGGCGCTGGAAGCGCTCTGGCATGACGCGCGCGGCGATTTCGACCGCGCCCATGATCTTGCCCAGAGCGACGAAGGCGGCGCCGGCGATTGGGTGCACGCCTATCTCCACCGCAAGGAGGGCGATGCCGGCAACGCCGCCTATTGGTATCGCCGCGCGCGAAAGCCCGTCTGCCGGGAGCCGCTGGAGGCGGAATGGGAGGCGATCGCGGGAGCGCTGCTGGCGGCGAAGGGGTGAGGAGGCGCCGTCGCGCGACCTTGAGCGCTCAGCGGCGCAGCGCCTCGACGCCCGGCAGCGCCTTGCCTTCCATCCATTCGAGGAAGGCGCCGCCGGCGGTCGAGACATAGCTGAAGCCATGCGCGACGCCGGCGCCGTTCAGCGCGGCGACGGTGTCGCCGCCGCCGGCGACCGAGACGAGCTTGCCCTCTTTGGTGCGCTCTGCGACGTGATGCGCGAGTTGATAGGTGCCCTGTTCGAAGCCGGCGAGCTCGAAGGCGCCGAGCGGGCCGTTCCAGACGACAGTCTCGGCCTCGTTGATCGCCGCCTTGATGCGGTCGATCGAGAGTTGGCCGATATCGAGCATCATGCCGGCCTCGGGGATCGCGTCGACGCCGTAATCATGGGCGGGCGCATGGGCCGCGAATTGGAAGGCGACGATGGCGTCGATCGGCAGCAGGATGGCGCAGCGCGTCTCCTGCGCTTTGGCGAGGATCGCGCGGGCGGTTTCGGCGAGGTCCTTCTCGCAGAGCGACTTGCCGACCGGATAGCCCTGCGCGTTGAGAAACGTATTGGCCATGCCGCCGCCGATGACCAGCGCGTCGACCTTGGCGACGAGATTGCTGAGGAGGTCGAGCTTGCTGGAGATTTTGGCGCCGCCGACGATGGCGACCAGCGGACGCTTGGGCGCCTCCAGCGCCTTGCCGAGCGCTTCGAGTTCTGCCTGCATCGCGCGGCCAGCGAAGGCCGGCAGTTTATGCGCGACGCCTTCGGTCGAGGCATGGGCGCGATGGGCGGCGGAAAAGGCGTCGTTGACATAGAGATCGCCGAGTTTGGCGAGTTCGTCGACGAAGGCCGGATCGTTCTTTTCCTCGCCTTTGTGGAAGCGGGTGTTTTCCAGCAGCAGCACGTCGCCGTCCTTCATCGCGGCAATCGCCCTGGCGGCGACTTCGCCGATGCAATCGGGCGCGAAGGCGACCGGCTGCTGCAGATGTTCGGCGACCGCGGCGGCGACCGGCCGCAGCGAATTGGCTTCGTCCGGGCCGCCCTTGGGGCGACCGAAATGAGCGAGCAGAATGACCTTGCCGCCCTTTTTGGCGATCTCGCGGATCGTATGCAGGACGCGATCGATGCGCGTGGCGTCGGTCACCCTGCCACGCTCCATCGGCACGTTGAGATCGACGCGCAGAAGGACGCGCTTGCCGGAAACGGAGGCGTCGTCGAGGGTGCGAAACGAATGAGCCATGACGCCTCTTCAAGGGAGCCTGAGCTTGCGGCCGCTCGCGCTCCCTGCTCGCGAGGCGGCGGTTTATTGTTAAACACTGCCCCTCTTGGACCCCTAGCGCGTCATGCCCGGCCTTGTGCCGGGCATCCACGCACAGACGCCGTCGAGAACTTCAATCGTTGTCCGCAGCGGCGGCGCGTGCGGACGAATGCTACGCATTCGCCTTGGGATGGCCGGGACAAGCCCGGCCATGACGGACGCTGGTTGTATATTCGTACCGCCTCGTGGCGCCTCAGATCAGTTTGCCCATCGCCACGGCGGTGTCTGCCATGCGGCTCGAAAAGCCCCATTCGTTATCGTACCACGACAGCACGCGCACGAACTTGCCTTCCATCACCTTGGTCTGATCGAGATGGAAGATCGAGGAATGGCTGTCGTGGTTGAAATCGGCCGAGACGTTCGGCTTGTCGGTGAAGCCGAGAATGCCCTTCATCGGCCCGTTGGCGGCCGCTTTGATCGCATTGGTGATCTCCTCGACTGTGGTGGCGCGCTTGGCGACGAATTTGAAATCGACCACCGAAACATTGGGGGTCGGCACGCGGATCGCCGAACCGTCGAGCTTGCCCTTCAGTTCCGGCAGCACGAGGCCGACCGCCTTGGCGGCGCCTGTCGTCGTCGGGATCATCGACAGAGAGGCGGCGCGGGCGCGATAAAGGTCCTTGTGCATGGTGTCGAGCGTCGGCTGGTCGCCGGTGTAGGAATGAATCGTCGTCATGAAGCCGTGATCGATGCCGATCGCATCGTTCAGAACTTTGGCGACCGGGGCGAGGCAATTGGTGGTGCAGGAGGCGTTCGAAATGACGAGATGGTCCTTCGTCAGCCTGTCGTGATTGACGCCGTAGACGACGGTGAGATCGGCGCCGTCGGCCGGCGCCGAGACGATCACGCGCTTGGCGCCGGCGGCAAGATGGGCGGCCGCCTTTTCGCGCGAGGTGAAAATGCCGGTGCATTCGAGCGCGATATCGACGCCGAGCGCCGCATGGGGAAGCTGGGTCGGATCCTTGATCGCGGTGACCTTGATCTTGCCGGAACCGACATTGATCGTATCGCCGTCGATCGAGACTTCATGCGGGAAACGGCCGTGCACGCTGTCGAAGCGCAACAGATGCGCATTGGTTTCGACCGGGCCGAGATCATTGACCGTCACGACCTGGATGTCGGTTCGGCCGGATTCGACAATCGCGCGCAGAATATTGCGCCCGATGCGCCCGAAGCCATTGATCGCCACCTTCACCGCCATCACCCGTCTCCTTCAGAAGATTCGAAAGTCCTTATCGACGCCGGACGCGCGGCGCAATTCTTTTCGGCGGGGCGCGCAGCACGTCATGCCCAGCCTTGCGCCGGGACTGTCCGGTTCAATTCGCTCAGAACCCTCACGCGTCGTGCCCGGGCTTGTCCCGGGCATCCATGCCGACCGGAAGCCGCCACCTTCGAAAGTTTTTGCGACGGCCCGGCGTGGATGGGCCGGGACAAGCCCGGCCATGACGTCCTCGGGCGCCGTGAATGCCCATCACCCCGCCAGCCGCGCCAAGGCCGCGTCGGCGACCGCCTGCGGCGTGATGCCGAAATGTTCGTAGAGCGGTTTATAGGGGGCGCTGGCGCCATAGCCGGTCATGCCGATGAACGGGCCGTCGCCGATGATCGGGTCCCAGCCCTGGCGGACCGCCGCCTCGACGCCGACCCGCACTTTGGCCGAGCCGATCACCGAGCGGCGATAGGCCTCGTCCTGTTCGAAGAACAGGTCCATGCAGGGGACCGAGACGACGCGCGCCGCGACATTTTTGCCTGCGAGGATTTTCTGCGCTTCCACCGCCAGCGACACTTCCGAACCCGAGGCGAAGATCGACACCGCCGCCTCGCCCTTGGCGGGCGAAATCTCATAGGCGCCGCGCGCGCTAAGGTTCTCCTCGACATGGGTGAGGCGCAATGCGGGCAGGTTCTGCCGCGTCAGCACCTGGATCGAGGGCGAGAACGCCGCCTCCAGCGCCGCCTGCCAGCATTCCACCGTCTCGACTGAATCGCAGGGGCGGAAAATCAGCATGTTGGGAATCGCGCGCAGCGAAGCCAGATGCTCGACCGGCTGATGGGTCGGCCCGTCCTCGCCGAGCCCGATCGAATCATGGGTGAACACATGGGTGACGCGCAGGCGCATCAGCGCGGCGAGGCGCAGCGAGGGCCGGCAATAATCGGTGAAGCAAAGGAAGCTCGCGCCCGAGGCGACGAAGCCGCCATGCAGCGACAGGCCGTTGCAGGCCGCCGCCATGCCATGTTCGCGAATGCCCCAATGGAAATAGCGGCCGGTCATGTCATCGGGCGTAATGTCCCTGGTCGCGGCGACCCTGGTGTTGTTGGAGGGGGTGAGGTCGGCGGAACTGGTGATCAGCTCCGGCACCGCCGGCGCGATGACGTTCAGCGCCGCCTCGCCGGCCTTGCGGGTGGCGATGTTGGGCGCGTCGGCGGCAAGCTTGCGCTTATAGGCGTCGATCGTCTGTTTGAAGCTGGCCGGCAGGTCGCCGCGGATGCGACGCTCGAACTCCGCGCGCTGTTCGGCGGGGCGCGTGGCGAGCAAAGCCTTCCAACGCTCATGCGGCGCCTTGCCCTTGGCGCCGACAGCGCGCCAGGCGTTGAGGATTTCCCCCGGAATGACGAAGGGCTCATAGGGCCAATGCAAGGCGACGCGCGCGCCGGCGATTTCGGCGGCGCCGAGCGCCTCGCCATGCGCCTTGCTGGTGCCGGCGCGGGTCGGCGCGCCAAAACCGATCGTCGTCTTGCAGGCGATCAGGCTCGGCCGGTCCGCCGTCTTCGCCTTGTTCAATTCGCGCAGCACGGCGGCCTGGTCGTGGCCGTCGATCAGCACCGCGTTCCAGTCGGCCGATTTGAAGCGGCCGATCTGGTCGACCGAGTCTGATATCGAGGTTTTGCCGTCGATCGAAATGCCGTTGTCGTCATAGAGGACGATCAGTTTGGCGAGTTTGGCATGGCCGGCGATGGCGATCGCCTCCTGGCTGATGCCCTCCATCAAATCGCCGTCCGAGCACAGGACATAGGTGTGGTGGTCGACGATATCGCCGAATTCGGCGGCCAGCATTCGCTCGGCCAAGGCCATGCCGACCGCGGTGGCGAGCCCCTGCCCGAGCGGCCCGGTGGTGGTCTCGACGCCGATCGTGTGGCGATATTCGGGATGGCCCGGCGTCTTCGAGCCAAGCTGGCGGAAATGCTGGAGATCGTCGATCGTCAATCCCTCGGCGCCGCCGGTTCCGGTGAGATAAAGCAGCGAATAGAGCAACATCGAGCCGTGGCCGGCCGACAGGACGAAACGATCGCGGTCGGGCCAGTGCGGGTCGGCGGCGTCGAATTTCAGGACGTCGCGAAACAGCACGGTCGCCATATCGGCCGCGCCCATCGGCAGGCCGGGATGACCGCTCTTGGCCTTCTCCACGGCGTCCATCGAAAGAGCGCGGATGGCGTTGGCCATCGAATCGTGGGTCACAACCGACGCCATATTGCTCTCCTGTAGCGCGCGCTGGCAGGCGGCCACCTGGCTGCCCGCAAGGTCGAAGGTTTGATAGGAGCCGGGGTTGGGACTGTCAATCGCAGAAGCCTGTGCAGAGTTCCGTCGCAGCGCCTTCCGTCGCGTTGACTGCCGCTTCACCTGAAGCGTAAACATCAGGACGCAACCCACGGACGCCACATGGCCGCCGAACCACTGGAGCCGCCCCTCAAGCGACTGCGCGCCGCCATCGACCTGCTGGAGGCGGCGGTCGAGCGACGCGTGCGGCAGGAGGGCGCGCAGAGCGACGCGCAAGAGGAACTCGCGCTGATGCAGGACGACCGCGCCCGGCTCGCTGTCGAGCTTGACGGCGCGCTGGACAGAAACCGCGGCCTGCTTTCGGCCAACAACGAAGCGGCGAAGAGGCTGGCGCGCGCCGGCGCGGCCATTCGCGCCGTTCTCGAACGCGCGACCAGCGAGGAGCCTGCTTGAACTGAGAGGGGAGGCCGGCTTATGGCCCAGGTGACGGTGACGATCGGCGGGCGCGTTTATCGTCTGGCCTGCAACGAAGGCGAAGAGCCGCATCTTGAGACGCTGGCGCGCGAGATCGACAGCAAGATCGACGGCATCCGCAGCTCATTTGGCGAGATCGGCGATCAACGGCTCGTGGTGATGGCGGCGCTGACCATCGCCGACGAATTGTCGGAGACGCGACGCACTATCGCCGCGCTTGAAAAACAGGCGGCCGAAAATGTCGAACTCGAAATCGCGGCGCGGCGCCACGCCGATCATCAATTGGAGCTGGCGGCCGAAGCGCTCGGCGAAGCCAGCCACCGCGTCGAAAGCCTCGCCGCCGCGCTCGCGCAATCGGCGAAGGGGTAAGGGCTGGCGTTTGCGTTGAAGGGACGGAACGCGTCAATTTTCCCGCCTCTGCAATCCCCATACGTCATGGCCGGGCTTGTCCCGGCCATCCACGACTTTCGCCCTCAATGACGGCAGCGGCCAAAACGATCGCCCGCATCCGTTAGTTATTCAAATCCAGGCACAGATCGCGCCATTACGGATTGACGGCGAGGATCAGACGAACTTTCCACGCGCGCGGCCAATGTTCGATATTGCTCTCGCGTTGAATCGCGTCGCGAATGTCTTCGTAGAATTCCGTGAGGACGAGGCGCTTGAGGGCATATCTCTCGGTGAAGCCTTCGACCCGCCCCTCTCGGTGTTCCCAAGCGCGGCGCGCAATGTCGCTCGTCACGCCGACATAGAGCGTACCGTTCGGTCGAATCGTCATGATGTAGACCCGACCTCCACGCATGGCGTATGTTAGCCCGGCGTGGATGGCCGGGACAAGCCCGGCCATGACGGGCGTGGGCGTTGTGAACGCTTATCATCCTGTCTCTCATTACGCCTGCCGTAGAAGCGGGCCGCGCGCAAAAAGCTGGGGAGGAATGTCATGCTTAAGGGCTGGAAGCTGCTGATTGTCGGATGCGTGCTTGTTTTCGCCGGCGCCATCCTCGCCCATTTCATTCAGACCGCCGACGGCGTGAAAGTGCGCGACGTGCGTTTCGTCGCGTCGAACGGCGTGATCATGAGCGCGCTGCTCTATCAACCCGCCAATGCGACCGCCATGACGCCGGCGCCCGGCATACTCGCCGTCCACGGCTACATCAATTCGCGCGAAACCCAGGACGCGTTCGCCATCGAATTCGCGCGGCGCGGCTATGTGGTGCTGGCGCTCGACCAGCGCGGCCATGGCTATAGCGACGGGCCGGCTTTCGCCGACGGTTTCGGCGGGCCGGCCGGGCTTGCCTATCTGCGCAGCCTCGACATCGTCGACAAGGACAATATCGGCCTTGAAGGCCATAGTATGGGCGGCTGGACGGTGCTGGCCGCCGCGGCCCTCGCCCCTAACGACTACAAGGCGATGGTGATAGCCGGCTCGAGCACAGGCAAGCCCTTCGCCGCCGAGGGCACGCCGACGTGGCCGCGCAATCTCGCGCTGATCGAAGGGCGCTATGACGAATTCTCCAAGCTGATGTGGGATGTCGAAAGCGCCGCCGACGTTCCCCAGTCGCCCAAACTCGAAGCTCTGTTCGGAACCGACAAGCCGGTCGAGATCGGCAAGCTTTATGGCGCGATCGACGCCGGCAATGCCCGCCTTCTCTATCAGCCCGCGCTCAGCCATACGGGCGAACACATTTCGACCGAATCGACCGGCGATGCGATCGATTGGTTCGCGCAGACCTTGAAAGGCGGGATCGCGCGACCGGTCTCCGATCAGATCTGGTATTGGAAGGAGCTCGGCACGCTGATCTCACTCATCGGCTTCGTCGCCTTCCTGCTTGGCGCTTTCGAAGCGCTTCTGACGGCTCCCCTCTTCGCCGGCCTTGCGCATGAGCCGACGCCGGCGCGCGATGCGCGCGGCGGCGGTTGGTGGGTCGCGTTCGCGCTCGCGACCCTGCTGCCCGCCATCCTTTATTTCCCGGCGGTCGCGGTCGGCTATTCGCAATTGACGCCGACGCCGATCATGCCGCAGCATATCACCAATTGCATCGTGCTATGGGCTTTGGCGACGGCGGTCGCTTCGCTCATCGCATCGCTGTTTACCGGGCGGGGCGCGCGTTTCGATCATGATTGGCTGCGCGCGCTCGGCGTCGCGGTCGTCGCCGTCGCCGCCGGCTATGGCGCGCTGGCGCTGATCCAGTCCGCCTTCCTCGTCGACTTCCGCTTCTATCTCGTGGGGCTGAAGCTGATGAGCGTCGAGCAGATGAAAATCTTCGCGATCTATATCCTGCCGCTGACCTTCTTCTGTCTCGTCGCGATGCGCTCGCTGCACGCCTCGCTCGGCGTCGAGGAGGCGGGCGGTTTTGTGCAATATGCGACGAATATTCTGGCTTTCGTCGGCGGCTTCGCGGTGATGATCGGGCTGATCTACGCCGCTTTGTTCGGAACCGGCCATTTGCCGAACGCCGACATCGCGCTCTTCGCCATCGTCGGCATCCAATTCGTGCCGATCCTGACCATTCTCGCCATCATCTCGACCTTCGCCTATCGCCGCACCAATTCCTATCTTCCCGGCGCCTTTATCGCGGCTTTGTTCGTCACCTGGTATATCGTGGCCGGCCAGGCGACGCAGGCTTTGGTCTAGGCCGCGGGGGTCGCGGATCGCGCGCGAAGCGAAACGGCGATCGGGCGCCGCGACGCACGACGTGAGCGATCGGGAAACGCGATGAAGCTGAGGGGCGGCGCGACAGGCAGAGGGTTCGCGTCGTCGCGGTTGTCCTGTATAAAGCGCAACAATAATTTAAGGGAGGTCTTCATGCCGTTCGTCAATATCCAGCTCGTCAAAGAAGTGATCGCCAGCGACCCCGAGGGCAAGAAGGCGGCGATCGCAAGGAAGGTGAGCGCCGCGATCATGGAAGCGACCGGCCTTGGCGAAACCGATGTCTGGATCGTCTTCGAGGAAGTCGCCGCCCGCGACTGGTATCTCGGTCCGACCAATGTCGAGACGCGGCGCAAAGCCAGATAGGCGGCCGCGATTCTGTTGATCCACGCGGTCCGGCAAAAACATAGAGGCATGAGTCATGGCGCATCTGGCGATTCGGCCTGAATTCGGCGACTTGATCGATATCGATGCGAGAATCGAACAGATCGGCTCAGGTTTCATTTTCACTGAGGGGCCGGTCTGGCATCCGCTCGATCATTTCCTGCTGTTCTCGGACATGCCGGGCGATGTCCGCCGACGCTGGGACGAAAAAAGCGGGGTGGTCGAGGCGCGGCGGCCCGCCAACAAATGCAACGGCATGACCTACGATGCCGATCTCAATCTGATCGTCTGCGAACATGCGACTTCGACGCTGGCGCGCGAGCGGCCCGAGGGGCGGCGTGAAATCATCGCCTCTCATTTCGAAGGACAGGAGCTCAACAGCCCCAATGACGTCTGCGTGCGCGCCGACGGATCGATCTATTTCTCCGATCCCACTTACGGCCGCATGCCGGGTTTCGGCGTCGAACGGCCGCGCCAGCTCGGCTTCCAGGGCGTCTATCGCGTCCCTCCGGACGGCGGCGGCCCGCGGCTCGTGGTCGATCGCGATTTGTTCAGTCAACCGAACGGGCTCTGCCTGTCGCCTGACGAGAAGCAGCTGTATGTCAACGATTCATCGACCAAGCTGATCCGCGTCTTCGACGTCGCGGCCGACGGGAGCCTCTCCGGAGCGAAGACATTCGCAAGCGAAATCGTCTCCGAACACGAGAAGGGCGCCCCCGACGGCATGAAATGCGACGCGCGGGGCAATGTCTGGGTGACCGGGCCGGGCGGCCTCTGGATCTATGCGCCGTCGGGCGCGCTGATCGGCAAGATCCGCACGCCCGAGCCGGTAGCCAATCTGGCCTGGGGCGGTCCCGACTTCCATAGCCTGTTCCTCACCGCGACGAGTTCGCTCTATCGGGTCCACACTAAAGTGGGCCCGCGGGTCGAGCCTTACATGCGTGCAGGGCGCTAACACCGCGCCCTCTCACGAAACTTCGTTGAAGGTTTGCGCGGCCCCTCATCTCAAGGCGAATGCGAAGCATTCGTCCGGCGGCGCTTCGCGCCACCTTGTAACAGCGACCTCTGCTATGACGAGCCTATTCCGTGAGGAATGTCCTGCCCCGGGCGGCCACCCGGGGCAGGAGGGTCGGTCGTCGGATCGTCACCACCTGAGCCTTTTGGGCTGGGGAGA
>DATBZF010000142.1:0-52826 GCA_036513315.1 Roseiarcus sp.
CAGGCACGCCGACGTCCCAATCAGCATCGCCGGGGACCCAGGCGTAGGCGTCCGAAGTTATCGACAGGACGGTCGTCCGGTCGTTACCCTTGGCCCATTCGAGCGCGGCCGTGAGATCGGCCAGACTCTCACAATTCCGCGCGGCGGCGCCCATGGACTCCGCATGTTTGGCGAAATCGACGTGCAGCGGCGCGGTAGGGTTCTTCAAGCGACAGTCGATGAGCAGATTGTTGAAGCCTGGCACGCCCTTGGCCTGTTGCAGCCGGTTGATCACCGCGAACCCGCCATTGTCGCAGACGACGACGATCATTTTGTGACCGCTGAGAACCGTCGAATAGATGTCCGAGTTCATCATCATGTAGGTGCCGTCGCCGACCATGACGATCGGCGTGCCGCCGAGGCCGCCCGGCCCGGAATTCGCCATTGCATGTCCCCAGCCCGCCGCGATTTCGTAGCCCATGCAGGAGAAGCCGAACTCCAGGTCGAACGTGTTCGGCGCCTTGACGCGCCAACCCTTGGAGACTTCGCCGGGCAGGCCGCCGGCCGCTGAAATCAACGTGTCCTTCTCCCCCGCCGCCGCATTAACGGCGTGGACGACCTGGGCGTAGGTCGGGACGGGCGCGTTCGTCGGCGCCTGATGCGCATCGAGCAAACCGTCCCATTCCTTGAAGAGCGCCTTGGCGCGCGCCATATGCGCGGGCTCGACGCGCCAGGAACCGAGCGCCGCGTCGAGTTCGGTCACCGTCTCAAGAGCATCGCCGACCACGGCGACCGCGCGATGTTTTACGGCGTCGAAACGCGCAGCATTGATCGAGATAAATTTCGCGTCCGGACTGAACGCCGTCCACGAGCCGGTGGTGAAGTCCTGCAGGCGCGTGCCGATGGCGAGAATAACGTCGGCCTCCGCCGCGAGCGTATTGGCTGATGTGGAGCCGATGATCCCGATCGGGCCGGCATGCGCCGGATGATAATGAGTAAGCGCGCCCTTGCCGGCGATGGTTTCGACGATCGGGATGCCCCGCTTGACAGCGAATTCAGCCACGACCCTCTCGGCAATTGAATAGCGCACGCCGCCGCCGGAGATCAGGATCGGCTTCTCCGCGGTCTTGAGAAGCGTCGCGGCCTCAGCGAGCTCCCGCCGGTCAGGGCGGGGTCGCGGCACAGTCCACATCCGTGGCTCAAAGAAAGCCTCGGGATAGTCGAACGCCAACTCCTGAACGTCCTGAGGCAAAGCAAGGAAAGCCGGACCGCAATCGGCGGGATCGAGCATCGTGGCGACCGCCTGTGGCGCCGACGACAGAATCTGCGAGGGGGGGGTGATCCGGTCCCAGTAGCGCGTCACCGCCTTGAAGGCGTCGTTCACGGTGACGGTCGGATCGCCGAAATGCTCCACCTGCTGCATCACCGGGTCGGGCAGCCTGTTCGTGAAAGTGTCGCCCGAAATCAGCAGCACCGGCAAGCGGTTCGCATGGGCCGCTCCCGCCGCCGTCACCATGTTCAGCGCGCCCGGGCCGATCGAGGAGGTCGCGATCATGATCTGACGGCGCCGCATGGCCTTCGCGAATCCGATCGCCGCGAGCGTCATCGACTGTTCGTTTTGTCCCCGCCAGGTTGGCAGAAGGTCCTGCACCGCTTCGAGCGCTTCGGAGAAACAGGTCACGTTGCCGTGCCCAAAAATACCAAACACGCCCGCAAACAGGGGGACGCGAGCGCCTTCGATTTCCGTGAATTGTCGGGTCAGCCAACGCACCAGAGCCTGGGACATGGTGAGTCGAATTTTGGCGCTGGACATGCGGTCTCCTCCCTCGGCGGAATGCGTGAAGCATTTTAGCACGCATCGTAGATTGCCACATCATTGCTTTGTGCAACAATGATTGCAGACACGCTCAGGAATGAACATAGACGCGCCGATATCGAACAAAAAGAGAATTGCACTCTGCATCGCAGGCGGCGTGAACTCGCTCTTCGAAATCAGACGGCGGCATCGCCAGGGTCTTTGTCTTGGGCGTCATCGCGATAACCCATTTTGCGACATCACGTTCGGCCGGGTTCGCAGCAATTATTGCGTCACGAGCGTTGCAGCAAGGGATGCCGAAACACGTGAGCGTCCGTAACGAGCGATATAGACTCCACGGTCCAACTCGGGCGAAATGCCGCGATCTGGAGAGGGACCATGGCGCATAGCGAACCCGCCAGGCGCGAGCGAAGCCCGCATATCGCCTTCGTGACCATCGGCCAGTCGCCGCGTCCCGATGTCGTGCCCGAGATTCTCGGCATGCTCGACTGTCTGCCGGCCTATGAAGAGTTCGGCGCACTCGACGGCCTCACCGATCAGGAGATCGCTCGCCAGGCGGCTGGCCCCGACGACCCCGGCCTTTACACCCGCCTGGCCGATGGACGGCATGCCGTGCTGCGCGCCGCTTTCATCGAGGAGCAGCTCCAGGCCTTGCTGGGCCGCATCGACCAGTGCGGCTACGATCTCGTGGTGATGGTCACCGTCGGGATCTTCCAGGATTTCGCGATGCGCACGCCTTTCGTGAACGGCGATCGCGCGCTTGAGGCCTGGATCGCCAGTCTGGTGCTGGGGGATTGCCAGATTGGCGTGATCTACCCTCTGGCGCGGCAGGCTCGCGCGCAGAGGATGGGCGCCGCATCTTCCTACGGCGCGTTGATTCAGAATGCCCCTTCGGCCTCGGCCGTCGGCGGGACGAGCAGTCTGCAAGCGGCGGCCAGGCGGCTCGACAAGGCGGCGCTGATACTGATGCTTTCGGTCGGGCATACCGAGGCGATGGCCCGACGCGTGGCGATGATCTCCGGCAGGCCCGTGGTGACCACGCGGCGAATCATCGCCGGCGTGATACGCCTTCATCTCGGCGCTCTTGGCGGCATAGTCTCGGCGCCATCCTCGATCGCCGCGCCTGGCGGCGATCTCATCGACCGGCTGCCGCCGCCCTCGCGGCAACTGACGCGGCGTGAGGCCGAGGTGCTCGCCCATGTCCTTGATGGACGACCGAACAAGTTGATCGGCCGGTCGCTCGGCATCAGCCATCGCACCGTTGAAATCCATCGCTCTCGCGCCATGGCCAAATTCGGCGCCGGCTCGACGACGGAGCTGATGCGCTGGACGCTGGTCAGTCGGGGCGGCTGAAACGCGATGTGGCGCGGCTTCGACGATCCTGAAGCCGCGCTGGAGCCGCCCCATACGTGCGGGCACGTATATTGCTTTGCGCGGCGCGGCATTATGCTCCAGGCTTGTCGCTTTGATGAAGAGGCGCGTCGTCGGATCGGCAGGTCGCCTTCGCCGTGATTGACCACGCGCCGCGCCGCCCGAAGGACAGGCAAATGAACCAGATCACCGGCCGCTATCGCATCGGCTTCGACATCGGGGGCACCTTTACCGACTTCATCCTGCTGGATGCGGCACGTTCCGAGATTCAGCTTCATAAGTGCCTGACGACCCCGCAGGACCCGTCGATTGGCGCGCTCCACGGCCTCGGCGAGCTCGTCGCCAATGCGGGCATCGCTCTCTCCGATGTGGACGAAATCGTGCATGGCACGACGCTCGTCACCAATGCGCTGATCGAACGACGCGGCGCGCGGCTGGGACTGATCACCACGCAAGGCTTTCGCGACATACTCGAAATGGGGACGGAGCAGCGCTACGATATCTATGATCTGTTCCTGAAATATCCCGAGCCGCTGGTTCCGCGCCGCCATCGCCTGGAAGTGCCGGAGCGCATGGACCGCGACGGCGCCGCCGTCACGCCGATCGACCTCGAGGCGGTGCGCGTCGCCGCAAGACAGTTGAAGGCCGACGGGGTCGAGGCCATCGCCGTATGCTTCCTGCACGCCTATCGGAACGCGGCCCATGAGCGGGCGGCTGGCGAAGCGATCCGCGCGCTCTATCCGGAGATCGCCATATCGCTGTCGTCGGAAGTGGTGGCGGAATTGTGGGAGTATCAGCGCCTGGTGACGACCTGCGCCAACGCCTTCGTTCAGCCGCTGATGGATCTCTATATCCGCCGCCTCGAACGCGAGCTCTGGCGCCGCGGCTTCAGGGGAGCGCTGCGACTGATGCACTCGGCGGGCGGCCTCGTCTCGCCCGAGACGGCGCGCGCCTTCCCGATACGCCTGTTGGAATCGGGGCCGGCGGGCGGTGGTCTCGCAACCGCCTTCTTCGGGCAGATGGCGGGCAAGACGGATGTGATCTCCTTCGACATGGGGGGCACCACCGCCAAGGCCTGTCTGATCGAAGACGGACGCGCCGCCATCGCAGCCGAAATGGAGGCGGCCCGCGTCCATCGCTTCAAGAGGGGCTCCGGCCTTCCCATCAAGGCGCCGGTGATCGACATGATCGAGATCGGCGCCGGCGGCGGCTCCATCGCAGCGATCGACGAAGTCGGCCTGTTGCGGGTTGGTCCGCGCTCGGCCGGCGCCGATCCTGGCCCGGCCTGTTATGGCAGAGGCGGCGCGGAACCGACCGTCACTGACGCCAATTTGCTGCTTGGCTATTACGATCCGGGCTTCTTCCTCGGCGGCCGCATGAAGCTCGATCGTGACGCGGCCGAGCGCGCGCTCGGAGCGGTCGGCGCCAAACTCGGCCTGACCGCCCTGGAGACGGCCTGGGGCATTCATCGCACCGTCAGCGAGAGCATGGCGGCGGCGACGCGCATTCATATCGTCGAGAAGGGCAAGGACCCGCGGCGCTACGCCATGGTCGGTTTTGGCGGCGCAGGGCCAGCCCATGCGGCGGGAGTGGCCCGCATCCTCGGCGTCGAGGAAGTGCTGATCCCGCCGGCCTCGGGCGCAGCCTCCGCGCTCGGCTTCCTGGCGGCCCCCTTGTCCTTCGAGCAGGCGCGAAGCCATCCCTTGCGGCTCGATGCGCCGGACGCCGGCGCCACGATCGATGCGGTGCTCGATGAGTTGGTGCAGGAGACTCGCGGGCGCCTGCTCGCCGCGGGCGTCGCCGAGACCGACATCGTCACCGAGACTTCGGCGGATATGCGGCTGTTTGGGCAGTTGCACGAAATCAACGTTGCGCTGCCGCAAGGCCATATCTCGCAAGAGAGCATCCCCGAAATCCAGGCCGCCTTTGCGACCGCCTATGCGGCGCGCTACACCGCCATCTACGAAGCGATGGCGACGCAGATCGTCTCGCTGCGCGTGCGCTGCCGTGGCAAGCTGCCGGCGCTCGCAGTGGCGCAGGCCGGCGCCGCCTCTACGGGAACGGCGCTCAAGGGCAGCCGGCCCGCCTGGTTCGGCGAGGCTTTCGTCGAAACCCCGGTCTACGACCGCTACGGACTAACGCCTGGCGCGAAACTCTCGGGCCCCGTCATCATTGAAGAACGCGAGGCGACGACCATTGTCGCCCCGGGCGACACTGTCACGGTCGACGCCTCGGGCAGCTTGCGCATAGGGGTCGCGGTGGCTGCGCCCGGCGCCGCGCGCATCACCCCGGCGACGCCGATTGGCCAGGCAATGGCCCTGATCGAAGCCGACCCCGTATCGCTTGAAATCATGTGGGCGCGCCTCGTCACCGTCGTAGAGGAGATGTGGCACACGATCTGCCGCACCGCCTTCTCGCTGATCGTATCGGAGGCGCAGGATTTCGCCTGCGACCTGCTCGACCCCAACGGCGAGAGCCTCGCGCACTCGCCCCGCGCTATGCCGGTCTTCAACCTCACGCTGCCGCGCGCCGTGAAGGCTCTCCTGAAAAAATTCCCGGCCGAGACGCTCAAGCCTGGCGACGTGCTGGTGACCAATGACCCCTGGCTGTGCGCCGGGCACCTTTTCGACATCGCCGTGGTGACGCCGGTGTTCCGTGAAGGGCGCGTCGTTGCGCTGTTGGGCACGGTCGGCCATGTTGGCGATATCGGCGGCAGCAAGGACAGCCTGCGCGCGCGCGAGATCTACGACGAGGGTGTGCAGATTCCCCCGATGATGCTCTATCGCGCAGGCGTCGCGAACGAGGATCTGTTCACGTTGCTCGCCGAGAATGTGCGCAAGCCCGAAGAGGTGATCGGCGACATCTTCTCCTTCGTCTCGGCCAATCAACTCGGCGCCGATCGGCTCGTGCAATTCATGGAAGACTACGGCATGCACGATCTGCGCGCGTTGGCCGCCGTGGTGCAGAACCGCTCCGAGGCCGCCATGCGCGCGGCCATCCGCGCGTTGCCGAACGGCGTCTACCAATCGGAAGCTTTCAACAATCCGCTCGGCGCCAGGCTGCGTTATCCGTTGAAGCTTACCGTGCGCGACGACGAGATCGAGCTCGACTTCGAAGGCGCTCCGCCACAGCAGCCACAGGGCGGCCTGAACTGCACTTTCAGCTATACCAACGCTCACGCCACCTATCCGCTGAAATGCATGCTGAGCCCTCAAGTGCGCGGCAATGCCGGTTGCTACCGGCCCTTCATCGTGAAGGCGCCGGAGGGCTCGATACTGAACTGCGACAAGCCGGCGAGCGTCAATCTGCGCACGCGCACCGGCTGGTATCTGGCTCCGAACATCTTCCGGGCCTTGTCCGAGGCGGCGCCTTCGCAGGTGCAGGCGCAAACCGGCCTGCCGCATGCGATCAGCATCTATGGCCGTGACGGCGACGGCCATGTCTATGCCGATCATTTCTTCATGGGCGGCGGCCAGGGCGCTTCGAGCCAGGGAGACGGCAAATCGGCGCTCCTCTATCCAACCTCCGCCGCCAATACCTCAATTGAGCTGATGGAGAGTCGGGCGCCGATTTTGGTGCTTGAGAAGACCCTGATCACCGATTCCGGAGGTCCCGGGCGCCGGCGCGGCGGCCTCGGCGTGCGCACGAGGTTGCGCAAGCTCCATGACGACGGCCTGCCCACGTTGTTCTCGGTCTATCCAGAGGGTGTCGGCGTCTCCCCCGACGGTCTGTTCGGCGGACAGAGTGGCGGCGAGGCGCGCGGCGTCGTGCTGGATCGCGCCGGCAAGGTCCTCCATGATTGCGGCACGGGCGAACTCGTGACCCTCACCAGTTCGGACCGCGTGGTTGAGGTCTGCCTCGCTGGTGGAGCGGGGTTCGGCGATCCCGAAGAGCGGCCGCAAGCCGCCGTCGACTCCGACAGGGCGGATGGATATGTCTCACCGGAAGGCGCGCGGCATTACGGCGCGCGCCCGGCCGCCGCGACTGCGGCCGAATGATCGCCCGGCATCGACCCGTCTCCTTGTGCGTGAATTCGGCGCGGGCATTCGACCTGGCGCAGAATTCGCACGGCCCCCAATGAGCGCTTGCTGCAACATGCCCCCCTCGGCGGAGGTTTGTGGCAGGAGCAACCACGCGGAATAATCGCCAAAAGGGGGCATCGATATGCAGCAGACAGAGGCGACCGCCGAGCGACACCCGGCATTCTTCAGCCTTCCGAGCCTGGCGTTGATCGCTCCACTCTGTGTCGTGGGCGCCGTCATCGGCACGCAGTTGATCGTGACGCTCGGCATCACCACCAATACTTCGCTGATCGGCGCCCTGGCGGGCATGGCGCTGGCGCGGCTGCCATTCGGCTTCCTGCCCCGTTACAAGTCCGTGCATGTGCAGAACCTCGCGCAGAGCGCGATCTCGGCCGCCACTTTCGGCGCCGGCAATGCGCTGCTCCTGCCGATCGGCATTCCCTTCGTGATGGGACGGCCTGACCTTGTGGAGCCAATGTTTCTGGGCGTCTTCCTCGCCATGCTGATCGACGGCTTCATGCTCTACCGCATGTTCGACAGCGCGGTGTTTCCGGCGGAAGGGGCCTGGCCGCCTGGCGTCGCTGCAGCCGAGGCGATCAGGGCCGGCGACGAAGGCGGCCGCAAGCTCGGCGTCCTCGGCCTGGGCGTCCTGGTCGGCGTCATCGGATCGCTGTTCAAAGTGCCCATGTCGGCCTTCGGCGTCGCCTTCATCGGCAATATCTGGGCCCTCCTCATGTTCGGGGTCGGCCTGCTGGCGCGCAGCTATTCGGTCGATCTGTTCGGCGGACCATTCTTCGCCTCGACGCTTCCGGGCGGCGACCTCGCCAAGGCCTATCTACCGCAAGGATTCATGGTTGGCGCAGGACTTGTCGCCCTGGTCCAGGTGGCGTTCCTGATCCTTCAGCGCGATTACGGGCGCGCTCAGGGGAGCCTCAAGGAAGCCGGCGGTTGGCGCCTCCGGGACATCGCCAGGGTGCGCCGTTCCCTCGGTCTCGGCGGCGGCGCCTATGTGCTCATCGCCATATTGCTTGCGCTGATGGGCGGACTATGGACCGAGATGTCCCCTGGCCTGCTGCTCGCCTTCGTGATCTACGCGGCCTTCGCCGCCATGGCGCATGAGCTCATCGTCGGATTGGCCGCCATGCATGCGGGCTGGTTTCCAGCTTTCGGCGTGGCGCTGATCACGCTCGTCATCGGCATGCTGATCGGCTTCCCGCCGGTCGCGCTGACATTGCTGGTCGGCTTCTCGGCCGCCACCGGACCCGCCTTCGCCGATATGGGCTACGATCTGAAGGCAGGCTTTATCCTGCGCGGAAGCGGTATAAATCCCGAATTCGAGCGCGAGGGCCGCAAGCAGCAGCTCTTCGCGGCCATGTTCGCCTTCGTGGTGGCGGGGCTTGTCGTCCTCGTCTCGTATAAATTCTACTTCGCCAACAATCTGGTCGCCCCAATCGACAAGGCCTATGCGGCCACCATCAAGGCCGGGACGACGCCTGAGGTCGCGCGCAATCTGGCGCTCTGGGCTATTCCTGGGGCGATCCTGCAATTTCTCGGAGGCCCGAAGCGGCAGATGGGCGTCCTCCTGGCGACCGGCCTGCTGCTCGGCGGCGCGTTGGCCGGCTACGCGGTGCTCGTCGGCATCGTGCTGCGCCTCGCCTGGACCCGCTTCGCCCCCGTCGAGTGGCGCGGCGATATGGAGGTTTTCGCTGGAGGCGTGATCGCCGGCGATGCATTGTCGAGTTTCTACACCATGGGGGCGAAGTATTTCTCGACCAGAACTTGATTCCCCTGAGATAAAGAGGACCGCTGATCACGATTGATCGAAATGACGCCGCGCGCCTTCTCTTCGTGCATGTTTTTCACGGCAAGCAGCGCCTATCTGATGCTCCCAACCCGAATTCGGAAAGCCATTTCCCGATGACGATTCAAACGAGCGGCTCCGATAGCGCGCCTATGACTTGGCCGCACGGCAAACGGTGCGCGGTCTGCTTAACCTTCGACTTCGACGCCGAGTCGCTCTGGCTCGCACGCGAACCCGCGAACGCCGACAGGCTGGCCACCCTCAGCCAAGGCCGCTACGGCGCCAAGGTCGGCGTCCCGAAGATACTGGAGCTGTTGCGGCAGGAGGACCTGAAAGGCACCTTTTTCACGCCAGGATGGACGGTCGACGCGCATCCCGCCAAGGTCGAAATGATCCTGAAGGATGGTCACGAACTTGGCCATCACGGTTATGTCCATTACTGGCCCGACGCGGAGAAGCCGGCCCAGATGCTTGAGGAGGTCGATCGTGGTTTCGACGCCATGCAACGACGCTTTGGCGTCAGGCCGGTCGGCTATCGGCCGCCGGGCAGCGAATCCTGCCACCATTTGCTCGAACTGCTGACGCGACGCGGCATTCTCTACAATAGCTGCTTCAAGGACGACATCCACCCCTATCGCCATGTTCTGCGCGACGGATCGCCCGGTCCGATCGAACTGCCCGAACACCCTTCGCTCGACGATTGGAGCTACGGAACCAGCCATTTGCGCTTTCCGAGGCCGATCTTCGGCGCCGATCACGTTCTCGGCATCTGGCAGGACGAGTTCCGGATGATCCGCGAATGGCGCGGGCTCTATGTCCTGGTGATGCATCCGCAGGTCACCGGCCGTCCGATGCGGATGGCCATCCTGCGCAGCTTCATCGCCTTCACCCGCCAGTTCGATGACGTCTGGTATGCGACAGGGCGGGAAATCGCCGAGGCTTTCGCCCAACAGGAAGTCAGATAGGGAAAGTCGCCGTGATCGGTCGACGTCGCGCGCGCCACCCCGCCGGCACGCAACGTGCAGGCGACGAGGCCGACGCATTCCGGTGAATGCAATCCGCCACAGCAAGGACATCCAATGATCCCGTCGGATTCGAAAGAGATCGCGCACGTCCATTTTGATTTTGCCGCTTTGTCGCCGCGCGATCGTTACAAGCTGCTGATCGGGACCGTCATTCCCAGGCCGATCGCTCTCGTGACCACAGTTGACGAAGCGGGCCGGCCCAATGCGGCGCCGTTCAGCTTTTTCAATGTCCTGTCGGCCGACCCGGCGCTTGTCGTGCTCGGGATCGAGCACCGCGCGGACAAGCGGTTCAAGGACACAAGTCATAACATCAGAGTGACTGAGGAATTTACCGTCAACATCGTCGATGACGCGATGTCTCACGCCATGAATGTTTGCGCCGTGCCGTTCCCGCCCGATGTCGACGAACTCTCGCAGGCCGGTCTGACGGCTTTGCCGGGAACCCATGTCAAATGCCCGCGCATCGCCTCGGCGCCGGCGGCGCTCGAATGCCGCCGCCATACGACGCTCTCGATCGCGGCGTCGCGCGACATTGTGCTGGGCGAGGTGCTCGCCTGCTTCGTGCGCGACGGAACCGTCGATCCCCTCACCAAGCATGTGGACCAGCACAAGATGGATGTCGTCGGACGCCTCGGCGGCCATGGTTATACGCGCACGCGCGACATGTTCGACATGCCGACCCTGTCGGCAGCCGATTGGGAGCGGCTATCGCGGGCGTGAGGCCAGCGGCCGGCTATTAAGATTCTGTGAGGACTATTTGGACGGCTGATAGAGCCGAGGCGCCGCGGCCGGTAAGGCGGAATCGTCGATCGTTGAAATGACGCGGAAAATCGCGAAGCGACGCGATCGCGTTCGCGTCGGGGAGCCGTGCCGCCGAGGCCGGAGACAGGAGCGAAAAAGGGGCGGCGTCATTTGCGCCGTTTTGCCCCCCATGACACACTTCCTCGCATCGCGTCATCCCTGGGATTTGGCGTGAGAAGCCGGAGACGCCCGCCCAGCCTGGGCGACGGCGTTCTGGGCGAGACGATGAACGAGCTCCCAAGGGCAGCGTGGCCGCCGCCGACAGGATCTCGAAGCCGAGCGTTCGCAGCCCGAGGTTTTCTCGGCGCCACGACAAAACAGTGCGGGGTCAAATGCGCAAAGTTCATCTGATGGGTTTGACGGTTCTTGCTTGCGCACTGATGGTTGCGCCGTCGCAAGCCGGCGAGATTCCCGACGCGATCAAGACGGCCGGCGTGCTGCATCTCAGCATCAACACAACCTATCCGCCGTTGGACTTCACCAATCCGTCCACGGCCGCCATCGTCGGACTCGATGTGGATCTCGCCGACGCGGTCGCCGCGAAGTTCGGCTTGAAAATCGAGTGGACCGAGGTGCCGTTCGCGCAACTGATCCCATCGCTCAAGACCAAGCGAACCGATTTCATCTGGTCGGGCATCGGCGACCTGCCGTCTCGGCAGGACACGATGGATTTCGTCGATTATCTCAAGACGGGCACGCAATTTTATACGCTGGCGACGGCTGCCTATCAGGCGCCCGAGGATCTGTGCGGCAAGAAGGTCGGCAGCATCCGCTCGACCCATTATCCCACCGACATCGCCGACTGGAGCGCCGAACATTGCGTGAAGGCCGGCAAGCCGCCGATCGAATTCGTCGCCGGCGAAAATTCGCCCGACGTCCGCGCGCAATTGAAGCAGGGACGCATCGACGGCGCCGCTCAGGGCAGCGAGACGATCCCCTATCTCAGCGAGCAGGAAGGCGGCGTGTTCAAACTCCTGGGAACGCCGATCACGACCGCTTATACCGGCATCGCATTCGGCAAGGACGACACGGCGTTTCGAGATCTGATCGCCGACACGCTGCAGGGCATGATCGCGGACGGCTCGTACGGCAAGATCCTCGAGAAGTGGCATCTCTCCCAGATTGCGATCCCTGCGATCACCATCAATGGCAAGCCGCGGCCCTGAGGCGCGCGATTTTCAGGCGCGCGCAAAGCTGACATAGATCGCGCTGAGCTGTCGCGTCAGCGGGCCGGGCTCGCCATTGCCGATGGACTCGCCGTCAATCGAGACGACAGGCACGACGAAGTTCGACGCGCTGGTGTAGAACACCTCGGCCGCCGCCTTCGCCTCGGCGACGGTGAACGCGCGCTCCTCGACAACAAGTTGCTCGCGAGCGGCGAGCTGCATGACCGCGCGCCGCGTGATCCCTGGCAGGATCGCGGCGCTGAGAGGACGCGTGACGATCCGATGGTCATTGCCGATGAGGAAAGCCGTCGACGAACCGCCCTCGGTGACGAAGCCGTTTTCGACCATCCAAACCTCCGCCGCGCCCACCTGGGCCGCTGCCTGTTTGGCGAGGACCTGCGCAAGCAGCGCGACTGATTTGATGTCGCGGCGCGCCCAACGAAGATCTGGCGCGGTTACGATTCCAGCGCCGCGAGTGACGAGCGGGCTCGCGAGGATATTTTTTTCCTGGGCGAAGACGACGACCGTCGGCTTCATGTCATGGGGATAGACGAATTCGCGTTCGGCGACGCCGCGGGTCACCTGGATGTAGACGACACCCTCAGTCAGGCGATTGCGCGCGACGAGTTCCTGTTCAATTCCGGTCCAATCGGCGTCCGAATACGGATTGGGAATCTGCAACGCGCCCAGCGAGCGCCGCAAGCGGGCGAGATGCGCGTCATTGTCGACAAGCCGGCCGCCGAGCACCGCGCTGACCTCATAGACGCCGTCCGCGAAGAGAAAGCCGCGATCCATGATCGAGATCTTTGCGTCGGCCAGCGGGGAATAGGCTCCATTGACGAATACGATGCGTTGGGCGGCGTTGGGCACTTCGAGAATTCCTTGTCTGATAGCGATGCTCCGGCGCGACGTCAGCGCCGCGATACGTCGATAGTTCGCGCCGTCGTCGGCGCGAGGGAGTCAGTTGCGGAAGGCGGCCTGCGCCTCCGGCAGGTCCCAGATTTTTTGGATGGCGGCCGTTCCCGCGGCGCTGATCGCGGCTTCGTCGCCGCCGACGTAACCGCCAGCCTCGATCCGCACGTCGCCGTCAACCAGCACCATGTCGACATTGGCTCGGTTCGCCAGCCAGATCAGCGCGCGGCGCGGGTCGAACAGGGGTTGCAGATGCGGATGCGTCAGGTCGACCACGGTCAGATCGGCGGCGGCGCCTGGCCTGATTTCGCCAAGGTCCGGGCGGTTGATCGCCGCGGCGGCCTGCGCCGTCACGGCGTCGATCAACTCGGGCGCGCTCGCCGTCTCGGCGCTTCCCGCGCAGATCTTGGAGATCATCGCAGCGGCGTTCAACTCGCCAAGAAGATCCATGTTGTAGCCGTCGGTTCCGACCAGCGTGCGGACGCCGCGCCCGGCAAAGCGCCCAAAGGCGGCGGCGACGCCGGCTCGGGCGAAAACGCGGGGGCAATTGAGGACGGCGGCGCCGCGCGAGGCCATCAACGCAAGGTCGGCCTCGGTACAGTCGATACAATGCGCGGCCAGGAGATCGGGTCCGAGCACCCCGAGCCAGTCGAGATATTCGGCCGGCGTTCGATCGCCGTATCGGGCGCGAATGGTCGCGACCTCCGCCTTGCTCTGGGCGAGATGGGTCGTGATCGGCGCGCCCAATTCCCGCGCGCGCCGGACGGCGGCGCGCAGCAGGTCCGGGCCGCAAGTGTCCGTCGCATGGGGGCTCATTGCGAGACGGATGCGGCCTTCGCCGCGCCCTTCCCATGCCGCATGCAGGCGATTCCAGGTCTCAAGATCGGCGGCGCCGTCCTCTTTGCCCGCCGCTTCGGACTCGTAACGCACGATCCCGTCAGCCTCGGCCCGCGCGTTGGCGGTCGAGAACAGATAGGGCGCGCCATAAAAGCGAATGCCCATCTCCAAGGCGGCGTCGAACATTTCCGGAATGCCGTTTCGGAACGGCTCCATGACTGTTGTAGCGCCGCCCTTCAGAAGTTGCAGGATGCCCAGGCGCGCGACATCCATGCGCTCGGCCGGCGTGAGGATTTCGATGCCGCGCTTCGTCAGCGGCAGCAGCACGGTGTAGACGATGCTCTGATTGTTCTTTCGCCCGGCGCCATCCTCTGTGTGCGTTCGCGCCACCGCTTCGCTGAAGCAATGGTTGTGCAGGTTCATGAGGCCGGGGAGGACAAAGCGGCCAGGCCGATCGTAGACGCGATCAGCCGCTGCCGGCCGCGACGGCGTCACGGCGGCGATCTTGTCGCCTTCCACAACCACCCAATGGTCGCGCAGAACCTCCTGCGCGCCATCGCGGCGCACCAGCACGTAGCTGCCGAAGATCAGGGTCGTCGAGCCGTCGCTCATGGTTTCCATCCGAGAGTTGATGAGGGGTCGCCGATCAGGTTCATCCCCGGAATCGCGCGAGACGCCCGATCGGCGCGCCCAGGACCTCGTCGTCGCGCATGACGGTCGCCCCACGCACGATCGTCGCGATCGGCCAGCCGAGCACGGACAGGCCGGCGAATGGGGTCCAGCCGCAAGGCGAGGCGATCCAATTGTCCTCGATCGTGCGGCGGCGCTTCATGTCGACGAGGGTGAAGTCCGCGTCGTAGCCGACGGCCAACCGGCCCTTGCCGATGAGACCGTAGACCCGGGCAGGTCCCGCCGCCATCAGATCGATCAAACGAGAAAGCGATAGGCGTCCCGCGTTCACGTGATCGAGCATGATCGGAACCAAGGTTTGCACCCCGGTCAGTCCCGCCGGGCAGTCGGGCCACGGCAGCGCCTTGGCCGCGCGCGCGTGGGGCGCGTGATCGGAGCCGATCGTGTCGACCGTGCCATTGCGCACCGCCTCCCAGCTCGCCGCACGATGACGCTCGCCGCGGATCGGCGGGTTCATCACGCCCATACCGCCAAGCCGGTCGTAGCAGTCCGGGGCGACCTGGGTCAGATGATTGACCAACACCTCGACAGTCGCGACATCGCGAAAGTCGCTGAGATATTCGAGTTCCTCCGCCGTGGACACATGCAGGATATGCGCGGGTCGGCCGGTCTTGCGCGCCAGCGCCATCAGCCGCCGCGTACCAAGGAATGCGCATTCCTCGTCCCGCCACTCCATGTGGCTGCGGTAGGGCATGCCGGAGTGGAACAGCGACTTGCGCTCGCGAAGGCGATATTCGTCTTCGCTGTGAAAGGCGATGCGGCGGCGGCCAGCCCGCATCAGCATCTCGAGATGCTCGTCGTCCTCGACCAGCAGGGAAGCGGTGGAGCTGCCGGCGAAGACCTTGATCGCGCAGACGCCGGGCTGCTGCTCCAGCGCCGCCAGGGCGTCGATGTTCGTCTTGGCGCCGGCGACATAGAGTCCGATGTCGCACCAGGCCTGCTGCTCGGCGTAACCGCGTTTCCAGTCGAGACGCTCGCGATCGACGATCGGCGGATTGGTGTTAGGCATGTCGAATAAAGTGGCGACGCCGCCCAGCACCGCCGCGCGCGTGCCGGCGCCCAGGGTTTCCACCGTCGGATCGCCGGGGTCGCGCAGATGGACATGACTGTCGATGAGGCCCGGCAGCACATGCAGACCCGCCGCGTCGAACATTGTCGCGGCGTCGCTCGTCCGCAAGTCGCCCAAGGCGGCGACCCGGCCGTCAAGGACGCCGACATCGGTTTGTTCTTCGCCCCACGGCAGCACACAAACGCCGCCGCGGATCATGAGATCGTAGTGCATCGCAGGGCGCTCCGGGTGGTGAATCCAAATTGACGGGGCGCGCGCGTCATGACGCCGCCAGCAGCAGCGCGCCGATTGCGGCGGCGGTCGCCTGCTGCGTCGGCTCGACGACGGGCCGGCCGATCTGATCTTGAAGCGCAGCGCGGCGTCTCGCCATACCCGCGCAGCCGAGCACCACGACGTCGGCGCCGGCGTGGGTCGCCAGATGACGCCCCGCCTCCGCCAGTCGCTCCAAGATCGCTTCGCCGGTCGTATCCTCGGCGCTCGCGTTGACCGGCCAACTGCCGGCGTAACGGTCCTGCAACCCCATCTGCCGGATATAGCGCTGCTGGCGTTGCATCGAAGCGGGCGACAGCGCGATGATTCCGAAGCGCTCTCCCAACGTCAGGGCGCGCAGCAGTCCCCATTCGGCGATGCCCATCACCGGGCGCCCGGCCGCCGCCTCGCGCACGGCATGGAGACCCGGGTCGCTGAAGCAGGCGAGCACGAACGCATCGGCGCTATCCTCGCGCACCCATTGCACAAGCGGCATGACGACGCTGTCGGCGTCGCATTGCGTCGCAATGCCGGGCGGCCCGGATCGCAACGTGTCGACGATGATCTCCGGGCCGCCTGCGATGCGCAATGCCTGCAACCCCGCGTCGATCGCCGCAGTGACTGCCACGGAAGAGTTCGGATTGATCACAAGGATGCGGCCGGCGCCGGTCGTCTGGCTTTGCACTAGGGCGCTCCGTTCACAGTGGCGCGGGCGATGGCGCTGCTTGCCGGCAGGCCCCAAGTTTTGAGCAGCGCCGCATAGCTGCCGTCGTCGATCATCTCCTGCAACGCCTTGACGAGGGCGCTCTGCAGCGCCGCGTCCGACTTGTCGACGCCGACGCCCATGATGGTCATCTCGAACGGTTCGCCGACAGTCTGGTAAACGCCCGGTTCCTGTGTCTGGATGTAGGGGATCGTGAGGCTATCCTGCGCCATCGCATCGGCGCGGCCCTGTTTGAGCTGCGACCGCGCGTCAATGTTGTTGTCGGCGCCCAGAAAGACGATGGCGGGCCGCCCCTGGGTTTCGCAATGCGCCTGGCTCCATGCCGCGATCTGGCCAGGCAGACTCGTGCTGCGACTGCCTGCGACTTTCTTCCCGCAGAGCGCCGCCTCATCGGGGTAGGCGTCGGCGGCGCGCGCCATGAACTGCGTGCCGGATCTGAGATAGTCGACGAAGCTGATCAGCTCCCGCCTCGGCGCGGTGTCGTTCATTCCGTTGAAGAACAGCTTGATGCGCCCCGTCTGGATCGACGCGACCAATTGCGCGAAGGCGGTCTCCTGAAGATCGAAAGTCGCGCCGAGCCGCTCGGCGAGGCGCCGGCCCAGTTCAATGTCGAAGCCTTTCAACTCGCCGCTTGCGGGATCGCGCATGTCGAGCGGGGGATAGCTGGGATAGACGCCGACCGGAATATGTGCGGGTTCGGCCGCCGCCGCGCTCGACGTCAACAGCAGGACCGGGACTGCAAGGTTCTTGAACATCGATGGCGACCTCACTGGAAAAGCGCAGTGGCGCGGCGGTCAGGCCGCGGCCGCCTCGTGCTCGGCGAAATGGCTGGCGATCTCCGCTCCGGTAGCGATCCACAGGTCCGGGCAGGATTGCGCATATTGCAGGAACTCCCTGAGCAGGCGAAGGCGCATCGGCCGGCCGCTGCATTGCGGATGCAGGACGGTGGTGACCATCGCGCCCCAGTCCCGGGTCTCGTCCAGTTCGTCCTTCCAGATCGACAGAACGTGCTCGCGCGGGAAGATCGGACGAGGGCTGAAGCGGTTGGTCAGGCCGAGCAACCAATCATCGTAGCTCGCGGTCACTGGAAGTTCGATCGTCCCCGGCGCGCCGCTCGCGAGACGATGACGATAGGGACGGACGTCGTCGCGAAACGAACTCGAATACTCGATCCCGTGGCGCACCAGGGCGGCGCGCAATTCCTCGCAGAACTCCCCGGACGGCGCGCGATAGCCTTTGGGGACGACGCCGAGCCGGCGCTTCAAAACCTCGAAGCCGCGCTCGAGCTCCTCCTGAATGAAGGGGTCGTGCGGATCGGGCGTCAGGTGATGAAAGCCGTGGTGGCCTATCTCATGGCCTGCGTGCAGGATGCTTTCAGCCATCGCCGGATGCGCCTCGACGGACCAGCCGGTGATGAAGAAGGTGGCGCGCAGGCCGAGCTGGTCGAGCAATTCCAGCAGCTTGGGCGTGCCGACGCGCGCTTCGAATCCGCCGAAGCTCATGGTGACGAGGCGTTCGGCGTGCGAAGGATCCTTGCCGGTCCAGGCGCTTTCGGCGTCCACGTCGAACGACAGGAACATGGCGGAGGCGTAGGGGCTCGGCCACGGGAAAATCGGCGCGGGAGGAGCAGGATTGGCGGGGCGCAGCGGGATGCTCGCGAGCGACTTACTGTCCGGCATTGATCGAGGCCTTTTCGATTCCGTTTGAGGAGAGACGCCACTTGTCGAGCAGCGCCTTGTACGAGCCGTCGGCGATCAACCCATCGACGGCGCCGGCGATGGCGTTCTGGAGACCGGCGTCGTCCTTCGCAACGGCGATCCCGGTGAGCTGGGCGCCGATCGGGGCGCCGATGAGGGCGTAGGCGTTCGGTTCCTGCGCCATTACGTAGGACAGCGTCTCGTTGCCCTGGACGGCGGCGTCGATGCGGCCTTGCCGAAGCTGGGTGCGAGCGTCCGCGGAGCCTTCCGTGCCCACGAAAGCGATGGCTTTGGCCCCGCAATGCGCGGCGCTCCAATCCGCGATCTCCTTGGGAAAAGAAGTTCGGCGGCTGGCGCCGACCGCTTTGCCGCACAGCGCATGCATATCGGCGAATTCCGCCGCGCGGCTGGCCAGCGAAAAGAATTGCGGGCCGCTGCGCAGATAGTCAACGAAGCTGGCGGCGTCGTGCCGCAACGCCAGATCGCTCATGCCGGAGAGGATCGCGTCGACGCGGCCGGTCGCAACCGCGGGCAGCATCTGCTCGAAGGCGGTTTCCTGCCATTTCGCCTTCACGCCGAGCTTACCGGCTAGCGCCTCGCCGAGATCGACGTCGAAGCCGACCAGCGCATTGGAGGCTGGATCGCGAAACTCCATGGGGGGATAGTTCGGCACGATCCCGAAAATCAGACTGCCGCGCGTGGCGATGCGGTCTGGCAATCCAGCGGCCGACGCCGCGCCGATAACGCCGAGTCCGGCGAGGCAGCCTATCAAACACGCGAAGAGAGTTTTCATAGCTGACTCCAGGGATCAGGAAATCACGGCGGACAGAAAGGCCTTCGTGCGCGGTTCGTTCGGCGCGCCCAGAACCTGGCTGGGCGCGCCTTCTTCGACGATCCGGCCGGCGTCCATGTAGACGACGCGGTCGGCGACCTCGCGAGCAAAGCCCAGTTCATGCGTGACGACGATCATCGTCATCTGACTGCGAGCGAGCTCCTTCATGACGGCCAGAACTTCGCCGACCAGTTCGGGATCCAGCGCGCTGGTCGGTTCGTCGAACAGCATCAGCTTCGGGCGCATCGCCAGCGCGCGGGCGATCGCGACGCGCTGCTGCTGGCCGCCCGACAATTGAGCGGGATAATTGGCGGCCTTGTCGGCGAGGCCCACCCGCGCCAGCAGTTCCAAAGCCTCGTCCCTTACTTCGAGCGGCTTGCGGCGATGCACTTGCACCGGCCCCTCGGCGACGTTCTCGAGCGCGGTCATGTGCGGGAACAGGTTGAAGCGCTGAAACACCATGCCGGTCTTCAGGCGCTGGCGGGCGATCTCCGCTTCGCTCAACCGATGCAGGCGACCGCTCTTCACTTGCATGCCCAAGAGGTCGCCGTCCAACCAGATGCCGCCGCTATCGATCGTTACGAGTTGATTGACGCAGCGCAGCAGCGTCGTCTTGCCCGAGCCGGAGGCGCCGATCAGACAGAGGACCGTCCCGGCCTGCACATCCAGCGATACGTTCAGCAGCGCGCGGAACTGTCCAAACGCCTTGCTCACATTGCGTATCGCCAGAAAAGGCTGCGTCATCGGGCGTTCCCGGAAAAACCGCGGGCGAAGCGGCGCTCGAGCAGCATCTGCAACGGGGTCAGCACCGAGACGACGGCGAGGTACCAGACGCCCGCGACGATCAACAATTCGATTACTCGCGAATTGGCGTAGTAGATATTCTCTGCGCTGTGCAGCACCTCAGGATATTGGATGACGCTCGCCAGCGAGGTCAGCTTCACCATGCCGATGAACTCGTTGCCCAGCGGCGGGATCACCACGCGCATCGCCTGCGGCAGAATGATCCGGCGCAAGGCCAGCAGCCGGCTCATTCCGATCGCCTGGGCGGCCTCATACTGGCCGATGTCCACCGAGAGCATGCCGGCGCGCATGACTTCCGACGTATAGGCGCCCTGGTTGATGCCGAGCCCGAGGAGGGCTGAGAGAAACGGAGTCATCACGTCAACCGCGCGGCCGGACCAGAGACCGGGAACGCCGATGACCGGGAACACCAGCGCAAGATTGAACCAAAGCAGAAGCTGCAGGATCACTGGCGTTCCCCGGAACAGCCAAGCATAGCCGCTGGCGACCGTGCGCAGCACGGGATTGGGCGACAGCCGCATGACCGCGACGATGACGCCAAGAACGATGCCGAGCGCCATCGCAGCCACCGCCATCACGACGGTGTTGACGATCCCCTCGACGATAGCCGGGACGGTCATAAACCGGCCGACATAGGACCATTCGATCTGGCCTTTTGCGAATGCGCGAACCAGAGCGAGCAGCGCAATCACGATGAGCGCGGCGGCCGCCCATCGGCCGACGTGCGCGCGGCGCGCGACGGGCAATCCTTGAAGGTCGGGAAAGCCCTCGGCCAGGGCCTGCGCCGGCCCGGGACTCATGACGCGGCGCCGTTCGGAGGCGCCGAGGCGGCAGGATTGAGCGCGGCCGAGCTGGGGCTGTTCATGGCGATCCTCAGCGTGCGGGTTGAGCGACCCTGGGTTGGACGGGGGACGGGTCGAAAGGCGCGGCGACGGGTCCAATCGCGCCGACCTGGTTCGTGATCGCGCGATAGTGCTCGGGGCGTCGATGGGCGGAGAAGTTGAACATTTTGTCCTTGCCCTGGCGGCACATGTCGAGATCGCAGTCGGCGACGACGAGCTCGTCGGATAGCGTCGACGCTTCGGCGACGATTCGGCCATTCGGATCGACGATGCAAGACCCGCCGATCAATCCGGATCCGTCTTCGTCGCCCGCTTTCGCCGTAGCCACCGCCCATGTGGCGTTCATGTAGGCATTCGCCTGCGCGACGAGTTTGGAGTGGAACGTGCGCAACGCCGGGTCTTCGCTCGCGCCGCCGTTTGGATCGTAGGCGGCGGAATTGTAACCGAGGCAGACCAGTTCCACGTCCTGGAGCCCAAGGACGCGCCAGGCCTCCGGCCAGCGCCGATCGTTGCAGATCATCATGCCCATGATCGCGCGCCGCCAGTCGTCGCCGGCGCGAAAGGCGGGAAATCCGAGGTCGCCATATTCAAAGTAGCGCTTTTCCAATTGCTGGAACTTCACGTTCTCGCGCGGCTCTTGCGTGCCGGGCAAGTGAACCTTCCGGTAGCGGCCGAGCACAGAGCCGTCGGGCTGGACCAAAATCGATGAATTGAAACGCCGCCCCTCGGGCGTAAGTTCGGCATAACCGACGTAGAAGCCGACGCCGAGTTTGCGCGCGACGTCGAACAGCGGTTGCACCGCCGGACCCGGCATCGACCGCTCGAAATACGCCTCCAGCATCTGGCCGTCGATCAGCCAGCGCGGAAAAAAGGTGGTGAAGGCGAGCTCAGGAAATACCACGAGCTTCACGCCCTGTGTCGCCGCGCCCTCCAGCAGGTCCAGCATTCGCCGCAACGTATGCTCGCGCGGGTCTGTCTTCTGGGTCCCGCCCATCTGCGCGGCGGCAATGCGGATCACTCGGCTCATTGTCGCCTTCCGCCTGGCTTTTGCGTTGTTCCCGAGGGATTCCGGCCTCGCCGACCCGTGCCCCGCCATGTTTTTGTCGCATGGATTGAAATCGATTTTCAATTGGTTATGCTATGATAAATTGATGGGTTATATTCGTAGGACTTATAGTTGACGCTTCGCCAGCTTGAGATTTTGCGGGCGCTGGTGCGCAGCCGAACGACGGTCGCGGCGGCGCAGGATCTTGCGTTGTCGCAGCCGGCGGTAAGCAATGCGCTGAAGACGATGGAGGCGCAGATTGGCTTCGCGCTGTTCGAGCGGGTCAACAACCGGCTGTTCCCGACAACAGAGGCGCTCGCGCTTCACAAGGAGGCGGAGTCCATCTTCGCGCTCCACGCCAATTTGGAGAATCGGGTGCGGGATCTGCGCGACAGCCGCTCAGGCCACCTGCGCATCGTCGCCACGCCGCCGCTGGCCTATAGCGTGATTCCACCCGCCCTGAACCGCTTCCTGATCGCCCGGCCCAAGCTGCGAGTCTATTTCGATGTTCGTCGCTACGAGGGGATCATCGAGAGCATCGCCAACCGTGTGACGGAGCTCGGATTTGCGCTCGGCTTATCGAGCCATCCCGGCATCGCGTCCGAAATCGTTCGCCGCGGCGAGATGGTCTGCGTCATGCCGAAAGGCCATGAGCTCTCTTCGCGTCCGGTTGTGTCGCCGCGAGATCTGGCGCCGTTTCCCTTCATCGCGTTGGAGAGGGGAACGCGACTCGGCGAGGCCGTGCGCAAGAGCTTCGAACTCGCCGAGACGCCGTTCCGCCACACCGTGGAGGTTCGATATTGCAATACGGCCTGCGTACTCGCCGCTGCGCGCGTCGGCGTATCCGTGGTGGACCCCTTCTCGCCGCGCCTGGACGGGTCCCACGATCTGGAGATCAAGCCCTTCGTACCGCAGACGCCGGCTGTGGCCTATGTGCTTTGGTCCGAGGCGCAGCCGCTGTCCCGCCTGGCGCGCGCCTTTCTTCAGGAGATCCGCACGACCACGGAAGATCGGTCGATCGCAACGCCGAAAGCCTGACGCGTTTCTCAATCGCTGATCATCCATGACCGGGCTGTTGGGACGCCCTTCGGTCCGCTTTTGGTCTTTGTGACCACTGGTGATGACTTGCCGAACAGCACCCGCATGCCGGTCCATGCGCGGTCTTATATTGATCCAGCGATCTCGGGGCGCTTGACAACGAACCTATATGTTCCCTATTTGTTCCCATTCCAATGGGAGCGAAGCCAATGGTCACCCGTAAGCGACCCGACAGAATCGACAATCCCGGTCCGCTGCTCGCAATCATGCGGACGTGCCGACAGGCGATGATCAGCGCATCGACGGCAGTGAAGCCGACGGGAACCACCTATCAAGGCCTCGGCGCTGCGGTGTCTGCGATCGACGCGTTGGCGGCGCTTCTCACCGGTCGGCAGGATTATTTTTGGGCGGTCGGCGGCGGCGCCACCGGGGCTCAGCGAAGACAGATGGCGGCCGATGAAGCGATGGAATCCGGCCGCGATCCCAACGAAATCCGTCCGATCGGGGGGCAGCCATGATCGTCATCATTGCGCTGAGCACCGTTTTAGCCATCATCGCCGCTTATGCGTTGGCGCTCTGGCTGGACGCGCCGTCGCCCTAGCCGACCAAAGAGACGCCAACGATCGATCATGGCAGGCAATCGAAAGAAGCAGCGCTCGCCCTACCGGGCGGCGATTATCGCGCTTGCCGTCGCCGCGCTGGCGCTAACGGTTTTGGGCGCGATCCTGTGGCCTCTATGGAGCATCCATCGCGCCGGTCAGGATACCAGACCGCGAACCGCCGCGCCCGCCGCGCCGCGTCCAACCGTGAAGTGAGAGAGTCGGGGGCGAACCTTAGCCGCGTGGCCGCGATGGTGGGGCGACCCCGCGATAATGGGAATAGCTCGACACCGCCGGTCCGATGTCAGAGCCGATCGGCGGCGGCGGATAGGCTGGCGTCTGCGGCGCGGCGATGACGCCAGGCGTGATCACCTGGGGTGTCGACGTCCCGGTGTAATCGCCAATCCCATCGGCGAAACAGACGCCTGGCGCGATCAACACGAACAGAAACGCTGAATATCTAAGGGCCTTGCTCATCTCAATTGCCTTCGTTGCCGGCTTTGACGATCCTTCGTCAAAACAACGTCGTTTGTCCTCTCGGGTTCCCCCTGCCACACACCCTTGTCTGTGGTGGCGGCGAACGAGGCAGGCCCTTTCACAAAAGAGGGCTGGAACCTATCCGCGGCCGAAGCGTTTCACGCCGCCATTGCTTCTTCGGGACCCCCGTAGAACCTGCGGCTTACCGGGTTACATATGGGCGCCGCATCCGCAAAACCAACGATCGCGCTTATCGTCGAAGATGAATTTCTTGTTCGGATGCTGGCCGTCGATATTTTCACGGACTCCGGCTTCGAGGCGATCGAAGCCGCCAACGCCGACGAAGCGATCCGCATCCTGGAAAGTCGCGGGGATATCGAGGTGATCTTCACGGACATCAACATGCCGGGGTCGCTGGACGGCGTCAGTTTGGCCTATGTCGTCAGGCGGCGCTGGCCCTCCATCCGGACCATTGTGACCTCGGCGCTTCGCATGCCCGGCAATCGCCCTTTGCCCGAGGGCAGCATGTTCCTGGCAAAGCCGTACCAATCCTCGCAAATTACCCATGCTGTGCGAGCGCTGACGGAAGCTCCCGGCCGGGGAGCGCTATGACAGATTGGGGCTTTGAAAGCGCCGATCGAGGCGATCGCGCGCCGATTGACGCCGGGGTCTCTTCGGCGCTGGACGCGGCAATCACGGCTGACGTTGCTTCGATCGCCCGGATCGACGCGATCGCTTCCATTCTGGAAATCGTCTGCCGGACCACCGGCATGGGTTTTTCGGCGGTGGCCCGGGTCACAAAAGAGCGATGGGTCGCTTGCGCGGTGCGCGACGAGATCGCCTTCGGACTCCTGCCTGGCGGAGAACTCAGCGTCAAAACGACGATCTGCGATGAAATCCGCAGCAGCGGCCAGCCTGTCATCATCGACCATGTCGCAGCCGACGAGAATTTCCGCGCGCATCGCACGCCGGCGCTCTATGGCTTTCAAAGCTATATTTCGATGCCGATCTTCCTTCCCAATGGCGCGTTTTTCGGCACGCTTTGTGCGATCGATCCGCGGCCCGCCAAGCTGAACAGGCCGGAAATCGTCGGCATGTTCAAGAATTTCGCTGAGCTCATTGCCTTTCATCTCGACGCGCAGGAGCGCGCCGCAAAGCAGGACGCCGCCCTTTTCGACGAACGGCAGACCGCCGAACTGCGCGAGCAATTCATCGCCGTTCTCGGCCACGATCTTCGCAACCCTTTGGCCTCGATCGACGCGGGCGCGCGACTTCTGCTGAAACAAAGGCCGGACGAGAAAACAGCCGCGCTCGTCGGCCATATCCAGAGCAGCGTGCGGCGCATGGCGGGTCTCATCGACGATATGTTGGACTTCGCGCGCGGGCGTCTGGGCGGCGGATTCGCCCTCAATCGCGATTCCGACGCCGCCTTGGCCCCGGCCCTCGAGGGCGTCGTCAACGAGCTGCGCGCCGCGTGGCCGGAGCGTGCGCTGGAAACTGCTTTCGCGCTCGCCCATAGCGTCGATTGCGATCCGGCCCGCATCGCGCAATTGCTGTCAAATCTGGCGGCCAACGCCTTGAAACATGGGCGCGGGCCGGTCAGGATTTTGGCCAGAACGGACGATGACGCTTTCGAACTGACTGTATCGAACCAGGGCGATCCGATCCCGCCCGAAACCGCCAACCGTCTGTTTCAGCCCTTCTTCCGCACCGCTCAAAAATCCAACCAGGGCCTGGGGCTCGGCCTCTATATCGCCTCCGAAATCGCGCGCGCCCATGGCGGCGCGCTTGGCGTCGAATCATCGGCCGCCGAAACGCGCTTCACCCTGAAAATTCCGCGCATCGCATCGAACGCGCGTCCTGCCGAGGGCCGCCTTTAAGCGGTTTATGCGCCGACAAGCCCTGCCCCGCGCCTCGCGCTCAGATGAATCGTTTGACGAAAGCGAGCGCCGAATCGGCGACTTCGCGCCAGCCATTGTCGATCGTCAGCGCGTGTCCGCGATTGGGCATTTCGATGATTTCGGTGACGCCTGTGTTGCGCTGCTGGAGCTTGAACGAGGCGTTGGCGATCGCCCATGGAACGGTATTGTCCTTCTCGCCCGACAGGATCAGCAGCGGTCCACGCTCGGGATTATCGGTGTCGACTTTGGCCTCCGTCCAGGGATTGAGATTGGCGGTCGCCGCCTGGAACAAGGGCTTGCCCGACGCCGGCACCGCAAATGTGTCATAGAGTCCCTGCGCCTCGTGCTCGCTGACCGCATTGGCGAAGCCGAAGCGGAACTGATCGAAGGTGAGCGGGATCGCGCGATTGCGGTTGGCCGGATTGCCGAGCACCGGCCAGGCCGATTTCAGCGCGGAGAAGGGCAGCGGCAACACGCCCCGGAACGGCGCCGGATCGATCGCCACCGTCACCGCGGCGAGCCCGCGTCCGGCGAGAATTTGCGCGAGCAGGCCGCCGAACGAATGGCCGATGACGACCGGCTTGATCGTCAGTTCGCGAACGATCTCGTCAAAATGGTCGGCGACCTGACCAACGCTCTTATGGGCGAAGACATTAGGATGGACATTCGCCTCCTCGACGCTGTCGGGATCATCAGGCCAGCCGGGGGTCAGCGCGGTAAATCCGGCTTCCTCGAACATTATCGCCCAGCGATCCCAAGAGCTCGGCAAGAGCCAAAGGCCATGAACGAAGACGACCGGCCGCAAGCCCGTCGCATTCGCGCGTTTGACTTGCGCTTTCTCATGTTCCGTGGTCGTCGCAGCGCTGTGATGTGAAGCCGTGCTCATGTCGCGCACCCCCCTTTGCTGAACGCGATGGTCCGAAATCTCCCGATAGTGCCGCCCGTCCGCCCCATACTGGGCGGGTTTGGCCCAGCGGACAAGTCCGTCCATGCGTCACAGTGCAAGAGAGAGACGAACGCACTGGCCTCCCCCTCCTCGGATCACGCCGATGTGACGCGGCTTTCCGGGCGCCCCGCCCCGCATCGTTGCACTATTATCGCGCGCCGACGCGCCAGGCGATTCGCGATTGCAAGACCGCATGCCGGGGGATCGCTCCGGGCGGAGAGGGATTATTTGTGAAACTGTCCGAGCCTGCCGGCGAGCCGCTGCCTTCGGGCGCGCGGGCGAGGTCCACGCCGCCGCCGGTGGCGCGCCTGCTGACGCTTCTGCTGCCGGCGGCGCTCGCGCTCTACGCGAATTTCCAGGGCGTTCAACAGATTCTCATTCCGCTCCAGGTGGAGGCGATCGATCCGCGGGGAAAAATCGCCAATCTCACCGCGCTGACGATGCTTTGTTCGATCACCGGCGTCCTCGGCCTGACCGCCGGCGGCGCCGCGTCCGACGCGACGCGAAGCCGCTGGGGCCGGCGGGCGCCGTGGCTCGTCGCCATGGCTTTGGTCTCCGCGCTGCTGTCCCTGGCGCTCGGCCCGCAGCGCAATCTACCCGGCGTCGCGCTGCTTTACGCCGGCTTGTGGTTCACGATGAATTTCTTCCAGGGCGCCTTGCTGGCGGTGCTGCCGGACCGCGTGCCGGAGAAGCGGCGGAGCCTTGCTTCCTCGATCTTCGGCTTTGCCGCGCCGCTGGGCTCGCTGGTCGGCGTCAATCTCGCCGCGCTCGCGCCAGGCGAATGGGGCTATTCGGCGCTGGCGGCGATGCTCGCCACGATGACCGCGGCATTCGTGATCTTTGCGCGCGAAGACGGATATCCCGCGCCCGACGCCGGGGCGGCGGCGTCGCCGGGGCGCAGGCTCCGGCTGACATGGCGCCTGCTGCAAAGCTTCGCCGCGCGCGATTTCTCACTGGCCTATACGTTTCGCGTGCTGATGTTCGTCGCGCAATTTGCGATCAACAATTACCTGCTCTACATCCTGCAGGATCACATCGGCGCCGCCCATCTGCCCGGCCACAACGCTCAGGTGGCCGCCGGCCTGCTGAATTCCCTGCGCACTATCGCCACTGTCGCGGCGATTTTCGTCGGCCTGTGGTTCGCCAATCGCACCGAGCGGCGCAAATTATTCGCGCAGGTCTATGCGGTGGCGATGGCGGCGGCGATGCTCGTTCCGGTCGTCAGCCCGACCTGGACCGGCATGCTGATTTTCGCCACGCTCGGCGGGATTGCAATGGGCGCCTATTCGACGATCGATCTCGATTTGATGTCGCGCGTGCTACCCAACCGGCACGCGGCGGGCCGCGACCTCGCTCTGCTCGTGATGGCCGGCGCAGCGGCGCAATTCCTCGCCCCCTTGCTCGGCGGCGCGCTCATCCGGTTTCTCGGCTATGGCCCCTTGTTCATCGTCGCGGCGGCGATCACGCTTCTGGCTGGCGGCGTGACCGCCTTCATACACGGCGTGCGCTAGTCTAGCTATTCAGGGGCGAGCGCGGTTGGCTTCATTTGCGCCGATCGCGTCGAAGTGAACAAGCGGGCGCGCAGGCATCGGGAACCGTTCATTGCCTCGCGAATTACATCGCCATGATGCATTCAATGTTCGAAAGGCGTAATGTCATGACCCACAGTTTGCTCAAAACGATCAGCGCTTCGTTGGCGGCCGCCACGATTGGAGCCGCACTTCTGTCGACGCCTGTCCTGGCGGCGCCTCGACACGGCGGCGGACATTCCGCTCATGGCGGCGGCGCGCATTTCGCCGGTGGCCATCGTGGCGGGGGCGCGCGTTTCGCTGGACGCGGCGGCGGCGGCTATTATGGCGGCGGCTACTATGGCGGCGGCTACTATGGCGGCGATGGCTATTACGGCGATTGCTATTATCAGGGCTATTATGGTCCAGCTTGCGGTCCCGGCGTCGGGCCAGGCATTGTCGGCGGCATCATCGGCGGCGCGCTAGGCGCAATGGAGCGCGGCTATTACTGAACATTTCTGCAACCCACATCGGTTGCCGCGTCAGCGGCGACCGATGCGGCGCAGCTTGAGTCCGCGAAGCCGCTTGGCTCCCTGCAATGAGCGATTGTGGAGCCGTTGAGCGCGTCCTTCACCGCTTTGCTGCGAGCGCCCAGTCGAGCCCCTCTTCGAGCCGGTCGTTGCCCCAGAAAATCTCGCCGTCGGCGGTGATCAGGTTCGGCGCGCCGAAAATTCCCAGGCATTCGGCATTCGCGGTTTCGCCGCGCAGCCTGTCCTTGAGCAGCGCGCTTGCCGCACTCTCCAGAATTTCGCGGCTCTCCAGGCCCATCGCCTTGAGGATCGCGGCGATGGTCGCGCGTTCGGAGATCGGCGCGCCGTCGCCGAATTGGGCGCCAAAGACCGCGCGGGAAAATTCCGGCCGCCGCGCATCGTCGAGCGCAAGCGCGACACGCGAGGCGAGCAGACTGTTTTGTGGAAACGGATCGGGCCGGCGAAACGGCAGGCCGTGGCGCGCACAGATGCGGGCGAGATCGCTCCACATATAGCGCCCCTTGGCGGCGTCGAGATTGAAAGGCGAGTCCGTCATGCCGCGGCGCGCGAAAATCGGGCCGAGCAGGAACGGGCGCCAGTTCACCGCGACGCCGCGCGCCGCTGCGAGCGCTTCGACGCGCATCGCAGCGGGATAGGAATAGGTGCTGGCGAATTCGTACCAGAAATCGACTTTCCGCACGAAACGCCGCTTTCAGGCCGCGGCCGCCAATCGCGCGCTGACGAGATTGCGCAGGCTGCCGAGGTCCTTGGCGAAAGCGCGGATGCCTTCGGCGAGCTTGTCGGTCGCCATCGGGTCCTCGTTCATCTGCCAGCGGAAATGTTTTTCATCGAGCGTGGTCCCAGCCGGCGCATCCTTGACGTCGCCCGGCGACAGTTTACGCGTTAGCGCGCCCTCGTCCTTCGACAATTGATCGAGCAACGCCGGCGCGATCGTCAGGCGATCGCAACCGGCCAAAGCTTCGATCTCGCCGATATTGCGGAACGAGGCGCCCATCACCACCGTCGAAATTCCATGTTTCTTATAATAGGCGTAGATGCTGCGCACCGAAACAACGCCGGGATCGGTCTCGCTGGTGAACGGCCCCTCGCCGTTCTTGACATGCCAGTCGAGAATGCGACCGACGAAGGGCGAAATCAGAAAGGCGTGCGCATTGGCGCAGGCGACCGCCTGGGCCATTGAAAACAGCAGCGTCATGTTGCAGTCGATGCCCTCCTTCTGCAACACGCTCGCCGCCTGCACGCCCTCCCAGGTTGAGGCGAGCTTGATGAGGATGTGCTCGCGCCCAACGCCGCGGCTCGCATAATCGGCGATCAGCGAGCGCGCCTTGGCGATCATCGCCGCCGTGTCGAATGACAAATCGGCGTCGACTTCCGTCGAAACGCGACCCGGCACGATTTTGGTCAGCTCCGCGCCAAAGTTGACGGCAAGACGATCGGTGACCGCGCCAGGCGCGGCGGCGCTCTTACGACCCCACGCGACGGCCTCTTCGACGAGATGCGCATAGGCAGGCAATTGCGACGCCTTCAGAATGAGCGTCGGATTGGTGGTGGCGTCGGTCGGCTTGAAAGCGCGGATTGATTCCATATCGCCGGTGTCGGAAACGACCGTGGTCATCGCCCGCAGTTGTTCGAGCTTGGTTGGCATGGCGCATTCTCCTTATGGTGCGGCGAATTTGCCGCCGATCGCCTCACGACGCAAGGGCTCCGTCGCAACGCCCGCCAATGGCCGGCGTTCCGCCCCATTCATTTGAGGCGCCGGGCGCAATGGGGCAAGGCCTTACGGGCGTTCTCCGCATGCCATCAATAAGCTGACGTGGCCACCAGCGGGGGCTCTCTCTTGTGGTCCGAACCGGAACGGACTGATCGGGCGAAGGCCGCGGGCCCGCTTCGCGGACGCAGCCTGGCAAACCGAACAGGTTCGGCGCCGCCGCCGGCGCCGAACCTCGACTCAACCGCTCTCAGTGCCCCCAAACGCCGGTGACCGAAGCTTTGGCCAGCGTGTGGAAATGCAGGTTGAAGCCGACGAAAGCGGCTGACGCGTTCTCGTCCGCGTCGAGCTTGTCGACATCGACCGCATAAACGGTGAAATGATAGTGATGCGGCTTGTCGCCCTTAGGCGGGCAAGGGCCGCCATAACCAGGCGCGCCGAAATCGGTGCGGCTTTGCACGGCGCCAGCCGGCATCCCGCCGCCCTTCGGATCGCCCGCGCCCTTGGGCAGCGAGGTCGTGTCGGCGGGAATGTTGAAGACCACCCAATGCCAGAAGCCGCTTCCCGTCGGCGCATCGGGATCATAGACGTTGATGGCGAAGCTCTTGGTCCCCTTAGGCGCGCCGGACCAGCTTAAAGCGGGCGAAATATTCTTGCCCGTGCAACCAAAGCCGTTGAACACCTGCTCGTCGGCGATCCGGGCATTGGGCTTGATGTCAGGACTCGTCAGTTCGAAGGCGCCCGCCGCGCCGGCGCTCGCCACCCCACCCAGAACCATCGCCGTCATCAATAGCAAATTTTGCATAGCCTAGCTCCTCCCCGCTGCCGCCAATCGCCGCTTCGATTTCCGCGGCGCTGTTTGGCGCGCTATGTCAACCGATCGCGATCGATTACGCAAGTATGCACTATCATAGTTCCGTTTTGCACTAATTTCGTTTCAACACCTGACTTGGCCTGCCGCAGCTTGGACAGATTCGAACCGCCGCGTTTGGCAAGCGCGAACGCGTGATGTTCATTGACGCGTGGGCCGCGTCAATTATGATGCGCCCCCTCGACGCATGATCGCTCGAGTATTGATCATGAGGGGGGATGCGACGATGACGGCGGATGTGCGCGCTCGCACTATCAGGAAGCGAAAATTCCAGGCGCGCTCGGGCGTGGAGCTTCAATTCACAGAACTTGGCTTTGGCGCCGCGCCGCTCGGCAATCTCTATCGTCCGCTGACGGAGAAAGAAGCGCGCGCCACGCTGGACGCGGCGTGGAACGCCGGCTGCCGCTATTACGATACGGCGCCGCTTTACGGGCTCGGCCTTTCCGAGACGAGGCTCAACGGCTTCCTGCGCGCCAAGCCGCGCGATTCCTATCTGATCTCGACCAAGATCGGCCGCCTGCTCGAATTATGCGCGCCGAAGGACCGTACGCGCCAGGGCGCCTTTTTTGAAACGCCGTCTCGCCGGGAACGTTTCGACTATTCCTATGACGGCGTCATGCGCTCGCTGGAATTTTCGCTGGAGCGCCTCGGGCTCGATCATATCGACATCGTCTACGTCCATGACGTCGACGTCTTCACTCATGGCTCCAGAGCGGCGGCGGATGCGCATATCAAGCAATTGATGGAAGGCGGCTACAAGGCGCTGATCAAACTGCGCGACAGCGGCGCCATCAAGGCGATCGGCGCGGGCGTCAACGAATGGCAGATCGCCGAACATCTGGCGCGCGCCGGCGATTTCGACATGTTCCTGCTGGCCGGGCGCTATACGCTGCTCGAACAGGAAGCGCTCGAAAGTTTCCTGCCCTATTGCGTGGAGAAGAAGATCGGCGTGGTGATCGGCGGCCCGTTCAATTCCGGCATTCTGGCGACAGGCCCCAAGCCCGGCGCCTTCTATGATTATGCGCCCGCATCCAAGGAGATCCTGGAGCGCGTCGCGAAAATCCAGGCGATCTGCAAGAAACATGATGTGAAGCTCGCCGAGGCGGCGATCCGCTTCCCGCTCAGCCATCCCGCGATCGTCTCCGTCATACCGGGCGGGCAGAAGCCGAGCGAGGTGGTGCGCAACGCGCAAATGATCGGCGCGAAGATTCCACCCGCGCTGTGGCGCGAATTGAAAGCGGCGGGCCTGATGCGCGCCGATGCGCCGACGCCGCGCTGAAGCCTCGCTTGCGGCCAAGCCCGCGAATAATACCGGGAGGATGACATGCTCAAGAATATCGATCCGCTGCTGACGCCGGACCTGCTCTATATCCTGCGCGCGATGGGGCATGGCGACGAGATCGTCATCGTCGATGCCAATTATCCCGCTGAATCGGCGGGGCCGCAGGTCGTTCGCCTCGACGCGCTCAACGCGACGCAAGCGCTGGATCTTGTCCTGTCGGTGATGCCGCTCGACAGTTTTACGCCCGACGCCTGCGTGCGCATGGAGGTGGTCGGCAAGCCGGCGCGCGAAGAGCCCGTCTTCGACGAGTTCCGCGCCATGATCGACAAGCACGAGGGATCGGCTTTCAAATTGCGCAAGCTGGAGCGCTTCAAGTTTTACGAGCGCGCCAGCAAATGTTTCGCGCTGATCGCCACCGGCGAGCGCCGCTTCTACGGCAATATCATTCTGAAGAAGGGCGTGATCCCGCCGAAGTGAGCGGGGTGCTTTCGTCACAGCAATGAAGGCGCAGTAAGCGTCCAACACCGAAAGCAAAAAAGGCGCCCGATCGGATCGGGCGCCTTTTCGCATTTGAGCGACCGCCTCAAGCCGCCGCGTAGCCGAGAATGCCTTTGATCTCGAGGAAATCGTCGAGACCATATTCGGCATATTCGCGCCCGTTGCCGGATTGCTTGTAGCCGCCGAAAGGCATGCCGGCGTCCCAGGCGGGATAGTTGATGTGCACGTTGCCGGTGCGCATCCGGCTCGCGACTTCGCGCGCCTTTTCGATGTCCTTGGTCTGAATGTAGGAGGCGAGGCCATAGACGGTATCATTGGCCTGTTCGACCGCCTGCTCGACGCTGTCATAGGGCAGGATCGACAGGACCGGGCCGAAAATCTCCTCGCGGGCGATGCGCATTTGCGGCGTCACATTGGCGAAGACGGTCGGGCGCACGTAATAACCGCGGTTGAGATCGGCCGGGCGGCCGGGGCCGCCGGTGACCAGCGTGGCGCCTTCCGCTATGCCGCTTTCGATCAGGTTCTGGATCTTGTCATATTGAACCTGGCTGACGACCGGGCCGAGCATCGTGCCCGCGCCGTCCGCCGCGCCGACGACATATTTTTCCGCCGCCGTCTTCGCAAAGGCCGCCGCTTCGTCATGGCGCGCGCGCGGCACGAACATACGCGTCGGCGCGTTGCAGGACTGGCCGCTATTGCCAAAGCAACCCGCCACGCCCTTCGTCACCGCATGGGCAAGGTCGACATCGGGGAACAGGATGTTGGCTGACTTGCCGCCAAGTTCCTGATGCACGCGCTTGACCGTGTCGGCCGCCGCCTTGGCGACGAGAATGCCGGCGCGGGTCGAGCCGGTGAACGACATCATATCGACGTCGGGATGGCTGGCCAGCGCCTGGCCGACAGTCGGACCGTCACCGTTGACGAGGTTGAACACGCCCTTGGGCACGCCGGCCTCGTCAAGAATTTCGGCGAAAATGATGGCGTCGAGCGGCGCAATCTCGCTCGGCTTCAGCACCATCGTGCAGCCGGCGGCAAGCGCCGGGCCGACCTTGCAGGTGATCTGGTTGAGCGGCCAGTTCCAGGGCGTGATAAGGCCGACGACGCCGATCGGCTCCTTGACGACAAGCGATGTGCCCTTGAAATGCCGGAACTCGAAACTCTTCAGCACTTCGATCATTTTTTCGAGATGAGACTGGCCGATGCCGACCTGATTGCTGAGCGCAAACGCGCGCGGCGCGCCCATTTCGCGCGAGACGGCGAGAGCCAGATCTTTGGCGCGCTTCTTGTAGACTTCGACGATGCGCTCCAGCAGCGCGAGGCGCTCGGCCGGGCTGGTGAACCCATAGGTGGCGAAGGCGCGTTTGGCGGCGGTCACCGCCTTATCGACATCGGCTTTCGAGCCTAGCGAAATCTGCGCGAAAGCATCTTCGTTGGAAGGATCGATGACGTCGAAAGGATGGGCGACGACCGGGTCGACCCAGGCGCCATTGATGTAGAACTGCGAATTATGGGACATGCGTGTCTCCGGTATGGCCGCGTCGCGCGGACGTTGTGCCTTGGTCAATATAACGGTCGCGCCGCGCCGGCAAGGCAAACGCTCCCGGGATCGCGGGCGTCCTCGCCCGCTCTCGAGCCCGCAAGGACGTACGAAAGGAAGCGGGCCCGACGCCCGCGGTCCCGTGTCCCCGCGCTATCCCCCCGTAACGCCCAGCGAGGCCCGGCGCGCGCTGAGGTCGGTCACGGAAGCGGCGCCGCGAAAATTGAGTATCGCCTCGCTGTAGATGCGCTCGGAAGCGCCGCGATCGCCCTTCTCAATGGCGCTGGCGAGATCGGCGAGCCAGCGGGTCATCGCGGCGCGTTCGACCGGCGCAGTTTGCGCGGCGGTGACGCCATCGACGCCGATATCGACGAGCGGTTCATTACCCGAAAACAGAATCTCGTTCAGCCGTTCGCCGCGCCGCGCGCCGGTGAAGACGATGTCGATGTCGACGCGCGGCTCATAGCCGGCGAGCCGGATCATCTTTTCGGCGAGATCGAGTATGCGGGCCGGCTGGCCCATTTTGAGCACATAGACCGAGGCGCGCGTCGCCCCTGCCCCGGCCGCCGAGGCGCTATGGGCGGCGGCCGAAATGACGAGATCGACCGCCTCGCGCACCGTCATGAAATAACGCACCATCTCCGGATGGGTGACGGTGACCGGGCCGCCGCGCTCGATCTGCGCCTTGAACTTCGGCACGACCGAGCCGACCGAACCGAGCACATTGCCGAAGCGGACCGAAATAAGCCTGGGACCGCCGATGCGTGCGGCGCGCTCGGCATCGACGAGCTGGGCGTACATTTCCGAGAAGCGCTTGGTGGCGCCCAGCACCGAAACAGGATCGACGGCCTTGTCGGTCGAAATCAGCACGCCGGCGGCGCCGACGGCGGCGGTCGCATCGACGACATTGACGGAACCGAAAATATTGGTCTTGACGCCCTCGGCCCAATCGAGCTCGAGCTGCGGCAATTGTTTGAGCGCGGCGGCGTGGAAGACGATGTCGGGGCGGAACTGGTCGAACAAAGCCATCAGCCGCGCCCGGTCGCGCACATCGGCGACGGCCGCGCGCAATCTTGTCGGCATGTTCAGCGCCATCAGCTTTTCGTTGATGGCGAAAAGCGCGGGCTCGGAATTGTCGATGACGAGCAATTCGGCGGCGCCGAGCGCGACGACGCGCGCGCAAATTTCCGACCCGATCGAACCGCCGCCGCCGGTCACCACGATCCGTCTTGCGCTGACGAAAGCGCCGAGCCGGGTGAGATCGGATTCGACGGTGGGGCGGAACAACAGATCCTCGATCTCGATCGGCGTCAGCGCCGAAGCGCCGTCGAGCTCGATGGTCTGCAGGCGCGATAAGGCGACGCCGAGGCGCTTGGCGGTCGTTACGATGCGCTCGGATTCGGCGCCGGAGGTGAATTCGCTCGGCGCGAAGATCAGGCGCACGATCGGGTTGCCCTCCTCGCCGGCGTCGCCGACGATGCGCTCCAACTCGTCATAGCCGCCCAGCACCGGCACGCCGCGGATCGAAACGCCACGATCGGAAGCGCGCGGCGAGAGCACGCCGCGCGCGACAAAGCGGCGGCGCATCCCCTCTTCGATCGCCCGCAGCGCGATTTCCGCCTCCGTGCTGCGTCCAAGCACGAGGATCGAAGCGGCATGTTCGCGCCGGCCGGTAAAGCCGGAATGCATGTAGCGGAAATAGCGATAGGCGATGCGCGGTCCGCCGAGCAGCGCCATCTGCAATATCCAGTAGAGAAAGCAGGCCTTCTCGCCAAAGGCGAAAGAGGCGACCGCGCCGCGCGCGGTGAGGGCGAAATCAACCACCAGCAAGGTGATCGCGAGAAGGCTGGCGACCCGGAAAATGTTGAACAGATCAGGCAGCGAGGCGAAGCGCCATTTCGATTCATAAAGCCGGAAGAAGCGATAGGCGAAGCCGGCATAGATGGTGAACAGCGGCACGACCCATTCCAGCGCCTCGACCTGAATGGGCGAATTGGCGGGATAACGAAGGTAGAGCGTCAACAGGACCGCCACCGGCGTCGTGACGAGATCATGCGTCATGACGGTCACGGCTTTGACGTGGGGGAACCTGTTCTGCGCCGCCATCAGTTCAACTTCTTCCCTCGAGCGGCATTCCGCCCATTGCTAACCGCCCAGACAAGGCGTCGGCGCCACTATAGTCAGTTTGGCAGGCTGAGGCGAGGCGGCCTCTCAAAACAGCCCGGCGACCCGGCCGTCGCTGATCTTGATATGTTCAGCGGCGGGTTGGCGCGGCAGGCCGGGCATGGTCAGGACATCGCCGAGCAGGACGACGACAAAGCCGGCTCCGGCGCTGAGCCGCAACTCGCGGACAGGCGCGATATGGCCGCTGGGCGCGCCGAGTAGGTTCGGATCGGCGGAGAAGGAATAGGGCGTCTTGGCGATGCAGACGGGCAGCGCGCCGTAGCCGGCATCCTGCAACTGTTGGAATTGCGCCTGGATCTGGGACTCGGCGGCAATGTCGGCGGCGCCGTAGATTTGCGTCGCGATTGTTCGGACTTTGTCCCACAGTGTCATGGAATCGTCATAGAGTGGCCGGAAGCTCCCGCCAGATTGATCGGCAAGCGCGACGACCCGCGACGCCAGCTCCTCGGCGCCCTGCCCGCCTTGCGCCCAATGGTCGCAGACGATCGCCTCGACGCCGAACTTTTCCTCCACCGTCGCGCGGATCAATTCGAGTTCGGCTTCCGTGTCGGTTGCGAAGCGGTTGATCGCGACGACGACCGGCACGCCGAATTTGCCGACATTGGCGATATGGCGTTCGAGATTGGGCAGGCCGGCGGCCAGGGCACGCAAATTTTCGACGCCGAGCGCCGGTTTGGCGGCGCCGCCATTGAACTTGAGCGCGCGGATGGTGGCGACGATGACGCAGGCGGCCGGCTTGAGGCCGGCGGCGCGGCATTTGATGTCGAAGAACTTCTCGGCGCCGAGATCGGCGCCGAATCCGGCTTCGGTGACGACATAATCGGCGAGCTTCAGCCCTGCTCTTGTCGCGACGAGCGAGTTGCAGCCATGCGCGATATTGGCGAAAGGCCCGCCATGGACGAGCGCCGGATTGCCCTCCAGCGTCTGCACGAGATTGGGCCGCAGCGCGTCCTTCAAAAGCACGGTCATCGCGCCTGAGGCCTTGATGTCAGCGGCGGTCACCGGCCGCTTAGCCCTGGTATAGGCGACGATCATTCTGCCGAGCCGCGCCTCGAGATCGTTAAGATCGCGCGCCAGGCAGAAAACCGCCATCACTTCGGAGGCGACGGTAATGTCGAAACCATCCTCGCGCGGAAAGCCATTGGCGATTCCGCCGAGCGAAGAGACGATGTCGCGCAAGGCGCGATCGTTGACGTCGAGCGCCCGGCGCCAGACGATGCGGCGCGGATCGATGTCGAGCGCATTGCCCCAATAGATATGGTTGTCGATCATCGCTGCGAGCAAATTGTTGGCGGCGGTGATGGCGTGAAAATCGCCGGTGAAATGCAGGTTGATCTCGTCCATCGGCACGACCTGCGCATGGCCGCCGCCAGTCGCGCCGCCCTTGCGCCCGAACACCGGGCCGAGCGAGGGCTCGCGCAGGCAGATCATCGCCCGCTTGCCGAGCCGCGCCAGCGCGTCGCCGAGCCCGATCGTCGTCGTCGTCTTGCCTTCGCCGGCCGGCGTCGGGTTGATCGCGGTGACGAGGATGAGCTTGCCGTCGGGCCTGTCGCCAAGCCCGGCGATGAAGCCGGCTTCCAATTTGGCGATCGACCGCCCATAGGGATGCAGCGCCGCGTCGGGAATATCGAGCCTGGCCGCGACGGCCCCAATCGGCTGCAGCCTGGCGTCGAGGGCGATTTCGAGGTCGGACTTCATGGCGTGGGGTTCCGTGTTATTGACCGGCCAACCAAGCCATGGTTGCTGATCGGGCGGCTGAGCTTGCGGAGCCGCTCTTTGGAGGGATTGGAGATGAGCGCGGAAGGACTGATTTCGATTCCCAGCAGCTTTGACCCGAAGGAAACGATGGATAGACTCGAAGCGGCGCTGCGGGCAAGCGGCGTCACCATATTCGCCAGGATCGACCATGCCGCCGGGGCGGCCGAGGTCGGCGAGTCGCTGAGACCGACCGAGCTTCTGATATTCGGCAATCCGAAAGCCGGCACGCCGCTGATGCAGGCCGGGCAGACGATCGGCATCGACCTGCCGCTGAAGGCTCTGGTGTGGCAGGACGCGGCCGGAAAAACCCAGGTCTCCTATAACGAGCCCGGCTGGCTCGCGAAGCGCCACGGTCTCGGGCACGAAACAGACGGGACAGTCGCCAACATGACTGGGATGCTCGCCAAGCTCGCCAAGCTGGCGGGCAAGGCGTCTTAGCGGCCGGCGTCGAAAACAATCAAACCTTGACCCCGCCGCCCGCGGCGGGCAGATCAGCGGCGAATATCACCCTGATCCCGACATTTCACAGGAACCCGATGATCCGCTCCGCCTTGATGACAGTGATGACCGGCGCGGCGATCAAGGCTGGGCGCGGGCTCAAGCGCGATTTCGGCGAAATCGGCAATCTTCAGGTTTCGATGAAAGGACCTGGCGATTTCGTCAGCCTCGCCGACCAGCGCGCCGAAAAGATCATTTTCGAGGAACTGTCGAAGGCGCGGCCGGGCTATGGCTTCGTGATGGAGGAAGGCGGCGTGGTCGAAGGCTCCGACAAGAGCCATGTCTGGCATATCGATCCGCTCGACGCGACCACCAATTTCCTGCATGCGATCCCGCTCTTCGCCATTTCGATCGCGCTGGAGCGCGAAGGCCAGATCGTCGCCGGCTGCATCTACAATCCCGCCAATGACGAGATGTATGTGACTGAAAAGGGCCAGGGCGCGTTCGGCGAAAACCGGCGCCTCAGGGTCGCCGCGCGCCGCGAACTCTCGCAATCGCTGATCGGCTGCGGCGTTCCCCATCTCGGCAAGGCCGAGCACCATCCACGTTTCAAGGCGGAACTGGCGACGGTGATGGCGCATGTCGTCAATGTCCGCCGCATGGGCTGCGCGGCGCTTGATCTTGCCTATGTCGCAGCCGGCCGGTTCGACGCGTTCTGGGAGCGCGGACTCCATTCCTGGGACATCGCCGCCGGCGCCCTGCTGATCCGCGAAGCGGGCGGCTATGTCACCGGCTGCGACAATGAGGAGAATTTCCTCGAGACCGGCTCGATCTGCTGCGGCAATGAAACCATCCATCGCCAATTGCTCGCGCTGCTGGCGCAGGCGCGCTGAAGTCCGTGCGCCTCAATGCGCTCCCGCGCCGGCCGCCGCGCGCGGTTTGCTGGCGAACAGCAGCGCGATCGCGGCGACGGCGAGCAGCAGGCCGATCACCGCGAACGTATCGCTGAAACCCATGATTAAAGCCTGGCGCTTGACGACGTTGCCGAGATAGACCACCGCCTCATGCGCCGCCGCGATGCGGTCGGTGACGCCATGCGCCTGAAAATAGTTCGTCATCTGGTCGAGACGCTGGTTCACCTCTTCCCGCGCCAGCGTCACCGACTGCCCGATGATGTTGGAATGGAATTGCTCGCGCTTGACCAGCACGGTCGCCAGCGTCGCGGTGCCGACCGCGCCGCCGAGATTGCGCAGCATGTTCGACAGGCCGGAGGCGGCGCCGGCCTCGCTCGGCGCGATGCCGGCGGTGGTGATCGCGCTGACCGGCGTGATGATCAGCGCCTGGCCGATCGCGCGCACGATATTGGGGATGAAGAACTGATCGCCTGACACGTCGAGCGAAAGGCCGGTATTCATGAAACAGCTCAGCGCGAACAGGGCGATTCCGACGAAAGCGATATAGCGCACGTCAAAGCGCTTCATCAACATCGGCACGAATGGGATCAGCAGCAATTGCGGCAGGCCGGTCCAGGCGAGAACCGCGCCGATCTGCTCGGCATTATAGCCCTGCGCCTGGCCGAGATATTGCGGCAGGATATAGACGGTGCCGAACAGAGCAAAGCCGACCAGAATATTGGCGATGACGCCGATGCCGAAATTGCGGCGCGTCAACAGGCGCAGGCGGACCAGCGGCTTTTTCACCGTCAGTTCGATCCAGATGAAGGCGCCAAGGAAGACGGCGGCGACGATGGCGAGGCGGAAGATGAACGGCGAGGCGAACCAATCGTCCTTCTCGCCCTCTTCGAGAACGGTCTGGAACGCCGACAGGCCGATCGCCATGGTGACGATGCCGATCCAGTCGCCCTCTTTGAGCAGCCCCAATTGCATCGGCTGCTTTTCCAGCGTCAAGGCGAGCGCCGCGACCATGATCGCGCTCGGGAAGGCGTTGATGAAGAAGATCGTCTGCCAGCCGTAATTCTCGGTCAGGTACCCGCCGATGGTTGGCCCGATCGCCGGCGCGAAAGTCACCGCGATGGAGAACAGCGCGAGACCGATCGGCTGCTGCGCCTTGGGCAGTTTGGTCAGCACGATGGTGAAAGCCATCGGAATCAGGATGCCGCCGGCAAATCCTTGCAACCCGCGCATGACGATCATCGAGCCGAGATCATGGGTGAACGCGCAGGCGATCGAGAACAGCGGGAACAGCACCGCATTGACCAGCAGATAGCGGCGGAACGAGAAGACGCGGCTTAGAAAATCGGTCAATGGAATGACGACGATCTCGCCGATCAGATAGGCCGTCGAAATCCAGGCGCCATTATCGACGCCAGTGCCGATGCCGCCCTCGATATCGAGCAGCGAGGCGTTGGTGATCTGGATGTTGAGGATCGCCATGAAGGCGCCGATCATGCACGCCAGCACGGCGATCCAGTCCTTCATGCTGGCGCGCGGCGGCGACGTTGCAAAGGGGACCGCCGAGGCGGTCATGCTGACGCTGGACATGTTGAAAGCCCTCCCGGGCGGCTTCTCAGCCCTTGCGGGCGCCTTCCGGCGCTTTGGTGTCGATGGTCGGGGTCACCGACATGCCGGGGCGCAAATCGCCCGAATTGGCGCTGTTGGGATCGAGCACGACCTTGACCGGAATCCGCTGCACCACTTTGGTGAAATTGCCGGTGGCGTTGTCGGGCGGCAGCAGCGCGAAAGTCTGGCCGCTCGCCGGCGCGAGACTGTCGACATGGCCGTGATAGACGCGGCCGGGGAACATATCGACCGCGATATCGACTGGCTGGCCGCGGCGAACGTCGGTGAGCTGGGTTTCTTTGAAATTGGCGACGACATAGGCGTCCGCGCTCGGCACCACCGACATTAGCTGCGTGCCGGCCTGCACATATTGGCCGACGCGCAAAGTGCGGTTGCCGACGATCCCGTCGGCGGGCGAGACGATGGTCGCATAAGAGAGGTTGAGCTCAGCCTGACGGCGCGCCGCCTCGTCGCGCGCGAGCACGGCTTCGGCCTGCGCCAGTTCGGCCCTTTGCAGGGCGACCTGCTTGACCGCAGCGGCGAGCGCCGCATTGTCGCGCTCGACGCTGGCATGAGCGGCGGCGATGCGTGAGCCCGCCTGCTGAGCGTTCTGCACCGAGCCATAGCCAGTCTTCGCGAGATCGGCATAGCGCTTGTTTTCCTGTTCGGCGAAAGTTTCGTTGGCCGCGTCGACCGAGATCGTCGCTTTCGCCGAGTCGATCGCCGATTGCTGCGCGTCAATCGCCGCTAGCTTGCTCGCAATCGCCGCCTGCGCGGCGTCGACATCGGCCTTGGCGGAATCGAGCGCGACCTGATAATCGCGATCATCGATGCGGGCGAGAACCTCGCCTGATTTGACCGGCTCATTGTCGCCGACCAGCACCTCGGCGAGATAGCCGGAGACTTTCGGGGCGATCGTCGTATTGTCCGCCTGGACGTAAGCATCGTCGGTCGACACCTCAAAACGCCCGACCGTCCAATAGTTCCAACCGAAATAGGCGCCGGCGCCGAGAACGATGAGGCCGGCGCTCGCGAGCAGCAGGCGGCGAAGGCGATTTTTGGCCGGCGCTGGCTGCTGACCCTCGGCGGCGCCGCCGACGAGTGCAGTTTGCAGTTCAGGCTTCGCGTGGGGCGCAGATTCGGCGACCGGGCGCTCAACCGGATCGCCCGCCGGCCCCCGACGGGCGGCGGCCGGTTGCAGGATCTGCATCGCTTCCTTCTCGGAAATTGCGCGGTCGATCTCGACCGCACCCGGATGACGCGCCATGGCTTGGACCCTTCCCTCAAAACCCGGCCGGATCGAATTTGACTCGTCGGCCTCTAATTAGGAAACTTGATATTCTCCAAAATAGCCGCTACATGCTTTCTGTCAAGAGCGGCAGGGAAAAATTTCGCATGAGCGACATCGAGGCTGTCAGCAAACGGTCGCGCGGGCGCCCCCCGACAAGGACCGACGACGAGACGCGCCACCTCATCGCCGAAGCGGCGCGCCATGAATTCATGGCGCATGGCTATGCCGGCGCCTGTATCGACGACGTCGCCAAGGCGGCCGGCGTGTCGAAGAAGACGCTCTATCGGCTGATTCCCGCCAAGGCGGATCTGTTCAAGGCGTCGGTGACCGACCGGATCGCGCGATTCAAACTGGCGGTCGACGAAGAAACAAGCGGGCGCAATTTCGCCAATGCGCTGGAACGACTGCTGACCGAGTATGGCAATCTGACTTTATCGGCGGAGACGATCGCCATTCAAAAACTGGTGATCGCCGAATCCGGCCGGTTTCCAGAACTGGCGGCCAGTTTCTACACCGAGGCGATCGTCGCGACCCGCGAGGTTTTCGAGGCCTTCCTTTCGCGCCAATGCGTGCGCGGATTGATCGACCTCGACGACCCCGGCGCCGCGGCGGGGATGCTGCGCGGCATGATGGCGATGGAGCCGCAACGCGCAGCGATGATCGGGCGCGCTGGCGTTCCCAGCGCGGCTGAGATCGCGGAGCGTGCGCGCACTTGTGTTCGCTTGTTTCTGCGCGGTTGCCTGAGGAGCAGCGCCGGGGTGCGCGCCGGCGGCGCTTGAACGGAGAAAGCGCAAGTCGCGCGTCGATTGCAAGCGGTCTCGAGCGGCTGCGGCGGCCGCCAAAGCGCTGGCGTCTTGACCGAATTGGAAATGGCCCCGGAGCCGCCCGGCGGCCCTGCCGGCATCGGTCGTTTTCAGCAAACAGAGCTTGGCGCCCTGCGCCTCTCTTCTGCTAGGATAGCCCTCAAAAGCTCTTTTTTGCTGTTTAGCTGAGGCGGCATGGCCATCCATTCAGAAGTGAAGCCTCTTTCGGCGCCGAATGTTTATCTGCTCGGCATGGCCTGCTTTCTGGTGCTGGTCGGCTTTGTCGCGCTGATTCTCTATAAGCAGATCGCGATCGCCTTCAACGCCAATCCCGGGCTGAACGGCTTGATCCTGTTCGTGCTTTTCCTTGGCGCGGTATTTGCGTTCCGCCAGATCATCCGCCTGTTCCGGGAAATCCGCTGGGTCAATTCGCTGCGCAGCGAACGCGTCCAGCCGCCGCGCCGCGGCCCGCGGCTGCTCGGCCCGATGGCGACGCTGATCAACGCCGGCGCCGGCGCGCGCGGCCTGTCGACCGCGACTTCAAGGGCGATCCTCGATTCGATCGGCTCCCGCCTCGACGAGGGCCGCGAACTCAATCGCTATCTGATCGGCCTGTTGGTCTTCCTCGGGCTGCTTGGCACGTTCTGGGGCCTGCTCGAGACGGTCCATTCGATCAGCGGCGTCATCAATGCGATGCAGACCGGCTCCGACGCGACGACGATGTTCGACGATCTGAAAACCGGCCTTGCCGCGCCGATCGCCGGCATGAGCATATCCTTCACGTCCTCGCTGTTCGGCCTCGCCGGTTCGCTGATTCTCGGCTTCCTCGACCTGCAGGCGGGGCAGGCGCAGAACCGCTTTTACACCGAACTCGAAGACTTCCTGGCCAGCCATGCCGAGCTGGCGAACCCGCCGGCCGTCGAAGTGCTGCCCGAAAAAGCCGCCGCCCTCGATCCGCTCGACCAGCGCAAGAGCGCCGCCGCGCTCGCTAATCTCGCCGAAGGCATCCAGGGCCTCGTGGCGCATATGCGCCAGGAGCAGCAGCTCATCCGCGACTGGGTTGAGGCGCAGGCCTCGCAGCAGGAGGAGGTCCGCAAACTCCTCGAACGGCTGGCGCGCGAACATGAAACGCGCTGAGCCTTCGACCAGTTAGGGAGAGCTGAACATGGCCCTTGCGCGCGGACGCCGACATGAAAGCGTCAATTATTGGCCCGGCTTCGTCGACGCTTTGTCGACCATGTTGCTCGTCATCATCTTCTTGTTGTCGGTGTTCATGCTCGCGCAATTCTTCCTGTCGCGCGAAGTCACCGGCAAGGACACCGCGCTCGCCAAGCTCAATCATCAGATCGAGGAACTGACCAGCCTGCTGGCGATGGAGCGCACCGCCAAAAATGACGCGCAATCCAATCTCGGCTCCTTGAGCGCGACGCTCGACGCTTCCAAAAAGGAACAGGCGCGGCTGCAGGGGATCATCGCCGACAATGCCGCCAACGCCGAGCAGGCCGGCGGCAAGGCTTCGGCGGCGACGCTGGCGCTCGAAGCGCAGAAGGATATTTCGTCGCGGGCACTCGCGCAGGTCGATATTCTCAATCAGCAGATATCGGCGTTGCGCCGCCAATTGGCGGCGATCGAGGACGCGCTCGCGGCTTCCGAGGCGTCGGGCAAGGACGCGCAGACCAAGATCGCCGATCTCGGCGCCAGGCTGAACACCGCGCTGGCGCAGAAGGTGCAGGAATTGTCGCGCTATCGCTCCGATTTCTTCGGCCGCCTGCGCCAGATCCTTGGCTCGCGGCCGGGCATCCGGGTGGTCGGCGACCGTTTCGTCTTCGAATCCTCGGTCCTGTTCGATTCGGGCAAAGCCGAGGTCAGCGCCGCCGGCCATCAATCGCTGGACGATCTGGCCGCTGCGATCATCGATCTCGAACGCGAGATACCGCCTGACATTCCCTGGATCCTGCGCATCGACGGCCATACCGACAAGCATCCGATCTCAGGCGGCCCGTTCAAATCGAACTGGGATCTTTCGGCCGCGCGCGCCATCGCGGTGGTGCAATATCTCATCACCAAGGGCATCCCGCCCGACAGGCTCGCGGCGGCCGGATTTGGCGAGTTCCAGCCGATCGATCCCGGCGAGGACGAAGACGCCCTTGCGCGCAACCGGCGAATCGAATTGAAGCTGACGGAACGGTGAAATCAAAACGCTAAGGTCGTCCGTGGAACAGCGCAAGCTTGTAACGTCGGGCTCGCCGCTCGAGCCCCAGATCGGCATGAGCCGCGCCGTGCGGGTCGGTCCGATCCTGGCGGTGGCGGGAACCGCTCCTATCGGTCCGGATGGCGCCGCGGCCCACCGCGGCGATGTCTACGCGCAGAGCAAACTCTGTCTCGACATTATAAGACGCGCCATTGAGGAGGCTGGCTGTTCTCTGTCTCAGGTCGTTCGCACCCGCGTGATGCTGACCAATATCGATCAATGGCGCGAAGCCGCGCGCGCCCATGGCGAATCGTTCGGCCAGATAAAGCCAGCCTGCACTTTCGTCCAGGTCTCGCGCTTCATCGACCCCGATTGGCTGGTTGAGATCGAAGCGGACTGCGTCGCGCCCGATCTTTGAACAAGGCGAACAGCCTCGAAGCCGGCGGCGCCGACGCGCTGTTCGATCTGGTCAAGCTCTTGCATCGATCAGATCATCGATGACGATGGAATTCTTCGCATCGTCGAAGACATCATCCGGGATCGGTTCGCGGCGCTCGAGCGAAACCATGTCCTGGTTCTTGCGAACGAATGGCCGCATGCGCGCCTCGCAGCGCTCGAAAGCCGAGACATGGTCCTTCGGCGTCCGCGTCAGCTCCCGGGCGAGCACGAAGGCGCCGATCAATGCGAGGCTGGTGCCCTGTCCGGTAAAGGGCGTCGGGCAATAAGCGGCGTCGCCGGCCAGCGAGACGCGCCCCTTCGACCAGTTTTCCATGCGCACCTGCGCCAGGGCGCCGAAATAGAAATCCTGCGCCGGCGCCATCGCTTCGATGAGGCGGGGGACGTCGCCTTTCAGATGTGCGCAGCGCTTCGCCACCAGTTCTTTCTGGGCGGCGACGTCGCCGCGCGGATCGTCGGCTGGCCACAATCCGAATCCGAGATTGACGCGCAGTTCTCCATTGTCGCGGGCGGGATAGATTACGTAGCCCGAGGCGGCGTCGCGAAAAGCAATCTGCCAGTCGCGCAGATTTAAGAGATTGGGCGTGGTGAAAATCGCCAGGGCGACGCCCAGCGGCCTAGTCAGTGATGGCTCCTCGCCGAAGGCGAGACGGCGGGTGTTCGAGTGGAGCCCGTCGGCGCCGATGACGAGATCGAACCGCTCCGGCGCCCTTTGCTCGAAGGTCACGGCGACGCCTGCATCGTCCTCATCCAGCGCGGCGATCGCATCGCCGTAGATATAGGTCGCGACGGGCTGGCTGGCCTTCAGCAAAAGCCCGGCAAGATCGTCGCGCAGGATCTCGATGTCGCCGCTGTTGAGCCGCCCGGCGCTTATCGTGCGTTCTTCGGTGCGGGACAATTCCTTGCCGTCGATATCGACCATCGACATACCCTTCAGATGCGTGCGCATCGCGCGCGCCTCCTCGAGCAGCTGCATTTCCTGCATGACTTTGAGTGCGGGCCCGCGAATGTCGATGGCCTGGCCGCCCGCACGCGGCGCTGCGGCACGCTCAACGACCGTGACCTCGAAGCCGCCTTTTCCAAGCCAGTAAGCGAGGGTCGGTCCGGCAATGCTGGCGCCGGAAACGAGAACCTTGGACATCCAACCTGATCCTTCACTACTGAACATCGCCGGCCGATGATACCGCGCGGCACAGTAAATGTCCGCTCCCTGCCGTCCCCTCGATCATTACCGGCGGCGGCGTTGCGACGCCGCAACACTTACGTGTGATGATGCGGAACGGAAGCCTGCTTCGGCAGTTACTGTGGCATCCGGTCCACCCAGCCGGATCGACCGATCGAAGAGGACCATCTCATGAAGACGCTTCTGTTAGGCACGATAGCTTTCGCGATGACGTTCGGCGCCGGATTGGCGGGCGCGTCAACACCGGCGCCGCATTTTGCGACTTCGGTTCCCGTCTGCATTTCCAAGTCGTCGCCGATCCTGGACAATCATTACGGCTATGACGATCGCACCTGCCCGACGAAGATGATCGAGGGCCGCGCCGCTTCTTTGGATAGCGGTTCCGCGCGCACTCGGTAAAGACCGCCGCGCGAAAGACCAAGGGTCGCCGAGGACATCCTCCCGGCCCCGTCTTTTGCATCGCGTCTGAGGGCGCACGCCGCCCGAGAACCGCGAGTAGTTACCACGAACGATCAATCCTGCACGATCAAGTTCGAGATCGAGCCGTTGTTCGCTTCGAGGGCGGCGTGATTTGGGGCTGAACGGTTTGCGACCGACTGCGCGCCGCGGACTGACGGTGGCGCCTCAAGCCCAGTCTGGATCGCTTCATCGCTGCGCTCTCTCGCGATGACGACCCCCCTCACTCCGCCGCGTCGCGCTCGCTCTCCAGCGCCGCCGCGCCGGTCTCGAATTGCAGGCGCGCAAGGCGCGCGTAGAGACCGCCCTGGGCGAGCAGGGTCTGGTGCGTGCCCTGCTCGACGATGCGCCCACCGTCCATCACCAGGATGCGATGAGCGTTGACGATGGTGGCCAGGCGATGGGCGATGACCAGCGTGGTGCGGCCCGCCATCAGCGCATCGAGCGCGCCCTGCACGAGAGTTTCGTTTTCGGCGTCGAGCGCGGAAGTCGCTTCGTCAAGCAGTAGCACCGGCGCGTTTTTCAGGATCGCGCGGGCGATCGCCAGCCGCTGCCGCTCGCCGCCCGACAAAGTGACGCCGCGCTCGCCGATCAAAGTGTCGTAGCCTTGCGGCAGCGCTTTGATGAAAAGGTCAGCGGCGGCGCGCTCGGCGGCGGCGCGGATCTCATCACGGCTCGCGCCTGGCGCCCCATAGGCGATATTGTCGGCGATGCTGGCGCCGAAAATCACTGCGTCCTGCGGGACCAGCGCGATACGCGCGCGCAGATCGGCCGGATCGGCCTGAGCAATGTCAATTCCATCGAGCGAAACAATTCCGCTGGTCGGATCATAGAAGCGCAGCAGTAATTGAAAGAGCGTCGATTTGCCGGCGCCGGACGGGCCGACGATAGCGACGACTTCGCCTGGCGCGACGCTGAGGCTGAGGCTCTTCAAAACGAGATCGCCGGGCCGGCCGGGATAGGCGAAAGAGACGGAAGCAAAAGCGATCTCGCCGCGCGGCGGCGACGGCAAGGCAATGGGATGGAGCGGCGCTTTGATCTTCGGCGCGATCGCGAGAATCTCGGCGATGCGGCCGGCCGCCCCCGCCGCGGCGGAGACTTCGCTCCATACTTGCGAGAGTTCGCCGAGGGCGCCGGCGGCGAGCACCGCGAACAGCAGGAATTGCGACAGCGCGCCGCCGGTCATCGCGCCCGCCAGCACGTCCTGCGCGCCGAGCCAGAGCACCAGCACGACGCTGCCGAAGGACAGGAAGATCGCGGCGATAGTGACGAGGGAACGCGACAGCGTTGTCGCGCGCGCCGCCTGATAGGCGCCGAGCGCCGCCTGGCGGAAACGCGCGACGCTCGCAGGTTCTGCGAGGAAGGCCTGCATGACGCGCACCGCGGACAAGCTTTCGGTGGCGAAGGCAGTGGCCTCGGCCAGCGTATCTTGCGCCGCCCGCGAGCGCTCGCGCACCGCCCGGCCCGCCGCATAGAGCGGCAGGATGATGACGGGAATCGCGACCAGCACATAGGCCGAAAGTTTCGGGCTGGTGACGACCATCATGGTCACCGCGCCGATGAACATGAAGAAATTGCGCAAGGCGATCGACGCCGACGAGCCGAAGGTCGATTTGAGCTGGGTGGTGTCAGTCGACAGCCGCGAGACGATTTCGCCGGTCTTCTCGGAATCGAAAAAGCTCGCGTCGAGCCGGGTCAGATGGGCGAAAAGATCGCCGCGCAGATCGGCGACCACCCGCTCGCCGAGCGTCATGACGAAATAATAGCGTAGGCCCGAAGCGAGGGCGAGAACGGCGACCACGCCGATCATCGCGATGAAATATGCGTGGATCAGCCCCGCGCGCTGTTCGGAAAATCCGTAGTCGATCATCCGGCGCACCGCGATCGGCACTACCAGGGTCGCGCCCGAGGCGACGATAAGGGCGATCAGCGCGCCGGCGATGCGGCCGCGATAAATAAGGGCGTAGGGCAGCAGCGGACGCAGAGCCGCCAGGGATGGGCGGGCGGGCCGGTTTCCAGCGTCAGACCGTTCACTCATCTCCTCACTGCGCTCCTGCCCTGGCTTCCCGCTGGGTTACCTATGACTTCTAGCCGAAAATCAAGTCGCCTCCCCCATCGGCGGCGCTTGTGTCGCAGGCCCGCCTCCATTATAGCAGGCGCCAACGCGAGCCGCCGGCCCCCCGGCGGCTCCGATCTGTTTTGCAAGGACGCGACGATGAAGGCCGATATCCACCCCAATTATCACATGATCAAGGTCGTCATGACCAATGGCGAGGAATTCTTCACCAGGTCGACCTACGGCGCCGAAGGGGCGACGCTCAATCTCGACATCGATCCCAACACCCATCCGGCCTGGACCGGCGGTTCGCAGCAATTGCTCGATCGCGGCGGCCGTCTGTCGCGCTTCAACACCCGCTTTGCCGGCCTGTCGCTCGGCGGCGCGAAGAAATAGGGCTTTCGCTGCTTGTCCATGGCAACATCCTAAACGGATGTTGCACTTCGTTTGTGAGTCTACGGAATCCAGGCTAGCTTCACCCGCATCCGTCGGGATCGGTTGCGCGGGAATGACAGGCATAATCCACAGCCGCCAGATAGAGCCCGCAGGCGGGCGCGACCTGACCGCAGCGGCTGCGGTCGGCGGCGTCCAGCGCCGCTTTGAGATCGCCGGCGCTCCAATAGCCGGCGCCGACATGTTCGAGCGAGCCGACCATCGAGCGCACCTGCCGGTGCAGGAACGATAGTGCGCTGACCCGCAATTCGATGAGATCGCCGCTGCGCTTCACGTTGAGGCTTGTCAGCGTGCGCACCGGGCTCGCCGCCTGGCATTGCGAATCGCGAAACGTCGAGAAATCGTGGCGCCCGATCAGCGCCTGGGCGGCCGCGTCCATCGCTTCAGCGTCCAGCACCCGCTTCACGTGCCAGGCGCGGCCGCGCTCGATGGTGAGCGGCGCGCGGCGATTGACGATGCGGTAGAGATAATGGCGCATGCGCGCCGAATGGCGCGCGTCGAACTCAGCCGCGACCAGTTCGGCGCTGAGCACTGCGATCGGCTGGGGGACAAGATGCGCGTTCAGCGCCTCGCGCAGCCGCCGGCCGTCCCAGCCCTTTTCCAGATCGACATGCGCGACCTGCCCGCTGGCATGGACGCCCGCGTCGGTGCGCCCGGCGCCATGGGCGGCGATGGCGACGCCGCAAAGCGCGACAAAGGCCGCCTCCAGCGCCTCCTGCACGGAAAGCCCATTGGCCTGTCTCTGCCAGCCGACGAATGGCGCGCCGTCATATTCAAGCGTCAGTTTGTAGCGCGGCATGGGCCAGAGATGCGGGAAAGCGTGAATGATGCGGTCGGACGGAGCGCGCCGAGGAGCGCCGCGGGAGACCGAATGTCAAGCCGCGCTTGAGGCGAATCGTTTCGGCCATAAAAATATTAAATCTACTAAATGAATAAGATTATTATGTTTCAACATATGTCATCAATGAGATAGGTGGGAGTTCGCAACCGCACGCGCACGATCCGTTCGGCGCTGCGCCCCATTGTGGATTGTCCATCCCTATGGCAGCTTCGATGGGATCGCTGTTGTGACGGAGCTGCGCGCGGCAAGCGGTCAACAACAGGATTGGCGTCATTTTTGCTAGGCTTGGCCGGCCGATGAGGCGGCGAATGGAGGGCAGATTCATGTTCAAATCGACCCATAGTCTGCTACTGGCGGGCTTCAGCCGCCGGTCGTTCCTGAAATCCACCGCGGCTGTGACTCTTGGCGCCGTGGCGTCGCCCGCCATTGTCAGCAATGCGCTGTCCTCCTCGGGCGAACTCAGCATCCTCAACTGGGATGACGAATTGCCCGATCCGGTGATCCCCGATTTTGAAAAAGCCACCGGCATCAAGGTCACTTCGACGCCGTTCTCGCAGAACGAGGAGCAGATCAACAAATTGCAGGCGACCAGCGGCGCCGGCTTCGATCTCTGCCAGCCGACGCATGACCGCGCGCCGCAATTTAAAGACATCGGCGTGCTGCAGCCGCTCGACGACAAGCGCGTCAACCTCGACCTGATCGTCCCCTCCCTGCTCAAGGCCTCCACGTCCAACTGGACCTGGGACGGCAAGCTTTACCACGTGCCGCATTGCTGGGGCACCGAGGCGATTTCCTGGCGCAACGATCTGACCAAAATCGCGCCGGAAGACCTCTCCTTCGGCACGCTGTGGAACGACGAATACAAGGGCAAGGTGCAGGGCCGCCCGCATTCGCTGCTCCTAGGCATCGGCCTGTGGATGGACGGGACGGGCAAGCTGCCGACCAATCGCATGCTCGATTCGTTCAAGGACGAAGAGTCGATGAAAAAAATCTACGATGTGATTTTGAGGGAGGCGATCGACCGCAAGGCGTGGATCAAGCAATTCTGGGATTCGGCCGACAACACCAAATCCGGCCTGATGTCGAACGGCGTCGTCATCGGCCAGACCTGGGACGGGCCGGTGATCAGTCTGAAGAAGGCAGGCAAGCCGATTTCCTACCAGGCGCCGAAAGAGGGCGCGATCGGCTGGGTCGACGGCTGGGCGCTGAGCAAGGCCTCGAAGAATGTCGATCAGGCCTATGCTTTCCTCAATTACCTCCATTCCCCCGAGGGCGCGGCGAAAGTCGCTGAGGGCTCCGGCTACAATCCGTCGGGCGTAGGCGCCGACAAGCTTCTGTCCGACAAAGCGCGCGGCATTTTCAGCGAAGCCTATCCCGGCGCTTCGATCGACAAAATGTGGTGGCGCCCGGTCGAGCCCTCATGGTTCGCCGAGCTGCGCTCGCAATATGCGGAGAAATACAAGGCGGCGTAGCGGGCGGTCGGGGCGGTTCAAGCGCCTCCGTCATGGCCGGGCTTGTCCCGGCCATCCACGCGGCGCCGCTGCGCACGACGTTCACGGGAGCGTGGGGCGGCTCGGCGTGGATGGCCGGGACAAGCCC
>DATBZF010000143.1:0-5375 GCA_036513315.1 Roseiarcus sp.
TCAGGTGGTGACGATCCGACGACCGACCCTCCTGCCCCGGGTGGCCGCCCGGGGCAGGACATTCCTCACGGAATAGGCTCGTCATAGCAGAGGTCGCTGTTACAAGGTGGCGCGAAGCGCCGGATGAGGGGCGGCGCGACCTTCGATGGACTACGCGCCTCCCCTACCCCGCCAGATACGGCGCGAGCAGCGCGAGATCGGCGGCGCCGAGCCGGTCCTTGGCGGCCATCGCCTGATGCCAATAGGGATAGAGCAGCGGCGGCTGGCTGATCCTGTCGAGCTTTGCCCGCTCGTCCGGCGTCAGTTTCAACGCGGCGGCGCCGAGATTGTCTTTGATCTGCGCCTCGGTGCGCCCCCCGACAATCACCGAGGTCACGCCCGGGCGCCCGAGCAGCCAGGCGAGCGCGACCTGCGCGCCCGAGACGCCGCGCTGATCGGCGATCGCGACGAGCGCATCGACGATTTCCCACAGCTTGGGCTCATTGCGGATCGGCGGCTCGCGCCAGCCGGCGAACTGGCGCGTCCCCTCGGGCGTCTTCTGGTCGCGCCGGTGTTTGCCGCTGAGCAGGCCGCCGGCGATCGGGCTCCAGACGAGAACGCCGAGCTTCTGGTCGATCGCGATCGGGATCAGTTCATATTCGGCTTCGCGCGCCTCCAAAGTGTAATGGATCTGTTGCGACACGAAAGGAATGCGCCCCTCGCGGCGCGCCGCCTCCATCGCCTTCATGATGTGCCAGCCCGAATAATTGGAGCAGCCGACGTAACGGACCTTGCCGTGGCGCACCAAAGAATCGAGCGCCTCCATCGTCTCCTCGAGCGGCGTCAGCCCGTCCCATTGATGCACCTGATAGAGATCGATGACATCGCTCTGCAGCCGCTTCAGGCTCGCCTCGCATTCGCGGATCAGATGCCAGCGCGAAAGACCGCGATCGTTGGGGCCCTCGCCCATCGGAAAGCGCGCCTTGGTCGCCAGCAGCACGCCGCCTTTTCGTTTGCCGTTGAAAATCTCGCCGACAGTTTCCTCGGACGCGCCGGCCGAATAGACATTGGCGGTGTCGATCAGATTGACGCCGGCCTCGACCGCGATATCAACCATCCGCCGCGCCTCGGCGAGGCCGACATTGCCGACTTTGGAAAATCCGCCCGCGCCGCCGATCGTCATCGTGCCCAAAGCGACGGCCGATACTTTCAATCCCGAATTGCCGAGCTGGCGATATTCCATTTCTTTCCTCCCGATGGCGGCCTTCAGGCCGGCGTGTGGGTTTCGATCGAGCGCAGCAGCGTCGCGCGGGCGGTGTTCATATGCGCGCGGCAACGCGCCATCGCCAATTCCCTGTCGCGGCTCTTCAACGCCGCGATATAGTTCAGATGTTCGTCGATCGCCACGACATGCCGCTCTTTTTCGCCGATTTTGCTCCATTGATAATGATAGTGAAAGATCATCGAGATCAGCGCATAGAAATTGACCATGAAGCGATTGCGCGACGTATTGTTGATCAGGCGGTGGAATCGTTCGTCGAGCGCGGAAAAATCGACATGCCGTTTTTCGATCTCCGCCTTCAACAAAAGGTGATCGCTTTTGATCGCCTCCAACGACCGCCAGGCGGCGTCGCTGTCGGGCAGTTCGACGAATCTTTGCACCGAGCGCAGTTCGAACAACTCGCGCACCTCCGAGAGTTCGAGCGCGAATTCCTTGGTGAAGCCCTTGACGATCCAGCTCCCGCTCGGCCGGCGCTCGAGCAGGCCGAATTGGCGGAAGCCGTTCAGATACTCGCGAATCGCGGAAGTCGACACGCCGAACTGGCGGGCAAGCTCCAGGCTGTTGATCTGCTGTCCGGGCTTGCAATCGCCATGCAGGATCCATTGCATGAACCGCTTTTCGACGAGGTCGCTGACCGGCTCAGTCTCGATCTCGGGATAATAATCTGACGGAGCGGGGCGGCGCCGGATGGTTTTTTCGCGCCCCGCCACATCGATCAGATCGCGCGCGCTTAACGCCGCGAGCGTCGCGCGGATCGTTGTGCGGCTGACCTCGAGTTCCGCGGCCAGGCGCGGTTCGGAGCCCAAAGGCGCGCCGATCGGTCGCGCGGCCAGAAGATCGAGGCACGCATTATAGGTCCGCTTGAAGATCGCATTGGTTTTCATGGCGACGTTTCCAACCTCGCGGCGAAGTCGCCCGACGGCGCCTCTTCTTTTTGTCGATAATAAACAAATCCAGCGGCAGGGCGAACCCTGCCGATGCGCTGGCGGCAAGACGACGCGCGGGTCGTCATGCTAGAGTGTGGATTGATTCATTGTCATACAAAACTAAACTGTTTTAAATTCAAAGCCGCATCTGGAGCATTGATATGATTAAGGCCGTCGGGCCCAGGATTTCGTTTCCCATCAGCCCGGCGGTGGTGGCGGGAAATATTTTCTTCGCGACCAATGTTCCCGTCGATCTGCAGACAGGACATTTCATTGGCGGCCCCATTGAAACGCAGACGAGGCAGGTTCTCGCCAATCTGGAAGCCCTGCTGAAGGAAGCAGGCGGCAGCCTTTCCGACGTCGCGCAGATCACTTTCTATCTGACCGATTCCAAAGACGTGGTCGGGATGAACAAGGTCTACGCAGAGTTTTTTGCCAAGGAGCCCTACCCCAGCCGTGCGACCGTCGTCGTCAATGAGTTGGTCGGGCCGCCCGGGATCCGCGTCGAGACCACCGCGCAGGCCTATCTCCTGTCCTCATAAGCCGGAGCCGGCCCCCTTACGTCTTTCTGCACTGTTTTCGTGCGACGCTTTTTGCCCATAAAAAACAGCTTGACTCGCTTCGAGATGTTTCCTTTTTATCCATAATAAACAAGAGCGAACATGGGGTGGGAATGGCGCGTGCGGTCGAAAGATTTTGGCGCAGGCGGGCCCGTTCCTCAGCCGTATCCGCCAGTCGGGCGACGCCGGGCGAGGGGCGCGGGCAATGAGGGCGTTGCTCTGCGCCAAGCCAGGCGAACTCGCCATCGCCGAACGGCCGAAGCCGATGCTGAAGCCTGGCCAAGCGCGCGTCCGGCTGCGCCGCGCCGGCGTTTGCGGCACGGACCTGCATATATTCGACGGATCGCAGCCCTATTTCGAATATCCGCGCGTCATCGGCCATGAACTCGCAGGCTTGATCGACGAAGTCGGCGAGGGCAGCCGCCTGAAGCCGGGTGAGAGCGTTGCGATCATTCCCTATCTTTCCTGCGGCGCCTGCGTCGCCTGCCGGCGCGGCAAAACCAATTGCTGTCAGCGCCTCGCCGTGCTCGGCGTGCATATCGACGGCGGCATGGCCGATTATGTCTGTGTTCCTGAAGCCAACCTCGTCGCCGCTGACGGCGTCACGCTCGATCAGGCGGCGATGGTCGAATTTCTCGCCATCGGCGCGCATGCCGTTCGCCGCGGCGCGCTGAAGCCGGCGAGCCGCGTTCTCGTCGTCGGCGCCGGGCCGATCGGCATCGCCTGCATGATTTTCGCCAGGCTGCATGGCGCCAGCGTCGCCGCGCTCGACACGCGCGAGGATCGCCTCGATTTTTGTCGGCGCGAAATCGGCGTCGAGCATGGCCTGCCCGCCGGCGCCGACGTGAAAGCTGAGCTTTCCCGCCTGACGGGCGAAGAGTTTTTCGATTGCGTCTTCGACGCCACCGGCAGCGGCAAGGCGATGAACGCCGGCTTCGATTATGTCGCCCATGGCGGCGCTTATGTCCTGGTCAGCATCGTGCGCGACACCATCTCCTTCTCTGATCCGGAATTTCATAAGCGCGAGACGACATTGCTCAGCAGCCGCAATGCGACGCGGCAAGATTTCGACGAAGTCCTGGCGGCGCTGCGGGCGGGACGCATTCCGACCGACGCGCTCAACACCCATCGCGCATCCCTGGACGACGCGCCCGCTATGTTTCCTGTGTGGATGAAACCCGAGAGCGGCGTCATCAAAGCGATCATCGAGATTTAGGCGCGCCATGCCCTTCCCCATTCTCCAGTTCGGGACCAGCCGCTTTCTTCAGGCGCATGCCGACCTGTTCGTCAGCGAGGCTTTGGCCAAGGGCGAGGCGGCGGGAAAAATCGCGGTGGTGCAGACGACATCCTCGCCCGATAGTCGTCGGCGGCTGGCGTTCTTCAATGGAGCGCGCCCCTATTCTGTGCATGTCCGCGGCCTGGCGCATGGCAAGACCATCGACGAATGGGTGGAGGTCTCCAGCATCGGCCGCGGCATCGACGCCAATCTCGAATGGGAGGCGCTCGAGGCCTTGTTCGTCGATGAGGCGCGCTGGGTGATTTCGAATACCGGCGACCGCGGCTATGAGCTTGATCCTGCCGATCGCCTCGACGGCCCTGTCCCCCGCTCTTTCCCCGCCAAGCTGACCAAGCTGCTCATCGCCCGTTTTCGCAAGGAGCGCGCGCCGCTCACCTTGCTGCCCTGCGAACTGATCGTCGGCAATGGCGACAAACTGAAAGCGATCGTCCTCGACATCGCCACGGGATGGCGACTCGAGGAAGCCTTTCTGCGATGGGCTGGCGAAGCGTGCCTCTGGGTGAATTCGCTGGTCGACCGCATCGTCTCGGAACCGCTCGAGCCCGCCGGCGCCGTCGCCGAGCCCTATGCTTTATGGGCGGTCGAGCGCCAGCCGCGGCTTGAAATGCCTTGCGTTCACGCCGCTGTCATCCTCACTGACGATCTCGCGCGCTATGAGCGGCTGAAACTTTTCATCCTCAATCTCGGCCATAGCTGGCTGGCGCAAGGCTGGGCCGCGCGAGGCCAGGACAAATCCGTCACCGTGCGCGCCCTGCTCGCGGAGCCCGCCGTGCGGGCCGATCTTGACGATCTCTACGATCGCGAAGTGCTGCCGGTGTTCGCCGGGATCGGCCTCGGCCAGGAGGCGCAGGCCTATCGCAGCGCGGTCCTCGAGCGGTTCATGAATCCGTTTCTCAACCATTATCTCGCCGATATTTTCACCAATCACGAGGCCAAGAAACGCCGCCGCTTCGGCGGCCTGATCGACCTGAAGCTCGCCAGCGGAATCACCCTGCCGCAACCGCGTCTGGAGGCTGCCCTCGCCGCCGCCGGATGACGTCATGTCGTCCCAAGAAGCCAATTCCGGTCAACCGGAACGATCAATTCTCAAGACCCGAGCAAACCCGCTCTATCCCTGGAGGGAACCCATGAAGAAGCTACTCATCGCCACCGCGCTCGTCTCGCTCGCCGCCTTCAGCGCGCCCAGCCTTGCCGCCGATACGCCGACCATTCCGATCATCGTCAAGGACACCACATCGTTCTACTGGCAGATCGTGCTGGCCGGCGCCCGCAAGGCCGGCAAGGACCTCGGCGTCAACGTGCCCGAACTCGGCGCCCAGTCCGAATCCGAC
>DATBZF010000144.1:0-21696 GCA_036513315.1 Roseiarcus sp.
TCAGGTGGTGACGATCCGACGACCGACCCTCCTGCCCCGGGTGGCCGCCCGGGGCAGGACATTCCTCACGGAATAGGCTCGTCATAGCAGAGGTCGCTGTTACAAGGTGGCGCGAAGCGCCGGATGAGGGGCGGCGCGACCCTTCGCTAACGCCCTCAAACGAACAGCGCCGCCTTGCGATTGCGCAATGTTTCCTCGATCGCCTTCAGCCCATCCTGGATATCGGACGATTTCCCTATCATCCAGGCGCCATCCTTGCGATCGAGCATCGCGCGCAGCGTCTCGGCCTGGCCGGTGAGGCGCATGTCGCATTCGAGAAGCTTCTGCAGCGTCGGCGCCTCCTGGCGGTAGCGTTGCGTCATCCGATCGTTCTCGGGAACGGGCTGCGCGCGGATTTGTCCCTCCAGCGCGCCGATCGCCTGCGACAACCGCTCCAACGCCTGCGCATTGGCGATCGCCTCCGGATCCTGGCGCGGCTTCTCGCGGCTCGGCGGCGGCAGGAAGGCGCGGCGATAGGCGCTTTCGGCCGCCTCGACCTGGCCGCGCGCCATGCCGAGCAGTGAACAGACCTGGTTGCGGATGACGAGGTCGTCGGCGCGCAACTGGTTTTCGAGGCGGTAGAAATTATAGCCCCAGCCGTGGAAGAGATTGACCGCGATCTCCTCCAGCGGGCCAAGGTCGTAGAAGAGAGAGGTCGCCACTAGTTTGGCCCCGTCAGACCGGCCTCGTGCCCGACCGGATAAAAGCCGACCGGCTGCTGGCCGCCGATCTGGAACGGCGCACCTACCGCGGCGTTGGGCGCCGAGACCAGACCCTTCTCCGCCATGCGCAGCGCAAGATAATAGCGCACCGATTCAATCGGCGTGAGCCCGATCGCCTGCAGCGAAATCAGTTCGCGCATACGGTCGTCCTTCGGCAGCACCAGGATTTTCAGGTCATTGAGCATGATGCCGTAAGTTTTGAGGAAGTCGGTCAGATGCGACTTCACCCCCTCGCGGATCTCGCCGATGCGTTCATTGATGTGCTCCATCTTGGTGACCTGGACGACCTGATTGATCGCCTGCTCGATCGCCGGTCCGGCGTAATCGGCGATCTCGCGCGTATCGATGACCTGGCCGTTGAACGGCAGATGGGTGATGAGATCGAGCGCGGCTTCGCGCGTGTCGACATGGATGTAATAATCGACCTGATAGGCCATCTCCGCCATTTCGGCGCTGGTGGCGACGCCGCGATTGCTGACCAGCAGCTTGGCGCGATTGACATAGATGACTTCATAGACCCATGGCGACGTGCCGCCGAAAAAGCCCTGGACGATCGAGCCGACCAGGGGCTTGTCGGGCGTGGTCAGCGCATACTGGCCGGTCTCGTAAACGTTGAGCACCGCGCCGCGCGATTTCAGCACGCAAAAATGGTTGCTTTCGACGGTCAGCAGCGACCCTGAGACGATGCTTTCATCGACGATCTTGATCGCCACATTCTTGGTGCCGAGCATGTCGGTTCCATCACGCTGAAGCGACGTGATGACTTGACGGGTAATGGCCATGATTGGTCCTCGATGAGCCGGAAAAGGTCGCGATGGAGCAAGCATCGCCAGCCTGGCGCCGCTCCGGTTTGCGGGCAAGGCTTAAGTAAAGCCTATGACGATTACGGGATGATGATGACATCGCATTGGAGCATTTTGCATTTGATTTGACGCGGGAGCACGCCGCATCGTTCGGCGACAATCCTTCATTGATCTCTTGGCGGCCATTTTGCGCGGAAGGAGATTGAACTCAAGGATGCGCGAAGCGCACCGCCGCCATTGCTGACAAGCTTACGCAGTCAGCAAGCTGACTGCTATGGGTGGCAAAAGCTACGCTTTTGTCCTTGACTTCAATCTCCTTCCGCGCGTTGCTCCGCCCAAGAAATCAATGCAGGAATCCGGTCTCAACCCTCTTGAGCATTCTCCGTCCAGGCGCCGGAGAAGCTGAGTTTAACAGCGAGACCGTCGCCCCTATTTCCTCATCATCTCCACATAGACCCGCAGCGTCTCCCGCGTCATCCGCTCCAGCGAGAATTGACCCTCGACATGGACGCGGGCGCGGCGCGCCATCGCTTCGCGCGCGGAGGCGCCGAGGGTCAAGGCGTTGTGCAAAGCGTCGGCCAGCGCTTCGGCATCGCCCGCTTTCACGCGCCAGCCGGTGCGCGCGTCAGGTGCGGTCTGCGGCGGGCTGAGAACGGTTTCAGGCACGGCGCCGAGATCGGAGACGACGACGAGCGCGCCCATCGCCTGCGCCTCCACGGCGGCGCGTCCGAACGCCTCCGGTTCGGTCGAGGGAACGGCGACGACGGAAGCGGCGAGGAAGGCGGCCGGCATGTCGGCGCAATGGCCGACGCGGGCGGCGATCCCCTTCAGCCCCGCCTTGGCGATCAGCGCATCGAGCTCCTTCACGTAACCGCCGCGCCCCTGCGGATCGCCAGCCAAAATATAGCGAACGCCTTCGAGTCCGCGCTCTTTCAGCCGGCGCGCCGCTTCGATCAGCACTTTCTGACCCTTCCAGGCGGTCAGGCGCGCAGCGACCAGCACGATTCGCTCGTCGGGTGCGACCTCCCAGGCCTTGCGCAGCCGCGCGACCCGCGCGGGCTCGACCGCGCTGGCGGAGAATTTGGCAAAATCGGCGCCGCGATGGATGACGCGCAGCCGCGCGCGGGCCCAGGGATAGAAGCGCGTGATCAGGCCGGCGGTATATTCGGAATTGGCGATCACGGCGTCGCCGCGCGCCATCACCGAATTATAGCGCAATTTGAGCGCCGACCGTCCGGAATAGGCGCCATGGAACGTCGTCACGAAGGGCACGCGCGCGATGCGGCACGCCATCAGCGCAACCCAGGCGGGGGCGCGCGAGCGGGCGTGAACGATATCGACGCGTTCATCGATGATCAGCCGCGCGAGGCGCCGCGAATTGAGCAGCATCGAGACGGGATTCTTGGCGGCGGCGGGAAATGGCACCAGCAGGCCGCCGACCGCCTGCAATTCGCTGGTCAGCCGTCCGCCTTCGGACGCCACCAAGGCGCGGGCGCCGGCGGCGACCAGCGCGGCGGCGATGTCGATGGTCGTGCGTTCGGCGCCGCCGGCGTCGATGCGCGGAATGATCTGCAGGATCGTGCGCCCGGCAAGCGACGCGCGCTCGCCGGCGCCGTAGGGAGCCAGATCAGCGGCGCTCATCGGCGTCCCGGTTGTTGACACGGGGGCGCGAGCGAAGGATGTCTACGCCGGCGCCTATCTATCGCCCTTCCCCCCTTGCGGGGGAAGGTGTCATGCGAAGCATGACGCGGACGAATGCTACGCATTCGCCTTGGGATGAGGGGTGGTCGAGCGAAGCGAGACGGCTTTGTAACGGTCATCGAAGAAGCCGTCTCGCTTCGCTCGACACCCCTCATCCCAAGGCGAATGCCAAGCATTCGTCCGCGACCCGACTTCGTCGGGCCACCTTCCCCCGCAAGGGGGGAAGGGGCTGTGTACGCTTGAGGCGAAAAACGAATCATGGGGGTAGATTAGGTTTGAGCGACGGCGAACTGCAATTCCTCGATGTTGGCGCGGGCGATCAGGCCCGCCGCATCGCCTTTCGACGCCGGGCTGCGCAAGAGCCGGATCGCGCCGGGCTTGTCTGGCTCAGCGGCTTCAAATCCGACATGGGCTCGACCAAGGCAACCGCGCTGGACGATTATTGCATGAAATCAGGCCGAGCGCTGTTGCGCTTTGATTATTCGGGCCATGGCGAATCGGGTGGGCGCTTCGAAGAGGGCACGGTGACGCGCTGGCTGGAGGAGAGCCTCGTTGTGGTTCGCGCGGCGACGACCGGCCCGCAAATCCTGGTCGGCTCGTCGATGGGCGGCTATCTCGCTCTGCTCGTCGCGCGCGCCTTGGGACAGGCTGACGAGAGCGCGCGCCTCGCCGGCATGGCTCTCATCGCGCCGGCGGTCGACTTTACCGAAGCGTTGATCTGGAAAAGCGCGTCGGCCGCGGTGCGCCGGGCGATTATGGAAGAGGGCGCCTGGGCGCGGCAGTCGCCCTATTCGTCCGAGCCATATCCGATCACCAAAGCGCTGATCGAAGACGGCCGGAGGCATTTGCTGCTTGGCGGCGCGATCCGCACGCATTGTCCAGTGCGCATCCTGCAGGGCATGCAGGACGAGGATGTGCCCTATTCCCATGTCATGACTCTGGTCGAGCATATCGCGGGCGATCCGGTGACGCTGACGCTGGTCAAGGACGGCGACCACCGCCTGTCGCGACCCGAAGATCTGGCTTTGCTGATGGCGGCGATCGAGGGGCTTTAGCGGCGTTATGCATTTGAGTTGACGTAGAAGCGCGCCGCTACGCTTGGCGGCAAACCTTCATTGATCTCTTGGCGGCCAATTTTGCGCGGAAGGAAACTGAACTCAACTCTCTCGAACGCCCTCCGTCCCTACGCCAACGATTCCAACCAAATCTAAGCCTTCTTGGCGCCGAAGCGATGCAGGTCCGCGCCGTGATTCTTGAGCCATTCCTCCGCGCGATCGGTTTCCGGAAACAGCCGCCGCGTTATTTTCCAGAAAGCGGGTGAATGATTCATGTGGACAAAATGGGCGACCTCATGGGCGGCGAGATAATCCAGCACAAAAGACGGCGCGAGAATCAACCGCCAGGAGAAATTGAGCGCGCCGGTCGACGAGCACGAGCCCCAGCGGCTGGTGGTGTCGCGCAGAGTGATGCGCCGCGCTTCGACGCCAAGCGCCGTGGAATAGCGCGCGACGGCCGCTTCAAGATCGCGGCGCGCCTCGCGCTTGAGAAAATCGGCGACACGGCGCGCGACATGAGCGAGATCGCCAGCGACGCAGATCGTCGGTCCTGTCTCGTCGCGCTCGACCCAGACCACGCCACGCGCGCCCGGACGATGGACGATTCGATGATCGATTCCGCGCAGAGGGGCGGCCGAATGCGGCTCGAAGGTTACCGGTCGCGGCAACCGCGCCAGGCGCGCGCCGATCCACGCCGCATGGCGCTCGGCGAATTCGCGCGCCGATTTCAATGAGCTGCGCGCCGGCATGGTCAAAACGACGTCGCGCGTCGCGCCGCGCACGCGCAGGGTAAAGCGCCGCGCGCTCGTCAACCGCTTCAGCGCGACGCGATAGGTCGCGCCGCTATCGGCGATGTCGAGATGCGCAACCGGAGCGCTCGGCGGTCGACTCTGAAAGAGACGCAGCATGATTCTTTGTATCGCAAGCTCATATTGAGTCGCTAGTGCAGACTCGCATCAGCGCAACGCAAAATGTGGCTGAGATGACGGCTTAAGTAAGGTGGGCAAACCGGCTGCGACAAACACGACGGCGTCGCAGACTTCAGCGACGTCCTGATTGAGCCTGCCCTGACAGTCGCGAAATTCACGCCCAAGCCTGCTCTCCGGCACGAGACCGGCGCCGACTTCGTTGGAAACGAAAACGGCCGGGCCGGCGAGCGTCGCGATCGCCGCGCAAAGGCGCTTCGTCTCAGCCCGCGGATCGAGCCCGGCGAACATCGCATTGGCGAGCCAGAAGGTGAGGCAATCGACGAGAATCACGCGCTCCGCGCGCGCATTCGCCTCCAGCGCCGCGCAAAGCGCAAGCGGCTCCTCCAGCGTCGACCAGCCTGCGCCGCGCTCGGCTTTATGGTTAGCGATACGCGCAGCCATTTCCTCATCGCCCGCCGATCCCGTCGCCAGATACAGGCGCTCATGCGCCGTCGCTTCGGCAAGCGCGAGGGCATAGCGGCTCTTGCCCGAGCGAGCGCCGCCGAGCGCGAGCACGCTGCGGCATTCGATCGGCGGCGAGGCGGTTCTCATGCGCTCTACCTCTCACGCGCGTGCGCGCGGCGCAATCGGCGCCGCGCTATCCGGGGATGATGAGAGGTCGTGGAAACGGACATTCATATAAGCGGTGCGCGATCCTTCGACGTCATGGCCGGGCTTGTCCCGGTCATCCCAAGGCGAATGCGTAGCATTCGTCCGCACGCGGCGCCGTTGCAAGCAACTTTTGAAGTTTGTGACGGCCTCCCGGCGTGGATGCCCGGCACAAGGCCGGGCATGACGAGTTGGGGCTGGAAAAGGCGGAGTAATGCAACCGAATTCTGTCCCCGGACAGCCCTGCAATCGGCGCCGCGTCCGAAGAGAGACGGCTTCTGGCGTTTCGCCGTCGGTGCTAATAGGCTTTTTGCAAAAACTGAACGGAAAGCCGAATGAATCCGATCTTCGCCGATATCGGCACCAGTGTCTTTGAAGTGATGTCGCGGCTCGCGCGCGAACGCCAGGCGGTCAATCTCGGCCAGGGGTTTCCCGACGATCCCGGCCCGGCCGACGTGCGGGCGAAGGCGGCGGAGGCGGTCCTGTCAGGTTGGAACCAATATCCGCCGATGATGGGACTGCCCGAATTGCGCGAGGCGATCGCCGCCCATTACAAACGCTTCCAGGGGCTCGATTTCGATCCCGGCGCTGAGATCATGGTCACGTCAGGGGCGACCGAGGCGCTGGCCGGCGCGCTTCTGGCGCTGTTGCAGCCCGGCGACGAGGTCGTGCTGTTCCAGCCGATGTACGACGCCTATCTGCCTCTGGTCCGGCGCGCCGGCGGCGTCGCCAAATTCGTCACGTTGAAGCCGCCCCATTGGACCATTGAGGAAGCGGACCTCGCCGCCGCCTTTTCCCCGCGCACCCGCGTCGTCCTTTTCAACAATCCGCTCAATCCGGCGGGCGTCGTCTATGACGGCCAAGCGCTGGCGCTGCTCGCTCGGTATTGCGTTAAATATGACGTGATCGCACTCTGCGACGAAGTCTGGGAACATGTCATTTTCGACGGCCGCGCCCATGTCCCGCTGATGGGAATCGAGGGCATGCGCGAGCGCTGTGTGAAAATCGGCTCGGCGGGCAAGATTTTCTCACTCACCGGATGGAAGGTCGGGCTGGTCTGCGCTGCGCCGGCCATCATGCGCGTCATCGCCAGAGCGCATCAGTTCATCACCTTCACGACGCCGCCCAATCTGCAAAGCGCCGTCGCCTATGGCCTGATGAAGGACGATGCCTATTTCGCCGACATGCGCGCCGCCTTTCAGCGCAGCCGCGACCGTTTCAGCGCCGGATTGGTCGCGCGCGGCTTCGACGTGCTGCCGAGCGCCGGCACTTATTTCGTCAATATCGACATAGCGGCGCTCGGGCGCGACGACGATGTCGCGTTCTGCAAATGGCTGGTCGAGGACCATGGCGTCGCCGCCATTCCGGTCTCGGCCTTCTACGCCAAAGAAGCGATCCGCACCGTCGTGCGTTTCTGCTTCGCCAAGCATGATTCGACGCTGGATTCCGCGCTGGCGCGGCTGGACAATGTCGCGCGGGGCGGCCGATAGGACGACGGGCCAAAGGCGCGGACGGCCGGCGCGTTTGGCGACAGCGCCTCATTGATTGCATGGCGGAGCGTGTGCGCGAGAGGAAATCCGCCCGCGGTTATCGTCTCATGTCATGAACTCGGTCAAGGAGTGGACAGCCATGGGCGCGGCCGTTACCCTTTTCGCCAGCGGGGAGACGACCGATTAGGACGGAAGGCGCGATGCGCTCGCGGGCAAAGTCGATGACGACGCGACGGGCGCGGCGATGCTGGCGATCGCCAGGCGCGAAGACCTGTCGCTGCGATAGCGCTGTCCCGGTCCGACGCCCGCGGGCGATCGGCGCCGCGTCGTGATGTTACGTCTTTCCGCCATCATCGCCTTTGGCTCGCTCGCGCTGCTGGCGCCGGCCGCCGCCGATTCGCCCTTCGCGCCGCCGCCGAAGCCGAAACCGACATTCCTGCGCCTGCTCGCCTTCGCCGATTATTTCGACCAGGAGGCGCTCGATGAATTCCAAAAGGAGAGTGGGCTGCAGATCGCCTATGACGCCTATGACGCCCCTGAATCGATTCCCGACAAGCTGCGCGAGGGGCCCTATGATCTGGTCGTGCTGCCTGGCCCCGTCCTGCGGCAGGAAATCGCCGCCGGCGCGCTGCAGAAGCTGGATCGTGCGCGATTGCCGCATGCGTCCAGCCTCTCGCCCGCCGTCGCCGCCAAGCTCGCCGCCTATGATGCCGGCGGTTCTTTTGGCGTCGCCTATATGTGGTTCGCGACGGGGCTGCTGTATGACGCCGACATGGCGCCCAAGCGCCTGGGGCCGGCGCTGAATTCATGGGGCGCGATTTTCGCACCCGAACAGGCGCGCAAGCTCGCCGATTGCGGCATCGCGACGCCGAACGGCCGCGACGATCTTTTCATGGCGGCATGGCGGTTTATGAACGCCAATCCCGGCAGGCTGACGGCAATTGACGTCAAGCGGGCGAGCGAACTGCTGCTTCGCGTCAAAACGCGCGTGCGCGCCTTCGGCGTACGCGACTATGTCGGCGCGCTGGCCAATGGCTCCGCCTGTCTCAGTGTCGGGCGCGCCGACGACGCGGCGCTGGCGATCGCACGCGCCAAACAGGGTGGGCGCAACGTCGACATTCGCTTCGTGGCGCCCAGGGAAGGCGCACCGATGTCGTTCGATGCTTTTGCAATCCCCAGGGATGCGCCGCATCTGGCGGAAAGCTACGCTCTGCTCGACTTCCTGCTGCGGCCCGACATTGCCGCGCGCGACGCGCGCGCGACCGGGCTTTCAAGCGGCGAAGACGCGGGCGCCGAGGATATATTGAAGCGGCTTTTCCCGACCGGCGCCGTCGACGCCGCTCTGGCGCCGCTCATTGAAAAGGAATGGGCGCGCGTCCTTGCCGCGAAGTGAGGACTCTTCAGGCCGGACGCAGCGGCGCGAAGCCGCTGGGTCATAACGGAGCTTCATCATAATGGCCGACAGGCAGCCCAATATCCTCATCGTGATGGTCGACCAGTTGGCGCCCGCTTTCCTGCCGATTCACGGACATCGGCTGGTCAAGGCGCCGCATATTGCGGCTCTCGCCCGCAGCGGCGTCGTCTTCGACAGCGCCTATTGCAACAGCCCGCTCTGTTCGCCTTCGCGCGCCGTGTTCATGACCGGCCGCCTGCCCTCCAATTCCGGCGTTTATGACAATGCCGCCGAATTTCGCGCCGACATTCCGACCTATGCGCATTACCTACGCAATCTCGGCTATCGCACGGTCCTGTCGGGCAAGATGCATTTCTGCGGCCCCGACCAATTGCATGGATTCGAGGAGCGCCTGACCACCGACATTTATCCGGCCGATTACGGCTGGACGCCCGATTGGGATCATCCGCGCGAGCGGCCAAGCTGGTACCATAATATGAGTTCGGTGATCGAGGCGGGCCTCTGCGTGCGCACCAATCAGCTCGATTTCGACGACGAAGTCGTCTTCACCGCCGAACGCGCGCTTTACGAAATCGTCCGCTCCCATGACAAGCGTCCCTTCCTGCTCGTCGCCTCGCTGACCCATCCGCATGATCCTTTCGCGATCCCTGAGCGCTACTGGAACCTCTATCGCGACGAGGACATCGACATGCCGGGGGCGGCGATCGCGCGCGAAAGCCTCGATCCGCATTCGCTGCGCCTGCGCCATGTCTGCGCGATGGACGCGCAGGAGATCACCGAGGGCCAAATCCGCAATGCACGCCACGCCTATTACGGCGCGATCTCCTATGTCGACGACAATCTCGGACGGCTGATGGAGGCGCTCAGGGCGACCAGGCTCGCTGAGGACACGATCGTCGTTTTCCTCAGCGATCACGGCGAAATGCTGGGCGAGCGCGGGCTGTGGTTCAAGATGAATTTCTTTGAAGGCGGCGCGAGGGTCCCGCTGGTAATATCCGCGCCTGAGAGATTTGCGGCACGGCGCGTTTCGGCGAGCGTTTCGCTGGTCGATGTATTGCCGACGCTCGTCAATCTGGCGGGCGGCGACAGCAAGGCGCTTGTCGGAACGATCGACGGGCGCAGCCTGATCGGCCATCTCACCGGCGAAGGCGGCCACGATGAAGTCATCGGCGAATATCTCGCCGAGGGGGCGATCGCGCCGATGGTGATGATCCGCCGCGGCGTCTGGAAATTCATCCATTCGCCGCCCGATCCCGATCAGCTCTACGATCTTTCCACCGACCCCGGCGAGCGCGACAATCTCGCCGCGCAGAACGTGCAGGCGGAACGCGTCGCCGCGTTCAAAACGGATGTCGCGCAGCGATGGGATCTGGCGGCGCTCGACGCGCGCGTGCGCGAAAGCCAACGCCGCCGGCGCATCGTCGATTCCGCGTTGACCAAGGGCGAAGTCCATTCCTGGGATTTCCAGCCCTATCGGGACGCGTCGCGCCTCTACATGCGCAACACGATCCCGCTCGACGATCTCGAGGCGATGGCGCGTTTTCCGCCGGTCGCCGCGCCTGAACCGAGAGGCGATTGAAGCGCCGCCGGGCGCCGTCGCAGCAAGAACCGGAGGGACGCAATTTGCCGGGATCGGTAGGTTGCCTGCCCGGAGCCGTCATGACCGATCAAACCAGCAAGACGATGACCGCCCTCGAATGGGCAATGATGCTCCTGCTTGCGCTTGTGTGGGGCGGCTCGTTCTTTTTCGTCGGCGTCGCGGTCAAGCAATTGCCGCCCCTGACGATCGTCGCGCTGCGGGTAGCGCTCGCCGCGGCGATCCTATGGTTGGCCGCGCCGGCGCTCGGCGTCGCGATGCCGAAGGGACGCGCCGCGATGACCGCCTTCTTCATCATGGGACTCACCAACAATGTCATCCCGTTCAGCCTGATCGCCTTCGGCCAGACGCAGCTCGCCAGCGGCCTCGCTTCGATCCTCAATGCGACGACGCCGCTGTTTACCGTGATCGTCGGCCATTTCCTCACCCAGGACGAGCGATTGACCCCGCAGCGGCTGGTCGGCGCTTTATGCGGCCTCGTCGGCGTCGCCGGCATGATCGGCCCGCAGCTTGTCGCGGGGCTCGGCGGCGGCTTGATGGCCGAGCTAGCGATCCTGGGCGCGGCGGTGAGCTACGCCTTCGCCAGCGTATTCGGCCGGCGCTTTCGCCGTCTCGGGATCAATCCGATCGCCACCGCGACGGGGCAGGTTACCGCATCGAGCCTGATGCTGATCCCGATCGCGCTTGTCGTCGATCGCCCCTGGACGCTGCCGATGCCGGGCGTTGACGCTGTGGCGGCGATCGTCGGGCTCGCGGCGCTCTCGACCGCCTTCGCCTATATCCTCTATTTTCGCATCCTCGCCGGCGCAGGGGCGACCAATGTCGTGCTCGTCACGCTTCTGGCGCCGGTGAGTTCGATCGCGCTTGGCGCTCTTGTCCTGCACGAACATCTCGAGGCGAGGCATTTCATCGGCCTCGCCCTCATCGGGCTTGGGCTCGCCTGCATCGATGGGCGCCCGCTGCGCGCCCTGGGGATCGTCAAGAGCGCCTGAAGGAGCCGGCCGCTTAACCACGAAGGCGCCGAAAGCCCGGCTTTCTCCTCCGCGGTCAATCGCGACTCCCTTTCCCCGCGCCGCCACGCTATGGTCAAGGCGCGCGAGGAACGAAAGCTATGGGAATCGAGCGCAAAAAGCCGCGAAATATCGCCGAGCGCGCGGCGCATCGCCGCGCCCAGCGCCCGGCCTTGCGTCAGGCCGAAGATATATGGCGGCGCGAGACCTATTGCCTGCCAAGGCCCGAGGCGCGCGAGAAAGCGCTGGAATGGTTCGACCTCTATCCCAAGGCCGCCTACATGACCGAAATCGAATTCTGGCGTGAATTGGCGGACGGGCGCATCGAATTCACCATTCGGCGTCTGCCGAGCGCGGACTAGTTTCTGATCGACGCGGTCATTGACCGCCCTTTATGTCGCCCGCGCCGCGCGAACTCTTTAGCGAAACCGGCCGTGGTCGTCGTCGGTGATTCACGATAGTCATTTTCCCTCCTCACGAATCCGTGCGCAGAAAAAATGATAGCTTACAATTTGAATAAATACTTTATTTACCTAGATACATTGTGACGACGAAAGATAAATATTTAATATACACCGCAGTTTCTCAGGCTTGTTGCGGCGCAGTGGGGAAGAACATCATCTAAATTTGCTACCTCACTACTTGCCAATAATTGCCAGATTTTGGCCATATTGGCTCACCCATCAGTGACCCATCCGCAACAGACTTTCGCCAAGTTCATCGCTATACATCTTTTCACGCTGGCGGGGCCGGAATGCTCCCGTGAGGCCAAAAGCGGTTTCGATACGGAACCATCCATGCCGGTGAGTGTTTTGGGGCCCGAACGATCGATGTCGCACGTTCTGGGCCAAGCGATGAAAATGGAGATGGGTATGAACAAGATTTTGACCGCGGCCCTGCTGGCGAGCGTCGCGACTTCGGCGTTCGCCGCCGATCTGCCGACCCACAAGGGTCCGCCGCCGGCCCCAGCCTATTATGCGCCGCCCTTCACCTGGACGGGCTTCTATGTCGGCGTCAACGGCGGCGGAGCGTTCACCGATGTGCGCGGCAACCAGTTTATCGGCGGCGGCTCCGCGTTCGGCAGCCCGAGCGGCGGCATGGTCGGCGGCCAGATCGGCTACAATTACCAGATTAACCAACTGGTTCTCGGCGTCGAAGGTTCGCTTGACTGGACGGACCTCAGTCAGAACCGCACTTTCGGCGACGGTTCAACCGATAGGCTGAAAGTCGATTCGTTCGCCACGGCCCTGGCGAGGGTGGGTTACGCCTATGATCGCACGCTGTTCTATGTCGCCGGCGGTTATGCGGGCGGCGACGTGCACGCGGGCGCCTTCAACGACGCCACCCTCGGGGCGACCTTTCCCGGAAACTCGAGCTGGCAGAGCGGCTATGCGGTTGGCGGCGGCGTGGAATACGCGATCACCAACAATATTTCGGTGAAGGGCGAATATTTGTTTTCGCAGCTCGGCAGCAAAACCTATTACGGCGGTACGCCGGACGTCGTGAAGGCTGGCCTCGACATCAATATCTTGAGGGCGGGCGTCAACTACAAGTTCTGAACCCAGGCGATATCTTTAGGGCGAGCCCGGCGGAGCAATCCGCCGGGCATTTTTTTTATGGCGGCCCTGGCGGCGCGGCGCAGGAATAGCGGGGACGGCGTTTCCCGGACGCAAGCTTTTGTTGCCGGGAAAGGGCTGGCGCCCCATATAGCGTAACAAAACTACGCAATCGCCCGACTTATCCAAAAGTCCGGCTTTCCGTTCGATGAGGCGCCATGTCTGGGTTGAATTCCTCCGATCACGAGCGCGTGGTGATTATCGGCTCAGGTCCGGCCGGCTATACCGCGGCGGTCTATGCGGCGCGCGCCATGCTCGATCCGCTGATGCTGTCGGGCTTCGAGCCGGGCGGCCAGTTGATGATCACCACCGACGTTGAAAATTATCCGGGTTTCGCCGCGCCGATCCAGGGCCCCTGGCTGATGGAACAGATGCGCGCGCAGGCCGCCCATGTCGGCGCCCGCATCGAGCCGGAATATGTCACCAAGCTGGATCTCAGCCGGCGGCCGTTTCGCATCGAATGCGACAGCGGCCGCGCCCTGACCGCCGATACGATCATTCTGGCGACGGGCGCCAAGGCGAAATGGCTGGAATTGCCGAGCGAACAGGCGTTCAAGGGCTATGGCGTTTCGGCCTGCGCGACCTGCGACGGGTTTTTCTTCCGCGGCAAGAAGGTGATCGTCGTCGGCGGCGGCAATTCGGCGGTCGAGGAGGCGCTTTATCTGAGCAATATCGCCTCGCATGTGACGGTTGTTCATCGCCGCGATTCGTTCCGCGCCGAAAAGATCCTGCAGGATCGCCTGTTCCAGCGCGCCAATGTCGAGGTGAAATGGAACCGCGCCGTCGAGGAAGTGCTGGGCGGCGGCGCGCCGCTCGCCGTCACCGGCGCCCGCGTGCATAATTTGAAGACCGGCGCGCGCGAGGAAATCGCCGCCGAGGGCTTTTTCGTCGCGATCGGCCACGCTCCCGCCAGCGAGCTGGCGCGGGGGCAATTGACGCTGAAGCCGAACGGCTATGTCCAGACCGCGCCGGGCTCGACAGCGACCAGCATCGAAGGCGTGTTCGCGGCCGGCGACGTCGCCGACGATATTTTCCGTCAGGCGGTGACCGCCGCCGGCCTTGGCTGCATGGCGGCGCTGGAGGCCGAACGCTGGCTGGCGGCGATGCCGCAGGCGCGGCGCGCGGCGGAATGATCGGGGCGGCTCCGAAGGTTTCGACGCGCGGGTAAGTTCGGCAGCTCCTGTTTTGCGCGCGGGCGGCCTTGCCCCGATTGATCGCGCGAGGCCTCATCCCTACAAGGGGAAGAGGCAAAGCGGCGCAAGCGGGGGGAAGCGATGGATTGGGACAAGCTGCGCGTTTTTCAGGCCGCCGCCGACGCCGGTTCCTTCACCCATGCGGGCGAGGCTTTGGGCCTCAGCCAATCGGCGATCAGCCGTCAGGTCAGCGCGCTCGAACAAGACCTGGGCACGCCGCTCTTTCACCGGCACGCCCGCGGCCTGATCCTGACCGAACAGGGCGAATTGCTGCTCGGCACGGTGCAGGATGTCGTGCTCAAGCTGGAGGCGGTCAGGAGCCGTCTGATCGACAGCCGCGAAAAGCCGAACGGCGAATTGCGCGTCACGACGACGCTCGGGCTCGGCGCCAATTGGCTGGCGCCGCGCCTTGGCGAGTTCCTCGAGCTCTATCCCGAAATCAAGCTGCAATTGCTGTTGACGGACGACGATCTCGACCTCGGCATGCGCGAAGCCGATGTCGCCCTGCGCCTGCGCGAACCCTCGCAGCCCGATCTGATCCGGCGCCGCCTGTTCACCGTGCATTTCCACGCCTATGCCTCGACCGAATATCTCAGGCGTTATGGCCAGCCGCGCTCGATCGGCGACCTCGACGCGCATCGCCTGCTCGCCTTCGTGACGCCGACGGCGAGCCATATCCTTTACAATTTGAATTCACTGCTGACGGTTGGGCGCGACGCGCGCAACCCGCGCACGCCGCATATCGCCGGCAACAATCTGGGCGCGATCACGCGCGCTGTCGAACAGGGCGTCGGCATCGCCGTGCTGCCGGACTATTGCGTGACGCCCGATTCCGGCGTCGTTCGTCTGCTGCCGCAGGCCGATATGCCGGAAATGGAATGCTATCTCGTCTATGCCGAGGAAATGAAGAATGTCGCCCGCGTCCAGGCGTTTCGCGACTTCCTCGTCGCCAAGGCGCAGCGCTGGCGCTACTGAAGCCGGTCAGGTTTTCTCGACCTGACCAAATTCCAGATCGACCGGCGTCGCGCGCCCGAAGATGGAAACGGCGACCTTGACGCGCGAACGCGCTTCGTCGATCTCCTCGACCGTGCCGTTGAACGAAGCGAACGGGCCGTCGGCCACGCGCACCTGCTCGCCGATTTCGAATCGGATCGAGGGCTTCGGACGCTCGACGCCGTCGGCGACCTGTCCCTTGATGCGCTCGGCCTCATTGTCGGGAATGGCCATCGGCTTCTTGTCGGCGCCGAGGAATCCGGTCACCTTCGGGGTGTTCTTGATGAGGTGATAGACGTCGTCGGTCAGATCGCACTTCACCAGGACGTAGCCGGGGAAGAACTTGCGTTCGGAACTGACCTTGCGGCCGCGCCTGACTTCGACGACCTGCTCGGTCGGCACCATGATCTCGGTGAATTTCTCAGCCAGACCACGCTGCGCCGCCTGTTCTTTGATCGATTCGGCGACCTTTTTTTCGAAATTCGAATAGGCGTGGACGATATACCAGCGCATGCTCATGTCGGCATCCCAAACAATAGTCCAGAGCGGCGCGCGGCGGGGCGGCGCCGCGCAGCCGGATCAGAGAAAAGCGTCGCTTCAGCCATGTCGGCCAATTCCCAGCACCAATCCGACGAGATAATGCAGCGCAGAGTCGACCGTCACGAAAAACAGGCTCGCGAACACGACCATCAGCAGGACCATGCCGGTGGTGATCAACGTCTCGCGCCGCGTCGGCCAGATGACCTTCGAGGCCTCGGAGCGCACCTGCTGCATGAATTCGAACGGATTGGCCATTCTTCGTTTTCCATGGAGAAATTCGCTTTCGCGGCCCCGGCGCGGCCTCTTCAAAGCCCGATGCGCCCGGCCACAAAAATTCGCGGCGCGGAACCTCTCGGTCGCGCGCCACAGGAATGTCATATAGGATGACGCGGCAATTAGCCAAGAAAAATATGAGGTCGCCGCGTCGGGAAGGCGAAATTAGCGCCATTTCGGTCCGGCGCGGGATGCTGGCTGCCTCTCGATCGCCCTGCGCGCGCCGCGGCAATGCGCTTTCCGAGCCAAAGGTGGGATCAATGGACGACCAACTGATGGATCGCCTCGCCATTCGCGACCTCATTGAAAACTGGGCGCTGTGGCGGGATGCCGGCGACTGGGAACGATTCCGTAGCCTCTGGCATGACGATGGGCGCATGATGGCGACCTGGTTCCAGGGCAGCGCGGACGAGTTCATCAAAGTCAGTCGCGCCGGCTTCGAAAGAGGCGTCCGGATTCTGCATTTTCTCGGCGGCGCCGCGATCGACATCGCGGGAAATCGCGCCATTGCGCAGACCAAAATGACGATCAATCAGCGCGCCGAGGTCGATGGCGTTCTTTGCGACGTCGTCTGCACTGGACGTTTCTACGATTTTCTCGAAAAGCGCGGGAAACAATGGGGATTGACGCTGCGGCAGCCGATCTACGAGAAGGATCGTCTCGACCCGGTCGCCCCCGACGCCCAACTCACCCTCGATGTCAATTTGCTCAACCGTTTCCCGGAAGGCTACCGGCATCTGGCCTATCTGCAGAGCCGCATCGGCTATCAGGTCAAACCTGACATGCCAGGCCTGACCGGGCCACAGGTCGAAGCTCTCTACCAGCGCGGGGCGCGCTGGCTCTCCGGCGGCGCGATCTAGCGCCCCGACCACGAGGGAATTACGACCAGTTTCAAGGGGATACGAGGTCCGTCGACGACATCGGCGGCCGGCTGATTCGATCGGCGGCGACGCTGGCCACAGGGCATGCGCCGGTGAACGAAGTCCCGCGACGGTCGTCGTCGTCGCGGGTCGGATTTCGCATGCAACGCCGTTCAGAGCTGATTGGCGCAGATTTGCGTGAGCATCACGCGCTCCGGTCCGAAATAGCCGAGCTCAGTTGGCCCGAGCGCGCATCGCGCGTCCCGCAAGACCGCGAAGCGCGGACGGATGACCGGCCTGTGAACCCGCGGCGGAATAATGCCAACAATGGCGGCGTCGATAAGCACGTGGGCCCCGCCGCCGCCGCTTCCGCCACCACCGCCTGGGCCGCTCGACCCGCCGCCTGAAGACGATCCTGGGCCCGCTGCGCCCGGGCCCGCTGCGCCGGGGCCGGCGGCCGCGTTTCTGGCGAAGCTTGAGGAATTGGAAACCCCGGTAACCAACATCGCGAAGGCGACCGCAACCAGAACTGTACGCTTTGTCATTGGAACCTCCTTGTTCGAAACCATTTGCCTCGCGCCATTTCGGCGGGCTCAACGAATGGTTACGGGATGGTTCTCGGAGTGCGGGGCGACCCGGACGAAAAAGGCCCCGCGACTTGCGTCTGCGGAGCCAATGGATGCGCGAGGGCTGGGGGGCTTGGGTCGCGCACGAGCGGTAAATGCTGGACGATCAGAAAAGTTCCACACTTTCCGAACAATGACGGCGCAAACGATTCCGGCCGCTTTTTCCCATGGCGACCGCGGCGCCGTCATTCCGCAACGGAACGTTTGCGACAGGCTTCGCGTTGCTCGCTCGATCCATCCTTTGTTTCAACTCGGGAACTCCTATGGTCGACGATTCGGGCGGACGGACTCAGGCGGACAGTCAGCCTGGCGAGGCATCCGACGCGGAGGTTCTCGCCGCCCTCGCCTCGCTGCGTGAGGATGTCAGGCGCCTGACGGATGATCTGGCGCGATATGCGCAAAGCCAGCGCGCCGCCGCCGAATCGGCTGTCACCGGCGCAATCAAGGACGCCAGGAGCCAAATCTCGCAAGTGGCGTCCGGGCTCGAAGGTTTTGTGTCCGACGTCGAAGCGGATATGCGCGCTCGCATCCGGGCAAAGCCGATCGCCTCGGTGTTGATCGCGGCCGCTGTCGGATACGCCGTGCATTGTGCGCGCCGGCGCCATTGAGCAAAACGCCAGCCGGCTCGGTCAACGATCGGCGGGATTTCGCGCCTGTGCCTTGCGACATGGGGAGAGCCCCGGGCAAGCCGCTGTGAATCCGGCGCCCGACGCAACCGATCTGCGAGTGCGTCGTTGTGTTGGGGCGGCAGGATGTGAGGAGGCGCCTATGAGCGAAGCCCAGAAGCGGATCGCCGAGCACGAACGCGCAATGCGAGAATTGATCGACCGGGACCCGCTCTTCAGGGACTTCATGCTGGTCGATGTCGGGCTGCCCGGCGAATGGCCAAAACTTGTGCTCGTCAGAAAGGAACATGTGGGCGCGGGCATTCAAATGCCCGAACCGGCGAACGAATGAGGGCTCAAGATGCGGATGAGTGGTGTCGCGGACCTCACAATCAAGGTCGAACCGGACCCCGCACGGTTGTGGCGTTATCGATGGGCGGTTCTGGAAGCTGGAAAGCAGCGGGACAGGTCGGTGTATACGTTCGCGACGAGGCGCGAGGCTCAGGCGGATGCCGACAAATTCCTCCAGAAGCTCAAAACGACCTGGCAGGCGCCGCAAGCGTGAGTTCATTTTCGCGCCGACCGCGTGGAGCAGCTTGCCGCGTGGCGCCGGATGAGGCTCAAGACAACGCCAGGCGCTTGGCGAGATGAGCGTTGTCCATAGTCGCGGCGAGCGGATTACGGTTCATCGCATTCTCGCGATCACCGATCATTTCTTCTCCCAGGCGACAACAATATCATTTTCGAGTGTAACGCGCCGCTGAAACTGATTTGCGCAGACTCTGCCGAATTTGTACGTTTCGACGACTTTCGTATTCATGACCTTGGTTTCGACGTAGGCGGGATGGCCCCAAGCGTCCAAGAGCTGTTCTTTTGTCATATCGCGCCAGATGCCGCCCGCGATTATTTCGTTAGCGACGATCGGGTCCCGATATTTCTCTAGCAGGGCCACGCCACGTTGGCGGACGGCTTCAAGCCGGGCCGAGTCCAAACGACGGGCGCGGCGCCGTTCGTAATACTGCTGGATCACTATTAGGCCGCAGACAGCGACAACCAACACGGCAATAACCGCTGGCAATGAAATGCCGAGGGGTAACGCGCTTGCAAGTGATTCATAGAAGATTTTGATAAGCCAAACGGCCATTCCGCAAAGGACCAGAGAACCGATCAACGCATCGGCCGCGCGCCCTCGTCTAGCCATCGCCGCCCCTCCCTGCCGAGGAGCTTCACACCGCATAACCCGCAGCGTCAACGGAGATATAGGATTATACGCGCTCGGCCGTTGGCCATTGGCCAATGGCCGCCCCGGCAACGTCTGACAGGAGAGGCGAGACTGGCGTTAGTTAGTCTTTTCAACAGCTTGCCCGGAGAGTTACTTTTCCCCGTTCCGTGATTTCCCGCTGTTTTCCGACGCAATCGTTACTGGGATTCCGCAGCAAGCAAGGTTAGAGCCGCTCACGAGGCCTGTTGAGCCGTATCGGACGCGAGGAAGAAGGTATTGGATTATTAAAGCAGCTAGTCGCCCGCCTGGGGCGACCTGAATCAGCCGACTTTACTTCTGTATTGGCGAACGCAAATTCGACAATTGCGATGTTGACAAAGGATCGCCCGCAGGGGTGAGACTCTTGACAACTTTCTCATTGTTCCGTATTTGTTCTTATGCAGGTCGAGACGATCAAAATGGCGCGAAAGTCTCGGCCGGCGCGTCCATACGCTTTGGCCCAAACGGTCGGTCGGCTGCACGTTCATGCCTAAGTTCCTTCGCATCGGAGTCCATCAGTCGAACGTCTCCGGATACACGTCGAAGGCATGGTGCGTTCGACGGGTTGGCTCGACGGTTCTCCTCAAGTGGGGCGCCGTGGAGGTCCGAGGCGTCGGAGACGGGCGGCGGGTTTACTGGACGTTTCCACCGAGGACCAAAACGATTCGTTGCGGTACGGTTGAGCGCGCCAAAGTCTACGCAAAAACCGCAATCGCGCGGCGACGCAACCATCGCTATGAACTATTGGTCGGAAAAATTGCGATCGGGCGTCGAACCGCCGACCGTAACGCCGAGCTCGAACAAGCGCTGGCCACGATCCTCTTTATCGATATCGTTCGGTCTACTGAAAAAGCTGCACGGCTGGGCGATTCGCGTTGGACACAGGTGATGAATCACTATTACGCCGCGGTCCGTAGAGAGCTGAAGACTTTGCGCGGAAAAGAAGTCGTGACGACGGGGGACGGACTGCTAGCGACGTTCGGCACGCCGGCTGCCGGGGTCCGTTGCGCCACCGCGATCCGCGAGGCGGTGCGCACGCTGGGGCTAGAGATCAGAGTCGGGCTGCACGCGGGCGAATACAAAGTGAGTGGAGCGGAGGTGTTCGGGCTCGCGTTTCACATCGGCGCGCGCGTCGCCGCTAAGGCGCGCGCTGGCGAAGTACTTGTCTCGAGCGCGGTCAAGGAAATGATGTCGCAATCTGAAATCCGTTTCAAGGATCACGGCGTTCACCAACTCAGGGGCGTGCCGGAGCGATGGCGCCTGTACCGGGTCGAACAGTAGATCTGTCGCATCCGCGTGATTTCGCTGAGTTGGGTCCGCTACGCCTTTCTGCTCGTGCTATTGTGCGTTTTCATCGGGCTCTACTCGGGAGAAGGCGATGGGGGACACTTTCGATCTGGAGGCTTATTTTGCGCGGGTGAATTGGCGCGGACCGTCGACGGCGAACTATACGACGCTCGCTGGGATTCTCGAAGCGCATATGACACATATTCCGTTCGAGAACTTCGACGTCCTGCTCGGCCGCGGCGTGCGGCTTGATCTCGACGGCTTGCAGAAGAAATTGGTGAAGGCTCGCCGCGGCGGCTATTGTTTCGAGCATTCTAGCCTGCTCGCCGCCGCGCTCGAACGCCTCGGCTTTGAGACCGTTCGCCACGCTGCGCGAGTGATTGTCTTCGCCCCGGCCTCCGAGTCGCCACGCACGCATATGTTCCTGACCGTCGCGGTCGAAGGCGCGCGATACGCCCTCGATCCCGGCTTCGGGCCGTTTGGGTCGCGCCTGCCCGTTCCACTTGGCGGGGGCGCGCCCGCCGACCGTCCGACCCACCGTTTCGTCTCCGACGGGAAGCTTTGGACGATGTACGTCACCCGCGACGGCGTTGAAACGCCTGGATGGATATCGACGCTCGAGACCGAGAACCCCGTCGATTTTGAGATGGGAAACTTCTTCACCGCCATGCACCCGGAATCGCTGTTCCGCAACCGGATCATCGCGAGCGCCGTGACGTCCGACGGGCGCGTCAACATCATGAACCGCGACGTCACCGTGCTCGCAGGCGCCGAGGCGCGCAGATCGCAATTGCCCGACCGCGCAGCGCTGCGTGCGCTGCTCGCCGAGCGTTTCGGCATCGATCTTCCGGAAGTCGAAACGCTGCAGGTGCCGAGCGTGCCGGAATGGGCGTGACCGTCGCCATGAAGGGTTCGTGCAGCACGCTTTTGGCGGTGGCGTAGTCGCGACGATTGATGGCCTCGACCACCGAGTCCTTCAGTTTCCTGAGCGCGTCATGATCGGCCGGCGTCTCCACCGCTTGCGCCGAGCCCGT
>DATBZF010000145.1:0-31979 GCA_036513315.1 Roseiarcus sp.
CTCAGCGTCAGTTCCGGGCCAGTGAGCCGCCTTCGCCACTGGTGTTCTTGCGAATATCTACGAATTTCACCTCTACACTCGCAGTTCCACTCACCTCTCCCGGACTCAAGATCTCCAGTATCAAAGGCAGTTCCAAGGTTGAGCCTTGGCATTTCACCCCTGACTTAAAGACCCGCCTACATGCGCTTTACGCCCAGTAATTCCGAACAACGCTAGCCCCCTTCGTATTACCGCGGCTGCTGGCACGAAGTTAGCCGGGGCTTCTTCTTCAGGTACCGTCATTATCGTCCCTGATGAAAGAGCTTTACAACCCTAAGGCCGTCATCACTCACGCGGCATGGCTGGATCAGGCTTTCGCCCATTGTCCAATATTCCCCACTGCTGCCTCCCGTAGGAGTTTGGGCCGTGTCTCAGTCCCAATGTGGCTGATCATCCTCTCAGACCAGCTACCGATCGTCGCCTTGGTGAGCCATTACCTCACCAACTAGCTAATCGGACGCGGGCCAATCCCTCGGCGATAAATCTTTCGCCTCTCGACCGTATTCGGTATTAGCTCAAGTTTCCCTGAGTTATTCCGAACCGAGGGGTATGTTCCCACGCGTTACTCACCCGTCTGCCACTCTCCTTGCGGAGCGTTCGACTTGCATGTGTTAAGCCTGCCGCCAGCGTTCGTTCTGAGCCAGGATCAAACTCTCAAGTTGAATTGAGATCTTTGACCTGACTGGTCACTCAAGCGGAAACTCTCGTTTCGCGCTTCTCTTTGACGAGTTCCGAGCACATCTGCCTTTGGCCGAAGCCAAATGCACGATGAACTCTTATACGTGACCGTCAGAGTATCTCTTCGACTGCTCTTTTAAGGGAGCAATCCGCAAGGACTCCGCCGTCCACGTTTCTCTTTCTTCCTATTCAATTGTCAAACAGCAGAATGTCGGCGAGGACTTGCGTCCCCAAAAAACAGGACCGGTTTTGCCCAACCTCACGGTCAGGTGGCTTATTGCCCGAGAAACTCTCGAAAACCAGATGGCTTTTCGTCCGCCCAAGGCGTCGTCGCCGTCGGTGGCGCTGATATACGGGCGAGCTTCCGGACTGTCAAACACTTTTTCAAAAAATATTCACAATGACGACGCCCGGATCGCAGCCTGTGGAAAACTCCGCGCCGCCCTCCGGAGCCGCACGGGGCGCGCCGCCCTATAAGCGCCACGGTTTGCCTGGATTTCTCCTGGGTCCGCGTTATCAGGCGCGATGCCGGTTGACGTGGGCGCCGCGGCGGTTAATTTCGCATCCGGGCGCCGACCTGCTGTTATGTCCGGCCATTTCAATTTCTTATCCAACGGAGCAGCGAAATATTGGCCGCCCAAACCGCGATAGCGATGCGCCGGCTCGACCGATCGCACGCTTTCATTGATCTGGGGCGGGAACAGCCCATCGATTCGGGCGTCAGGCGGCTCCAGGCTCAGGACCGGCGCGCCGTTTCCTTTCGTTGGCTGTTCGGCGCGGTCCTGACCGGATTATGCGGCGTCGCCTTGATCGGGTCGGCGCTCTATCTCGGGCTCGACAGCCAATCCAATTTCGCCGAGGCGCCGGAAATCGCCGCGCCGCCGCGCCACGAGGGCGCGCAGGAAGAGGGCATGAATCCCGGCAAGGGCGATCGGCTGGTCCGGCCGGTCGACATTGTCGCCGCCAAGCAGACCTTCAAGGCGCCCACGACCATTCGCATCGGCGACAAGGAAGTGGTCAAGCCCCGCGCCTTCACCCATGTCGCCACGACGCTAACGCTGACGCCGACCGAGTTCGCCGACGCGGTGCCGGAATTCAACCCGCTGAAACTGAACGCCAGCGCCGAACAACCAGACGCGGCTCCAGATCCGGGCCCCGTGCAGGACGATGCTGAAGTCGCCTTCTCGACACGCGACTTCACAAACGCAGACGCGGCTGCGCTCACGGGCGAACTGACAACCGCCGAAGCGCAGGCGCAAGTCGTCGAATCGATCCGCGCGGCGGCGATCGCCGGCGCCAAGGCGCCATTGCCGTTGCCTCCGCAAATGCTGTTGATGCGCACGAGCCGCGCCGGGCTCGACCCTTCCGGCGTCCTTGGCTATGCGACAACCGGCAATGTGGGCGCCAATACGCTTTTTTCTTCGATCGAAGTGAAGATGGTCCCCGAAAACGTCACCACGGCGGCGCGCAGCCGAACCGCTGACGGGCAGTCGGGCTCCGAACGGCTTGTGGTGGTGCGCCACGGGGAAACGATCGACGACATATTGCACGCGAACGGAGCCTCCAAGGAAGCCATCAGCGCCATTGTCGCCGCCTTCGGAGCCAAAAAAGGCGACCAGCCCGTCACGGAAGGGCAGAAGGTCATCCTTCAATATGAGGACCCGGCGGCGCCCGGACAGGCCGCTCAGATCGGGCGCATTTCGGTCTATTCGGATGAGCAGGTGAAGGCGACGATCGCCGTCAACGACGCCGGCGCCTATGTGCCCGTCAACATGCCGCCCCCCGCGGCGCCGCGCAAAACGACCAGCAACGACGATGCGGACTCCGGAGGAATGAGCCTCTATCAGAGCTTCTTTGAAACAGCGCTCAAGCAAGGCATTCCCCGTCCGATCATCGACGAAATGGTGAAGACTTTCGCCAATGACGTCGATTTCCAACGCGCCACGGCGGCAGGCGATTCGGTCGAGGCCTTCTATTCCGAGCCTGACGACATCGACGCGCATGCCGAACTGCTCTACGCCACCGTGACGGCGCGCGAACAGATATTCAAATATTATCGCTTCGAGACGCCCGACGACGGGCTCGTCGATTATTACGACGAGAACGGCCGGTCGGTGCGCAAGTTTCTTATTCGCAAGCCGATCGCCGCCGGCGAGCTGCGCTCGGGGTTCGGCATGCGGTTTCACCCTATTCTCCATTACGCGCGCATGCATACGGGCGTGGACTGGTCGAATGCGATCGGCACGCCGATTCTGGCGGCCGGCAACGGCACGGTCATCAAGGCGGAATTCACATCCGGCTACGGCCGGCGTGTCGAACTCCAACACGCCAATGGCTATGTGACCACCTATTCTCATATGTCGGGCTTCGCCCGCGGCATCGTTCCGGGAGCGCGCGTCACGCAAGGCCAGGTGGTCGGCTATCTCGGCCAGTCGGGACTGGCGACTGGGCCGCACCTCCATTACGAAGTCATCGTCAACGGCCGCTTTGTCGATCCGATGGCGATCAAACTCGCCAGGACGCGCGAATTCGACGGCAAAATGCTCGGCGCATTCAAACGCGAACGGGACCGCATCGAACAATTGCTGGCCCAGGCTCCCAATTCGGCGCCGACGCAACAGAAGGTCAACTGATCTCAGCCTGCAGGGCGCCCGCGGTCGCCTCGCCAAAGCCCAGCGACGCGCGAACCTCCTCAGCGGCGACGCCATTTCGGCGCAATTCCTCCAGCGTCGTCGAGGAAGCGCTCTTCGACATTTTTTGGCCGGCGGAATCGCGCACCAGCCGATGATGGCGATAGCGCGGGGCGGCGATATCGAGCAAGCTCTGCAGAAGGCGATGGGCCGATGTCGCCTGAAACAGGTCATTGCCGCGCATCACGTCGCTCACGCGCTGCGCGCAATCGTCGACGACGACGGCAAGATGGTAGCTCGCCGGCATATCCTTGCGCTTGAGCACAAAATCGCCCCAGACCGACGGGTCGGCCCGCACACGCGTTTCAACGTCGCCCTCGCCATATTCGCGCCAGTCAAGATGGACGGACGCCTGGGCCAAAGCGCGCGCCATATCGAGGCGCATCGCCGGGTTTTCGCCCGTCGCCAGGCGCGCCTCCCGCGCGCTGGCGCTCAACAGACGACAGGTTCCCGGGTAGAGCGGCGCGCCATCGGGATCACGAGCGCCGCCGCTGGCGCGGGCAATCTCGCCCCGCGTGCAAAAACAGGGATAGACGAGGTCCCGCGCCGCCAGCGCCGCCAGCGCGCCGGCGTAATCGGCGACATGCGCGCTTTGACGGCGCGGCGCCTGCGCAAATGTCAGGCCGAGCCAGGCGAGATCGGCAATGATCGCCTGCTCATATTCGGGTTTGCAACGCGCTTGATCGATGTCCTCGATGCGCAGCAAAAAAACGCCATCGACCGTCGCCGCCGTCGCGGCGTTGAGAAGCGCCGAATAGGCGTGACCGAGGTGCAGGCGCCCGTTTGGCGAAGGCGCGAAGCGAAACAGCGGGCGGCTTGAACCGTCACTCATAGCGAGACTCGCCAATCAAAACCCTGAGCCCACAGCTTGCGCGAAAGCGCTGGCCTGTGAGAGTTTGCCCGCCGCCCGGCCTCCGCCGGAGCCAGCGGGCGCGAGACATGAACAGCAATCGTCCCCACAAAGGCAAGGTCGGCCGGTCTGGCGAACGAACGTCCGCCGCGCGACCGCCGGCGAAGGCGAAGGCGAAAACGAACGCAAAAGCCGCGCTCAAAGCGCGGAAGCCGCCGACGGCCGCGCGCGACAAAGCGGCGCCGGCCAGGAGCCGTCCACGTAAGGCGAAGAAGCGCAAGACCATACGGCGGTCGAAGGCCGCGATCGTCTACCATCCCGGCCCGCTTATCGACAGCGAGCAGGCGCTGGCGGAAGCGGCCGCCCGGCTTCGCGCGCTTGATCCAGAAATTATTGGCCGGCTGGTGGAAATCGGCGGCGCCACGCCTCTGCGGCGCCAGGAGCCCGGCTTTGCCGGCCTGGTGCGTATCATCGTCGCCCAGCAAGTATCGACTGCGAGCGCCACTGCGATCTTTAAGCGCGTTGAGGGCATTCTGGCGCCGCTGACTGCAGAGATTGTCCTTGCAGCGAGCGACGAGAAGCTGCGCGCCTGCGGGCTTTCTATGCCCAAGATGCGCGCCATGCGCGCGCTGGCGCAGGCTATCGTGCGGGACGGGTTCGATCTGCTGGGGCTTGGCGCGCTCGTCGCCGAAGAGGCGCATCGCGCGCTTGTCGCGATCAAGGGAATCGGCCCATGGACGGCGGATGTTTTCCTGCTGTTCTGCCTAGGGCATCCCGATGCCTTTCCCGGCGGCGATATCGCCTTGCAGGAGGCCGCGAAACTCGCGCTGGGGTTGAAGGAACGGCCCGATGCGCGACGGCTGGAGGAGATCGCCGAGCGCTGGCGGCCGCTGCGCGGGATCGCGGCGCGCATGCTATGGGCTTATTACCGCGCGGCGCGACAGCGCGTCGGGATGGCGCTCGAAGGCGGTTGAGGATAGACCCCTTCTGAAAATATTTCCGGAGCGCCGCATGACTGAGCCGATCAATGGTCCTCGCCTCGACGCCAAGAGCGGCCAGGCCAAACAGCTCGTCGTATTTCTGCATGGCTATGGCGCGGACGGCAAGGATCTGATCGAAATCGGTCGCCAATGGCGCCCCTGGCTGCCGGACGCCGCCTTCGTGGCGCCGAATGCGCCCGAGCCTTGCGCCATGTCGCCGATGGGTCGGCAATGGTTCGCGCTCAGCAATCGCCGCCCTGACGAGCGCGAGGGCGCCGATGAGCGTTGGGCCGGCGTCGTCAAGGCGCGGCCGGCGCTCGACGTCTTTCTCGATTCTGAACTCTCGCGCCTCGGCCTCGACGAATCGCGCCTCGCGCTGGTCGGCTTCAGCCAGGGCACGATGATGGCGCTGCATGTGGGCCTGCGCCGCAAGCGCGCGCCGGCCTCGATCGTCGGCTATTCCGGCGTATTGATCGGCGCCGAACATCTCGGCGAAGCCGCCGCGCGCGACGCCCGCGGGGCCCGCCCGCCGATATTGCTCGTGCATGGCGATCAGGATCCCGTCATTCCGCTGGAAGCCTTGTTCGTCTCGTCGGAAGAACTCGCCAAGGCCGATATTCCCAACCAATGGCATTTGTCGATTGGCGTCGGCCACGGCATCGACGCCGGCGGCCTGCGCCACGGCGGCTTGTTCATCGCCAAAGGCTTCGGGTTGAAGGTCGGCTGACGCCCCTGGGACGAATGGGGCTCGGTTGCACAAATCCGTCTCATCGTGAAATGTCTCGGCGAGCGCGCGCCTACGCCCGCGCCGCCGCCAGTTCTGCGCGCGCCGCAGCGCGCAGCAGCAAAGCGTCTGTTGAAACGGAGCAGAGGCCAAAACCGCGACCCGCCAGCTCCCGCGCGCGTTTGCCGTCAAAACAAAATGCGGCGGCGAACTTCCCATGCGCCTTGGCGCGCGTGACAGCTTTGGTGAATGCGGCATCGACATCTGCGCCGTGCGGATCCACCAGCGCGCCGCGATGAAGCGCAATGGAGAGATCGGAAGGACCGATAAAGACGCCGTCAATGCCTGATGTCCCGAGGATTTCGTCAAGCGCTTCAAAGGCCTCGGCCGTCTCGACCATGGCGATGGCGAGCGTGATCGCATTGGCGCTATGGAGATAGGCGGGGCCGATCATGCCGCTGTGAGTCAGCGCCGCACGGGGTCCCCAGGAGCGTTGTCCGATCGGCGGGTATTTCATGAAATCGGCGAAACGGCGGGCGTCGGCGCCGCTATTGATCATCGGCGCGATGACCGCCGCAGCGCCGGCGTCGATGACGCGCGAAGCCGTCGCAAATTCGCCAACGGGAATGCGCACGATCGTGGGCTTGCCAGCCAGAGCGACGGCGGCGACGCCGCGCATGGCGCCAACGACATCGATAGCGCCATGCTGCATATCGAGCGTAACGGTGTCGTAGCCGTCGCGGGCAAGTTGCTCGGCCACCGCGGAATCGTTGATGCCGACCCATGCGGAGAGCGCGCATTCGCCAGCGCCGATTTGCCGCGCGAGCATCCCGACAATTCCGCCTTCGCTCATGACGCTCTCCCTGGCGCGACCCGGCCCGCGAAAGGCGGGGCGCTCCACCATTGTTTGCTGCCGGACCTACGTCAATGGCGCGCGTCGTCGCGGTAATATTGCCTTCATGTGATTTGACTTTAATAGCGAGGAATTCGACTTAGGCGTTGCTCCACCCTCCCGGAAGGCGCCCCAATGAGGAAACTTCTTCTCGCCTCCGTCGCGCTCGCCGGCCTGGCCGCCTCGCTCCTCGCGCCGACCCCGTTCGCCCTGGCGGACGATGCGCCTGCCGCGCCGGACGCCGCCCGAACGCAGCGCATGACGGACGATCAGTCCGCCCTGCTCGACGCCCATCTTGCCGGCATGAAAGCCGGCCTGAAACTGACAGCCGATCAGGAAAAGAACTGGCCGGCATTCGAAGCGGCGATCCGGGAAGCGGCCAAGGCGCGCGCGGAAAGCCGGCGCCAGATGGATGAGCATATGGGCGACGGCGAGCGGCCTTCGCCGATTGAGCATATGACCATGATGTCCGAACATCTTGAGAAAATGTCGGTGGAACTCAAGCTCGTCGTCGACGCCGGCAAGCCCCTTTACAACAGCCTCGACGATTCGCAGAAGCGCCTTTTCGGTCCGCTGCTGCGTGACTTCCTGTCGCGCGGCCCGCGCGGCGGCGACCACAGGCGCCACGAGGGCGAGGGCGATTAGGGCGCCCCCTGCATTGGCGATGAGGGTCTAACGAAACCGGAAAACGCCCGTGCGCTTGATCTCGGCATCTTCAAGCGCGCGGGTGGTCGGCACGCTGTATTCAGCGATCGGATCCAGCAATTGGCGCGCGAGATAGCTGCGCCAGGGATCGCCGATAAGAACCATGGCGCCGCGCCGGGCCAGGGCGGCGAGCCAGCCGGTGACGGCTTCCGCCATATCCTGTTGATAGGAGACGTCGCCCGCCAGCACGACATCCCAATCTTCGTCGCGGCCGACCAGGTCGCCCGCGCGAAGCTTGACCGAAACACCGTTTTGCGGCGCGTTGAGCGCGATCGCCGCCAGCGCGAATTCGTCGATTTCGCTCGCCTCGACCGTGGCGGCGCCGGCCTTGGCGGCGGCGATCGCCACCAGGCCGGAGCCCGAGGCGAAATCCAGGACGCGCCGCCCGGCGACAAGTTCACGATGGTCGAGAATGTAGCGCGCCAGCCCCTGTCCGCCGGCCCAGGCAAAGGCCCAGAACGGCGGCGGCAGGCCCATCTGGCCAAGTTCGTCTTCGGTCTTCTGCCAAAGATCGGTCGCTTCATCGGCAAGCTGCAACTGAAGCTCTGGCGTCAGCGGCGGCGCAATGAGGCGCGTATGAGCGAGGATGAAAGCGGGCCGATCCGGGATGGGCGCGCTCATGCCTTCCAATGCAGCGCGGATATCAGCGTGAACAGACGGCGCGCGGTGGCGCTGTCGACATCGACCTTGTCGGCCAGCCTTTGTGCAACGAGACTCGCGCCTTCGTTGTGCAGCGCGCCTCGGCTGCGGTCGATCGCCTCGATCTGCGCCGGACTGGCGGTGCGAATGGCGGCGTAATAGCTCTCGCAGACGAGGAAATAATCCTTGAGGATCGATCGGAAAGGCGTCAACGAAAGACCGAAGGAGAGGATCGTTTTGCCGGATATCGTCCGGACGTCGAACGCCAGCCTCGAATCATGCAACCCTATGCGCAGGCTGTAAGGGCCATCGTCGCGCCCGGGGACTGCGAAGCTGTTTTCTTCGATGAGATCGTAAATCGCAATCGCGCGTTCATGCTCCTGATCGGGACTGCCGCGATCGATGGAGGCGTCATCGAGCAAAACCTCGCAGAGGCGTCGTCGCTTGGCGGCTTCTTCCGCGCTCACGATTTATCGCCGCGTTGAAGGCGCAGCGCGACCGAGCGCGCATGGGCCGCCAATCCTTCCGCATTGCCGAGGGTGATCGCGGCGGGCCCCAGAACTTCAAGCGCGCGCGCATCGCAACGCAAGAGCGACGTGCGCTTGAGAAAATCGAGCACGCCAAGACCGGAGGAGAAGCGGGCCGAACGCGCGGTCGGCAAAACGTGATTGGAGCCGCCGACATAGTCGCCGATTGCTTCGGGGGTGTGTTCGCCCAGGAAGATGGCGCCGGCGTTGTTGATGCTTCGGCTCAGCGCATCGGCGTCTCGCGCCATGATCTCCAGATGTTCGGGCGCGAGGCGGTCGACCAAGGGCGCGGCCTCGGCAAGGCTTGGCGCCACGATGATCGCGCCATAATCGCGCCAGCTTGCGGCGGCGATTTTCTCTCTCGGCAGATCGATGAGTTGATTCTCGACTGCTTTGGCGACTGCGCGGCCAAGCCGCGCATCGTCAGTGATCAGGATCGATTGCGCCGCTTCGTCATGCTCGGCCTGGGCCAGAAGATCGGCGGCGATGAAGCTTGGATCGGCCGACGAATCGGCGAGCACGACGACTTCGGACGGTCCCGCGATCATGTCGATGCCGACAATGCCGAAAACGCGGCGCTTGGCGGCCGCCACGTAGGAATTGCCCGGGCCGACGATTTTGGCGACGGGCCGGACGCTCTGCGTGCCATAGGCGAAGGCCGCGATCGCCTGAGCGCCGCCGATGCGATAGATTTCCGAAACGCCGGCGAGCCTGGCGGCCGCCAGAACCAGCGGATTGACGTGGCCCTCCGGCGTCGGCACCGCCATCACGACGCGCGCGCAACCGGCGACTTTGGCCGGCACGGCGTTCATCACGACGCTGGAGGGGTAGCTCGCCGCGCCGCCAGGCACATAAAGGCCGACAGCGTCAATGGCGCGCCAGCGCCAGCCGAGTTCGACGCCGACCGCATCGATGAACGAGACATCGGCCGGCTTCTGGCGCTGGTGATAGGCGAGCACGCGATCATGGGCGAGTTCGAGCGCGGCGAGGGCGTCTGGATCGCAGGCGGCGCAGGCGGCATCGACTTCCTGTTTCGTCACCGCGACGCCGAGCCTGGCAAGGTCGACGCGATCGAACCGCAAGGAATAATCGGCGAGCGCTTCGTCGCCGCGCTTGCGCACGTCATCAAGGATCGCAGCGACGGTGGCGTCGATGTCGGTAGAGGCCTCGCGCTTGGACGTCAGCAGAGCCTCGAAGGCCGCCTCGAACCCGTCGGCGCTCATGTCGAGCCATGCCGGCATCAAAATCTCCAAACGAAAGCGGCTAGCGGGCGACGCCTTTTGGCGGCTCATCATGGCCGAGGCAAACCTCGGCTTCACGGCGCGGACCAATGTCCCGCAATTCCCCTTCAAGACATTCGACTTCAAGCCGCACCGCGGCGCCGCCGAAGAAGGCGAGGGTCACCAGTCCCGAAGGAGCGTCGGTTTCCTCAAAACTCACCGCAAGCAGGTTAAGCGTCGCCGCTCTGTCTGGTGGGCTGAGGCCGATCTGGGCGACCTTCAGCACGCGATCGAAACGCAGCACCGAGCCGACGCGCTCGTGCCGCCCCGCCGCGGCCGCGCTCCAGTCATAGCGCATCGCCGCGAGGACGAAGCGCTTTTGCGAGGGCAGATAGGTCAGCTCTTCGCTCTGCACGCAGGAATCCTGAACATGCGCGGATATAATGGCGAGATCCTCTTCGTCGAGAGCGATCAGCTTGAGCGCGGTTTCGGTTTCAGGCATGGCTCATCCAGAAATTCGGTTGATGTCGGCGCCGCACGCGCCAAGCTTCTGTTCCAGATTCTCGAACCCACGATCGAGATGATAGACGCGGTTGACCATGGTTTCGCCTTCCGCGGCGAGCGCGGCGATAACCAGTGAAACGGAAGCGCGCAAGTCTGTCGCCATGACGGGCGCGCCACGCAATTCCCTCACGCCTTCGACAATCGCGGTGTCGCCTTCCAACTTGATGTGCGCGCCGAGCCGCGCCAGTTCCTGCACATGCATGAAGCGATTCTCGAAGATCGTTTCCTTGATGCGCGAAACGCCCCTGGCGCGCGTCATCAGCGCCATGAACTGGGCCTGTAGATCGGTGGCAAAGCCGGGGAACGGCGCCGTCGCGACATCGACCGCGCTGATGCCGGCGCCGTTGCGCCGCACACGCACGCCGCTGTTGTCGCTCGTCACCGTCGCGCCCGCCGCCGTCAGCGCGTCGAGCGCTTCCTGCAGCAGATCGGGCCGCACGCCTTCCAACAGGACGTCGCCGCCGGTCATCGCCACCGCGGTTGCATAGGTGCCGGCCTCGATGCGGTCCGGCAGCACCGAATGACGCGCGCCATTGAGCTTGGCGACGCCCGTCACTTCGATTGTCGAACTGCCCGCGCCATGAATACGCGCGCCCATTTTATTGAGACAATCGGCGAGATCCTTCACTTCCGGTTCGCGCGCAGCGTTGCGGATGACGCTCGTTCCATGTGCGGTCGCGGCGGCCATCAACGCAGTATGCGTCCCGCCGACCGTCACTTTGGGAAATTCGACCTCACCGCCGATGAACCCTTTCGGCGTCGTCGCCACAACATAGCCGGCGTCGATCTCCACTTTGGCGCCAAGCCGCTCCAGCGCCATCAACAAGAGATCGACGGGGCGCGTGCCGATCGCGCAGCCGCCCGGCAGGGAGACGCGCGCTTCGCCCATGCGGGCGAGCAAGGGCGCGATCACCCAAAAGCTGGCGCGCATTTTGGAGACGAGTTCATAAGGAGCGGTCGTGTCGACGATCGAGCGGGCGGTCAGATGCGCGGTCTGCCCTGCGCTCGCTTCTTCCGCATGGCGTTTGCCGTCAATCGAATAATCGACGCCATGATTGCCCAATATCCGAACGAGCTGATTGACGTCGGCGAGACGCGGCAGGTTCTCCAGCGTCAGGGTCTGATCGGTCAAGAGGCTGGCGATCATCAACGGCAGGGCGGCATTTTTGGCGCCCGAGATATGGATCGTTCCGTTGAGCTTGGCGCCGCCCTTGATTTGAATGCGATCCATTATCGAATGTCTCCGTTGATTTAAACGCGCCGAAGCGCCTCAGGCCTCACGGTCGTCAAACGCCGCCGGCGCCGATTGCCGCCCCGCCGGATCTTCCACCATTTGGCGACCGGCGCTGTTTTCGATCGCGCGGCCTTTTTGCTGACTCTTGCGCCGCTTCAAATTCTCACGCAACGACGCCGCCAATCGGTCGCGCCGCCGCTTCTCGCCAATTTCCCGACCGTTATCCCCCGCCATCGCGCCTCTCGAAACTCTTGTTTCGCGCATGGCTTGATAGGCCTGCTGGGAAATCGGGGCAAGCCCGGTCGCTCAACCGGCATTTTCAATCAACCGTTTGGCGGCCGCGCGCGCTTCCTCGGTGATCGTGGCGCCAGCCAGCATCCGGGCGATCTCCTCCCGGCGGGCGGATGCATCAAGCGCCAACACCCGGGTCGCAACCCGCTCGCCCCGGCCAACATCGCTTTTGGCGATCCGGAAATGGCGGTCAGACCGCGCGGCGACCTGCGGCGCATGGGTGACGGCCAGCACTTGCGCCCGGGTCGCCAGGCGCGCCAGCCGTTGGCCGATAGCGTCGGCGACGGCCCCGCCGACGCCCGTGTCAATCTCATCAAACACCAAGGTCGGCGCCGAGCCACGATCGGCGAGGGCGACCTTCAGCGCCAACATGAAACGCGCGAGCTCGCCACCCGAGGCCACCTTCATCAATGGGCCCGCGCGAGAGCCCGGATTGGTTTGCACGCAAAACTCCACCCGGTCGATCCCGTCCGCCGACAGAACGTTGGAATCGCTTGATATCTCGACAATGAAGCGGGCGCGCTCCAGCTTTAGCGGCGCAAGTTCGGCGCCCACCGCCTTTTCCAATTCGCGCGCAGCCGACTGGCGCGCCTTCGATAGAGCGGCCGCCGCCAAAGAATAGTCCCGGCGCGCCTTTTTGGAGGCCTCGCCGAGCGCTGTGACCTTGGCGCGGCCTGCGTCGAGCGCAGCGAGATCGGCGGCGTATTTCTCGGCAAGCGCCGGCAGTTGCGCGACGGGCGCGGAATATTTGCGCGCCATGCCGCGCAATGCGAAAAGCCGCGCCTCGGCGCGCTCGAGTTCGTTAGGATCGAAATCCGCGGCGCGCAGCGCCGCCTCAATCGCAGTTGTCGCCAGATCAAGCGCGTCGAGCGCATTGTCCAGCGCCTTGACGCAAGGCTCGATGAGCGCGGGGGCCTGCGACAGCCGGCGCTCCAGACGGCGCGCGGCGGCCACAAGCGTCGGCATGGGCGAGGCCTCGCCCGACAGGCCTTCATAGGCCTCGCGAATGTCGGCGGAGACCTTTTCGGCCTGCATCATCAGCGCGCGCTGCTCGGCCAGAGCCTCTTCTTCGCCAGGCATGACCGCCAGTTTGGTGAGTTCCTGATGGGCGTGGGCGGCAAAATCCGCTTCGGCCTGCGCCGCCGCGACGCGCGCCGTTTCGTCAGCCAGTTCCGATTCGACCGCCTTGACCGTGTCAAAGGCGGCCTTCGTTGCATCCGCCATCGCCTCCAGACGGCCATAGGCGTCAACCAGCGTCCGATGAGCCGATGCATCCATCAGCGCGCGTTCGTCATGCTGTCCATGGATTTCCACGAGGCCGCTGGAAATGGCGCGCATCATTTGCGCGCTCGCGGGTTGGTCGTTGACGAAGGCCCGCGTCCGTCCATCCGCCAGTTGAACGCGGCGAAGGATCAGTTCGCCATCGGTCTCGATATTGCGCTCGTGCGCCAGCACAAGCGCGGGGTGGTTTTCAGCCAGATCGAAGACCGCCGTCACTTGTCCCTGCGCCTGCCCCTGACGCACCAGGGCGCCATCGCCGCGTGCGCCAAGCGCCAGGGATAAGGCATCGAGGAGAATAGACTTGCCGGCGCCGGTTTCGCCGGTGAGAATCGACAGGCCGCCCGCGAATTCGAGATCGAGCTGGTCGATCAGCACGATGTCGCGGATCGCGAGCCGGACGAGCATAAGGAGGCGCCTTCCTCCCAATCAGCCGGGCATGACCGAATGGTAGATTTTCGATATCCAGGAAGCCTGGTCTTCATTCGGCGTAAGACCGCCGCCCTTCAGAAGATCGAAGGCGTCCTTATACCATTGCCCATCCGGGAAGTTGTGCCCCAGCACCGCCGCGGCCGTTTCCGCTTCGCCGGTGATGCCAAGTCCGAGATAAGCCTCGGTCAGGCGATACAAAGCCTCTTCGGCGTGGCGGCTCGTCTGGTAATTGGTCAACACGTTGCGGAACCGGTTGATCGCCGCGGTGTAATTGCGGCGGTTGAGATAGAAACGGCCCACCGACATTTCCTTGCCGGCGATCTGGTCGCGGGTGACCTGGATCTTGAACTTCGAATCATTGACATATTCGGAATTGGGATATTTCTCGACGATCTGCTGAAACACCCCCAGAGCCTTGGAGGCGCGATCCTGATCGCGCGAAATATCTGGAATTTGATTGTAGTAGGACATCGCCTCGAGATAGAGCGCGTAGGCGGTGTCAGGCGTATCGGGATAGAGTTTGGCGAAATGTTCGGCTGACTGTTCCGCGTTGTCGTAATCGCCGGCCTGGTATTGCGAATAGGTCGTCATCAGCAATCCCTTTTTCGACCAATCCGAATAGGGATATTGCTTGCCAAGGTCAGTGAATTTTTTAGCGGCGCCGTCGTTGTCGCCTTTTGTCAAGCGGGCGAGGCCCTGATCGTAGATCTTGGACGGCGGCACATCCTCCTCGATCTTGGTCTTGTATTTTTCGGGACCGAACGGATTGAGATCGCTGATGCTGTTGATATTGTCGAATGTCGAGCACGCGCCAAGCGACGCGGCCGCAATGACGACCGCCGTGAGCCTGATGACGAAAGCCGCCCGGCGAGTCGCCAAGGCGATCGGGCTGCTTTTGGAACCAACAAATAGCATGCGCAAGAACTCAATAATCTGGATGATGCCGAGACCTGGACGAAATTAAGCTGACCAGATGTGCTTGATCTTAAGCGACGATGGTTTCCTTAGCCTAAACTTCACCCTCGCGCCACTGACCCCGCAAGGGTCTCGACGGCGCAAGCCAAAGGACATCGCAACGTCGGGAAACGTGGCTCAATAAATACATGAATTGTGGCGCGAAAACGCCGCCTTCGCCAAAACTCAAGAAGCGTCTCTTGCAGGGCGCGTCCTCGGGCCGACCTGACGCGATCAGGCCGATCAGCCTTCAGCCGTCAATCCACTTCAGCGGCATAAGTCGCCAAAGCAAGACCACCCACGCCAGCGCGGGCCGTGACATTTTCGCGACGCGGCGCCGTCTCAATGAATTCGTAGGCGCTCCGGTCGGCGAAAAGCGCCTGCAGAGCCAGGAAATTCATCTTGTGGCCAGGCATGTAAGACCGATAGCCGCCGACAATCGGAGCCCCGGCCAAAGACAGATCGCCAACCGAATCCAAGGCTTTGTGACGAACGAATTCGTCGGCGAAGCGCAGGCCTTCCGGATTGAGGATGCGCTCGCCGTCGAGCGCAATGCAATTATCCAGCGAGGAGCCCAGCGCAAAACCCATTTTCCACAAACGCTCGACATCGCTGACAAAGCCGAATGTGCGCGCCCGGGCGATTTCGCCGCGAAAACTGACGGGGTCGAGATCGAACGTCCGGCGCTGGCGGCCGATCGTCGGGGTGGCAAAATCGATCTCTATGTCAAGACGAAAACCTGATTTGGCCGGGCGGAGCTCGGCGAAGCCGCGGCCGCATTCAACCCGCACGGGCTTGAGAATCTTGAGATGGCGGCGTGGGCGCGACTGCTCGACGATCCCGACCTGATCGATCGCCGCGACGAAAGCGGCCGCGGAGCCGTCCATGATCGGCGCCTCCGGCCCGTCAATCTCGATCATGACATTATCGACGTTAAGTCCGGCGAGCGCGGCCAATAAATGCTCGACGGTCGCCACCGAGGCCAGCGAGGATTCGCCCAGCACCGTGCATAATTCCGTCTGCGAAACGTTCGACCATTTCGCCTCGATCAGGCGCTCGCGCCCATTCGACAGTCCGGTCCGCAGGAACACGATTCCCGAATTGACGTCGGCCGGGTGGAGAACGAGATTAACCGGAGCATTCGAATGCACGCCGAAACCGGAAATCGTCACGCGGTCGCGGATCGTGGTCTGTCGCCCGAGCTTGATCAAACTTAATTCCCCTAAACCCGCTGCCCGAATGGACAGGCCCCGAACTTTCCCCGATGGACCCGCCCGGGTCCGTCCCGCCCTGCAACCCGGCGACTTCTTATGAGTCGCGCTCGGCAGAGCGAAAGAAAATTCGTTTTGGAACATACGGGTCGGCGTGCGATGCGCCAAATCACCTTTCTTAACCTTCTGTAACAATCCCTATCAAGGATATTTTATTAGAATTATCAGAATGTTAAGCTGTTCGGAAGCGACGCGGCGGCCCACAGAAAATATCGTTTGGCTGTAAGGCGCCCGCGGGGCCAAGCCGCAGGCGCCGTTTTTTTTGCAATCTGCTGATTCGTCAGCTCGATTGCCGGCGGAGAAACGCCGGAATCTCGAGCTGATCTTCTTCAAGCGCCGGCGGCCTTGCGGCCATCCGGCCGTGCGGATCGAGAGAACCCTGAGCGGCGCGGGGAGGCGCGACGCGCGGCTGGGGGCGCCCATAATCGGCGTGAAGCACGGTCGATTGACTGGGACGCGGCTGCGGCGCGGGCGCCGGCAAGCTCGGCGCGATTGCGCGCGGGGCGGGAGCTGGCGGCATTTCGTCGTGTCGAGAGATGCCGAAGGCCGCCAGCTTCTCCAGCAGCGAACGACGTCGCGTCTCGACCTGAACGGCCGGGGCGGATTGTTCACCGCGATGGACGCGGATCTGCTGCTGAACGACCGGCGGCAGATCCTCGATTTGCGGCATGCGCGCCGGCCGGATGACGGGCTGTTCGGGCGCCGGCGGGATATAGTCCTGCGCCTCGGGCTCCTCAACGCGCGGCGCGGGCGGCGCGGCATAGACGGCCGTTTTTGGCGCCGCCGGACGGATTTCGACTTCGTCGGAAACCGACGGAACGACCACGCTCGGCGACGACGCGGCGACGTTTGGCGCTTCGGCTGCAACCGGAGCGGCGTTGCTGCGAGCGGTCGCTTGCGCGCGCAGGCGCTGCTGGGCTTCAATAATGCGAAGCTGGCTCGCGGAGGGTTCGTGAATCTCCAGCGTCGTCTGATCGATGCCGGTGGCCACCACCGAAACGCGAACCACGCCGTCAAGGCTTTGATCGAATGTCGCGCCCAGGATGATATTGGCCTCTTCGTCAACCTCCTGGCGAATGCGGCTCGCCGCTTCGTCGACTTCGTAGAGGGTGAGGTCATTGCCGCCGGTGATCGAAATCAGCAGGCCGCGCGCCCCCTTCATCGACACTTCGTCGAGCAACGGATTGGCGATCGCCGCTTCGGCCGCCAGAACGGCGCGCCGGTCGCCCGACGCCTCGCCAGTGCCCATCATCGCTTTGCCCATTTCGCTCATGATCGAGCGAACGTCGGCGAAATCGAGATTGATGAGACCTTCCTTGACCATCAGATCGGTAATGCAGGCGACGCCGGAATAGAGAACCTGATCGGCCATCGCAAAAGCGTCGGCGAAGGTCGTCTTCTCGTTGGCGACACGGAATAGATTCTGATTGGGAATAATGATCAGGGTGTCGACTGACTTCTGCAATTCCGCGATGCCGCCTTCGGCCAGGCGCATCCGGCGACCGCCTTCGAACTGGAATGGCTTGGTCACCACGCCGACGGTCAGGATGCCCATTTCACGGGCGACGCGCGCAACGACCGGCGCTGCGCCCGTTCCGGTGCCCCCGCCCATGCCGGCGGTGACGAACACCATATGCGCGCCCGCCAGGTGATCGCGAATTTCCTCAATCGCCTCTTCGGCGGCGGCGCGGCCGACCTCGGGCTTGGAGCCGGCGCCAAGACCTTCGGTGACCTGGAGACCCATCTGAATGATGCGTTCCGCTTTCGACGAAGCGAGCGCCTGAGCGTCCGTGTTGGCGACGATGAAATCCACGCCGGCAAGGCCTGAAACAATCATGTTGTTCACGGCGTTGCCGCCAGCGCCGCCGACGCCGCACACCATGATCCGCGGCTTCAATTCCCGCAATTCCGGGGCTTTCAAGTTGATAGTCATCCTTGGCCTCTTGACGTTAGACGCCCGCCGGCGCCGGTTAAACCACGATATTTCATCTTACAAAGACACATTCCCCGGGAGCGACGCCGCTCGATGCTCACGCGGACTTAGAAACTTTCCTTCAACCACCGACCGACCCGCGCGACATAGCCATATTCGCCGACGCCTGGCGCGAAGCCCTGGCGGCGCGGCTCGAAATGCTCGATGCCCGCCACTTGCGGGTAGACCATCAGACCGACCGCTGCGGCAAAAGCCGGACTCTTGGCTGATTCGGGCAATCCCTCGACGCCAAGCGGACGACCGATGCGAATCTGATCTGAAACGATCGTGCGCGCCAACGCGGGCAAGCCCGTCAACTGGCAGGCGCCTCCCGCGAGCACAAGCCGCCGCCCGGCATGGGCTGTGAGCCCGGCGCCCTTCAGCCGGTCGCGCACGAGTTCCAGAATTTCTTCGACGCGCGGGCGGATGATGCGCGCGAGTTCGGATTTCGGGATGTAGCTGGGATGATCCATGTCGTCGCCGACGCGATGGACCGCAATCGTGTCGCGTTCGTCGGACGGCCCTGCGATACATGCGCCATGCAAGGTCTTCAGGCGTTCCGCATCGGCGATGCTGATCGTCAGGCCGCGCGCGACATCCATGGTGATATGATTGCCGCCGACCGCGATGGCGTCGACGTGAACCAGGCGACCCCCGGCGAACACGCCGACCGATGTCGACCCGCCGCCGAAGTCGATCAGCGCGGCGCCAAGCTCCGCCTCGTCGTCGACCAATGTCGACAGACCCGCCGCGTAAGGCGTCGCCACAACGGCCTCGACGCGCAAATGACAGCGCTCGATCGCCAGCATCAGATTGCGCGCCGCCGCGCCGTCGCAGGAGGCGACATGCATTTCAGCGCCAAGGTGCTCGCCCACCATGCCTTTCGGATTGCGCACGCCCGCCGTGGCGTCGAGCCAGAACCCCGTCGGCAAAGCATGCAACACATTGCGTCCCGTGCGTGCGCTCGCCGCGGAGGCAGCCTCCAGCACGCGATGAATGTCATATTCGCTGACGGGCTTGCCGCCGATTGAAACTTTCGCATTGTAAAGCTGTGAGGAAACGCGTCCGCCGGTCATATTGACAATGACGCTGTCGACCTCGACGCCCGCCATTCTCTCCGCCGCATCGATAGCCAGGCGTATGGCGTTCTCGGCGGAATCGAGATCGACGATCGCGCCCGCCTTCACGCCGCGCGAGCGCTGATGGCCGATTCCCAGCACCTTGCAGCGATGAGTGCGCCCGCGCAGAGCATCGGAAGGCGCCATAGGCGACAGGCGCGCGATCAGGCAAACGATCTTGGAAGCGCCGACGTCGAGGACGGAAAGTATCGCGTTTCTACGCGGCGGAATCTGTCTGAGGCGGGGGACCAGCGGTCTGAAGCTCATGTCGCGCCCCCCTTCTTGGGATGGGCGGCAAGGCGCGCAGCGGCGGCTTCTTCGGTGAGCCTGGCGAACATCCGCCCCTCCAGGCGCAGATCCAGAGAGATGACGTCGCGATCGAGCACGCGCGACTCGCGCTGCAGGCGAACGAGCGTCGCCACCGCGGCCTGTGGGTTGGTCTCCGGCAGCATCACATCGACGCCCGAAGCCATTTTGAGGTTCCACCGCCGATTGGCGACGAGGACGCCTGCCCTGATTCTGGGCCCCAGTTCGCTGGCCGCTGCGAGCAAAGCGGTAAATTCGGGCAGACGCTCGTTGGCGCCTTCACCCACGACGAATGGCAGGCCGACGAACCGCTCATCGCGCATTTGATCGATTATGGCGCCGTCGGCGGCGACAATATTGACCTGCCCATCCTTCTGCCAAAGCGCATAGGGCGCGCGTTCGACAAGATCGATGACAAGATGATTGGGGTAAAGCTTGCGCACGCTCGCCTGTTTGATCAGCGGCGTCGCCTCCAGGCGTGCGCGCGCTTGCGCGGCGTCGAGAAACAGCAGCGAGTTTTTTGGGCTGATGCCCGCGTCGGCCAGAATCTCCGGCTCCCGCAGTTCCGCCTGGCCCGAGATCGTTACGATTGCGATATCGAAGCCGAGCGCCCGCGCAATGAAGTCACGAACGCTGCCCTGGCTGGCGACGAACGATTGATATTCGCCCCCGCGCAAAAATCCGAAGACAGCGACGCCGACGATGAGTCCGAAAGCGAGCGCCAGCCCGAGCCCGCGCGGCGCCGGTCGCCAGAGACGCCCGGTCCATGCGAAAAGGCTCCGCGTCGACCGTTCGCCCGCCAACAGCACGCGTGTGGAGGCGATGTCGCCGCCAGCGTAGGCCGGGGCGGGCGCGTGAAGCGCAAATGCCTCGCTCACCGATCGCATGAGGCGTCTTCCACCATCCATGAAACAAGCTCACCAAAAGAAACGCCCGCATGCGCGGCTATTTCAGGCACGAGAGACGTTTCGGTCATGCCCGGTTGGGTGTTGACTTCCAGACAGACCAACTCGCCCGATTCCCCTTTTGACTCGTCGTATCTGAAGTCCGCGCGGCTGACGCCGCGACAGCCCAGCGCGCGATGCGCGACGAAACTTAACCTTTGGACCTCATGGTAAATATTCGGTTTAATTTTCGCGGGCAGGATATGGATTGATCCGCCTTTGGCGTATTTCGCATCATATCCGTAGAAGGACTCGGAGACCGGCCGGATATCGATGACGCCGAGGGCTCTATCGCCCATCACGGCGCAGGTGAGTTCGAGGCCATCGACGAATTTCTCGGCGAGCAATCGATCGCCATAGGGCCAATCGGGCCGCCCGACTTCCTGCGGAGGATGGGTTCGCCCTTCCTTGACGATCACCACGCCGAAGGATGAGCCTTCATTGACGGGCTTGAGCACATAGGGCGGCTCCAACACGTGACGTTTGGCCGCCTCATGGCGATCGATCGTCACGCCATGCGCGACGGGCACGCCGGCCGCCTTCATGACGGTTTTGGCCAAATCCTTTTCCATCGCCAGCGCTGAGGCGAGGACGCCCGAATGCGTGTAGGGAATGCGAAGAAGTTCAAGCACGCCCTGGATCGTTCCATCCTCGCCGACCCGGCCATGCAATGCGTTGAACGCAACATCAGGCTTCAGCCTGGCGAGCACATCGGCGATATCGCGGCCGACATCGATACGGGAGACGCGATAGCCGACGCTCTCGAGCGCTGCGGCGCATCCGCGTCCCGAATTGAGCGAGACCGGCCGTTCCGCCGACCATCCGCCCATCAGCACCGCAACATGTTTCATGAACCGCCCGGCGTCCCGCCTCGCCGCAACGCGGCATTAAGCGACAATTAACCCGAGGGCGTTAACGGCGCGTTAACCAGGGGTCGGCGGCTGTGGAAAAACCGCGAGGGTCAGCCCATCTCTCCTAACCGCCTGATCTCCCATTCCAACGCGATTCCGCTGGACTCTCGCACGCGTCGGCGCACTTCCTCGCCCAAGGATTCTATATCGGCGGCCGTGGCGGCGCCGCGATTAATCAGAAAATTGCAATGCATCGGCGAGACCTCGGCGTCGCCAAGGACCAGCCCGCGACAACCCGCCTTATCGATCAGGACCCAGGCCTTTTCGCCGGGCGGGTTCTTGAAAGTCGAACCGCCGGTTTTCTCGCGTATCGGCTGCGAGGCTTCGCGCGCGGCGGTGATCTGCTCCATTTGCGCGAGAATCCCGGCGCGGTCCCCCGGCCGCCCCTGAAATATCGCCTGGGTGAAGATGACATCCTTCGGCGCAGCCGAATGGCGATAAGAAAAGCCCATCGCCTCGGCCGAGAATGCCCTGACAGCGCCGGAGCGATCAATGCCGCGCGCCTCCACGAAGAGATCTCGCGTTTCGCCGCCATGGGCGCCGGCGTTCATGCGCAGCGCGCCGCCAATCGAGCCGGGAATGCCGCGATAAAATTCAAGACCTGCGACGCCCGCCTCGCCGGCCGTGCGCGCCACCTTGATATCGGGGGCGGCCGATCCGGCGATCACGCGACAATCGGCCCCCGCCTCGATCGCGCCAAACGCTTTGCCCCCCAAACGGATGACAACGCCGGCAATGCCGGCGTCGCGCACGATGAGATTGGAGCCGAGGCCGATGATCGTCACAGGAATTTCAGCGGGCAGACGGGCGAGGAAATAGGCGAGATCTTCCTCGTCGAGCGGCTGAAACAGCGCCTGCGCGGGTCCGCCGACGCGAAACCAGGTATAGGGCGCCAATGGCGCATCAGCGGTCAGCTTGCCGCGCAAGCGAGGGGTCTGCGCGACGATATCGGGAACGATATCGGGGAAAATCAAACCGCGCCCCCACGCCTGGCGTCTCCAGCCGCCAGTTCGCCGGGCAGCGCATAGGCCCATTGCGTGATGTTCCCCGCGCCCAGAAACACGACATAATCGCCGGGGCGGGCGATTTCGCGCACCAGGCCGGCGAGCTCCGCGGGCGCGGCGAGCGCCAGCGCGTTGCGATGTCCATGCGCGTTGATCGCCGCCACCAGCGCGGATTTATCGGCGCCTTCGATCGGCGCTTCGCCGGCCGGGTAGACATCGGCGACAATCACCGTATCGGCGTCGTTGAAGCAGCTCGCGAATTGCTCGAACAGGGATTGCAGCCTTGTGTAGCGATGCGGCTGCACGATCGCGATGACCTTATCCCTGGTCGAGGCCCGCGCGGCGCGCAGAACAGCGGCGATCTCGACCGGGTGATGGCCATAATCGTCGAAAATCGCGACGCCGTTCCAGTCTCCCGTGCGCGTAAAACGCCGTTTCACGCCGCCGAAGCCGGCCAGCGCCCGGCGAATGGCTTCGACCGGCGCTTTCAATTCATAGGCGACAGCAATCGCCGCGGTCGCGTTAAGCGCATTATGGTGACCGGGCATGGGCAGCACGAGATTGTCGATATAGGTCGCCTGGTCGGTCTTCCGGTCGCGGATCAGCACGTTGAAGCGAGTCAGTCCGCCCGACAGGTCGACATCGAGCAGCCGGACGTCGGCCTGCGGATTTTCGCCGTAGGTAATGACCCGCCGGTCCTCGATTTGCCCGACCAGTTCCTGGACGATGGGATGATCGAGGCACATGACGGCAAAACCATAGAACGGCAGATTCTCGACGAGGGTGAGAAACGCCTCTTTGATCGCCTCAAAAGTTTTGAAATGGTCGAGATGCTCGGGATCGATATTGGTGATGATGGCGATATCGGCCGGCAATTTCAGGAACGTGCCGTCGCTCTCGTCCGCCTCGACGACCATCCAGTCGCCCTCGCCCTTTTTGGCGTTGGCGCCATAGGCGTTGATAATGCCGCCGTTGATGACGGTCGGGTCGAGACCGGCGGCGTCGAGAAGAGTGGCGACCAATGAGGTCGTCGTCGTCTTGCCATGGGTGCCGGCGATCGCCACGCATTGCTTGAGGCGCATCATTTCTGCGAGCATTTCGGCGCGCCGCACGACCGGCAGGCGCTTCGCCCGCGCCGCGGCGAGCTCGACATTGTCGCGCTTGATGGCGGTGGAGACGACGACGACGGCGGCCTCGCCGAGATTGCTCGAATCATGGCCGACGAAGACGCTGGCGCCTTTGTCGCGCAGCCGTTTGACATTGGCGTTGTCGCTGGCGTCCGAACCCTGCACCCGATAGCCCTGATTGAGCAGCATTTCGGCGATGCCCGACATGCCAATGCCGCCGATGCCGACAAAATGAATGGGGCCAAGTTCGCGCGGCAGCTTCATAAAAGACGTCTCCGGACCGCCGGGGCGTCAAGGCGCGCTTTCAGCGCCGCCGCCCGGCAAGCCCGGCATAATGCGATTTGCCGATTTGGCCAAATCGACCGCGGGCCGGCCGCCCTGCATTCCAAACGCCGCGGCCTGCAACCTCGCAATCCCGCTAGCTGACGTGATGCGTCTTCTGCAGCCCGTAGACTGGCGTCGGCAGGCCCTCCATCCGCGCCTTCAATTGCAGCGACAGATATTGCGAATAGTGCCTGGACTGGTGGAGATTGCCGCCGTGGAACCACAAGGCTTCCTGCTGGGTCGGCTTCCACATATTGCGCAACTCGCCCTCCCAGGGGCCGGGGTCCTTGGTGGTGTTCGAGCCGAGCCCCCAGCATTTGCCGACCTTGTCGGCCACTTCCCTGGAAATCAGCGCCGCCGCCCAGCCGTTCATCGAGCCATAGCCTGTGGCATAGACGATAAGGTCGGCCGGAAGCTCCGAGCCATCGCTGAGGACCACCGAATGTTTCCTGATTCGATCGACCTTGACGCCGCTTTTGAGCTTGATCTTGCCGTCGGCGATCAATTCAGAGGCGCCGACATCGATGTAATAACCTGATCCGCGCCTGAGATATTTCATGGTCAGGCCCGAACCGTCGTCGCCCCAATCATGCAGGAAGCCGGCCTTCTCGAGCCTGGCGTAAAGATCGGCGTCGCGTCTTTTGATCTCTTCAACGACCGGGAACTGCCGCTCGTGCAGGATGCCATAGGGAACCGAGGCGGAAAGCAGGTCCGCCTTATCGGTGGTGATTCCGGCCGCCAGCGCTTTTTCCGAATAGAGCGGTCCGAGGCCCAGCTCCATCAGCGAGTCGGATTTCGAGACATGCGTCGAGGAGCGCTGCACCATGGTCACGTCAGCGCCATGCTCCCAGAGATCGGCGCATATGTCATGGGCCGAATTATTCGAGCCAATGACCACGCATTTTTTGCCCTTGAACGCTTCGCCGCCGGGGTGCCGGCTCGAGTGATGATGCACGCCGGCAAAGTCCTCCATGCCGGGAAATCTTGGCGTCTCGGGGACGCCGGACATGCCGGTCGCCAGCACCAGTTGCCTGGGATGCAGCGTGATCGATTTTCCCGCGCGATCGACGACGACGGTCCAGATTTTTTTCTTCTCGTCGAATTTCGCGCTTTTGCACTCGGTCGAAGCCCAGTAGTTGAGCTCCATCACCTTCGCGTACATTTCCAGCCAATCGCCGATCTTGTCCTTGGGCGCGAAGACCGGCCAGTCGTCCGGGAAGGGCAGATAGGGCAGATGGTCGTACCAGACGGGATCATGCAGGCAGAGCGTCTTGTAACGTTTGCGCCATTGATCGCCCGGCCGCTCATGCTTGTCGACGATGATCGTGGGCACGCCCAGGCGCTTCAGGCGCGCGCCGAGCGCCACGCCGCCCTGGCCGCCGCCGACGATAAGGCAATAGGGCTGGCGCGTGACGCCGAGCTCGGCCTCTTCGCGCGCCTTGCGCTCAGCCCAGGTCTCGCGGTCCCTGACCACGCCGTGTTGCACGCCCATTTCGCGCGCGGCCCCGCGCTTTTCTTCAAAACCCTTGAGTTCGGCCAACGAAGTCAGCAGCGTCCAGCATTTGTCGCCTTTGAGACGAAGATAGCCGTCCGCGCGACCAACCTTCGTTGCGAAGGTGAGCCAACCCTCGGTGATTTCTCCCTCCTCGGTCGCCTCGCCCTTGATCGCCCAGTGCGACGGCGCCACATCGGCAAGGCGCGCGCGGAGCATTTCCGCAATGGCCGGCCGGCCTTCAAGGGTCCTGATATTCCAGGTGAAGGCGACGAGATCGCGCCAATAGCAATCCTTGCCAAACAGAGCCACGACCGCGTCGGCGTCCGATGCGCTCAACGCCTTTTCGAATTTTTTCAGCCAGCGCGACAAGCGCTGGGTTGGCCCACTCTTGACCATAAACCCGTCCTCCCCATGCAAGATGGCGGCTCTTGCTCTGTGTTAAATTAGCGTCCGAGATCAGCCCGGATCGTGCGATGGATCGCGCCGACGGCGGGCGCCGAATATCGACTCCGCCATTGTGGGCGACGAATGCCGGTTTAGGCAAGCGAAGGCGGCAAGGGCTGAACAATGCGCCGCCTATGCGAGCGCGATTCCCGCGACGAGGCGCCCATAATCGGCTTCCTTGCGATGGGTCGCGCGGCGATAGCTGAAGAAGCGCGCCTCATCGCTGTATGTGTCGAGACCGAGATCTTCGAATCGGGCGACGCCGCTCCGCGCGACCCGCATGCCGATGAAACCGTGCAGGTCGAACATCGAACGATCGGGATTGACGCTGGGCGCAAAAAAATGGCCGGCGTCGGGTTCGGCTTGAACGAATGTCGCGACGAATTCTGGTCCGACCTCGTAGGATTTCTGCGCGATCGTCGGGCCAAGCGCGGCGACGATATCCTTAGCCTGCGCGCCGAGCGTCGCCATCGCCGCGACGGTCGCTTCGATGATCCCGGCGAGCGCCCCGCGCCAGCCGGCATGGGCGGCGCCGATCACGCCAGCCGACGGCGCCGCGAACAGGACAATGCCGCAATCAGCGCCCGTTACGCCGAGCCCCAATCCCGGCTCAGCAGTGACGAGCGCATCGCATCTCGGCCGCGCGTCGAGCGGCCAGGGCGCGGCGACCGCCAAAGCATCGGGCGAGTGCACCTGATAGGGAATAAGCAGACGAGCCGGCTTGATCGCCAAGGCGGCCGCCATGCGCGCGCGATTCTCGGCTACGGCGGCGGGATCGTCGCGCGACCCGACGCCGCCGTTGAGCGAGGCGTAAACGCCTTGCGAGACGCCGCCTCGGCGGGTGAAGAATCCATGCGCGACGCCCGGCGTTCGCAGGCCGGCCGCCTGCAAAAATTCGAGGCCCGCATCATTCACGCCGCGGCTCCCGGCAGCCTGTGAAACCCGGGCGGGATCGGTAGTTGGCGATGTGCGATCGCCATCACCTTGAACAGGGCGCCCATTTCCCCGACGCCCTTGCCGGACAACCGGACCCGAGCGGCTTCGACATCAGCGGCCTGGGAGGCGCCGGCCCGGCTGGTCAGGGCCTGCGCGCGCTGATCGATGCCGAGGATTTTGAGGAAATCGCCTTGATCGATCGGTCCATAGACGGCGGCGCCGGCGGCGCGGGCGCTGCGCGCCATCGCGGCGAAATCGACATGAGCTGTTATGTCGGCCTCGCCCGGCTCGACCAAGGGGCTGACCGCTCGATGCGCGCGCAAAGCCTGCAGAGTGTCGCCGAAACCGGTCGCCGTATGGCCATAGTCGATGAACAAAGCGACGCCCCCCTGTCGCGCCAGTCGGGCGCCGAGCGCAAACATCAGGCGATGGCCGATCGCGCTGACTTCGAGCACATCGCCCTCCTGCGCTGACGCCTTGATGGAGCGTTCGGGTTCAGCGGCGAGACCGAAGGTCAGTTCGCCCGCGCCGTCGAGGCCGACCAGTCTCTCGCACCAACCGCGCGAACCCCTGACATATTGCCGAACCGGCAGCGCATCGAGGAATTCGTTGGCGATCATGATCGCCGGTCCGTCCGGAACTTCATCCAACTGCCCCGCCCAGGAGACAGAGGCGCCTGCGGTCAACAAGGTATCGTGCTGGATGGCGGCCAGCGTCGGGCTTGTCTCGATGAGGCGGACATCGAGCGTAGCGCGAAACTCCGGCGCCACGCGCGCGGCGCGCAGCGCATCGCTCATCAACGTGCCGCGGCCGGGGCCGAATTCGATCAGGCGCAGCGGATTGGGGGAGCCCATCGCCGCCCATACTTCGGCCGCCCACAGACCTATCAGCTCGCCAAACATCTGGCTGATTTCCGGCGCCGTGGTGAAATCCCCCTCGGCGCCAAAAGGATCGCGCTTCATGTAATAGCCATGCGTCGGATGGGTGAGCGCCAACGTCATGTAACGCTCAAGCGAGATCGGACCTTCCTGGCCGATCAACGCCCTTATGTCATCCCCCAGCGCGCTCATTGGCGCCCCCCCGGACCTTTCGCAGGCTCCAGCCAATCAGCCCCAGACCGATGATAACCAGTGGCGCGGACAATACCATCCCCATGGTCAAGCCGCCGCCGAGGTCTTCAAGGCGAGGATCAGGGTCGCGATAGAATTCACAAAAAATGCGCGCAAGGCCGTAGAGGACGCCGAAGGCGCCCGCAAGGAGGCCGGGTCGGCGCAAGGCGCCAAGGCGCGCGCCGATCGACAGAATGACGAAAGCCGCCAGTCCCTCGAGCAGCGCCTCGTAAATCTGGCTGGGATGGCGGGGCAATCCGTCCGAACCGGGGAAGATGACCGCCCACGGAACGTCGGTCGGACGTCCCCAGAGTTCAGGCTTGATGAAATTGGCGATGCGCACGAAGAAAATGCCGATCGGCGCGACCAGGCAGACAAGGTCGAGCACGGTCAGCGCCGGCGTGTGGTAGCGCCAGGCGAACAGCAGGATTCCAATCGCCGCGCCGATCAGGCCGCCGTGGAAAGCCATCCCGCCTTCCCAGATTTTGAAGATTTCGATCGGGTGCGCAAAATAATAGGCGGGGTCGTAAAACAGCACGTTGCCCAGGCGCCCGCCTATGATGACGCCGAGCGCGCAATAGACCAGGAGATCGTCGATGCTGGCCGGGCTTGGGCGCGCGGCCCCCCGCCACAGGGAATCGGCGACGAGGATGCGCCGAATCAGAACCCAGCCGAGAAGGAGGCCCGCGATATAAGACAGCCCATACCAACGAACGGCGAGCGGACCCAATTGAATGAGGACCGGATTGATCGCAGGAAAGGGCAAGGCAAGGAGCGGCATCGGTTCGGCGGTGATGCGCTGATGCGACCCCTTACGTCAAGGCCGCATGCCGCGGGAGCGCTGCGTTCACGCCGGTTTCGCCTGAGCGCCGCCAACCGCTTCGGTTGCGGCGCTTTGCATCGTTGCGATCCCCCACGCTTTGCGCTAAATGCGTGACCAACGGCTCTCTGGGCGTATCGAGGCTATGGCATGGCGGACGATCATACTCTTGCGGCGGTCGATGGCGGCATGGACATGCCGGCGCATGAGGCTACCTATGCGGCCTTTGTCGGCCTGACCGAGACGTGCGTCGTCGCCCTGCTTTCCATCGTGCTCGAGCTGGTTCTGTGGGGTCTCAAGGGACAGGGCGCCGTCGCTTTGATCGGCTTCGTGCTGACAATCGGCGCAGCGGCCTTCGGCGGCATGTCGGGATTGAGCTGGCGCGCCGGTCTGCCGGTCTTCCTGCTGTTGGGCCTGGCCTGCATCGTGCTCTAGCGCATGGCGCTTCGCGGCGACCCGGCGCTTCTCTTCATCGTCATCCGTCGCCAGAGGACTAACCCATGCTGATTGGGGTTGTCGCCGAAACCGATCCTTTGGAGACGCGCGTCGCGGCCAGCGCGGAAACCGTCAAACGATTCGTCGGGCTGGGCGCCGAATTCGTCGTCCAGCATGGCGCGGGCCTCAGCGCGGGCGTGACCGACGCCGATTATGAGGGCGCCGGCGCAAGAATGGCGGGCGCCGCCGAAGTGCTTTCCAGCGCCGACGTCCTGCTCAAAGTGCGCCGTCCGAGCGGCATCGAGCTCACCCAGATCAAACGCGGCGCGCTCGTCGTCGCCATCATGGACCCCTATGGCAATGTTCCCGCGATCGAGGCGATGGCGAAGGCCGGCGTCGACGCGTTCGCGATGGAGCTCATGCCGCGCATCACCCGCGCGCAGGTGATGGACGTGCTGTCCAGCCAGGCCAATCTCGCCGGCTATCGCGCCGTGATCGACGCGGCGAGCGAATATGGCCGCGCCTTTCCGATGATGATGACGCCGGCGGGCACGGTTCCGGCGGCTAAATTCTTCGTCATGGGCGTCGGCGTCGCCGGCTTGCAGGCGATCGCCACCGCCCGTCGCCTCGGCGCCGTCGTCACCGCCACCGATGTGCGCCCGGCGACCAAGGAACAGGTCGAGTCTCTGGGCGCCAAATTCATCGCCGTCGAGGACGAGGAGTTCAAGCAGGCCGAGACGGCAGGCGGCTACGCCAAGGAAATGTCCGAGGGGTACAAGGCCAAGCAGGCCGCTTTGATCGCCTCGCACATCGCCAAGCAGGACGTGGTGGTGACGACGGCGCTTATTCCGGGACGTCCGGCGCCGCGCCTGATCCTCGCCGAAATGGCGCATTCGATGCGGCCAGGCTCGGTGATCGTCGATCTGGCGGTCGAACGCGGCGGTAATTGCGAATTGGCGAAGGCGGGCGAATTGGTGACGACTTCCAACGGCGTCAAAATCGTCGGCTATTCCAGCGTCACCCGTCTCGCTGCGACCGCTTCCAACCTCTATGCGCGCAATCTCTACGCCTTCGTCGAAACCCTGATCGACAAAACGACCAAATCCCTGAAAGTCAATTGGGACGACGAATTGGTGAAAGCGACGGCCCTGACGCGCGACGGCGCCATCGTCCACCCCAATTTTCAGCCCAAACCTTGAAGTGATGACCCCGACCGACTGACGTAGGCTCGGCCTGCGCCTTTGACGCCAAAGAGGGCCAAATGGACAATCTCGATCAGACTGTCGCCAAACTGAAAGCGGCGGCGGACGCCGCCGAACAGGCGGCCGGAGCCGCCCAGGCCTATGCCGAGCAACTCGCCGCCGCCGGCCATGCCGCCACCGGCGGAGCGATCGATCCGTTTGTGTTTCGCCTGGCAATTTTCGCTCTGGCGGTGTTCGTCGGCTATTACGTCGTCTGGTCGGTGACGCCGGCCTTGCATACGCCGCTGATGTCGGTGACCAACGCGATTTCGTCGGTGATCGTCGTCGGCGCCCTGTTGTCGGTCGGCGTCGGCGGCGTCGAGAGCGGCTCAGGCTTTGCCCGTCTGGTCGGGTTTATCGCGCTGATCCTTGCCTCGGTGAACATATTCGGCGGCTTTACGGTAACCGAGCGCATGCTCGCGATGTACAAGAAGAAGGAAGCGGCCAAGTGAGCCCGAATCTCGCCGCCGTCCTCTACCTCGTCGCCGGCGTTTTGTTCATTCTCGCCCTGCGCGGCCTGTCTTCGCCGGCGACTTCCCGCCAGGGCAATCGATTCGGCATGATCGGCATGGGCATCGCCGTCCTGACGACGCTCGCCCTGAGTCCGCCCGCCAGTTTCTTCTCCTGGGTCCTGGTCGTGCTGGGCTTCGCCATCGGCGGCGGCATCGGCGTCTGGCGCGCGCGCACCGTACAGATGACGGCGATGCCGCAGCTTGTCGCGATGTTCCACTCGCTGGTCGGTCTGGCCGCCGTTCTCGTCGCCGCCGGCGCGCTTTACGCGCCGCAGGCCTTCGGCATCGGCGAGCGCGGCGATATCCACGGCTCCAGCCTCGTCGAAATGTCGCTCGGCCTCGCCATCGGCGCGATGACGTTCACCGGCTCGATCATCGCCTTTCTCAAGCTCGACGGACGTATGTCCGGCAAGCCGATCATGCTGCCGCAACGCCATGCCATCAATCTCGGCCTCGGCGTCGCCTTGGTGCTGATGGTCATCCTGTTCGTCACCACCCAGTCGACGGCGTTCTTCTGGCTTATCGCGCTGGCGGCGCTGGCGCTCGGCGTATTGCTGATCGTGCCGATCGGCGGCGCCGACATGCCGGTCGTGGTGTCGATGCTCAATTCCTATTCGGGTTGGGCGGCGGCCGGCATCGGCTTCACCTTGGGCAATCTGGCGCTGATCATTACCGGCGCGCTGGTCGGCTCCTCCGGCGCCATCCTCTCCTACATCATGTGCAAGGGGATGAACCGCTCCTTCATCGCCGTCATCCTCGGCGGCTTTGGCGGCGAGACCGCGGGGCCCGCCGGCGCCGCCGAGCAACGGCCGGTCAAACAGGGCTCGGCCGACGACGCGGCGTTCATGATGAAGAACGCCTCCAAGGTCATCATCGTACCGGGATACGGCATGGCGGTCGCCCAGGCCCAGCACGCTTTGCGCGAAATGGCGGACATTCTCAAAAAGGAAGGCGTCGAGGTCAAATACGCCATCCATCCGGTGGCGGGGCGCATGCCCGGCCATATGAACGTGCTGCTGGCGGAGGCCAATGTACCTTACGACGAAGTGTTCGAACTCGAGGACATCAACAGCGAATTTGCGCAGACCGACGTCGCCTATGTCATCGGCGCCAATGACGTGACCAACCCCGCCGCCAAGACTGACCCGAAATCGCCGATCTTCGGCATGCCGATCCTCGATGTCGAGAAAGCCAAGACGGTGTTGTTCGTCAAGCGCGGCATGGGCTCGGGCTATGCCGGCGTCGAGAACGAGCTGTTCTTCCGCGACAATACGATGATGCTGTTCGGCGACGCCAAGAAAGTCACCGATTCC
>DATBZF010000146.1:0-15036 GCA_036513315.1 Roseiarcus sp.
CGACTGCGTCAAACTTTGGAGGCTTTTCACGGCCGAACCGCGTGGATGGCCGGGACAAGCCCACGGCTGTCCGGTTCCTCGCCGGGCGGCAAAACCGGAGTCAAAACAAGCCCTTCGCGCCGCCAGTTCCGTTTGCGAATACTTCGGGAACTCTTCAGCTTGCTTGGTCGCGGGCGAGTTTCTCCCAAGAGGCGCGGCGACCGTTCGAAAACCTGGGATTTGGCGGCGCTGGAAATGCGAGTCGAAACAACGAGTGGACGCCACCGCCGCGAGTCTTTCTCCGGCCATGCAACCATTTTCGTCGAACCGGACAGCCGTGGGCTTGTCCCGGCCATCCACGCGGTTCGGCCGTGAAAAGCCTCCAAAGTTTGACGCAGTCGCGGGGCGTGGATGGCCGGGACAAGCCCGGCCATGACGCGCCGGGGTTGCAAGGGGTGGAGCAAAGCAACCGAATTCTGTTCTGCGGACAGCTCCGCCACGACGGAGGGAGGAGATTTCAGACTTCTCATCTTGTCGACTGAAACGATTCTCACCCTCCGCCTCATCCTCATTTCCTGAGATAATCGTTCGTATAAAATTGCTTCGGATTGTCCTTGGCGCTGGCGTCGAGGCCGCCATATTCGACCATCAGCGCGACGGATTCGGCCATGTTTTCGTCGGTGACGCTGAAAGGAGGTTTGTCCTTGGTCTCAGGCGTCGTGTAAAACTGCGTCGCCAGCGTGAAGCCCTGCAGCAGCGTTTCGCGTTTGCCCGCCTTCGGGTCGGCGGCGAGAATCGCATCGACCGTCTCGTCAGGAGCGGCTGCGGCGCCCTCGACCGCCTTCGTTGTTGCGGCCATGAAGCGGCGGACGAGATCGGGATTCTGCTTCACGAAATCCGTATTGGCGATGACGCCATCGCCGACCAGATGGATTCCATAATCGGCGAAGCGGATGCAGTAGACGTCCTTACCCGTCGCATCCTTGATCCGCATGCTCTGGTCCATGACGGCGCCGAGCAGCAGATCGGCGCGGCCGTTGATGACGGCGTTCAATTTGGTCTGGGCGTCGCCGGCGACGATTCTGACGTCGCTTTCCTTCAGGCCGGTCTTCTTGAGAAACAGCGGCCAGATCTGCGTCAGCGAGTCGGCCGGAGTGATGGCGATCGTCTTGCCGATAATATCCTGCGGCTTGCGCATGTTCTTGTCGGCAAATCCCATCACCGACATGGCGGTCGTCTGATTGAGCACGCCGACGGCTATGATCGGCGCGCCCTTGATCGCGGCGCGCATCATCGTCGTCACATCCGCGTAGCCGAAATCCGCGCTTTTTGCCGCCACCGCCTGCACCGTCGCGCCCGAGCCGCGGCCCTCCTGGATCTCGAGATCGATGCCTTCAGCGGCGTAAAGCCCCTTCGCCTTGCCGTAAAAGAACGGCCCGTGCTCGCCATAGACATACCAATTGAGCATCAGCACGACTTTGTCATTGGCGAAAGCAGAGCCGATGCAGCAGAGCCACAGGCTGAGCGCGATCAGCGGACGGATCATGGCCTCCTCCCTTGTTGGCGCATCGGCGCTGAGCCTTCAATTGGCCGATATGACGATGTCCTCGCGACGGCTTGCGTGCCAGGGAATGACCAGCCGCTCGACGAAATCGACGAGCCAGAACAGGATCACCCCCATCATCGCCAGCACGATGAGCGCCGAGAACATCACAGGCAGATCGAACGTGCCGATCGCGCGCTGCATGACATAGCCGATGCCGGAATTGGAGCCGACGAATTCGCCGACCACGGCGCCGACCACCGCAAGCGTCGCCGACACTTTGAGCCCGGTGAAAATCGCCGGCATGGCGTGCGGCAGGCTCACCGCGCGATAGATCTGCAGCCGGTTCGCCCGCATCGCGCGCACCAGATCGATCATATCGGGATCGACGGATTTGAACCCCTGCACCGATGATACGACGATTGGGAAAAATCCGAGCATGAAGGCGCAGATGATTTTCGGCATGATGTCGAAGCCAAACCAGACGACCAGCAGCGGCGCGATCGCGATTTTCGGAACTGATTGCGAGAATACCAGCAGGGGATAGACGAAGCTCTCGACGGTGCGCGAGGCGGCGATCAGCATGGCGACCGGGATGCCGAATAAAGCGGACAACAGGAAACCGGCAAGCGTCGCATAGGTCGTCGGCCAAGCCTCAGCGATCAGCTCCGGCCAGTCGCTCCACAGCGACTTGACGACGTCGATCGGCGCCGGAATTTGATAAGGCGGAATATGGAAGATGCGGATCGCCAGATCCCATGATCCGATCAGGACGATGAGTAGCAGCAATGGCCTTATCCAGGCGGCCTGATGCAGGCCCAGCATTCGGCGCCCCGCTGCGCCCGCCCTAGGCATGCGCTTCTCCCTGAAGAATCGAGCTCATCCGGCTCATTCACCGACAAAACGTATTCGCTAACGGAAAGAGGAGCAAGCTTGTATTATCACCCGATGTCAACCAGACGATCCGCTTTCGCCGCGCCCGGCGCAAGGGTCGCGATCAGCCGCGCCAGTTTGTCAGCGCTTGCCTCGATTCCCTGGCCCGACGTGTCAAGCACCGCGCGCGCGCGGGCGTAGAGCGGCTCGCGGCTGGAGAGGATCGCGACGAGCTCTTTCATCGCATCGCTTTCGTTGGACATCGGCCGGAGGTCGCCCTGTTCGCGCACGCGCGTCATATGCTCCTGGGGGCGCGCCTTGACCCAGATTGTATCGAAGGCGTGCAGCAGGAGATCGAAGGTGAGCGGTTCGGCGACGAGACCGCCGCCGGTCGCCAGCAGCAAAGGCGGCGGCATCGAAGCGACCGTCCGCAGCGCTCGCTGCTCGAGGCGGCGATAGCCGCCCTGGCCATAGAGCTTGAAGATTTCAGTGACGGAAAATCCGGCGAGCCGTTCGATCTCGTGATTGAGTTCAATGAACGTCCAGCCGAGCTGGCGCGCGGCGATGCGCCCGAGGGTCGTCTTGCCGGCGCCGCGCAGGCCGATCAGCGCGATGCGACCGATCGCGGGCATGATTTTATCGGGGGCCGCGTCCGGCGCTTCGCCGCGCAGCGCCGCGATCGCTGCCTTGATCGCGTCGGGTTTCGCCACTTGCAGCAACTCGCGCAGCAGCGGCCATTGGCCGGGCAGGGGCTCGTCGCTGACCAGATCCTCGATCGGGGCGCCGGTGGCGCGCGCGACGCGGCGCAGCAGGACGATGGAAAGGTTGCCTTCGCCGCTTTCGAGCTGGGCGAGATAGCGCTCGGAGACGCCCGACGCGACGGCCAACGCCTTGCGCGACATGCCGCGCAGCGCGCGGATCCTGCGCACTCGCTGTCCAAGCTCGCCAAGGAAGGCGCGATCCGGCGAGGCGCTGGCGGGTGCGTCGGTCTCCGCGGCGGAAAATTCGCTCTCCTTCATTCGGCGTGACCCTTGTGCTGAGGAATCATCTCGGCGCTCATGCGACATAATACATTCATCCCTTGACATGGACAGGTCGGCGCGCCGATCATGAATTTTAATGCATCGGCCGCGCCTCGCAAGGACGCGCGGCCAAAAGGCATGTCGGCGAGGGGCCGAAAGGGATGGACGCTTCTTCAGTCGCCAATGCCTGCGCCGATCTCGTCGACCGCAATGTCGCCGATGGGCGCGCCGACAAGCTGGCCTTCATCGAAGCCGAGAGATCGCTGACCTATGGCGAGTTGCAGCAGCAGACCTGCCGCTTCGCGCGCCTGCTGGCGCGCCTCGAACTGCGGCGCGAGGATCGCATCGCCATGGCGATGCTCGACACGCTGGAATTTCCGATCGTCTTTCTCGGCGCGATCCGCGCCGGCATCGTGCCGATTCCGCTGAACACGCTGCTGACCAGCGAACAATATGCCTACATGCTCGCCGATTCCCGCGCCAAGGTACTTGTCGTTTCATCCGCGCTCTGGCCGGTTCTCCAGCCCGCGCTCGCCAAGGCGCCCGATGTCGTGGAGGTTCTCTTCGCCGATGGCGAAGCCGCCGGCGCCGGAATCGCGCTTGCGGCGGCGCTCGCCGCCGAATCCGCTGATATGATCCTGGCGCCGACTCATTCGGACGAGCCCTGCTTCTGGCTCTATTCGTCGGGCTCTACCGGAAGCCCCAAGGGTGTGCGTCATGTTCATTCGAGCATGAGCGAGACGGCGCTGACTTTCGGGCGCCAGGTGCTGCAAATTCACGAGGACGATGTCGTCTATTCCGCGGCCAAGCTGTTCTTCGCCTATGGCCTCGGCAATTCTTTGTCGTTTCCGCTGCATGTCGGCGCCACCGCTTATCTTCTGTCGGCGCGGCCGACGCCGGCCGCGGTCTTCGATGCGTTGGAGAAGTCTGCGGCGACGATCTTTTGCGGCGTGCCGACCTTGTTCGCCGCCATGCTGAACGAGCGGGCGCTTGCCGAGCGGCGCGGCTCGCCGCGCTTGCGCATCTGCACGTCGGCCGGCGAGGCGCTGCCGGAGCATATCGGCAAAGCGTGGCGCGCGCGTTTCGGCGTCGACATACTCGACGGCGTCGGTTCGACCGAAATGCTGCATATCTTCCTCGCCAATGCGCCCGGCGACATCGTCTATGGCACGTCGGGCAAAGCGGTGCCGGGCTACGAATTGCGCCTGCTTGACGACAGGATGCAGCCGACGCCGGACGGCGAGATTGGCGAGCTCTATGTGCGCGGGCCGTCGGCGGGCGACGGCTATTGGAATCAGCGCGAGAAGAGCCGCGCGACCTTCCAGGGCGAGTGGACGCGCACCGGCGACAAATATACGCGCGACGCCGACGGTCGCTACACTTATTGCGGGCGCTCGGACGACATGTTCAAGGTCGGCGGCGTATGGGTCTCGCCCTTCGAAGTGGAGACGGCGCTCGCCGCCCATCCCGCCGTGCTGGAAGCGGCGGTGGTTCCCGCCGAGGATGAGGACGGCCTGTTGAAGCCCAAGGCCTTCATCGTGCTGAAGGAAGGCGCGGCGCGCGAAGGCCTCGCCGAGGCGTTGAAGGCGCATGTCCAGGCCAGCGTCGGCGTTTGGAAATATCCGCGCTGGATCGCCATCGTCGATGCGCTGCCGAAGACGGCGACGGGCAAGATCCAGCGCTTCAAATTGCGCGGGCAGGCTTGAGTGAACAGCCTCACCGATTCCGGCCGCCTCGAGCTTGGCGACAGCCAGCTCGAATATCGCTTCTGGCGGTCGCGCGCCGACGAGGCGCCGAGCCTCGTGCTGTTGCATGAAGGGCTTGGCTGCGTCGGGCTATGGGGCGATTTTCCGGCGCGTCTCGCCGAGGCGACCGGCCGCACGGTTTTCGCCTATTCGCGCGCCGGCTATGGCGGATCGAGCACGGTCGCTCTGCCGCGCCCGCTCGACTATATGCAGCGGGAAGCCAAGGACAACCTGCCACGCGTTCTCGATGAGATCGGCTTCGAACGTGGCGCACTCGTCGGCCATTCCGACGGCGCCTCGATCGGCGCCATCTATGCCGGCGCGCTTCGCGATCCGCGCGTTCGCGCGGTGTCGCTGATCGCGCCGCATTTCATTGTCGAGGAGATGACGGTGGCGGCGATCGAGCGCGCGCGCGAGGCCTATGCGGCGGGCGATTTGCGCAGGAAACTGATGCGCTGGCACGCCGATGTCGATGTCGCTTTCCGCGGCTGGAATGACGCCTGGCTCGATCCGAAATTCCGCGAGTGGGACATCACCGCGTATCTGCCCGCGATCGCCGCGCGGGTGCAGATCATCCAGGGCGAGGCTGACCCTTACGGCAGCGCGCGGCAGATCGATGTCGCACGGAAGCAACTGCCGACGCCGCCCGACGTCGTGATGTTGCCGGACGTCGGGCACGCGCCGCACAGGGAGGCGCCGGAGGCAACGCTTGAACATATCGGGCGCTTTGTTTTGCCGCTGGTTTGAGCGCTTGCTGTGCGCGACGCTCGACGTCATGGCCGGGCTTGTCCCGCGGCTGTCGGGTTGAGGAAATCCACGCAACGTGTCCTCAGAGATGCAGATCGTCTCAATCCTCAGCGATCTGTGGGCTCTCCAGGTTGCGTAGATTTCTCAACCGGACAGCCGTGGCACAAGGCCGGGCATGACGTGCGGTGGCGCGCGCAGGCCCATCAATTCGAGGCTCATTCTAGTGCAATAAAATGCATATAGACGTCCCTGATCGCTTTACCATATCATCATTATGCATTATTGTTCACTACCAAACCGGGAGGCGAGCAGGTCGATGGCGGAAGACGCGCGTAGGCTGGCCAATGGCGCGAGCCGCATCGATTTTGCGACCGACGCGTCGCGCTATCGTCATTGGAAGCTCGCCGTCGACGGCGCCGTGGCGACTTTGACGATGGATGTCGACGAGGGCGGCGGGCTGTTCGAAGGCTATGCGCTGAAGCTCAATTCCTATGATCTCGGCGTCGATATCGAACTCGCGGACGCGCTGCAGCGGCTGCGCTTCGAACATCCCGCGGTCAAGACGGCGATCCTGCGTTCGGGCAAGCCGCGAGTGTTCTGCGCCGGCGCCAATATCCGCATGCTGGCGGGCGCCGAACATCCGCATAAGGTGAATTTCTGCAAGTTCACCAATGAGACGCGCAATGCGATGGAGGACGCGTCCGAACATTCCGGCCTGCGCTTCCTCTGCGTGGTCAGCGGCAGCGCGGCGGGCGGCGGCTATGAGCTGGCGCTGGCGGCCGACCATATCATGCTGGTCGACGACGGCTCCTCCGCCGTGTCCTTGCCGGAATTGCCGCTGCTGGCGGTGCTGCCGGGCACGGGCGGGCTGACCCGCGTCGTTGATAAGCGCAAGGTGCGCCGCGACCGCGCCGACGTGTTCTGCACCGTCGAGGAAGGCGTCAAGGGCAGACGCGCGCTTGACTGGCGCCTCGTCGACGAACTCGCGCCGCAATCGAAGGTCGACGAGCGCGTCGCCGCGCGCGCCGACGCTCTCGCCGCCGGCTCTCGCCGCGCCGGCCCTGAAAAAGGCGTCGCGCTGACGCCGCTCGAGCGGCAGTTCACCGCTGATGGCGTGCGCTACAAACATGTGTCGGTGGACATTGACCGCGTGGCGCGCGTTGCGACGATCGCCATCCGCGCCGTCGATGCGCCGCCGCCCGTCGGCGTCGAGGAGATGGTTGCGCAAGGCGCCGGCTTCTGGCCGCTGGCGCTGGCGCGCGAACTCGACGACGCCATTCTGCATTTGCGCAACAATGAATATGAAATCGGCGCGCTGGTCTTCAAGTCATCCGGCGATCCGGCGCTGGTCGCCCGCTATGATGCTTTTCTTGAAGAGAACCAGAGCCACTGGCTCGCCCATGAAATCCGCCATTATTGGAAGCGGGTTCTCAAGCGCATTGATGTGACGTCGCGCAGCCTTGTCGCGATTGTCGAGCCGGGCTCCTGCTTCGCCGGCTTCCTCGCCGAAATCGTCTTCGCCGCCGATCGCGCCTATATGCTGATTGGCCGGCTCGACGGCGACAATCGCCCGCCGGCGACGATGATGCTGACGGCGGCCAATTTCGGTCCCTATCCGATGGCCAATGGCCTGACGCGGCTCGCCACGCGGTTTCTTGGCGAACCCGCATCGCTCGATGAGGCGGCGGCGCGGCGCTTTGAGGCGATCGAGGCTGAGGAAGCCGCCGCCCTCGGCCTTGTCACCTTCGCGCTCGACGATATCGATTGGGCCGACGAATTACGCGTCTTCATGGAGGAGCGCGCCAGTTTCTCGCCGGATTCCCTCACCGGCATGGAGGCGAATCTGCGCTTTCCCGGTCCGGAGACGCTTGAGACGAAAATATTCGCGCGGCTTACCGCCTGGCAGAACTGGATCTTCCAGCGGCCGAACGCGGTCGGCGAAGAGGGCGCGTTGCGGCGCTACGGGACAGGGCAGAAACCCGCCTTCGACATGCGCCGCGTGTGAACACGAGATCAGATGAGGAGGCCTCGATGCCTGGCCAGGCGAATGTCGATTATTCCACAAAAATTCCCAACAATGTCGGCCTGACCGAGGATCGCCAGGTGCTGCGCGCTTTGGAAGGCTGGCATCCAGGTTACCTCACTTGGTGGAACGATATGGGGCCGCAGGGTTTCCAGGAATCCCTTGTCTATCTCCGCACCGCCGTATCGGTCGATGCCAAGGGTTGGGCCAAGTTCGACTATGTCAAAATGCCCGACTACCGCTGGGGCATCCTGCTGGCGCCGCAGGAGGACGGCCGCAAGGTGAATTTCGGCGAGCATCTGGGCGAGCCGGCCTGGCAGGAAGTGCCTGGCGAATATCGCGCGATGCTGCGCCGTCTCATCGTCATCCAGGGCGACACCGAGCCCGCTTCGGTGGAGCAGCAGCGCCATCTCGGCAAGACCGCGCCCTCGCTCTACGACATGCGCAATCTCTTCCAGGTCAATGTCGAGGAAGGGCGCCATCTCTGGGCGATGGTCTATCTCCTGCACAAATATTTCGGCCGCGACGGGCGCGAAGAGGCTGAGCAATTGCTGCAACGGCGCTCGGGCGATGACGACAAGCCGCGCATGCTCGGCGCCTTCAACGAGGCGACGCCCGACTGGCTGTCCTTCTTCATGTTCACCACTTTCACGGATCGCGATGGCAAGATGCAATTGGAGAGTCTCGCGCAATCGGGCTTTGATCCGCTGTCGCGCACCTGCCGTTTCATGCTGACCGAAGAGGCCCATCACATGTTCGTCGGCGAATCCGGCGTCGGGCGTGTCATCGAACGCACCGCCGAGGCGATGCGCGAAGCTGGCGTCGACGATGCGGGCGATGTCGCGGCGGCGCGGGCGCTCGGCGTCATCGATCTGCCGACCATCCAGAAGAAGCTCAATCTGCATTATTCGCTGAGCCTCGATCTGTTCGGCTCGGAAGTCTCGACCAATTCGGCGAATTTTTTCAATTCCGGCGTCAAGGGCAGGTTTCACGAATCCAGGATCGAAGACGACCATCGCCTGACCGGCGCCACCTATCCCGTGCTCAAACTGATCGACGGCGCGATCAGGCTCGTCGACGAGCCGGCGCTGACCGCGCTCAACATGCGCCTGCGCGACGATTATATCCGCGATTGCGCCAAGGGCGTCGAACGCTGGAACCGCATTCTCGAAAAAGGCGGCACGGATTTTCGCCTGCGCTTGCCGCATGTCGCCTTTAACCGGGCGATCGGCCAATTCAAGGACATGAACGCCGATCCGATGGGCGAAATCCTCAGCGACGCGCAATGGGCGAAAGCCGGGAGCGATTATCTGCCCACGGCGAGCGACGGCGATTTCATCGCCTCGCTGATGAGACCGGAGACCGAGGCGGGCAAATTCGCATCATGGATCGCGCCGCCAAAAGCCGGCATCGACAACAAGCCCGGCGATTTCGAATATGTGAAGATCGAGAATAGCTAGACCCGCCCGCGGCAGATACGCATTCGCCTTGAGGGCAAGGCCAGGCATGATGCGCCAGGGGTGCAAAAGGCGGAGTATTGCAACTGCCCTATTGATTTGGGAAGCGTTCTGATCCAAAAGGCGGCGCCGAGACAATTGGGTCTACGGGCTCAAATGGACGCTTTTAGAACGATGCCCTTAGCACTATCCCGCCCAAGAGGGCGGCCGAGGGAGTTTGACGCCGACGCCGCCCTGGACCGCGCCATCCTGTATTTCAGGGAGCACGGCTACAATGGCGTGGCGATCGCTGATCTCTCGGGCGCCCTCAGACTGTCCGCCGGCAGCATTTACAAGGCTTTCCATAGCAAGCATGAATTATTCTGCGCAGCTTTGGACCGCTATCTAAAGCTGCGCGGCGCGAGGCTCGCGGAAATAATTTCTGGCGCAGAGAGCGGTCGGGAAAAGCTGCGGCGCGTGCTGGCGTTCTACGCGGAATCTTCTCACGCGTCGGAAGGGCGGGGCGGTTGCCTGGTGATTGTCGGCGCGGTCGAGCTTGGCAGTACGGACCCGGTCGTGGCCGCCAAAGTATCGACCGCTCTCGCGCATAGTGAAACACGGCTGACCGCGATGATACGGGCCGGGCAGGCCGATGGCTCGATCGCAAAGGGCGTCGACGCAACGACCACTTCAAGAGCCTTGCTCGCCATGATTCAGGGCATGCGCGTCTTGGGTAAGACGGGACGGAAGCGGGAGTCGATGATGGCCGTAGTAGGAATAGCCATGAAGCTGCTCGACTAAGCCGCGCCGCGGTTTGTCGAAAGGCCGCAGCGAACTATCGGGGCGCTGCTATTTCTTATTGTTAATTAGGAAATGGATCAATCCAAATGAATATGAACGCGACAATAAAAGCTGGATCGTCGGAGGGCTCGCGCGCGCCGGAGATATCAAAATGGCTGATGATCCTGCTCGCCTGCGCGTGCGGCCTGATCGCAGCGAACATCTATTATGCGCAACCCATAATTGGGCCGATCAGCGCTGACCTGAACCTGTCGAAAGAGTCTGCGGGCCTGATCGTCACTTTGACGCAGCTCGGCTATGGCGTCGGACTGCTGCTGGTCGTGCCTCTCGGCGACCTCATCGAGAACCGCCGGCTGGCGATTTCCATCATGGCGGTGGGCGCCGCGGGCCTCCTGATTTCAGGTCTTGTCGTCTCGGCCGCGCCCTTTCTTGCCGCCGCCCTGATGGTTGGCCTGGGCTCGGTCACGGTGCAAATCCTCGTGCCCTATGCCGCGCATCTGTCATCTGCGGCCACGCGCGGGCGGGTGGTTGGCAACGTCATGAGCGGCCTGATGATGGGGATCATGCTGGCGCGACCGGTGGCCAGCCTGATCACCAACTTCTCCACATGGCGAATGGTCTTTTTCTGGTCCTTCGCCGTCATGCTCGCCCTGGCTTTCGTGCTTCGCTTCGCGCTGCCGCTCCGACCGGCGACGGCGAAGATGCGCTATGGCCAATTGCTCGCCTCCATGGTCAAGCTCGTGCGCACGACGCCAGCTTTGCGACGCAGGGCGCTCTATCACGCCTGCATGTTTGGCGCCTTCAGTCTCTTCTGGACGACAATTCCGCTGGTGCTCATGGGGCCGGAGTTCGGGCTGACGCAAAAGGGCGTCGCCCTGTTCGCGCTGGCCGGCGTCGCAGGCGCGATCGCGGCGCCGATTGCGGGCGGGATCGCTGACCGTGGCTGGGTCAGGCCTGCCACGGCCGCTGCGATGGTGATGGCGATCGCAGCCTTCGCCATGACCCATATCGCGGCGCTGGGCTCCAGCCTGTCGCTCGCCTTGTTCGTCCTGGCCGGCATCGTCCTGGATTTTGCGGTGTCGGCCAATCTCGTCCTTGGGCAGCGCGTGATATTCGCCCTGGCCCCCGAGTTCCGCGCCCGGCTGAATGGCCTTTACATGACGACCTTCTTCTGCGGCGGCGCCATCGGTTCGGCTCTCGGCGGCTGGATGTTGGCGCGCTATGGCTGGGATGGCGCCTCTCTCGCAGGCATCGCCTTTGGCGCACTCGCTCTGGGATATTTCGCCACGGAGAGGGCGGGCGGCTCGTGAGAGCGATCGATCGAATAACGTCGACGCGCCCCTTCACGCCGCCCGCGCCGGCGGTCCGGCGGCGGCGAGTTCGGCGGCTTCTTCATCCGAGAAGACGCGGCTGCGGGTCAGGAACCGCACGCCTTCGGGGGCTTCGACGGAAAATCCTGAGCCGCGGCCCGGCACCACATCGATGATGAGCTGCGTATGCTCCCAATATTCAAACTGGGCGGCGCCGATATAGAATTTGCAGCCGGCGATCTCGCCAAGGAATACGTCCTGGGGGCCGACGCGGAAGTCGCCGAGGGGATAGCACATCGGCGCTGAGCCGTCGCAGCAGCCGCCGGACTGGTGAAAGAGCAGCGCGCCATATTGCGCCTTGAGGCGAGCGACGACTTCCGCCGCCTTGTCGGTGATCTGTACGCGGTCGACCATGAGATCTTATCCTCGGCAAAAGAATAGGGCCGTCCGGAGAACGGAATTCTTGCAATGCAACGCCCTTTGCAACCCTAGCACGTCATGCCCGGCCTTGTGCCGGGCATCCACGCCCGGAAGCCGTCACCCACTTCAAAGTTGTCCGCACGCCGCGCCGTTGCAATAAACCTTCGAAGTTGGCGGCTTCCGCTCGGCGTGCGGACGAATGCTCCGCATTCGCCTTGGGATGCCCGGGACAAGCCCGGGCACGACGCGTGAGGGTTGTGGGCGACTTGAACTATGCAACCGATCCTGCTGAACCGGACAGCCGTGGAACAAGCCCGGCCATGACGCCGAGGGGTAGTGCACAGCCTAATTGCATCTCCGATTCTGCAACTGTTCGTTCTCCCGGGGCTGCCCTGCTACAAACGAAGTAGGCGCGGGCCGAAGCCCGCGCCGCTTGCGCGCTCAGAAGAAGCCGAGCGCTTTGGTGGAATAGCTGACCAGCATGTTCTTGGTCTGCTGATAATGGTCGAGCATCATCTTGTGGGTCTCGCGCCCGATGCCGGAGGCTTTGTAGCCGCCGAAGGCCGCATGGGCGGGATAGGCGTGGTAGCAATTCGTCCATACGCGGCCCGCCTGGATGGCGCGGCCGAACCGATAGGCTCGGTTGCCGTTGCGGGACCATATGCCCGCGCCAAGGCCGTAAAGCGTGTCATTGGCGATGGCGAGCGCGTCTTCGTCGTCCTTGAATTTCGTGACCGAAACGACTGGCCCGAAAATCTCCTCCTGGAACACCCGCATCTTGTTATGGCCTTCGAAAATTGTCGGCTCGACATAATAACCTTCGGCGAGTTCGCCATCGAGCTGCGCACGTTTGCCGCCGGTGAGCGTCTTGGCGCCTTCCTGTTTGCCGATATCGAAATAGGAGAGGATCTTCTCGAGCTGGTCGTTGGAGGCCTGCGCGCCGATCATCGTCGAAGCGTCGAGCGGGTGACCCTGCTTGATCTTCTTGGTGCGGGCGATCGCGCGCTCCATGAACTTGTCATAGATCGATTCCTGGATCAACGCGCGGCTCGGGCAGGTGCAGACCTCGCCCTGGTTGAGCGCGAACATGGTGAAGCCTTCGAGCGCCTTGTCGAAGAAATCATCGTCCGCCTCCATCACGTCGGCGAAGAAAATGTTCGGCGACTTTCCGCCAAGCTCCAGCGTCACCGGAATGATATTGTCCGAGGCGTATTGCATGATTAGGCGCCCGGTTGTCGTCTCGCCGGTGAAAGCTATCTTGGCGATGCGCTTGTTCTGCGCCAGCGGCTTGCCCGCTTCGACGCCGAAGCCGTTGACGACGTTGACGACGCCGGGCGGCAGGATGTCGGCGATAAGCTCCATCACCACGAGAATGCCGAGCGGCGTCTGTTCGGCCGGCTTTAACACCACACAATTGCCGGCGGCGAGGGCCGGGGCCAGTTTCCAGGTCGCCATGAGGATCGGGAAGTTCCACGGAATGATCTGGCCGACGACGCCGAGCGGCTCATGGAAATGATAGGCGACAGTGTCGTGGTCGATTTCCGAAATGCCGCCTTCCTGGGCGCGCACGGCGCTGGCGAAATAGCGCCAATGGTCGACCACCAGCGGCATGTCGGCATGGGTCGACTCGCGGATCGGCTTGCCGTTGTCGAATGTCTCGACGAGGGCGAGCAATTCCAGATTGGCTTCGAGCTTGTCGGCGACCTTGTTGAGGAGGCGCGAACGCTCCTGCACGGAAGTCTGCCCCCAGGCCGTCTTGGCCTTATGAGCGGCATCGAGCGCGAGTTCGATATCGGCGGCTGACGAGCGGGGAATTTCGCAAAGTTTCTTGCCGGTGATCGGGCTCGGATTATCGAAATAGCGACCCTCGACGGGCGCAACCCATTTGCCGCCGATGAAATTGTCGTAGCGGTCGCGGATGAGAACCTGTTTGGAGACTTTCTCCAGAGCTTGCTGGAACATGACCTTTTCCTCCTTGATGTGACGCGGTCTGTTGAACGACCGCTTTTGCCGCCGCTGCTGCTCGGCCAGGAATGGCCGCCAGGCGTTTGTTGCGTCGCCGCGTGTGACTTCGTTCGGTGGCGGCGGCGTATGCGCTATGTTTTACCAGATATAGCGCAAACGCAAGTGTACTTTCGGACAGGTCCGCCGGCGGGGCGAAACGGGGGTCGAAAACGGCCATATGGGCGAAGCGGCTGAAGACGATCCGCGCCGTGACGCCTGGCGGAAAAGCATAGCCATAGTCCGGACGCGGAAACCTTGTTAGACTGCCCGCTGACACGCCGCGCAAGGGAGAGGCTCCTATGGACCACGTCGCCAGTCGGCGCGATCTGTTGCTGACATCGCTGCTGGCGGCGCTGCCGCTAGGCCTGTCGGGCGCCGCAGCCAGCCCGCTCAATCCCGCGCAGACCATCATAACGCCGCCCGACGCCCTGCAGTGGAAATCCAATCCCGCCTATCCCGAGCGCAGCGTCGACATGTGTCCGCTGGTCGGCGACATCAATGCGCCGGGGCTCTATTATTGGCTCGTGCGCTGGTGGCCGGGCTTTATGAGCGCGCCTCATACCTATACGAGCGACCGGCTGTGCGTCATCGTTTCCGGAACCTGGTGGTGCAATAGCGGCGACGATTTCGACCCCGCCGCCTGCGTGCCGGTGACCGCCGGCAGCTTCGTGCGCCGCGTCGCCGGCACGCCCCATTACGACGGCGTCATCCGCGGCCATAGCGAGCCGGCGATCATCGCGATCTGCGGCATCGGACCGGTCAATTACGCCTTGACCGACCCAACGCAGCCGGCCGTGCGACCCGTCTGATTACGATCGCCGCCCTTCCTTCGACTGACCTGAAGCGTTCTGCGATCTCTTGGAACCGCTCGTCGTCATTGCTGTGCAGGTTCACAATTTCGTTGATCGGGCCTCCAATTGGAAGGAGGTGCAGGATAGGAGACCAAGGCTTCAACAGCATTCGTCCGGGCCGGTTCTCAGGAAGAAGGCGTGGGCCGCGCCAGCGCGAGAACAACGACAACTGAAACGGTCGAGTGTGATCCATCGTTTCGCATGGCGGAGCGTGTTTCACCGCTGAGACCTTTGTCAATGACGACCGCGAAAGCGGTCGCCGCCTTCGGCGGTGGCCTGAAA
>DATBZF010000147.1:0-20445 GCA_036513315.1 Roseiarcus sp.
ATCGATTGAAACGTCGATTTCTCGCCGATCAGCGAAATGAATTGCTTGGGGCGGCTCTCGCGCGACTCAGGCCACACACGCGTGCCAGATCCCCCGCACATGATCACCGGAATGATTTTCGCCATGGTCCCCCTCGACGCCAAATCGCTTTCGCGCCGACAGAGTGCGTCGGCGCTCACATCATCGCAGAGCAAGGGAATTAAAACGATGCGTCGCGCGAATCAAATTCGCGTCGCCCAGGCGCATGCGGCGCAATGCCGCCGACGGCGCCTTCGGGGCGCCGCCGGGCGCCCGCGATTTCACCAACCGAGACTTCGGCGCCTCTCCGGCAGGGAGAAGAAAACAGCTCATAATGGCGAGGGCGCATTCAGGAAATATCCATAGAGCGCCGTTGCGATCACGACGACAAAGGCAAGCGTCGTAAAGCCAAAGCGCGGCGACGGGCGGCGGCGTGCGGGTGATGAAAAAACAGTCATCGCGGAGCCTCACGTTGCTTCTGCCGAACAAACGGCGGGCGATCGCGATCGTTCCGCCGACGCGGCCGGCCCGCGCATGCCGAATTTCTCCTCCATAGTCACCTGGCTTGACAGCCGCGGCCGATTTGACCTAAACAGATACCAACTAGTCGGTATCTCAACTTGGTTCTCACGATGACCAGAGCGGACAAAAGCGCTGAAACTCGAAGCCGGCTGCTGGACGCCGCGCGCGACGTCATCCGCGCCCGGGGCTACAATGCGACGACGATCGACGACATCTGCGCCGCCGCCGGCGTCACCAAGGGCGGCTTCTTCCACCATTTCGCCAGCAAGGAGCAGCTTGGCGTCGCGGCGATCGAAGCGTTCGACGCGATGGCCGAGACGCTGTTCAACTCGGCGCCCTATCAAGCGCTGCCCGATCCTCGCGATCGCGTGCTCGGCTATGTCGACCTGCGCGCCTCCATGATCCAGGGGGATATCGCCCAGTTCTCCTGCTTGATGGGCACGACGGTGCAGGAAGCCTATGCGACCCATCCCCAGCTTCGCGTCGCCTGCGAGGATGGCATGTCGAGCCATGTCGCCATGCTGGCGCGCGACATCGAGGCGGCCAAGCAACTTTATGCGCCGGACGCGTCATGGAGCGCGGAAAGCGTCGGCTATTTCATGCAGGCCGCCCTGCAAGGGGCGTTCATCTTCGCCAAGGCGAAGCAAAGCAACGCGCTTGCCAGAGAATGCCTCGCGCACCTCAGGCGCTATCTCGAGACGATTCTCGGCCAGCCATAAAACGATAAAAACGAAGGAGGAAAGCTATGACCGACGCCCAGGTGAAGCCCATTCCAGACGGCATGCATTCGGTGACGCCGCATCTGATTTGCGCCGGCGTCGCGGACGCCATCGCATTCTACGAAAAAGCCTTCGGCGCCGTCGAAACGGTGCGGCTGCCAGGCCCACAGGGCAAAATCATGCATGCGGCGGTGCGCATCGGCGATTCCACAATCATGCTGACCGACGAATTCCCCGATTTTGGCTCGTTCGGACCGAAGGCGCTGAAGGGATCGCCTGTCGTCATTCATCTCTATGTCGACAATTCCGATGAGTTTGCCGCCCGCGCGGTCGCCGCGGGCGCCAGGATGACGATGCCAGTGTCCGAAATGTTCTGGGGCGATCGCTATGGCCAGCTCGAGGATCCGTTCGGTCATCGTTGGGCGGTCGCCACGCATGTGCGGGAGGCAAGCCCGGAGGAAATGCGGGCGGCGATCCAGAATATGGGGCGCGGCGGCGACAATTGCGCGGCTGACAAGTCCTAGCCGTAAAGCAGGAAAGCTATGGCCGCTCCGCCGGCGAAGCTGCGAAACAAAAGCAACCGTCCGGGGAGATGGCGATGGCAAAAGATACTTCCGCGCGCCTGGCGCAACCGCTCACGGCTGCCTTATCGAATGACGCGCCGCTTCGACGTGACGTCTGGCCTGTCCTGGACGGCGACCAGCCATTGACAGCGGCCGGATCGCCCTACGCCAGCATCAGCCAAATGAGCGAACGCATCCGCCGCCAGGAAATTTCGCCGGTCGATGTGGTGCGAGCGTCGCTTCAGCGCATCGAAGAGCTCAATCCATCGCTGAATGCGTACATCACCGTCCTGGCGGAAGACGCGCTGGCGCGGGCTGGAATCGCCGAGGCGGAAATCAAGGCCGGCCAATGGCGCGGGCCGCTGCACGGCCTTCCCGTCGGCGTCAAGGACATGTTCGACACGGCCGGGGTCAGAACCACGGCGGCGTTCGAGCATTTTCGCAACCGCACGCCCCAAAGAGATGCGGTCGCCGTAAGCAAGCTGCGCCAGGCCGGCGCCATCATCATCGGCAAAACCAATATGCATCGATTGGCGATGGGGACGACGTCGGCGGTCAGCGACTTCGGGCCGGTGCGCAATCCCTGGAATCGCAACTTTATCGCCGGCGGCTCGTCGGGCGGGTCCGCGGCGGCGATTGCTTCCGGAATGTGTTTCGCCACGCTCGACACCGATGCGATCGGCTCATGCCGGCTGCCCGCTTCCTGCTGCGGCGTGACCGGCTTCAAGGGCGCATACGGCCTGATCAGCAACAAGGGCGTGCTGGAGGGCGAGCAGGCCGACGCCGCGCTCCTTTGGGTCGCCCATGCGGCGATCACGACGCGTAGCGCCGAAGATGCGGCGGTGGTGCTCAACGTCCTCGCCGAACCTTCCGCGAAAGCAAACCAGAGCGCCGATTATTTCGCCGCATTGACGCAGGACGAACAGCCGCGGATCGGCGTCGCCGCAAATTTTTCAGCGAGCGCCGCGATCGCGTCGGCCTTTGGCGACGCGGTCGAAATCATTCGTCGGTTCGGACCGGTGCGTGAAGCCGCCGCGCCGCTTGATAATCCGGGCTTTGACGTGCGCAACATCGAAGCGGACCGACGGACGATCGCCGAATCGCTGTTCAACGATATCGATATCCTGGCGTTGCCGACCACCGAGGCGCCGATTCCGATGATCGACGGCGCGCTTGCCAATCCGATGGCGCTGTCGGCGCGCAATACCCTGTTCGCCAATTATTACGGATTGCCGGCGATCAGCATTCCCTGCGGCTTCGACGACGCCGGCCTTCCCCTCGGTTTCCAGCTTGTCGGCAAGCCCGGGGGCGAAGCCACGGCGCTCGCCCTGGCGCATCGCTACCAGCAAGCGACGCCCTGGGGCCGGATGCATCCGATTGACTAGACCGCGAACCGGACAGGCTCTGAGAGAGCGCCGGTCGCCAACAAAGGGAGCACAACCCATGCATTCTCCAGGCATCGTTTCGCGCCAGCAATGGCATCAGCAGCGCGCGGCGCTGCTCATCAAGGAAAAGGCGATGACGCGCGCCCTTGATGCGCTGGCCGCCGAACGCCGCCGGCTTGGCTGGGAAAGGATCGACAAGGATTACGTTTTCGATTCGCCAGGCGGTCGGCTCGGCCTCACCGAATTGTTCAACGGCCGCAGCCAGCTCATCGTCTATCATCACATGCTGAAGCCGGCCGATGAACATCCTTGCCCGGGTTGCTGCCTGTTCACCGATCAAGTCAGCCATCTCGCCCATTTGCATGCCCGCGATACTTCGTTTGCGCTTGTGTCGCGCGCCCCGATCGCCGATATCGAGAAATTCAAAAAGCGCATGGGCTGGGCGATGCCGTGGTATTCGACCCTCGATGATTTCAACGCCGACTTCGGCGTGGATGGCGGCTTTGGCCTTAACGTTTTCCTCCGTCGCTCCGACAGCTTGTTTCGTACCTATTTCACCAGCGGGCGCGGCGTCGAGATGCTGGGCAGCGTCTGGACCTTCCTCGATCTGACGCCGCTCGGGCGGCAGGAGAATTGGGAGGATTCGCCTGAAAGCGTCGAGCGGAGCGCGCCCTATCGTTGGTGGCGCCTGCATGATGAATACGCCCCGCGCGGCGGCGCCTGACGTCATGGCGCAGGCGGCGAACGAGCGCGGTCCATTTGCAATGAAACGGAGAAACCGAAATGACTGATGCGGACAATCACCAAGCCCCATCCGATCGCGACCTTGTGCTGACGCGCCTCATTGACGCGCCGCGCGAGAAATTGTTCAGGGCGTGGACGGACCCAGAATTGCTCAAGCAATGGTTTGCGCCCCAGCCGTTTACGACGCCCGTCGCCGAACTCGACGTTCGGCCCGGCGGCGCCAATTTCATCGTCATGCGCGGCCCCGACGGCTCCGAAATGCCGAACCGCGGCGTCTATCTCGAAGTGGTTCCGAACGAGCGGCTCGTCTTCACCAACGCTTACTCGAAGGCGTGGGAGCCGTCGGAAAAGCCGTTCATGACGGTCATCGTCACTTTCGAGAATGAAGGCGGCAAGACCAGATATACCGCGCTCGTGCGGCATTGGACGGTCGCCGACCGCGAGATGCACGAAAAGATGGGCTTTCACAAGGGTTGGGGCCAATGCGCCGATCAGCTTGAAGCGCTCGTCGCCAGGCTCTGAGCCGGATCGGCAGGTCCGCGCATCGCCTCAAATCTATTCCAGACGGAGAATAACATGCAAAAGATCGTGCCGTTCCTCTGGTTCGACGGCAAAGCCGAAGAGGCCGCCAATTTCTACACCGCGATTTTCAACGATGCGCGCATTACCGACGTGATGCGCTCCGGCGACGGCGGCCCTGGCGCGAAAGGCTCCATCCTGTCGGCGACTTTCGAACTGGCGGGCCAGAAATTCATCGCCCTGAACGGCGGGCCAATGTTCGAATTCACGCCGGCGATTTCGTTCTTCGTCAATTGCGAGACGCAGGCGGAAGTCGACGATTTCTGGGCGAAGCTTTCCGAAGGCGGCCAGATCAGGCAATGCGGCTGGCTCACCGACAAGTTCGGCGTGACCTGGCAGATCGTGCCGATCGTCCTGATGCAGATGCTGCGGGATGAGGATGCTGCGAAATCGAAGCGCGTGATGGCGGCGATGATGAAAATGATCAAGCTCGACATTGCGCTATTGACGCAAGCTTATGAAGGCGGTTGAAGACCGTCACAGGCCCGCGCCGCTTCTCGTCCCCGAGCGAATGCGGAGCATGCGTCCGCAGAAACGCTCAGGCGCCGACCAGCGCCACGATCATCGCAGTGTCTGTCGACTGGCGGAAGGTCGCAATCTTCCCCTCGCGTATGGTCATGAAATCGAAAACATCGAACTCGGCGGACTTTCCCGCCGGGGTGGCGACCGTCGCGCGCCAATGATGCGCGACCTCGTCGCCATCGACGATCAACGAGACCTGCCGCCAATTGCTGAAGCGAAAGTCATGGATCAGGCCCTGCATAACAGGGCGTAGTGCGGCCTTGCCTTCGATCGGCCCCCCTAGGTTCGGCTGCCCAATGCCGCGACCGTTGATTTCGAAAATGACGTCGTCCGTGAAACCCGCCAGGGTTCCCTCGACATCGCCCCGCACGCGGGCGGCGTAAACCGACCTTACGAGTTCTCCAATCACGTCCCGGTTGGTCATGTGATCCTCCCGTTATATCCGCGCCCAGCGGCGCGCCTGGTCATCATGCGGCGGCATTCGCGCGAAATCCAGACGCTGACCGGGCGGACCCGCCTCCCTCGGCGCGAATTGTTGGCGAGCCGTGTTTGTGGTCTGATGACGGCGCATGCCGCTTGTTGCGGGGTGAGCGGCGTTCCTGCGTCCATTCGATCCCCGCTTATGGGAGCGAAGCGCCATGACTACCTATGTTTCACTGGTCAATTTCACTGAAAAAGGGGTTCGCGAGATCGCCGACACGATCAAGCGGGCGGACGCGTTCAAGAAGCTGGCGAAGAAGCTCGGCGCGACGGTCAAGGATCTCGTCTGGACGCAAGGCAAATACGACATTGTTGCGATCATCGAAGCCCCCGACGACGCCACCGCTTCCGCGCTGTTCCTGAGCATCGCCAAGCTCGGCAATATCCGCAGCCAGACGCTCCGCGCCTTCACTGCGGCGGAGATGGAGAAGGTGCTGGAGAAGGTGGCGTAAACCGCACTCCGCGGGGTCAGGCTCGCAGCGGCTCTGTGCGCCTGGCCCCTTTTTGGCGCTATCGCCGTTCAGAGGCCTGCATTCGCCTGACCCCGTCGTGACATGGCTCTAAGCTCTTGCTCTCGTCCCGATCGCTTGGCTGCCGTTCGCGATTGACGGACAAGCGATCTTCGCGCTGAGCCCGCTAGGATTTCCCCGCATGCGGCGACGATTTCGCGCGCAGCCTCGACGCAGCGCGCGGCGTCGCTTTTTCCGGCTTTGGCGCGGGCGTGCGTGGCCGGCGCGTCAGCGACGAATCCTCCGTCAGGCCGACGCGTTCGGCGGCGCCGTGCAAATGCACGCGCATCGCCTCCTGGGCCGCGGGGCCGTCGCTCGCCTCGATAGCCGCAAGAATGCGTTCGTGCTCGCTCAACGTGACCTTCGCCAATCCGTCCGATTTGCGCTGGTTGCCTGACGCCAGAATGCTTTCCCGGACCCGTTCGGACACAAAGCCTATGAACTGGACCATATAACCATTGCGGGTGGCGGCGGCGATGGCGCGATGGAGGCCGAGATCCGCTTTCAGCCAGGCGATGCTGCCATAGGGGGCGGCGGCCATCGTCTCATGGGCTTGCCGCATCGAGGCGAGATCGTCCCCGGTGCGCCGCTCGGCGGCGAGCGCCACCGCCTGCACCTCCAACATACCGCGCAATTCGAACAGATCGCGAAAGGCGTCGGCGCTGCGCGATCCATCATAGTCGATCGTCAGCACGGTCGAGTTCGAAGCCTCGGACACGAAAGCGCCGCGACCCTGGCGCGACCAGACGCGACCCTCCGAACGCAGCCGGGCGATCGCCTCGCGCACGACGTTGCGGCTGACGCCGAAGGTTTGCGAAAGCGCCTGTTCGGTCGGCAATTGCTCGCCCGGCTTCAACCGTCCCTGCGCAATCTCCCGCGAGATCGAGCTGGCGACGAGAGTTGGCAGATGAGGTCCGCGGTTGACCTTGTCGAGCTTCAGATTCATCGAGTTGAACTTTACAGGCGAGGGTTAGAATCGTCGGGCAGAATACGTCCCATACCCAGAATACTATGCGGATCGAGCGCTTTCTTGAGTTGATTTGCAAGATCGAGGGACACTTCGTCAATACGGCTGAGGAAAGCTTCCTGTTTCAGTCGGCCGATGCCGTGTTCGGCGCTGATGCTGCCGCCGAAGCGGTCGAGCGCCGAAAAGATGATCGACTCGGCCTCGGCAAACAGCGCCTCCAACCTGTCCGGCGGGAAGCCCAAAGGCGGCGCGACATTGAGATGCACGTTGCCGTCGCCGACATGGCCATAGGCGACGGGCAGGCAATGCGGCAGTCCGGCCCGCAGCCTGGCCAGAGCCTCGTCGAGGAAATTGGCCAAGGTCGAAATCGGGACCGATACATCGGTGCGCAGATAGCGCCCGCCATTGCCCTGCGCCTCGACCATCGCCTCGCGATAGAGCCACATGCGCTCGGTTTGCGCGAGGCTCTTGGCGATCACGCCATCGACGATGATGTCGCCGGCGTCGGCCAGCGCGCTTTCCATCAATCCTGTGAGATCGACGCCGCCGCTCGCCGACAATTCCATCAGCACATAGACCGGATAGACGTCGGTCAATGGGTCGGGCAGGTCGGCGCGCGCGCGCAGCGCGACTTCGAGACCATCGCGCAAAATTAACTCGAAAGCTGACAGCAGATCGCTGCAGGAGCGGCGGGCGCTGGCGTAGAAGGCCATCGCGTCCTCCAGCGAACGCAGACCGACCCAGGCGGTCTCGACCTGGGTCGGCTTCGGGAACAACTTGAAGGCGATCGCGGTGACGATGCCGAGCGTGCCTTCGGAGCCGATGAACAATTGCTTGAGGTCATAGCCGCGATTGTCCTTGCGCAAAATGCGCAAGCCGTTCCAGACGCGCCCATCGGCGAGCACGACTTCGAGGCCCAGCACGAGATCGCGGGTCATGCCGTAACGCAGCACGTTGAAGCCACCGGCGTTGGTCGCGACATTGCCGCCGACCTGGCAGGAGCCCTGAGCGCCGAAGGTGATGGGCAGGAAACATTGCTCCGCCTCGGCGGCGCGTTTGGCGGTCTCCAAGACGCAGCCCGCCTCGACGATTATCGCGTAATCGATCGGGTTCACCGAACGCACCCGCGCCATGCGCTCGAGGCTGACGACGATCTCGCGGCGATCCGGCGCGGCGACGGCGCCCGCCACCAGCCCGGTCAGGCCGCCCTGCGGCGCGACGCGAATGCGGCGCTCGTGGCATCGCCGCATGAAGAGAGACAATTCCTCGGTCGAGCGCGGCCGCGCGACGGCCCGGGGAATGGCGAAATGATCGCCCGACCAATCGCGGCTGAAGCGCGCCATATCCTCATCGTCGTCGATCAGGAAATCGGCGGGCAGGCCCTCGAGCAGAAATTTGAGATCATCGCCTTGACGGCCAGGGACGACGTTCATTGCGTTTTTCCTACCGTCGGAGCGCCCGTCATTGCGAGGGAGCGCAGCGACGAAGCAATCCAGACTAAGCCCTGGTAGCCCAGTCTGGATTGCTTCGTCGCTGCGCTCCCTCGCAATGACGGCTGCGCGATATCGGCAACGCCCGCGCTCATTTGATGATCGCGATCTTGCTACGGTCGATGGTGATGGCCACCGCCGCGATCAGCATCGCTCCGAACACGATGTTTTCAGCGAAAATATTGACGCCGATGAAAGTCATGCCGATCCGCACCACCGAAATGATCAGCGCGCCGATCGCGGTGCGCCCGACGCTGCCGAGGCCGCCGGTAATCGCGGTGCCGCCGACGATCACCGCGGCGATGGCGGGCAGCAGGAGCTGGTTGGCGAGGCTCGGCGAACCGCTAGAAAGGCGCGCGGCGAGAATGATTCCGGCCAAAGCCGCCAGCGTCCCTGATATGGCGAAGCCGATGATCTTGGTGCGGTCGACATTGACCCCCGCCGCCAGAGCGGCGGGCTCGCCGGCGCCGACCGCGACGGTGTAGCGTCCAAACCGGGTGTAGCGGAGAATGAAAAAGCCGGCCAAGCCGACCAACACCGCGATCGCGATGACATTGGGCAGGCCAAAGGTCGAAGCGTTGATCCAGTCGACATGGGCGCGACCTTCCTCCTCGATGGTGATCGCCCTGCCATGCGCCGCCAGCAGCGCGAGGCCGGCAACGACGCCGCCGGAAGCCAGCGTCGCCACGAACGAGGGCACGCGAAGGCGCACGTGTACGACGCCGCTGACGACGCCAAACAACAATCCCGCGACGATGGCGACCGGAAATGCGCCAAGCCCCAGCGAAGGCAGAAGCTGGGCGACGATCACGCTGGCGAGCGAAGCCAGCGCCTGGATCGAAAGATCGATGCCGCCGAGGAGAATGACGAAGGTCTCTCCTGTCGCCAGGATGAACAGCACGGAGGTGTCGGCGAGCACCATCGTCAAGGTCTGCACCGAGAGGAAGCTCGGCACGAATAGCGCGATGAAGCCGACCAGAAAAACCAGCAGCGCCGGCGGCGCGAGATTGCGCAAGGCGCCCGAAGAGAACTCCGGCCAGGAACGGAACTGCGATAAAGCCGTCACCTCGTTCATCCCCTCCCTTCAGGCGCCCGGCCGTCAGACCATGGCGCGCAACACGTCCACTTGCGCCGGCTTCTGGCCGGCGGCCGCGTCAAAATTTGCGGTGATTTCGCCGTCGCGCATCGCCAGCACGCGATGCGAAAGGCCGATCGTTTCCTCCAGCGTGTCGGAGAGCAGCAGAATCGCGACGCCCTGCGCCGACAGTTCGCGCACCAGTTCGTAGACCTCCTCCTTGGCCCCGACGTCGAGGCCGCGGGTCGGATGGTCCAGGATCAATATGCGGGACCCCGCGGTCATCCAGCGCGCCAGCACCACCTTCTGCTGGTTGCCGCCGCTGAGCTTGCGGCAGGCGACATCGACATTGGGCGCCTTGATGCGCAGGCGCGCGAGCCATTGCTCGGCGATCGCCCGTTCGCGGCGATGATCGATCATGCCATGCGCCATTGCCGCGTCGAGATTGGCCAGAGTGATGTTCGAGGCGATCGACAGGAACATCACCAGGCCTTCGGTCCGGCGCTCGCGCGGAACCATGCCGATTCCAAGTTTGACGGCCTGTTCGGGGCTGGTCAGCCGCACGATGTCGCCGTTGATTTTCAGCGAGCCGCTGGTTTGCGGCAGGAAGCCGCCGAGCGCGCGCGTCAATTCCTCGCGGCCCGAGCCGACGACGCCGGCAATGCCGACGACCTCGCCCTCGCGGATGGCGAGATCGACATTGCGGAAGGCGCCGGAAACGCCGAGCGCCTTCGCCTGCAAAAGCACGGGCGCGCGCGGCGACGCCTGTTGCGCTTCCTTGTAATAGCCCGAATGCAGACCACGCCCGACCATGATCTGATGAAGCTGCGGCGCCGTCACTTTTTCGGCGCCATATTCGCCGACGACTTGCCCGTCCTTCATCACATAGACGCGATCGCTGACCTCCAGCACTTCGTCAAGTCGATGCGAGACGAAGACAAAGCTGGCGCGCGCCTTCAACGACCGCACGCGGGCAAACAGAATATCGATGTCGGCGCGCGCGAGAACCGATGTCGGCTCGTCGAGCAGGATCGTCAGCGGGCGATCGGTTGAGTCTTCCAGGGTCAGCGCTTTGGCGAGTTCGACCATCTGCCGCGCCGCGAAAGTGAGATCGGCGGTGCGCGCGGCGACGTCGATGTCGACGCCGATCTTGCCGAGCTGGCGCAGCGCGGCCTTGCGCATCGCGCGCCAGTTGACCACGCCAAGCCGCGTGAATTCGGCCTCTTGTCCCAGATATATATTCTGCGCAACCGACAGATTGAGCAGCAGGGATTGTTCCTGGAACACCATGCCGACGCCATGGCGCGCCGCATCGCGCGCCGAGCGCAGGCGCAGCGGCGCGCCATCGAGCGTCAGCACGCCGCTATCGGGCGCTTGCGTGCCGGACAGGATGCGCATCAGCGTGGATTTCCCGGCGCCGTTTTCGCCGATCAGGCCGACAACCTCGTTGGCGCCGATGGCGACGCTGACATTGTGCAAAGCCTGCACGCCGCTGAAGGATTTGGAAATGGACCGGGCTGCGAGCATGGCGCCTCTATTTCACGATTTTGAGGCGCAGCCGGTCGAGCGACAAAGCGACGGCGGCGATGATCATCAGGCCCTGCACGGTCTGCTGGACGTAGGGCGAGACGCCGAGCAGAACCATGCCATTGCCGAGCACGGTGACGATGAGGACGCCGACCAGCGTATTGACGACGCCGCCCTCGCCGCCCGTCAACGCGGTGCCGCCGACCACCACCGCGGTGACGGCGGCGAACAGGCGCCCGTCGCCGATCACCGAATTCGACTGGCCAAGTTGCGCGGCGGCCAGAACGCCCGCCACGCCGTAGAAGAAGCCGGCGATGGTGAAGGCGGCGACGCGCACCAGCCGGGGATTTACCCCCGACAGTTCGGCGAGATCCTCGCCGCCGCCGATCGCCATGATGTGCAAGCCGAGCCGCGTGAAATATTGAATGAAGATCGCCAGCGCCAGAGCCGCGAGAGCGATCCAGACGGACAGCGGCAGCTCCAGAAAACGCGTCAGCGCGAGGCCGCGTAACGCTGGATCCATCAGGCGAATGGCGGAGCCGCCGAGCAGATAGGTGGAGACGCCAAGCCCGATGAACCACATGCCGAGCGTCGCCATGAACGACGGGATTCTGAGGCCGGTCTGGATATTGCCGGAAAGGAACCCCATGACGCCGCTGGCGCACACCGCCGCCAGCACCGCCCACCAGCCAAAACCATTGGCGTTGGAATCATTGGCGGCGAGCAAAACCACGGTCGTCGCGGCGATCGCCACCGCGCCTTCGGCGGAGAGATCGATGCTGCCCATCAGGATGATGAACGTCGTTCCCATCGCCAGCGTCAGCGGCACCGCCGCCGCATTGGCGATGCGGATCAGATTGCGGGTTTCGATGAAATTCGGATTGGCGAAGGCGATCAGAACGCAAAGCGCGAAGAGAACGACAACCGGCGCGTAAGCTCGCAATCGCCGCATGGATGTCTTCTTCCAGGCCGCCGCCTGCTCGGCGCGCGGCGCATCGGCCGCTTCGCGCGATCGGTGCGGAAATTCCGCTTGTTCGGACTGGATGCTCATAGACCGCCGGACCCACGAAATCGAGTGCCGCCACCGCAACGGGAGGGGATTGCGGTGGCGGCGCAACCGAAACGGGCGTTGAAGCGCCGTTTCGAAGCTGGAGCGAGGCTTCTTCAGCTCGCGCGGATCGGACCGACGACACGTCCCCACAGGTCGTTCCAATCATAGGTCGGCTGCGAATCCACATTGGTCTTGATATATTGTTCGACGTTGTCCTTGGCGATCGTCGTGGTCTGGCCATAAAACTCGCGATGTTCATGCGGCTCTTTGGTCGGATCGAAAGTCTTCATCGCCGCGTGATAGCCGATCGACAGCCCCATGCCGCCCTGCCAGAACGGATCGGAGGTGATGGTCGCGGCGAATTCGCCTTTGCGGACCGCATCGACGGCGGCCTTGATGCCGTCGATGCCGACCACCGGCACTTTCCCGGCGAGCCCTTCGGCGCGCAACGCTTCAAGCGCGCCCGTGCCCATATCGTCATTGGCGGCCCAGATGCCTTTGATCTTGTCGCCGAAACGGGTGAGCAGGCTGCTGGTGAGGTCATAGGCCTCGGTCGCCTTCCAATTGCCGACCTGGAAATCCAGCAGCTTGATGTCGGGATGGGCGGCGAGCGTCTGATCGAGGCCCTTCTTGCGCTCGATCGCGGCGGTGGTCGAAATCATGCCGCCGATGGCGACGATGCCGCCCGAACCGCCAATCGCCTTGATCAGGGCTTCGGTGATCGCCGAGCCGCTCTTGATCCCATCGAATTCGATATGGGAGACGTAATAAGGATTGAAGCTCTCGGGATGAAGGTCGCCGGGCTTGTTCCATTGCGTGACCACATAGGCGCCCGCCTTGAAGCAGGATTCGACGATCGGGCGCGCATCGGGCGTGTCATTCGGATCGGAATTCAGCACCATATGGCCGCCGCTCTTCGACAACAAAGCCTTGATGTCGGCGATGCCCTTTTCGCTATTGCCTTCGGAGACGACGGTGACATGTTCGGCGCCGACCGCTTTGGCGAAGGCTTCCGCGCCGGTTTTCCAGACAGCGTGATAGGGATTGGAGAGCGAGCGAATCGAAGTGACGAGCAGCGGCTTGTCGCCGGCGGCGCGCGCCCTGCGCGGCAACGCGATAACAGCGAGGCCGCCGGCGGCCCCACCGAGGAGGGAGCGGCGGCTGAGCCCGCGCGCGCCAGGCGTCGAGGAAAATTCCATCATATCATGACCTTTCCTTAGGGTTCCGGTTTCCATCCGAAGGCAGTTTCTTGAGCATTCTTTTCTGAGGGGGTTGTCGTTCAGTTGTTCTACAACCCCTCAACCCCATTAGCATATGACGGGGATTGACCAGGCACAAGCGAGATGTGAGTCTGGCGGAACGTTTGCCAATCAATTTTCAAGGTGGGACCAGCGGCGCGAACTGCGATCGATCGGCCTGCCAGGAGGAATGATGCCCGACTACATAATCGTTGGCGGCGGCTCCGCCGGCTGCGTGATGGCGGCCCGCCTCAGCGAGGATCCTGATGTTTCCGTGGTGTTGCTTGAAGCCGGTCCGCGCGACACCGACCCGTATATCCATATGCCGGTGGGCTTTTTCAAAACGACCGCCGGTCCCCTGACATGGGGTTATCAGACCGCGCCGGGGCGCGAGATCAATGGGCGCGTCATGACCTACCCGCAGGGCCGGGTTCTCGGCGGCGGCAGTTCGATCAATGCCCAAGTATTCACGCGCGGCTGTCGCGAGGATTACGACGGCTGGGCGCGCGAGGAGGGCTGCGTCGGCTGGTCGTTCGAGGAGGTGCTGCCCTATTTCAAACGATCGGAAGACAATGATCTGTTGTCGGGTCCTTTCCATGGCAATGGCGGCCCGCTCGGCGTCACCTCGCCCCATCCCCATCCGTTGACGCGCATCTTCGTCCAGGCGGCGCAACAGGCCGGCCTGCCCTTCAATCCCGACTTCAACGGCGCCAATCAGGCGGGAGCGGGAATCTATCAGACGACCACCCGTCATGGCCGGCGCTGCAGCGCGGCGACCGGCTATTTGAAGCCGGCGCTCGGCCGCGCCAATCTCATCGTGCGCACCGATGTGACGACGACGCGAATCGTCATCGAGAAGGGCCGCGCGATCGGCGTTGAAGTTATCGAGAACGGGCGCGCCGTTCTCATACGCGCCGAGCGCGAAGTGATCGTCTGCGCCGGCGCCATCGGCTCGCCGAAACTGCTGATGCTGTCGGGCGTCGGCCCCGCTGCGCATCTGCGCGAGCACGGGATCGCATTGGTGCAGGATCTGCCCGGCGTCGGCCAGAACCTGCAGGACCATATGGATATCGACACGATCTACGAACTCAACGGTCCGCACAGCTACGACAAATACAAGAAGCTGCATTGGAAATTGCTCGCCGGCCTCGAATATAAAATGTTCGGCAAAGGACCGGTCGCCTCCAACCTTGTCGAAGGCGGCGCATTCTGGTGGGGCGACGCCGCCGAGGCGACGCCGGACCTGCAATTCCATTTCCTGCCGGGCGCGGGCATTGAAAAAGGCATCGGCTCGGTCCCCGGCGGCAATGGCTGCACGCTGAATTCCTACCATCTGCGCCCGCGCTCGCGCGGCTCGGTCACTCTGCGCTCGGCCGACCCGCAGGCTGCGCCGATCATCGACCCCAACGCCTTCGCCGAGCCCTATGATCTCGACCGCGCCGTCGATGGCGTAAAAATCTGCCGCGACATTATGGCGCAAAGCGCCTTCTCGCGCTTCATCGCGCGCGAACATATTCCCGGCGACGTTTTGCACAGCAAGGCGGACTATCAAGCCTTCGCGCGCGAGGCCGCGCGCTCGGCTTATCATCCCGTTGGCACCTGCCGGATGGGAAGCGACGAGCGCGCGGTGGTCGATCCGCAATTGCGGGTGCGCCATATCGACGGCTTGCGTGTCTGCGACGGCTCCGTCATGCCGCGCCTGATCTCCTCCAACACCAATGCCGCCGCGATCATGATCGGCGAGAAGGGCTCCGATCTCGTGCGCGGCAACCGCGCTGCGGCGCCGCCGCAGGCGAAAGCGACGGCTTCGATGGCGTGAACGGAGGCGGGTCAGTGAGCCGCTGCGTCTCGGCTCGGCTGGCGCTTGCCGCCGCCAAGATAGAGCTCGCGCATCAGGCTAGAATCTCGCAAGTCGGCGATGGCGCTGGCGACGACGATTTTTCCCGATTGCATGAGATAGCCGCGCTCGGCGACGGCGAGCGCGAGGCCGGCGTTCTGTTCGACGAGGAGCACGGCGGCGCCGAAATTCTTGCGCAGGTCTGTGATCACCGACTGCACTTCCTTGACCATCAGCGGCGACAGGCCGAGCGAGGGTTCATCAAGAAGCAGAACGCGCGGACGCGCCATCAGGCCGCGTGCGATCGCCAGCATCTGCTGCTGGCCGCCGCTGAGTTCGCCGCCCTTGGCCGCGCGTTTCTTGGCAAGGATCGAAAAATAGGCCTCCATCCGGCGAATGTCAGCTTCGACCTCGGCCTGATCGGTGCGCGCATAGGCGCCGAGGCGAAGATTCTCCCTGACCGTCAGATCGGCGAAAATGCGCCGACCTTCCGGAACCATGACGATGCCGCGTTTTGCCAGCCGGTCGGGCGGCAGGCTGGTGACATCCTCGCCAGCCAAGGCGATCCTGCCGCGCTTCGGCTTGAGCAAGCCGCAGATGGCGCGCATCAGCGTCGATTTGCCGGCGCCGTTGGGGCCGAGGATGGTGGCGATCTCGCCCTCGCCCACCGAGAGCGAGACATTGTGATTGACGGCGACGGCGCCATAGGCGGTGTCGACATTCTCAACCTCGAGCAGGTTCAATTCGGCGCTCCCAGATAAACTTCCACCACCTTCTTGTCGTTCAGCACCTCACCGGGCGGCCCCTCGGCGATCTTCGTGCCGAAATCGAGCACGACGAGACGGCGGCAGATCGAAGCGATGAGATTCATGTCGTGATCGATCAGGCAGATTCCGATGCCGCGGCCGGGCAATTGCAGGATGATCTCGGCGAGCTGCTCGGTCTCGCTGTCGTTGAGCCCCGCCGCGGGTTCGTCGAGCAACAACAGGATCGGCCGCGCGGCGAGCGCCAATGCGAGGCCGAGGCGGCGGAGATTGCCGAACGGCATCGAACCCGCGATCTCGTTCTCGCGTCCCTCGAGACCGACGAAGCGAAGAATTTCCGAAGTCGACATGCCCTTGCGGTCGGCGCCGGCGCCATGTTCATGCGCGATCAGAATGTTTTCTCGGACGGACAGAGCGGGAAACGACATCGCTTGCTGAAACGTGCGCACGAGACCCTTGCGCGCGATTTTATGCGCCGGCAGGCCGGAAATATCCTCGCCGCGCCAATGCACGCTGCCGGCCGTCGGCTTCAGCGCTCCGGTCACGACATTGAACAAGGTCGTCTTGCCCGAACCATTGGGGCCGACGATGCCGAGAATCTCTTCTGGATCGATCGACAGATCGACGCCGTCAAGCGCGACCACGCCGCCGAACGTCTTGCGCAGGCCTGAAATCTCGAGCGCGCTCATCGGCCCACTGCCTGGTTGCGCAGCGTCCGGTACAGGCTGGCGAGTCCGGCCATGACGCCGCCGGGAAGCAGAAGGATCACAGCGATCAGGCCGACGCCATAGGCGATGCGCGCATCGATCGGGTCCAGTCTCAGCACCTCCGGCAGGAAAGTGACGATCAACGCGCCGGCAAGCGGCCCATAAAGCATGCGAGGACCGCCGAGCATCACCATCAGCGCGATATAGACGCTTGGAAAGGCGCCGAAGAGTTCGGGTGAAATGTGCTGGAGGAAATAGACCTGCAGGATGCCGGCGACGCCGGCGAAGGCGCCGCTGACCATGAAGGCGACGATCTTGTGGAAATTGACGTCGACGCCGAGCGCCGCGGCGAGCTTCTCGTTCTCGCGGATCGAGCGCAGCGTGCGGCCGTAGCGGGAGGTCATCACCCAAAAGGTGAGCAGGACGCTCGCCAGCACGAAGCAGGCGACGAGCAGATAGGTGTTCTGCAGCTTGCCGAAATTGACGCCAAACAGCGGCGTGATCGCGCCAATATCGAGGCCGGTGGCGCCGCCGGTAAAGACGCCGCCATTGGTGAGGACGATCGTCAGAAGGCCGCAGAAAGCGAAGGTGATGATGACGAAGTGATGGCCGCCGACGCGCAACGAGGGAAGGCCGACGAGGCCGGCGACGCCGGCTGAAAAAATCGCCGCGAACGGCATCGCCGCCCATAGGTTCAGCCCAAGGTCGCGCGCCAGGATCGCCCCGGTATAGGCGCCGACGCCCATCAGCGCGGCATGGCCGACCGACATGATGCCGGCCTGGCCGACAAGGATGGCGAGGCCATAGAGCGCGATCGTGCTGATGCCGGTCGAGGTGGCGAGCGAAAGCAGCCGATAGCCGGGATTGAACCAGGGCAACCCGAGAAGGACGACGATCAAGATCGTCGGCATGATCAGCCGTTCGACCAAAGTGAGATCGGCGGCGGCGGCTTTCACTGTCGTCTCGCGGGACGCCGGCGCGGCGGCGACTGCGATCTGCGTATCGGTCATATCTGGCGAACTCCGGGACTCAAACGGCGCGCGGGCCGGCTGTCCCGCCAAGCAGGCCATGGGGACGCAGGAGCAGGATGAGAATCATGAGCGCGAACGAATAGGCCTCCGTCCATTCCGGCAGGCCATAGCCGGCGCTGAGTCCGTCCATCAGGCCGAGAACGAGGCCGGCGACCACAGCGCCGGCGACATTGCCGAGGCCGCCGATGAGCGCGACGGCGAAGCCGCGCACGACGATCGAACTGCCGATAAATGGCGTGATCGGAAACAGCGCGATCATCAAAGCGCCGCCGAGGCCAGCCAGCATGCTGCCATAGATGAAGACGCCGGTGACATAGCGCCGGACCGGGACGCCCATCAGCGAGGCGGTCTCCTGATCGGCGACGCTGGCGCGCAAAGCCAGGCCATAACGGCTGCGCGAAATGCCAAAGAACGTGATCGCCACGATGATCGCGGTGACCAGCACGACGACGGCGCGCATGATGATGATGCGCACGCCGCCGATCTCCCATACGCCGCTGAGCGGCTCGGGAATGCTCTTCTGGTAGGAATTCCAGAAGCGAATGACCACATGCTGCAGGACGACGATCAAGCCAAGCGAGATGATGAACCCGTTCATCGGGCGATCGAGCGTCAGGCGAAAAAGACCGCGCTCCAGCACGAAGCCGAGCAGGCCGACGATGAGCACCGCCGCGACGAGGCCGAGGATGAAGCTGCCGCCATTGCTGACCACCAGCCAGGTCGTCATTCCGCCGACCATCAGAAACTCGCCATGGGCGAAATTGATGATGCCGGTCAGTCCGAAAATCAGCGTGATGCCGATGCCGATAAGGATGATGACGCTGGCGACCGACAGACTGTTGACGAGTTGCTGCAGGAAAATATCCATTGAGCGGCCTTACTGGGGATGGTCTATGGTCGAATCAAAGTCCGTCATTGCGAGGGAGCGGAGCGACGAAGCAATCCAGACTAAGCTGTTGCAGCCTTCGTCTGGATTGCTTCGCTGCCGCTCGCAATGACGGCGGAGCGGTCTTACCAAACTCATCCTACTCCGATCGGGCGGAACGCTCTTCCGGCAAATAGCGCCCCACAGGAAGCAGCGCCAGACGCCTTGTATCTGTCGGCCGGACCGCCCACGCGCTCCGGCCGACGATCTCAGGTCACCCGCCATTGTCGCCGGCCGGCGGTTCGGTCGGCGGCTCTTCCACCGCGCATTCGAACTTATCCGACGTATTCGGCTTCACCAGGCACACTTCGGTGGCGAAGCTGACGCGATGGCGATTGTCGAAATAGAGCGGCGCCTTCGACACCACGCCTTGATACTTCATTTTCTCGATCTGGGCGACGACCTTGTCGGGATCGGTCGAATTGGCCTCCTCGATCGCCTTCGCGTACCAATGCATGTAATCGTAATAGAGCAGCGACACCGACGATTGCACGCCCTTGACCGCGCCGGCCGCGAAATATTTGTCGAAATAGGCCTTGGCCTCCGGCGTCGGCGGCGCGCCCCAGCACATCGGCACGCAGCTCAGCGTGACCGGCGCCGTCGAAACCAGCTTGCGATCAGCCCATACGCCGGGATCGACGCCGAACAGGAAATAGCCTTTGGCGACATTGAGCTGGACGGCCTGCGGGAAGGCGATCAGCGTCACGTCGCCATTGTACCAGAAATGCACCGTGTCGGGATTGAGGCCCTTGGCGCGGGTGAGCAAAGGCGTGAAATCGGTGGTGTTGGGCGGATATTTGATGAGGTCGACGTGTTGGCCGTTCGCCTCCAAGGCCTTGACGTAATGTTCGGAGAGATATTGGCCGGTAGCGTCATCGGCGACGAACACCACCGCATTCTTCAACGGCGCGCCGATCTCCTTGCCGAGAAGCTTGAGGACGCCGCGCGCGGTTGAGCCGCTGCGCTGGAATTCCGGCGGCTCGCTTTGGAACGTATAGTGCAGCGGCGCGCCGGGCGCGACCGAATCCTTGGTGAGGATGGCGCCGAGCGAGCTGTTGCCGGTGAATTGCAGCACTTTCGCCGGGCCGGTGATCTTGGTCATCGACACCGAAAAATCATGCGATTCCGTGCCGTAGAGCGCGGCGATCCCGATATCGTTGACGAGTTCGCGCCCGGCCGCGATCGCCACATTGACGTCGGTGCGGTCGTCGCGGTTTTCGAGTTGAATCTTGCGGTTCTTGCCGTCGATCTTGATACCGCCGGCGTCGTTGATCTCCTTGACCGCCAGCGTGACGCCGGCGCCGATCGTATTGCCGGCCGACACGAAAGCGCCGGTCTGCGCGGCGACGACGCCGATCTTGACCGTATCGTCGTCCGCGGCGGCGGGCTGCGCCGACGCCGCGAGCATGGCGCCGCCGGCGATGGCGCAAAACTGCCAAAGTTTCATTGAGGGCTCCTCCCGTTGATCGTCACGCGATCGTTTCGGCATTTATCATGTGACGCTGTCATCCTATTGTCCAACAAGTGACAAGTCAATCGCCCGGAGCGGCGCCCGGCCGGTTTGAGACGGCGCAATGCTCACATGCGCGCCCGAAGAGGCGACGTGAGGCAGCGGCGAGAATCGCGTCAGAGCGCGCGGCGTTTTACCGGCCCGTCATATGTGGACGGCCCCGATTAGCAAGCGGTTTTACGTTTTGATCCCTTTGGTCGGCTGCGGTCATATGTCCGGCCTTTAGGTGCGGCCGTAGACCGCTGGCCCTGATGATATCCGATGCCCGAGGTCCCTATCATT
>DATBZF010000148.1:0-20653 GCA_036513315.1 Roseiarcus sp.
TACGAATCAAGGTTCAGCGACCCGATCCTATCGAAGAGACGCGATGACCGCCCCAGCGCCGGTCCGACGAGCTCCGCAATATGCGGAGCTCCGCTCGTCGGACCTCTTTTGAAATCCCCACCACCTATTCGGACGCTACCCTTGTCCAGCATCGCCTGACGACATCCGCATCGGGAGCGGGTGCTTGTGAGGCTTGTCCTTTGGGCCGTGATCCCAGACGGTGACGTTGCCTTGCGCGTCGAAATCGTCGACGGTCAGAGAGCGGCGGAGATCGTTCGTCATGGCTCACGCCCCCCTATTTCTGAGCCTGGCCGGCTGCGTCGCTGGCTGCGGTTCGACGTACAACAGGGGAACGTCGACAGAACGCGTGATTGTGGTGTTCGCGGGAAAGCCCTCGCGGGCGAGCCTGGGGTCCCGCGTCCGCGGCGCCGGCTCAGGATCGCGGTCGGGAAAGTCGCGAAAAATTCGCTTCAGATGGGACACGACGAGAGGGTCCCAGGAAGCAAATTGCGAAGCCGATGCGCGGGAGAACCCGGACCCATCCGGAGCGCCGCGTCCGTCATCGCCCAACGCGCGGTTCAGTTGAGCTTCGAGCCTGACAATTTGTTTGGCCAACTCGACGCGGGTCTCCTCGAAGAGGGCTTTCGCCTCCTTCTGTTCGCCGAACAACCTGACAGCCCTCGAAAATTCTTCAGCCGCCGCCGCCTCTTTCTCGGCAATCGCCGCCTCGCGTTCGTTGAGCGACGCCTCGCGCTCATTCTGCGCACGGTCGCGAGCGTCCTGGCCCTGATCGCGCGCATCTTGCGCGAGCGCCTTCTGCTTCGTCGCTTCAGGATCGCCAAGCGCCGCCAGGAGACTGACGAGTCCCGCAGTGCTGGGCGACGGGCTGACTTCAGAGTGGTGACCATTTTCCATATCGATTGCCTTTGCTCAGTGCACTGTTGCGGTAAGGCGCTCTGTCTGCGCCGCGGTGATTTCGGCCGCCAGCCGACGCTCGTCATCCGCCTCGACCATCTTCCGCAAGTCGGTTGGCGTGCGCGGCTCCGGGTGAAGCAATCGGTCAATGTTTCTCAGCGCGCCGGCCAAGTCGTAAATGTCGTCGGTCATTGCGCGGCCCCTTTGCGAACCGGCTCAACCGCCGTCGCCAAAACATTGCGCGCGTAGGAACTGAGCGATCGACGCTCCGCAGCCGCCGCGCTCTCCAGCCGATCTTTCAAGTCCGGGGGAACCGGGATCGTGATCCGGTTTCGACTTGCCTCGCGAATTGCTTTCGTCATTTCCGTCCTCACTTGAGGGCGAGACGCGGGGCAGACCGTCAGGCCCACCGCGCTCGCGCCTCGCTCTCAATGCGACAAACACCTTCCGCAAAAATCTGCGCGTTTCTGAAAATGACGGCAATGCACAGCGCTACGGCCCGAAATTTGGGCGCATCTCAAAATTTCTGGAGCCGCTTAAAAAAATGGCCATCCCGAATGAAATCACCCAGAACCATGCGTGCGCTGTTGGCTGGAGCTCGCCGAAGTCGTGGTTTTGCCCTGGCCATCGTTCTCAGGGGAATCGTGCCAGGGATGGTCGATGGTCGAAGCGTTTCACGTGCGCGCAACGCAGCGGCGGCGAGCGGCGCAACGGATGGTGTCTCACGGCGTGTCTCGCGCGACGCTAACCGAATGAACAACGCTTGATAACTGCGTTATTTCAATGCATTGGAAATATATGAGCAGCCGCTTGGCGAGCGGTTGTTAGCCTTTTGTCGGATCGACGAAGATGGGATACTCGCCGTCTTCGCTCCGCGGCTTGGGGCGCGGCGGCGACGGCGCAGGCGCAAAGATCAGTGGCTCATCGCGGCCCTGAAGAACCGGGCGCTGGGCTAAGCTGCCCTCGATCGTCACAGGCGCTGAGCTGGAGCCGACAACGTTGATCGTAATCCCCGGATGCGCGTTGGCGTCACCTGGTTGACCGGACCGGCCGCCGTTCTCCGCAAGCTGCATGTCTTCAAGCGTCTTGACGCTGGCGACGACAGCCATCGGGTTTGCGGACTTCTCTCGGATTCTCAGCAAAGCCCCTTCATTGCCCGCACAGATCGTGGCTCGCCATGCCCGGCGCTCGGCGAGCAGATAGGACCTCACGTCAGGCCGATCGAGATAGCGGCGCAGCACTGGGGCCTTCATCCCAGCCTCGCGCGCGGCCTCGACGAAGCCGAGCGGCCGGCTATCGATGTCGTCCGGCTTACCCATAACCATGAGGCCGATCGCAGCGCGCAGGGGCGCCGGCAGCGGCCGAGGCCGTTTTAGCTCGCGCGGCCCGCTTGCCGCCAAGGCGTGATGCTGCATTTGAAACTTTCCAGCGACAAATCGCTCTCGTTTGGCAGCTACTTTCGACCATTTTCCGCCATTCACGCCATAACCCGCAAGGTATCGATTTGGCGATGCACATGATTGCAGGGAACAGTCGGTTACGCTCAATTCGCCCTGTAGCAGCGTAGCACTTTCATCTGTAGCAACTGCTACGCGTAGCAACTGTGACGGCGTAGCACTGTAGCGTAGCGTAGCACCCCCCTTAAGGGGTGCTCGCGCTGCTACACCTGCTACGGCTACGGGATTGGGAGAATTGGGGTGTCGGAAACCCCGATTTCAGTTCGGCAGGACGGGCCAGACCAGCCCATCACGCTCGCCAATAAGGCGCTTGGCCATCAGGCCATCGTGAAGGCGTTTGAAGTCCTGGCGCGGGTTCTTGGCGCCATTGTCGAGCACGCCGCGGCTGAAGAGTGTGGAGCGCCAAACTTCTATCTTCACACCGCTCTGGTTGCCCGAGGCGACGGTTGCGGGAATGGGCTGGCCAACGTCGGCTACGCATTCGATCAGAGCGTCCCATCCAAGGCGCTGAGCGTCGGGCAGCTTGCGCTTGAGGATCATGGGCGCTGGCTCTGACGATCGGGGGCGCTCAGCTTCCTCAATAGCTTCGACAACGCAGCTTGAGATTGGATCGCCATCTTCGTCATAACCGACGTCTCTCGGAACAAGCCGGCTGGCGAATTGATCGCCCTCGGGTCCATCCTTCATGAACTCGACGGTGGAGACGATGTTGCTGACGCCATCGCGCTTGACGGCGATCTGCGCGTCTGCGGCGGCGGGCAGGGAGGTATGGCCGCGCGGGCGGCCGGGGGTGAGGCCGGAATGATGGATCAGGATCACGGCGCAGCCAAAGGCGGCCTGGATGGCGCTGGCGGCGGCCAGATAGGCCGCCATGTCCTTGTCGTCGCTTTCCGAGCCGGCAAGGCTGCGGTTGACCGTGTCGATGGTGACGACGGCCGGCAGCGTCGAACCGAGCTTGACGCGTATCGAAGCTATCAATGCGTCGGCGTCGGCGACCAGCGCCATCGGCGAGGCGATCAGATAGAACTCGATCGGCTCCGGCGTCTCGGGCAACCATTTTTGGCGAAAGGCCTCGATGCGGGCCTTGAAGCCTTCGGCGCCCTCCAACGCGGCATAGACGACAGCCCCCTGCTTCACGCGCCGCCCGCGATATTCCCAGCCGAGCGCGATATGCATCGTGAGGTCGAATGTCATGAACGACTTGCCGCATTTCGGCGGGCCGTAGATGACGGTGAGCCCGGCGCGCGGAATGACGCCCTTGACCAGATAGACCGACTTCGATCCGATCGCGATCTCGTTGAACGCCTGCAGGACGAAAGTCTTGTTTTGGGTAGCAGCCCGCGACCCAATTTTTGGCTCAGCGTGCCCATTGGTTTTCAGGCGCTCCAGATGGGCGTAATACCCTCTGACGTTCAAGACATCGTCGGGATTGTTGGGGTCCAGCCCCTCGAACGTCGCGCGCTTCATGCCGCGTCTCTCGCTGCGACCAGTTCCTTCAGCGTCGCGCCCGCGGCCCTCGCCCTCGATGCGAGCAACCTGAACGTGGTTCGGGCGCCGAGGTCGCTGCCGAGCTCCAGAAAATCGAGGCATTCATCGGCCAGGGCTTGGACCGCCTCCAGACAGACATATGCGCGCTCGCGCCGCATCGCGTCGTCGGCGTCCAACCGTTTTGCGGTGCGGAGTTTGGCGTCGAAGCAGTCAGGTCGGGAATCCGCGACGACCGTCATTTTGCGCGCTCCCGCAACTTGCCGGCGACGGCGATCAGGGCCGCTTCTGCGCGCCCGTCATCCTTCACCCGGGCGAACAGCGCTGCGTGGGAAGGCCAGCGGCGAATTGCTTCCGACCGCGAGGCGTCTTTGCTGGCCAGGGAGAGCCCTACGGCCCGCTTCCACGAGGCGGGAGCTATTAGCGTTGCCGGAATGCCTGCCGCGCCCAGAACGCCTTCTATGACGCCCCGCGAGCGGCCGAAGGCGAAGGCGCCGACGGCTCCCTCCCCGGGTCGCGCGCCGACGAACTCGACGAATGCGGCGGAAGCGTGCGAGCGGAAAATAATCTCCGCCAAAAGAGGGGCGTTGACGCTGCGTCGTCCGCTCGGCCCATCCGACAAGACCGGCATGTCGACAACTTCGATCAGGTCGAAGGCGTCGCTAAGCGTGGCGATGGCGCCCTGAACGCCAATGTCGATTCCGAGGAAGATCGCGCTCATTCGCGCCTCCCCGCGGAAAGCACCGCCGCGACGGCCTCAAGGCGGCTGCCAAAACGGCCCAAAATGAGCCCATTGGCATCCAGGGCACGCCATTGCCCCTTGCGGAACGAGACCGCGCCAGCGAACTCTCTGCCGCGATACAGAACCTGGTCCCCATCGCCAGTCTTGGGGCGTCGAACGGCGCTCATGTTTCGCCCTCGCTCTGATCTTGCGCGCGAGCGCGACGCACATGGCTTTCGGATCGCTTTTCGAGGCGATGCGACACGCGTCGCCATGCTTCGTGGTCTTCGACGACCATAAGCTTCACGCCCAGCAACCCGAGCACCGGGCCCAGCGTCAACGGCGTGAAATGGCGCTTACTGGTCCTTGGGCTCATCAGCTTGGCCAGGTGGCCCTGCGCCAAGCCGGCCACTTGAGCCGCATCGAAGCTCTGAACGCCGATCCCGCGCACGGCGATGACGACCTTCAGCACGTTGATCAAGTGATCGTAGTCGGTCACTTCTCCGAAGATGCGACCCCGGACATCGGGCGCCTCAGGAATATTTTCGCTGATCGCAGAATCGCTCATGGCCGCGCGCTCCATGACAACACGCTGCTCACGAGGACCCGGCCATCCGCAGCCGCGGTAAGCTTGCCGGACTGCACCAAGGTCTGGACGGCCTGCTCGGTTGTTCCCAGCGCGTTGGCGGCGTCGCGGAGGCTGCAGTGTGTGCGTCGCGAGAAGGGAAGCTCCCGCTGCCTGTCGGGACGACAGGCGCTCATGATAGCGCCTCGACTTCGAACGCGGCTGCGATTTCATCCCAATCCGCCGCCAACCTCAGAGCGTGCGCAGCCTCCGGCGATTTGAGCATCACTGTGGGGAATTTCTCGCCGGCTGACGTCGTCGTTTGCGCGGCTTCCTGGCGCAGCGCCACGGCCCGCTTTCGCATGGCGGTCGCGGCGCCGTTGCGCATCGCAGATTGCAGAATTTGGCTGTCCATTGCTCGGTCCTTTCCAGTGAGGACCGCGGCTATCTGGGGCTTGCAACAATGCCGGTCGAGGAGTAAATCGCTCGCTGCTGAGACTGCGATTTAATCTACGCCGCGCCCCAAAAAGGCGCGGTTTTTTATGTGGCGGATGCCGTTCCGGCGCGCGGCAAACCGTCAAGAAACGCCATCAAATCGCCGCGCAAAATGATGGTCTTTTTGCCGATCTTTCTCGCCGGCAGCGAACCGTCGCTGATGAGCTTGAAGATGTTCGTGCGTCCGACGCCTGCGACGACTGCAGCTTCTACCGGAGAAAGCCCCTCAGTCTGGAGGCCTTCGCGATACAGCGTGTTGATGCGACCGTGCATGATGTCCGCTCCTGTTCGCCGCGATACAATGCGGGTGAACTGGACGATGCGTGTGGTCTCGCAGGTCATCCAATAGGGGGTAACGACCCACGGCTAGGACGGTGGCTCGGTATTGAGCAGGGCCAGATTGAGCCCATGTTGGAGAACGGTGTCGGCCGAGGTTCCATATCGTTCAAGCAGTTCGTTCGCCATGACTTGGTGGAATTGATCGCTCGCTCTCTTTTTCCAGTTTTTGAAATCGTCGCGATTAATTGCAACGCCTTTCGAAGTGAAATGTTCGGCCACCGCCCTTTGCGCGGCGGTTTCGTCGCAGTGCGCCACTTTTTGATAGGCAATAGCCGTGCCCACAACTACGCCTCGGAATATCTGCACGAGATTGCTTGCCGGCGGCCGGTTTCGTCGTTGGTTTGACTTGAGGCCGGCGACGAAATTGAAAATCGGATGCTGCACGCCTTTTTCCAAAGCATCCAGGATATCCAACGCTTGGAGAGCGCCGCTAGACCGCTTTTCTTCGATGGTTGCCGACTTGAAATAGCTGAGCGTGATTTGCTGAAGGAAAGCGAGCCCGTAAACCACGCTTCGAACGTCGCTCGAATGTTCAGCGGCAACAGGCTGTCCGAGCTTTGCTCCTGGGAGAAGCTCAAGGACGAGACTTGCAAACGCCAAGTCTCGCGCTCGCGCGCTCCCATCGATAGACGTCGCCTCTTCGCGTCGCTTTTCCCCGTGTAAGCGTCTGGGGCTCGCCTTTTTCATTGCGCCGCTCCCATAAATCGGGAGCGAGCGGCGTCGACGGCCTCAGACCACGCTTCAAGCGCCAGCAGCATAGGCTCTACGCGCTTTGAGCGATCGTAGTGCTTCCCCATGACATGGCGAGGGACGTGGCCTGCGATGCGCTCGGCGACCGACTCGTGACCAAGCTCAATGAGCCCGCTCAAGCACGTTCGCCGCAGGTCGTGGGTCGAAGCGTCGGCGATGGAGAGCCTGACACAGGCGCGCGCGAAGGCTCGCGAGAGGGATTCGGGGTGCAGATGTTTGGCGCGTTTCGAGCCTTCCTCGGCTGGAAACACGAAGACCGCTCCCTTTCTCGCGTCGGCGCGGAGTCCACGCAGCATCGCGACGGCGGCGCGCGGGAGCGGCAGCGTTCGCAGTCCGGCCTTCGTCTTTGACGTCGTCACCGTGACGCTCGGCGTGTCGGAGTCGAGATCGACGCCGCGCCATTCGAGCGAGCAAGCCTCAAGCGCGCGAAACCCCATGCCGAGTGTTAGCAACAGGGCGATCCGCGTTTCCTGGCTGACCGGCACTGGCGATGGATCGGCGGACAACGCCGCAGCGAGGCGCCCGAGCTCATTCACTTTTGGGTCGGGTCCAACAAGGACTTTGCCGTCGAACAGAATGCGATCGCGAGGCGCTTCCTTGGCGGGCTTAGAGAGGCCCGCGGTCGGGTCCGCCGCGCCGATGAGCCCCCAGCCCCGCGCCGTTTTGAACATGCGCCTGGCGACCGCCAAAAGCTTGTTGGCGTTGGTTCCGTTCGACCGCCCTTCCCGCTTCAACCGCCCGGCGTAATCCGAGACTGCTTTGCCAAAGTCGACGGGCGCCAGATCGGATAGCAGGCGATCGCCGAGCACCGGGGATAGAACGCCCTCAAGCAGATCGCGCTCGATCTTGAGCGTCTTGGCTGCAATGTGCCCTTCCCGGCGAGCGAGATATTCCTTGATCAGATCGCCCAGGGTTCGCAGTTTGACCACGCCGGCGCGAGTTCGCCGTTGTTCGAGCGCCGGGTCTCGACCTTCACGCGCGAGAGATTTCATCTCGCCCAGCTTGCGGCGGGCATCTGCGACCGACAACGCCGGGAAGCTACCGATCCGAACGCGGCGAGGGTTGGTCTCACCCTGCCGCCTGATGCGGGCCTGAAAGGTTTTGGCGCCGCTTGGCTCAAGACAAACCGTCAGGCCAGAGCCCACAGCGAGCCATGTTCGAATGGCGGGCGGCCGGATATTCGCCATGTAGGCCTGTAGGCCCTTATCGGTCTTGGGAAGATCGCGCGCTTGGTCCGCCATTTGTGCCTCCAGAGACACGCTGCGAGACACGAAACCGTCGAACGGGCGTGTCTCTTGACGAACTAAGACGTATCATAACGAACTGATTGGAGCAAGTGTCGTCGAGACACGGACCCTCAGGTCACGCCCAGAACGCCTACGATTTCTGCTGTAATATGAGGGAAATTAGCTGGCGACTCCGGCAGGGCTCGAACCTGCGACCTGCCGCTTAGAAGGCGGCTGCTCTATCCAGCTGAGCTACGGAGCCTGGGCGCTCGGGCCGTTGACGCTAATGCGACCACGGAACGGCGCGATTGCTCTTAAAATTATCGGAATATGACACCACTTTGCGAATGGCGGTCTTTGGTTCTTCCACGCGATAGGCGATTCCATTGCGCTGGGCATAGGCTATCGCCTCTTCCTTTGTGTCGAAGTGCAGTTTTATCTGCGCCTTCATGTCGGTCGAACTGGTCCAGCCCATCAGCGGTTCGATCTGGCGCGGCTTTTCCGGCTCATATTCCAGCAACCATTTGTCCTTGGCCTGGCCCGATTGCATCGCGTTGCGGGTGGGAAGGTAGATTCGTGCGGTCATGTTTAGCCCTAGCGCTCGGGGGAGGAATGCCGATCTCTAATTATCGCATTGTTCCGTGAAAAATCCTGCAATTCTTGACAAATCAGACCCGATGGTCGGGGCAGCAGGATTCGAACCTGCGACCTGAAGTACCCAAAACTTCCGCGCTACCGGGCTGCGCTATACCCCGACTGACCCAGCGTGGCTAACATGGGCCAATGACATCGACAACCCCAAGGCCTCGTCCAGCCGCCCTGAAGAGCGCGCCTTCGTTCGGCCTCAGATATGTTATCGCCGCTTCTCGACCATCATCGCAATGCGAATGAACCGGCTGAAGGCGCCGACGATTCCATAGACAAAGCCGTCTAGCCCGGCGAGGAAATAACGGCGCAGGAAATAATATTTGACGAAGACGATCGGAAATTCGAACGGCAGCCGCAACGCCAGCCCAAGACGCGAGCGCTGCAGCTGCGTATCGGCGGCGAGCTGGCCGACGAACAGGGCCTTGGACACCGCATGATTGAGATTTCTCAAGCTGAAATGCCATAGCGGACTTTTCAATCGGACCGGCTTCTCGTCGGTTGTTATTTCCAATTGGTCCCAATTGGGATCGAGCCCGGTGCGCGCGATCCTTCGATCGTAGATGAGGATCTGTTCGTGGCAGAACGGCCATGGCGGCGGCCTGTCGTGATGGGGAAACACCACGGCCTTGCGAACGATCATCAGGCGCGGCGGCGCGCCCGCCAGGAACTTGTCGCGGATTTCCTCGGCGATTTCCGGGGTCAGGACTTCGTCGGCGTCGAGCGAAAAAATGAAATCATGCGTGCAGCGTTCTTCGCCGAATCGGCGCTGCGGGCCGAACCCCGGCCAGGGATTGTCGATGACGGTGGCGCCAAAGGATCGTGCGATCGCGACCGTATCGTCCTTCGAACCGGCGTCGATGACGACGATCTCCGCGCCGAGCGGCTGAATCGCCTGCAACGTCCGCGCCAGCCGATCCCCCTCATTCAGCGTGCGCATGAGCACGCTGAGGGCGATCGCCGGCGGCGTCTCTCGCGCGCTCAATATGGCTGCTCGCGAAATCCAGCGTAATAGAGCCGCTTCTTGACCCACCGGACATATTTTGCGGCTTTGGACTTCGGGCGCGCAGGCGTCGTCGGGTCCTTGACGTTGCGCTTCTGGCCGATGTGATGGGCGACGCCGGGCACCAGATAGGCTTCGCGGCGCCCGTCCCGCTTGATGAGGGCGGACATCTGATCGTGCCGCATCCGGCCAAAGGGCGCATAAGCGTCATAAAGCGCCGTGCGCATCAGGCCCGGACCATTCGACCAGCCAAAAAACTCGGGATGGGCGTCCCGATGCATCAAGCGAAAGTTTTCGCCCTGCAGCGTGACCGCGTCCGAGCGGCGCCGGTATTTTTCCTTGATCTCGGAAAAAGCCCGCACCGCCACATTCGCGACTTCGTCACGTGAGGCCAGGAGCGCGATCGCCGCCCGCCAATTGACCGGGCCGCCGAACAGCCAGTCTTCCTCAAGGTGAAACAGGTAGGGCGTCTTGACCTCGCTGAAGAGGCGATCGATCGAGCGCATCTGGCCAATCTGCTTCGGCCCCGACAATATTCGCGCCGTCGGATGATTGGCGGCGATCTCGGCGATCAGAATGGAATCCGCGCAATCTTCCGAAATGATGAGTTCGCCGCCTGGATTGAAACGATGGAAACTGTCAAGCGTGCGTCGCAGTAGATCGGGGCGCCCGCAGCTCGTCAGGCAGATGGTGACGTCAGGCGGAACGGCGATGCTTGCCGGCTCAGGCGGCATCAAAGCGCCCAGATGCGCGGCGCGGGTCCCGTCGGGCGCAAATTCGATAGCGCGGAACATTTGATCCTCAAGAACTCGGCCGGATCGGCCCGGTTTCTGGCCCGGACGGGGCGTCTCGGGCGCCAGCGGTTCCATATCGCAGATCGTCGGAATGTCCAATGAAAGACCGCCTGGCCGGAACTCGCTTCATCAGGCGAAGTCGATTATACAGCCGTGTTCATGCAGGGGACGCCGCGTCGCGGCCGGGCATGAAGGAATGCGCCGCCTTTGATTGCTATCGCCACCCAATGCTTCGGCCCTGACGTCGGCGGCATTGAGATTCTGATGACCGGCCTTGCCGACCAATTGTCGCTCAATGGCCACAGGATCGAAGTCTTCGCCGACCATGTGCGCGCGCACGGCGCCGCTGAACTTACCCGGCCTTATCCCATCCATCGCTTTGGCTCGCTTCGCCCCCTGCGCCGCCTGCTGAAACGCCGCGCGATCGCGCGAACGATAGAGCACGGGGGCGTTTCAGGACTGTTCGCCGATTCATGGAAAAGCGTCGCGGCGGCGCCGCTGACGGCTACGCCAATCGCCGTGCTCGCGCACGGAACCGAATTCCCGCTGGAGGCTTCCCCCGACAAGGCGCGCCGTATCAACGCGGCGTTGAAACGCGTCCGTTCGATTGTCGCCAGCTCGCATTATACTGCCGGGCTCGTCGCAAAATACATGCAGGGCGTCGGCGCTGAGGTGTTTGTCGTCAATCCCCCGCTCTCTCCGCTTCCCGCTCCACCGCCTGCGGCGCTCGCCGAACTCGACGCGGTCATCGCTGGCCGCAGGCCGGTGCTTTCCACCCTGGCGCGCCTGGAGCCGCGCAAGGGGCTCGATTCCGTCCTGCGCGCGCTGCCGGCGCTGCGCGAAAAGCATCCCGGCCTCGTCTATCTCGTCGCCGGCGCCGGCGCCGATCTTGGCCGGCTGCGCGCGCTCGTGGCAGAGCTGCGCGTCGAAGATTGCGTCGTTTTTTTGGGCGAGGTGACCGACATCGGCAGGAAAGCGGCGCTGCTGAGCCGCAGCGATATTTACGCGATGCCGTCGCGACGAACCGGTAATTCCGTCGAGGGATTCGGCATTTCCTATGTTGAAGCCGCCTGGTACGGCGTTCCCTCGGTGGCGGGCGACGACGGCGGCGCCAGCGATGCGATCATTGACGAAAAGACCGGCCTGCTCTGCAACGGCGCCGACGACGCCGCCGTGCAGGACGCATTGAGCCGGCTGCTCGACAATGAGGCGATGCGCAGAAGTTTCGGCGCGGCCGCAGCCGAGATTGCGCGAGCTGGACATAGCTGGGCCGCGGCCCTGCCGCGCTATCTCGCCGCGATAGGTCGGTAGCGCCGCCCTATTTGGCTTCCGGCAGGTTCAGCCGAATATGCAGCTCGCGCAATTGTTTGGCCGAAATCGGCGAGGGCGCCCCCATCAGCAGATCCTCGGCGCGCTGGTTCATCGGGAACAGCGCCACTTCGCGCAGGTTCTGCTCGCCGGCCAGCAGCATGACGATACGGTCCACGCCCGCCGCCATGCCGCCATGCGGCGGCGCGCCATAATGGAACGCGCGGTAGAGGCCGCCGAAACGTTCGATCACCGTCTCTTCGCCATAGCCGGCGATTTCGAACGCCTTGACCATCGCCTCCGGCCGATGGTTGCGGATGCCGCCGGAGGCAAGCTCGTAGCCATTGCAGGCGATGTCGTATTGGAACGCCTTGATGGTCACCGGATCCTGCGAGGTCAACGCCTCCAGGCCTCCCTGCGGCATCGAGAAGGGATTGTGCGAGAAGTCGATCTTCTTCTCGTCCTCGTTCCATTCGAACATCGGGAAATCGACAATCCAGGCGAATTCGAAACGAGCCTCGTCGACCAGTTTCAGATCCTGGCCGACCTTGGTGCGCGCCAGGCCCGCGAATTTGGCGAATTTGTCGGGGTCGCCGGCGACAAAGAAAGCGGCGTCGCCCGCCTTCAGCCCAAGCTGGACGCGGATCGCCTCGGCGCGTTCCGGGCCGATATTGTTGGCGAGCGGTCCGCGCGCGCCAATGCCGGTCGCATTGGGATCGGCGGCCTTCGTCGTCTCGTCGCTGGCGCGATCGAAAAAGAGGATATAGCCGAGGCCCGGCTGGCCTTCGCCCTGCGCCCAGGCGTTCATGCGGTCGGCGAAAGTGCGCTGGCCGCCGCCCGGCGCCGGGATCGCCCAAACCTCGTTTTTCGGGGCCTCAAGCAAACGGGCGAATACTTTGAAGCCCGAGCCGCGGAAATGTTCGGAAGCGTTCTGCATCACGATCGGGTTGCGCAGATCCGGCTTGTCGGAGCCGTATTTGCGCATCGCCTCGGCGAACGGAATGCGCGGCCAGGGCGAGGGCGTCACCGGCTTGCCGCCGGAAAATTCCTCGAAGATTCCTCGGATGACCGGCTCCATCGCGGCGAACACGTCGTCCTGCTCGACGAAGCTCATTTCGATGTCGAGCTGGTAGAATTCCCCGGGCAGGCGATCGGCGCGGGGATCCTCGTCGCGAAAACAGGGCGCGATCTGGAAATAGCGGTCGAAGCCCGCCATCATCAGGAGCTGCTTATATTGCTGCGGCGCCTGAGGCAGCGCGTAGAATTTGCCGGGATGGATGCGCGAGGGCACGAGATAGTCGCGGGCGCCCTCGGGGCTGGAAGCCGTCAGGATCGGCGTCTGGAACTCGAAGAAGCCCTGCCCCTTCATCCGCGCGCGCAGGCTGTCGACGACGCGCCCGCGCAGCATGATGTTCTGGTGCAATTTGTCGCGGCGCAGGTCGAGGAAGCGGAAGCGCAGGCGGGTGTCTTCCGGATAGGGCTGGTCGCCGAACACCGGCAACGGCAGATCGCCCGCGGCGCCGAGCACTTCGATCTCGCGGACATAGACCTCGATCAGCCCGGTCGGCATTTCCAGGTTTTCAGTGCCGGCCGGGCGCTTGCGGACATCGCCGTCGATGCGGACGACAAATTCCGAGCGCAGCTTCTCCGCCTGCCTGAAGGCGGGCGAATCCGGGTCGACGACGCATTGGGTCAGACCATAATGGTCGCGCAGATCGATGAACAGCACGCCGCCATGGTCGCGGATGCGATGGCACCAGCCCGAAAGCCGGATCGCCCGGCCCTGGTCGGTCTCGCGCAGATCTCCACAATGATGGGTGCGGTAGCGGTGCATGGGTCTGGTGCTTCTTTAGGGTTTGGCGTGAGCGGCGTGCGTAAAGGAAAAAGCGCCGGGGGGAAAGCGGCAAAAGCCCTGCGCAGACGGCCCGAGCCTGTCGCGCGGCGGTCGCGTTGCCTGGTTAAGGTCGAGATTTGCCGTCCCTGTGCGGCGACTCTGGCCTTTCCGCGGGGACTGCTTCAAATGGCGCGATCGGCAGCGATCGCGCCGCTGGCCCAACCGATAAGGCTGGTCCGCAGCCATTGCACGCTCAGCGCCGCAAAAAGCTGGCTTGCGCGAGTCGCGAGGAAGTCGCATGTCGCTGGAAATGCAAGACAAAGTGTGCCTGGTGACCGGCGCTACGCTCGGCATCGGCAGGGAAAGCGCGCTGGGACTCGCGCGAATGGGCGCGCATATCGTCATTGCCGGGCGGGACGAGGCGCGCACGCGCGAGACAGCGGCCGCGATCGCCGCCCAATCCGGGAACGCGCAGGTCGATTTTCTGGTCGCCGACCTGTCGTCCCAGGCCGAGGTGCGGCGGCTCGCCCGGGAATTTCGCGATCGATATCCAAGGCTCGATGTCCTTCTGCACAATGCCGGTGCAATCTTCACCAAACGTGAGACGACGGTCGACGGCTTCGAGCGGACCTGGGCCCTCAACCATCTTGCTGAATTCCTGCTGACGCAGCTCCTCCTCGACCGGCTGGAGTTCAGCGCCCCGGCGCGCATCGTCAATGTCGCCTCGCGGGCGCATATGTCCGGGACGATCGATTTCGATAATTTGCAGGGCGAAAGGAAATTCAGCGCAATCGGCGCCTATAGCCGCTCGAAGCTCGCCAACATTCTGTTCACTTATGCGCTGGCGCGGCGGCTCGCCGGCAAGGGCGTCACCGCCAATTGTCTGCATCCCGGCGTCGTCGGCACCGGCTTCGGCCAGAATACGCCGGGGTTCCTGAAAACGGCGCTCGGCCTCGCCAAGCCGTTTTTGATAACGCCGGAAATAGGCGCGGCGACATCGATCTATCTCGCCTCATCGCCTGATGTCGCCGACGTCAGCGGCAAATATTTCGCCAAATGCGCACCCGTCGCGTCGTCGAAACTGAGCGGCGATGTCGCCTTGCAGGAAAAGCTTTGGGAAGTGAGCGCGCGGCAGACGGCGGGCGCCGCCTGAGCGACGCCGGGTCGATTTGCCCCCCTGCCCTCGCCATCGTATCGAAGGCTCGCGCATAGCTCATTCGATTGAGGAGTCCGCTTGCCAGTTTTGGTTCTGATTGCCTCGTTCGTCCCCTCTGTCGCCCTATGCGCGTTGCTCATCCCGATCTTCCGCCGCGCCCTGCTGGCGATTCCCGGCGCGCGATCGAGCCACGTGCAGGCGACGCCGCAAGGCGGCGGCCTCGTCGTCATTCCCATCGCCGTCCTGATCGCCTTCGCGTCGCTCTTGGGGCTGGCCGGCGCCAGGCCCGACGCCTTCGCCTGGAGCCTCGTCGCCGCGATGGCGCTATTGATGGCGCTCGGCTGTTGGGACGATTGGGCGTCGCTCAATCCCGGCTTTCGTCTGCTGGTCCAAGCCGGCGCGGCGGCGCTCGCGCTGGCGGCGACGCCCGTCGAATGGAGCGGCCTGTTCGGCGTTTCGCCGCCGATCCTCGTCTCCGCCTTTTTGCTGGTCTGCATGCTTTGGTTCATCAATCTGACCAATTTCATGGACGGCATCGATCTGATGAGCGTCACCCAATTCGCGCCCGCCTTTGCGACGGTTTATTGGCTGCTCGCCGGGTTGACGGGGCCGCCGCAGTGGGTTGGCGCCATCTGTCTGGCGGGCGCCGGCGCCCTGCTCGGCTTCGCATTGCTCAACAAGCCACGCGCCCGGTTGTTTCTGGGTGATTCCGGCAGCCTGCCGCTCGGCCTCCTCGGCGCCGTCGCGATCCTTGTCGTCGGCGGCGCACACGGCCTCGCTGTCGCGCTGCTGCCGTTCCTGTATTATGTCGCCGACGCGAGTCTGACGCTGGCGCGCCGCGCGCTCGCCGGCAAAAAAATCTGGCACGCGCATCGCGAGCATTTCTACCAACGGGCGATGCAAAGGGGATTGTCGAACTGGCAGGTGATTGCGCGGGTTGCGCTATGCAATATCCTTCTGTGCGCGCTTGCGTTATTGATCGCCGGACGCTCGCCCGTCGCGCAATCGGGGGCCTTCGCTCTGGGCGTAGTGGCCGTCGCGGTCCTGATGAGCAATCTAGTCAGCAAGCGAGGCTGAGAGACGTCTCGACGTTCATGGCGTCAATCGCCGAATCGAGGATGGATCGATGACCGGAGACATCAAAATCGCGCCTTCGATTCTGGCCGCGGATTTCTCGCGGCTCGGCGAGGAGATTCGCGCGATCGAAGAGGCCGGCGGCGACTGGCATCACCTCGATGTCATGGACGGGCATTTCGTGCCCAATATTTCTTTCGGGCCGCCGATTATCGAGAGCCTGCGGCCCCTCACCCGCAAGACCTTCGACGTGCATTTGATGATCGCTCCCGTCGACCCCTATCTCGAAGCCTTCGCCAAGGCCGGCGCCGATCGCATGACGATCCATGCGGAAGCGGGGCCCCATCTCGATCGCTCGCTGCAGGCGATCCACAATCTCGGCAAGAAGGCCGGCGTCGCGCTCAACCCCGCGACATCAGAGAGCGTCATTCAATATTCGCTCGATCGGCTCGATCTCATCCTGGTGATGACCGTCAATCCCGGCTTTGGCGGCCAGGCCTTCATCCCGGCGATGATCGAGAAAATCCGCCGCGTCAAAGCGATGATCGGCAAGCGTCCGATCGAGATTGAAGTCGACGGCGGCATTGGAACGCAGAACGCCGCCGCGGTAGTGGAGGCCGGCGCCAATGTATTGGTCGCGGGCTCCGCCATATTCAGCGGCGGCTCGGTCGAGGCCTATCGCGCCGAGATCAGAGCGATGCGCGATGAGGCGCGGACAGGATTCGCTCGACGCCGCTGAGCGATCGCGAGCGCCCGAGTTTTACGCTCTTGGGGATCGCGGGCGTCCCGCTCGCCCTTGACGACTCTGACGATGCGACCACACGACGGGAGCAAAGAGGCGACCGGAACGGACGCGATCCCGACACGCTCCTGGGATCGCGGGCCCGCCAGCAGCGGCCGGGCGGCCGCGTTCCCAGGCGCTTAAGCCTTATCGAACCGCGCCAGCGCCGCCTCCATTTTGGCGATCCGCGCCAGCGCGGCCTCGCGGCGCTCCCGATTTTCTTCGACCACCTCTTCGGGCGCGCGCGCGACAAAATCGGCATTGCCGAGCTTGGCCTCGATGCCGGCGACATCCTTACGCTCTTTGGCGATTTCCTTGGCGAGGCGCGCCTGCTCGGCGTCGATGTCGACGATGCCGGCCAGCGGTATGGCGGCAAGCGCGCCGCGAACAATCATCTGCGCCGATCCGGCCGGCGCCGAATCGGCAAAGCCGATTTCGGTAACGCGCGCGAGCCGTTGGATCGTCTCGCCCCAGTTTTTCGCGGCCGCGACAATCGAGGGTTCAGCCCCGACCAGCGTCAGCGGCAATTGCGCGCCGGCTGGCACCCCCATTTCGGAGCGCACCGAGCGGATTTCAGAAACGAGATCGACCAGCCAGCCGATTTCCGCGTCGGCCTTCGGATCGCCAGTGAATTGCGATTGCGGCCACGGACCTAGAGCCAGCAGCTGCGTGCGCGGCGGGCCCTCGTCGCCCTTGATCGCCCAAAGCTCCTCGGTGAGAAAAGGCATGAACGGATGCAGCAGTGCGAAAATCTGATCGAGGACGTAAGCGATCGTCGCCTGCGCCTCGGCCCGCGCCGGGCCGTCTTCGCCCCCCTGGAGCACTGGCTTGGCGAGTTCGAGATGCCAGTCGCAGAAAATATTCCAGACGAAGCGATAGACCGCATTGGCGGCGTCGTTGAAGCGGAAGGATTCGATCGCGAGCGCGGTGTCGCTCACCGCCCTGGCGGTCTCGCCGAGAATCCAGCGGTTGAGCGGCTCGCGAACGGCAGCCGGATCGAAGCCAGCCTTGCGCAGGCAGCCGTTCATTTCGGCGAAGCGCGAGGCGTTCCAAAGCTTGGTTGCAAAATTGCGATAGCCTTCGACGCGGGCGGTCGAAAGCTTGATGTCGCGCCCCTGCGCGGCCATGGCGGCGAGCGTGAAGCGCAGGGAATCGGCGCCGTAGCGGTCGATCAGGGCGAGCGGATCGATGACATTGCCCTTCGACTTCGACATTTTCGCGCCCTTCTCGTCGCGCACCAGGGCGTGGATATAGACGTCGCGAAACGGAATCTCGTCCCGGAAATGCAGGCCCATCATCATCATCCGGGCGACCCAGAAGAAGATGATGTCAAAGCCGGTGACGAGGACGGAGGTCGGATAGAAACGCTTGAGTTCCGGCGTCTCGTCCGGCCATCCGAGCGTCGAAAACGGCCACAGAGCCGAGGAAAACCAGGTATCGAGGACGTCTTCGTCGCGCGAAAAAGTCTCGGCCAGCCGCTGCGGATCGTTGGCGATCGCATCGGCTTCTTCCTGCATCAGCGCACCGCGTTCGACACCGTCGGCAAGCGCCTCCGCGCAGGCCTCCTCCTCGGTTTCGGCGACGTAAAAGGCGCCCCAGGGCGCATACCAGGCCGGAATCTGATGCCCCCACCAGAGCTGGCGCGAAATGCACCAGGGCTGGATGTTTTCCAGCCAGTCGAAATAGGTCTTTTCCCAGTTCTTCGGCGTGAACAGAGTGCGGCCATCGCGCACGGCTTTCAGCGCGGGTTGGGCGAGCGTCTTGGCGTCGGCGTACCATTGGTCGGTGAGCCAGGGCTCGATCACCACGCCCGAGCGGTCGCCGTGCGGAACCATGTGCGTATGGGGCTCGATTTTGGCGAGCAGCCCCTGCGTCTCCATCAAGGCGACGATGCGTTTGCGCGCTTCGAAGCGGTCGAGTCCATCAAGCATGCCGACGATGCGGGCGGCATCGTGATCCCCGGTCGGAACGCCTTCGAAGAACGCCGCATTGCCCTTAAGTTGGACATGCGCTTCGGCGTCCAATATGTTGATTTGTCTGACGCCTTCGGCAGCATGCCGCTTGCCGACTTCGAAATCGTTGAAATCATGCGCGGGCGTGATTTTCACCGCGCCGGTTCCCTTTTCGGGGTCGGAATATTCATCCGCGACGATGGCGATCAGCCGCCCGACCAGGGGCAGGCGAACTCTCAAACCGATCAGATCACTGTAGCGCTCATCATCAGGGTGAACCGCGACGGCAGTGTCGCCAAGCATGGTCTCCGGCCGCGTCGTCGCAACCGTCAGATTCTCGCCGGTCTCTTCGCCCTCTTCGTCGACGACGGGATAGTCGAAATAATAGAGATGCCCGTTGGGGTTCTTGTCGAGCGCCTTGCGCAGCGCCGCCGCATCGAGCGGCGCGCCGTCGTCGCGTGACCATTTGAACGAACCGCGGCACTCGACCTGCACGACTTCAAGATCCGAAATTGCGGTCTGGAATTCCGGGTCCCAATTGACGAGGCGCTTGTCCTTGTAAATCAGGCCGGCGCGATGCAACTCGACGAACACCTTGACCACCGCCTTGGACAGGCCGGCATCCATGGTGAAGCGCTCGCGGCTCCAATCGCAGGAGGCGCCGAGCCGCTTCAATTGATTGATGATGGCGCCGCCCGATTCGGCTTTCCAGGCCCAAACGCGCTCAAGGAATTTCTCGCGACCCAGGGCGCGGCGGCCCGGCTCCTGGCGTTCCATGAGCTGGCGTTCGACGACCATCTGAGTCGCAATGCCGGCGTGATCGGTGCCGGGCTGCCACAGCACGTCCTTGCCCCTCATGCGGTGATAGCGGCAGAGTATATCCTGCAACGTATTGTTGAGCGCATGGCCCATATGCAGATTGCCGGTGACATTGGGCGGCGGGATCACGACGCAAAACGGTTCGGCGCCGGCGCGCTCCAGCCGCCCGGCGCGAAAGGCGCCCTGGGCCTCCCATTGCGCCGAAATGCGCCCCTCGACGGCGGCCGGGTCGAATGTTTTTTCCATCATGTACAGGCCTAAAGCTCGCCGGAAGAATCCCGCGAGGCTGCGTGACATCCCGGGCGCCGACGGATACCCGGCAGCCTAACAACAAACGTCAGGGAAAATAGTAGACTTCGCCCGACGCGCCGGCGTTAAAGCCCAAGGCGCGCCGCAAAGTCAACGCGGACAGCGATCGCCTTTCAGCGGCCGCCGCGCGCCACCCGCTGAATCTCGGCACGTACGAGGCGTTCGACCAGGCTGGGCAAATTGTCGTCAAGCCAGTTCTTGAGCATGGGGCGCAACATCTCGCGCGTCAGGTTTTCAATCATCTCGGAACTATACATGGCGACGCTCGCCGACAACGCATTGAAGGAAGCATTGACCGCAGCGTCAGTGGCTTGCGAAACGAACGGCTCCTCCTCAACAGACGCCGGCGCTGCTTCGACCTCATGGGCGACGGGCTCTACGACGGCCGCTGGTTTTTCCCAGGCGATCTTGGGCGCTGAAGAAGCGGCGATTTCCACCGGCGGCGGCTCCGGAAGCTTTGCTTCCAGCTCAGGCTCCGGCGGCGGCGCAACGCTGCGAGAGGCGGGGATCGAATCGTTCGAGTAAACGATCTGGGGTCCGCTGGCGACTATTGGCTTTGGCGCCGGAGCGCTTGGCGCGGGCGGTCCCTTATCGTCCGCGATAATGCTGCGGATTGAAGCGAGTATTTCCTCCATCGAGGGCTCGTGAGCGCGCTGAGCGCGGCGCAGAGAATCGAGCTCTCTGTCGGCGGAAGACGAATTGGGTGCGTTCATGGCCTCTGTCCCGGGCGCCCATCGCGCCTGTGTGATTATATTGCCGCTCCCTGCTTCGGGCGCTCGCCAATATCGATTTATATTGCGACCCGGTCCAGCAAAAACCTCACAACGGAGGCGCCTATCCCAAGCGTTCCGCTATCCATGCGCCTGGAGGCAAGTAGTCATGCTGAACGCTCAGCGGCCGTCCGGCGTGCGCAGGCCGAACCACTTGTCCTTGACTTGGTCGAAGTGAACTTTGGGATCATATTGGGTCGCAGCGAGTCCAAGACTGGCTGTCGACAGCCGACCGACCGCCGACATCACCGCGTA
>DATBZF010000149.1:0-2169 GCA_036513315.1 Roseiarcus sp.
TCGTCACCGTCTCGCTGCGCCGCGAATCGGGTCGCCTGCGCGAGGGACAGGATTTCTGGTCGCTGATCCGCGAACTTGGCGTGCGCGTCTTGCCCAATACCGCCGGTTGCCACTCGGTCAAGGAGGCGGTGACGACGGCACAGATGGCGCGCGAGATTTTCGCGACCGACTGGATCAAGCTCGAAGTGATCGGCGAGGCCGACACATTGCAGCCCGACGTCTTCGGCCTCGTCGAGGCGGCGCGCGTCCTTTCCGACGACGGCTTTTCTGTCTTTCCCTATATGACCGAGGACCTTGTCGTCGCCGAGCGTTTGGTCGAGGCCGGCTGCAAGGTCCTCATGCCCTGGGGCGCGCCGATCGGCTCGGGCAAGGGCCTCAACAATCCTTTCGGCCTGCGCGCCTTGCGCGCCCATTTCCCCGATGTTCCGCTGATCGTCGACGCCGGCATCGGCCTGCCCTCGCATGCGTCCGCCGCGATGGAGCTCGGCTATGACGCGATCCTTCTGAACACCGCCATCGCCAAAGCCGGCGATCCCGCCGCCATGGCGCGCGCCTTCGCTCTCGCCGTCGATGCCGGCCGCGCGGCCTATCTCGCCGGCCCCATGGAGCCGCGCGACATGGCCGCGCCGTCGACGCCGGTGCTCGGCAAGCCGAGCCTGACGGGATGAGCGGGATGCGCCAGGCGCCGCGCCCCATCCTCCCCCGCGCAGCGCTAGCAGATTCACACATCTTTGAGGGCGCTCCAGGCTTGTGCGACGCCGAGGAAGTATTGCAGGCCGTGTCTCATGGTGATGGGGCCCGGCTTGGTTCGGGGGTAGCCGTCCCATCCGCCGAGCCTTGCGATGATCCAAGCGGCCCAGGCGAGGGTTTTGGCGGGATGAGGATTGCTTTGCAGCGTCGTGCGACCTTTGTATTTTGCGGCGAGAGCGGCGAGGACCTCTATTTGTTGCTCGTTGAGGGCGAGGCTGGCCGGCTCGGCGCTTTGGCCGTCGCGGGCTTGGACGAGCTGCAACGTGATGGCGGCGGCCTTGGCGGCGATCGCGGCAAGTTTGAGCAATCGGTCGGCGGTTTCAAGACGGCTGTCTTCGAGTTGAAGGCCTTCTTTCTTCATCAGACGGAAGAGCTGCTCGATCGTCCAGCGTTTCTTGTACCATTCGACGATCCGCCAGGCGGAGGGGGCGTCGGCGACGTTATGGGTTGTCAAAAGACGCCAATGCAAAGGCTCGGCGCCGGCGGGCGGCGGGTCCTCGACGACCTCGATCAAGGTCAGATCGACGCTTTTGGGCAAGGAGCGCGCCGCCCCTTGCGGTCGTTTGATCGCAACGCGCCCAAAGCGCAGCGAAAGCTTGGCCTGGCGCGCCGGCCGATTGGCGCGAGCCGGAAGATCGATGGTCGCGATGTCGGCGAGCGGGAAAGCGGCGGCTGTCGCATAAAGGCTGGCGCCGTCGGCCAGGGCGCGATCGTGCATCGAACGCGTCAGGAGATGGAAGGTGGGCGTCGCAACGCTCGCCCATTTGGCGTAGATGTCGCCTTCGCGATCGTCGATCACGGTGACGCAAGCGGCCGACTTAAGCACCTTTTTGGCCCGCTCGGCCGTGCTCAGCCAGCGCCGCGATTCCTTCTCCTCGAGCGGCCGTTTGGCGTGCGGGACCGTGATCCGACCCGGCCGCGTCCACACCTCTCCGGCCACCAGGCCAAGACAGGCCTGCGTCTCGGCGTCGAGCCCCAGCATCGCATGCAGCAGCACGCCGCGGCCGCCGCCTTTGCCGATCTCGCCCAAGCCGCGCCGGCGCTCGGACGTCGTCTTGAAATTGATCTCGCTGGTGTCCTGGATCGCCAGAACATGCCGGCCCGCCGCAGAAAGCTCCGTCTGCTCGCTCCACCCGGCGAGCAGGGCCTGCAACGTCACCTTCTCATTGGCCAGAAAACGTCCATAGCGGACAATCTGCGCGCGATCCCCGCCCGCCGCACGCCGCATGCACGAACTGGCGCGCGCGACCATGCCTTCAAGAAGCGCCGCCCCCCTTTGTCGAGGCGGCGATCCCCGAACCGGCCCAAGCAATACTGTTCCTTCGTCATCATGGCGCCCCAAGCGAATCGATGCGCCAATCACAGAATCACGCCCCGCCATCATGCCGGAAGCCCCAAACCTCAAGGTGAGTCATTCCG
>DATBZF010000150.1:0-6181 GCA_036513315.1 Roseiarcus sp.
CGAAAGCGGTCGCCGCCTTCGGCGGTGGCCTGAAAGGCCATCATTGACAAAGGTCTCAGCGGTGAAACACGCTCCGCCATGCGAAACGATGGATCACACTCGACCGTTTCAGTTGTCGTTGATCTCGCGCTGGCGCGGCCCACGCCTTCTTCCTGAGAACCGGCCCAGACGAATGCTGTTGAAGCTTTTGTCTCCTATCCTAAACATCCTTCCTATTGGAGGCCCGATCAACGAAATTGTGAACCTGCACAGCAATGACGTTGGCGCGATTTCGACAAAGAAGCGTCTGAAGCGCCTCACAATGCATTCTCATTTTCCTTGGCGAGCCGATGCATCTCAGTGGACGGCGTCAGGAAGCGTTGCGCTCGTGCGTCCCACCGATAGTTCGCCTGATAGCTTGTCACGCGCGGCCGCGGCGCTGTCCGGTCGCCGCAGCCATTCCCGCCGGTAAGCGTGACGCGCTCCACGACCGAGACATGCAAAGCCGGATAAGGGCCGACGTCCGGCAGCGCCGAGACGTACCATGGCTCCAGACGCTTATAGTCGCAGACCTCCTCGTCGAGCGTGGTAAAATCGCCGATCCATTGAAAGCGATCGCCGCGGATGAACATCATTTCGATCGTCGTAAAATCCTGATCAGAATCGTTGTGCCCGCTCTCGATCAGGATGAGCGGAACGCGCGGCGCCAGCATCAAGGGTTTGGCCTTCTGCCCGAACACCGTGACGCGATCCATCCCGACCTCCACGACATCGAGAAGTCTCGGCGTCGGCGCCAGCGCGATGAGAGCGAGCGCTTGCACGTCGGCGACGAAGCCATCTTTCGGCCCGAGATCGGCGAGCAGAAGGATGCGGGAGGGATCGCCAGGGATTGGCATCAAATCTAGCTTGCTCCCGTCGAGATTGATCGTCTCAGGCGGCGCGCCCGTCTGATCCTTTCCTTGAATATGTGCGAACGGGACCGTCGTATGTCCGGCGGCGCCGCCATCTCCGTCGAGAGCAAGATCGGTCACGACAAGCTTCATCAGATCGAACGCCGTCACCCCGGGATGGCCGGGAATGGCCGTGTCGAGGCCGGCGGCGCCGGCGGCGGGCGCGCCTCCGAGCCAGAGCAATGCGATGATGGGTAGGGCAGAGATTCTCACGACGGACCGCTCCCCGTATAAACGACGAAAGGGATTACGGGATTGTCGGAATGACGCGCTATCAACCGCCGGGGCTCCGCGCGCTGCTAGTCGTGCACGGCTTCATCGCGCTCGCCGCCGCCATCGTGCTTGCCGCAGCGCCAGGCCTGATACCGAGCTTTGTCGGCATACGCTTCGACCCGAGCGGCTCTTGAAATGCTCGCTTACGCGCAAGGCGTCAATGTCGCGATCCTCGACAATGTCGTCGCGCGGGCAATCATCGTCGCATTGTTCGTTTGTTTATCGAGGCCCCGCGTCCGGGCCGACTGACCAAAGGCCGTCAACCTATGGCGAAAGCCTACCAGCGCCGGCCGCCCCAGCCGCCGCCCCAATTGCTGCGCCATCCGCCGCCGCCACGCAGGAGCCTGAGAACCAGCAGCAGCAGGACCGCGCCGATCGTCGCATTGACGATCAGGGCGATGGTTCCGACGCCGAAATGCAGGCCTACCTGCGGCAAAAGCCAGTCGCCAATGAACGCGCCGATAATGCCGATGAGGAGATCGCCGATCAGCCCGAACCCGGCGCCGCGCACGATCTGGCCCGCCAGCCAGCCGGCGATAATGCCGACGATCAGAATGACGATGAGGCTTTCATTTGAGAGATACATGCGACTTTCCCCGGGAGAACCCCCGAGCCGAACGCGGAGCGCGGTGAATGGTTCCGCTCCGCCGCGGGCCGCGCGGCGGTTCAGGGGAACAGAATTCGGCGGTAGCGCTCCCCTTTGCAGCACGTCACGCCCGGCCTGGCGCCACGGCTGTACGGTTCAGCAAGACCTTTTGTAAAGTTCAGGTCGTTCATAACCCTCGCGCGTCTTGGCCGGGCTTGTCCCGGCCATCCACACCGAGAGGATCGGCTCCCTTGAGACTTTCTCCCCGCGAGGCGCCTACGAGCCCGCCGCCAAAGCGCCCAAGTCCGTTCATCCTTCTTTACATTCGGCCGGATCGCGCGAAACCTTCGCCCGCCAAACTCCTTTTCGAAACGGCGCCTGACGCCGTCGATGAAGGAGATCGTCATGACCGATATCGACAATCTGAATCTGCCGCCCGAGCCGCCGTTGCGGCAAGCTGAGCCTGAGGACGGACACGTTCGCTATCCCTCGTGGCGCCGCAATTTCGCCTTTGCCGGCGTCCTGATCGTCGGCGTCGCGCTCGGCGCCGGCAGCTTCGCAATGGCGGCGGCGGGCGCCGACAATCTCGGCTGGAAGCAGGGCATGCGCCTCGCCCTCATCCAGGGCGCGGTTTCGCATGCGCTCGATTCCGTCGGCGCCAATGCGGCGCAGGAAGCCAAAGTGCATGACATCATCGCCATCAAATTCGCCGAGATCGCGCCCAATCCCGCCGAACATGAGGCGATGCGCAAACAGGCGCTGGAATTGCTCGCCGCGCCGACCATCGATCGCGCCGCGGTCGAGAAAATGCGCGCCGACGCCATCGCCAATATCGACGCCAAATCCAAGACGCTGGTCGGCGGCCTGCTCGATATCGCCGACCAGCTCACGCCTCAGCAGCGCACCGCGCTTACCGCCGAGATCGGCGAAATGGCGCAACACGGTTCAATGGGCCCGTGGGGCGGCTGGCGCCACGGCCATTCGATGGGCGACGACGGTGCGAAGGGCGCGCCTGACAGCGGGCCGGACAAGGACTAAGAAGGGCGCGGGATACGAGGCGAGATGGCCGGCGCCAATGTTCCCCCCTTGTGGCAGGGCTGTCCGGGGAAAACGAAAGGTTTCAGAATCGGAGATGTAATTGGGTTGTGCACTACCCCTCGACGTCATGGCCGGGCTTGTCCCGGCCATCCACGCGGCGCCGTTGCAAACAACTTTTGAAGTTGGTGATGGCTTCTGGGCGTGGATGCCCGGCACAAGGCCGGGCATGACGTGCTGGGTTCCAAAAGGCGGAGTGCTGCAGCCTAATTCTGTTCCCCGGACAGCTCTGCCCTCGTGAGGGAATTGGCCGCCGCAGACGACAAGGATGTTTGGTTAGGGTTCATGGCGGAGCGGCTTCTCATCATCGACGACGATGCAAGGCTGGCCGCCATGGTGTCGGACTATCTGACCGCGGCCGGTTTCGTCGTCGATCGCCGCTTCACCGGCGGCGAGGGCCTGGCGGCGATCGAGCGCGAAACGTTCGACGCGATCATCCTCGACGTGATGCTGCCCGATAGCGACGGGTTCGAAATCTGCCGCAAGATCCGCGCGCGCGCGCAGATTCCGATCCTCATGCTGACGGCGCGCGGCGAGGAAACCGACCGGATCGTCGGGCTGGAGATCGGCGCCGACGATTATCTGCCCAAGCCCTTCAATCCCCGCGAATTGCAGGCGCGCCTGCGCGCCATTTTGCGGCGCGGCCGGGCGCTTAGCCCCGGCGACGACGCCGAGCTGCGCTTCGGCCGCCTGCGGATCGATCGCGCCTCGCGCATGGTGCGCGTCGACGGCAAGGAGAAGACGCTGACCAGCTTCCAATTCGACCTGCTCGTTGCTCTCGCCGACAATGCCGGGCGGGTGCTCAACCGCGACCGGCTGATGGATCTCGTCAAGGGCGAGGAGTTCGACGCCTTCGACCGCTCGATCGACGTCCATATCTCGCGCATCCGCTCGGCGATCGAAGACGATCCCAAGCATCCGCGACGGATCATCACCGTGCGCGGCGCCGGCTATGTCTTCGCCAGAAGACAGGATGAAGAGAAATAAGAGGCAGGATGACGCGAAATTACAGGTTCGGCCGCCGGCTGTTCTGGAAAATCTATCTGACGCTGCTGGCGAGCCTCGTCGCGGTGGCGGTCCTGATCGGCGCGTTCTGGTCCCTGGTCGGCGAAAATCCGCGCGAGCGCTGGGGCGCCTTTCGCATCCAGCTCAGCGACCACCTCGTTCCTGAAAGCGACAGTCCGCCCGGCGCGATCGACGCCGCGATTGAACGGCTGAGCGACCAAATCGGCGCCGACATATCGGTCTACGATGCGCAAGGCGCGCTTGCCGCCTCGCGCGGACCGATGATCCCGCTCGACGCGACCGAGGGCGCGCATATGGGCGTGCGGCCGGTGATCGTGCGCATCGACCTGCCCGACGGGCGCGCCGTTCTCGCCAGATTGCGCCCGTCCTGGCCGAGCCCGCGGCTGCGCCTGCTGTCGATGGTGCTGTTTGTGACCATCGGCGTCGGTCTCGCCGCCTTCCCGATCACTGCGCGATTGACGCGCGGGTTGGAAGGCCTGCGCTCCGGCGTCGAGCGCTGGGGCGCCGGCGCGCTGGCCCTGCGTGTCGACGACACCGGCCAAGACGAGGTCGCGGCGGTGGCGCGTACGTTCAACGCCGCCGCCACGCGCGTCGAGGACCTGTTGAGGTCGCAAAAAGCGCTGCTCGCCAACGCCAGCCACGAATTGCGCTCGCCGCTGGCGCGCCTGCGCATGGCGATCGAACTGTGGCTTGCCCAGCCCGGCGCCGACATGCATGCCGAGATCGTGCGCAATCTCGCCGAAATCGATCAGCTCGTCGAAGAAATCCTGCTCGCCAGCCGGCTCGACCATTCCGGCGCGACAAACAGGCTGGTCGCGCCCGTCGATCTCCTCGGCCTGGCGGCCGAAGAAGCCGGGCGTTTCGAGGCGAGCGTTGCGGGAGCGCCCGATTGCGGCGGCCCGGTCGAAATCCAGGGCGACGCGACGCTGCTGCGCCGCCTCATCCGCAATCTCCTCGAAAACGCCGCCACGCACGGCAAGCCGCCGATCCATATCGCGGTGACGCGCGCGCAGGATAAAGCGCGCATCGTCGTCTGCGACGGCGGGCCGGGCATCGCCGCCGCTGAACGCGAACGCGTGTTCGAACCCTTCTATCGCCCGGCCGGCCGCGCCGAATCCGCCGGCGGCTGGGGCCTCGGCCTGTCGCTGGTGCGCCAGATCGCCAAGCGCCACGGCGGCGGCGTGTTCTGCGAGGCGGAGCCCGGAGGGGGGAGCCGGTTCGTGGTGGAGCTGGCGATGGGAGAGAAGGCGGGTTAGGGTCGCTTCGGACGACGGACGCGCCCGATCGTTAGCGGCGCTGGCGCCTGCGATGAGGATCAAAGTTCCCAACCGCGCCAGCCAGTCTTATAGATGTCATCATCCTCCCGGACCTTTGAACGTCGGCGCTGATTCCGCCGCGTGTCTGCTTCTTCCCGCTCGGGGGCGCCCCATGCAACGATATCTAACGGTGGGACTTGCCGCGCTCGCCGGGGTCGCCCTCTTCGAGGCGGCGCTGATTCCGGGCGTCATTATCGGCGCCGCCGCCGTGCTGGCGCCGAATGTCCTCGCGCCCAAATCGCGTCGGCGTGCGCGACCGCGGTCTCACGCAAGCGCGGATCGACGCGACGCGCCCAGATTTTCCCTGCCGGCCCTTTTTTCGGTCAAGCCGGCGGCAGCCGCGCCGGGCGGGCTGTCGATTAAACAGGCGATCGCCAAGACCATCACCTTCCGGATCATCGTCACCACCCTCGACTTCAGCACGAATTTTCTGGTGATCGGCGAACTCGGCACGGCGGCCGGCCTGTCGGCCTTCGCCCTTGTCGCCGGGCCGATTTTCTATCTGGTCCATGAGACGGCGTGGAATCGCTTTGGCCCGGCCGAAGGCGCCGTCGATGTTCCCGCCCTGCCACTCTTCCGTCGCCCCGCCGGCGGCGGCTTTACGATCAATCGGGCCCTGGCCAAGACCATCACCTTTCGCACCATCGCCACCGCGATGGATTTCACCGCCACTTATGTGGTGGTCGGCGACGTCGCCACGGCGGCGGGTCTGTCGGCCTTCGGTTTCGTGTTCGGCCCGTTTGTCTATCTCGGCCACGAAATGCTTTGGGACCGTTATCGCTGGCTCGCCGAGCCCAAGGATGTATCGCCGCGGCCGATGAAGCTGCTGCCGGCGCCCGCCTGACGCCGACCGCGCGCCTCAAGCGTACTGGCGTTGGGTGGAATCATTTTGGCGCTCGGTCGGAGGACGCTCAAGAAGGTTGAGATCGGATTCCTCCATTGATTTCTTGGGCGGA
>DATBZF010000151.1:0-55856 GCA_036513315.1 Roseiarcus sp.
TGGTCGCGCGCAGCGCGACGGCTTTGAACGTCGCAGAATCTCGATAGGTACAAAGCCGTCGCGCTGCGCGCGACTTCCCCTCATCGCCGAGCGAATGCATAGCATTCGTCCGCGTCATGCGTCGCATGACACCTTCCCCCGCAAGGGGGGAAGGCCGTCACTGCGCGCCTCAGCCGCCGCACTTGCCCGTCTTGACGTTCAGATTGCCGCAAGACAAGGGCTTGCGCCAATCGGCAATCAGATCGCGCGAGCCTTCGAGATAGGGCGACCATTCCTGCGCCACCACGGTGCCAGGCGTCTGCCAGACGGTGTTGAGCTGGCCGTCGCCCTGGATTTCGCCGATGTAGACCGGCTTGGTGATGTGGTGGTTGGGCATCATCGTCGACAGACCGCCGGTCAGGTTCTCGGTCGAGACGCCGATCATCGCATCGATCACCTTGTCAGGCTCGAAGCTGCCGGCCTTTTCGACCGCCTTCACCCACATGCTGAAGCCGATCACATGCGCTTCCATCGGGTCGTTGAAGGTGCGCTTCGGGTTCTTGGTGAAGGCGTGCCACTTGTCGATCCACGCCTTGTTCTCGGGCGTGTCGATCGACATGAAATAATTCCACGCGGCGAGATGGCCGACGAGCGGCTTGGTGTCGAGGCCGGCGAGTTCCTCCTCGCCCACCGAGAACGCCACCACCGGAATGTCGGTCGCCTTGATGCCCTGGTTGCCGAGCTCCTTGTAGAAGGGAACATTGGCGTCGCCGTTGATCGTCGAAACCACGGCGGTCTTCTTGCCTGCGGACCCGAACGCCTTGATCTTGGTGACTTCGGTCTGCCAGTCGGAGAAGCCGAACGGCGTATAGTTGACCAGAACGTCTTCATCCGGCACGCCCTTCGATTTCAGATAGGCGGCGAGGATCTTGTTGGTGGTGCGCGGATAGACGTAGTCGGTGCCTTCCAGCACCCAGCGCTTCACCGAGCCGCCATCGGGGCTCATCAGATAATCGACGGCGGGGATCGCCTGCTGGTTGGGCGCGGCGCCAGTGTAGAATACGTTGCGCTGCGATTCCTCGCCTTCATATTGCACGGGATAGAACAGGATCGAATCGAGCTCCTGGAACACCGGCAGCACCGATTTGCGCGACACTGAAGTCCAGCAGCCGAAGACGACCGAGACCTTGTCCTTGGCGATGAGCTCACGGGCTTTCTCGGCGAATAGCGGCCAGTTGGAAGCAGGATCGACGACGACGGCCTCAAGCTTCTTGCCGAGCACGCCGCCTTTCTTGTTCTGCTCGTCGATGAGCATCAGCATCACGTCCTTCAGCGTCGTTTCGCTGATCGCCATCGTGCCCGACAGCGAATGGAGAATGCCGATCTTGATCGTATCCTCGGCTTTGGCGGCAAAGGTCCCGAGCGCAACCGCGCCCCCGACCAGCGCGCCAGCCGCGCGCAACATGAACCGTCTGGAGAATGACATGAGAGACCCCGTCTTCGATACGCCGTTTCGACCCCGGCTTGAGGTGATTCCCGCTTTGGGACGGCGAGAGGACGCAAGGCCTATGCCAAGAAAACTTAGCCTTCATAACGATTATGGGCGTCCCATGAGGCGTGAATCATCGATTCCACCCAGGCACGCCGCATAAACATTAGGCGCCGTGGCGCGCCTTTGCGCAGTCGCGCCGGCACGGCCGGCTCTCCCGCGGAAGAACCGCCGGCGCGCTTTTGTCTCGCCTCAGCGCGGCGCGCGCTTGGCCAAAATTCTTTGCAGCGTCCGGCGGTGCATGTTGAGCTGTCGCGCCGTCTCCGAGACATTGCGCTCACATGATTCATAGATGCGCTGGATATGCTCCCAGCGCACGCGATCGGCCGACATGGGATGTTCGGCCCCCTGCGGGCGGTCGGCATGGTCCGACATCAGCGCCGCGGTGATTTCGTCGGCGTCGACCGGTTTGGCCAGATAATCGAAAGCGCCGAGCTTGACCGCGGTCACCGCGGTGGCGATCGCGCCATAGCCGGTCAGGATGATGGCGCGCGCCAGGGGTCGGGCCGCTTTGAGAGCGCGGATCACGTCGAGGCCGCTGCCGTCGGAAAGCCTGAGATCGATGACGGCGAAGGCGGGCGCCCCGGCGGCGATCGTCGCCAGCCCCTCGGCGACGCTGCCGGCCGCCTCGACGACGAAGCCGCGCGCCTCCATCGCGCGCGCCAGGCGGGCCGCGAACGGCTTGTCGTCGTCGACGATCAGCAGGGACCTGTCGCCCGATGGCGCTTGCGAGGAAGCCGCGGCCTGAGTTTTGTCGGTTTGTTCCATCGTCCCGTCCTTGGAATAAGCTCCCTTCTTGGCGCCGATCCTGGCAGCGCTCGAGGGCCGGCCTCTCCCTCCTATTGAATTTTAGACCCCCAGTCGACCTTGTTCAAAGGCGGCGCGCGGCCAGACCACGGTCGCCTGCGCCCCGGTCGCCGGGGGCAGGGCGTTGACGATGCGCATCGCGGCGCCGGAGCGTTCAAGCAAGGTCTTGGCGATGAACAGGCCGAGACCGAGGCCGCCGCCCGTCTCGTCCTCCTCCCTTTGCGCCGCGGCCCTGGTGGTGATGTAAGGCTCGCCCAGACGCGCCAGGACATGCGGGGCGACGCCCGGCCCGTCGTCGGCGATGACGATCGTCACTGTCTCTTTATTCCACGACGCCTGGATGCTCGTGCGGCTTTTGGCGAAATCTACGGCATTTTCAGCGATATTGCCCAAACCATAGAGCATGCCGGGATTACGGCGGCAGATCGGCTCGGCGCCCGGGCCGTCGATCTTGATTTCGATGGCGACGCCGAAATCGCGGTGGGGCGCGGCGATTTCCTCGATCAGATGACTGAGGCTCAACTCTTCGAGCGGCCCAGCGCCGTCCTCGCCGAGCGAGGCGAGCTTGCCGAGAATCGCGCGGCAGCGGCCAACTTCCTGAGTGAGCAGCCGCAAGTCGTCGGCGAAAGCGCTGGATGGCGGCTTCTGGCGCGCCATTTCGGTGACGACCAGCGCGACCGTCGCCAGCGGCGTACCCAATTCATGCGCTGCGGCCGCCGCCAGCCCGTCGAGCTGGGAGAGATGTTGTTCGCGCGCAAGCACCAGTTCGGTGGCGTTGAGGGCGCCGGCGAGCAGCCGCGCCTCCTCGGCGACGCGATTGGCGTAAATGGTAATGAACGCGGCTCCGACCGCGATCGCCACCCAGATGGCGACGCCGTAGAGCATCGGCAATTGCAGCCCGGCCCCTCGAATCCAGGGCAAAGGCTCGTGCCAGAAGGTCAAGCCGGTCGCGCAGGCCAGCGCCAGGAGCAACAGCGCAATCGTGCGGCGCAGCGGCAGCGACGCCGCCGATATCATCACCGGCGCGAGAAACAGGATCGAAAACGGGTTGACGACGCCGCCCGTCAGAAACAGCAAAGCGGCGAGCTGGAGGATATCGAATCCGAGAATATTGGTCGCCCGGATGTCGTCGAGCCGCTGACTGACCGGGAAACGCAGCCTCAAACCGAAATTGAGCAGCGCCGCCGTTGCGATGCATAGAAAACACCAGGCGATCGGCAGGTCGAAGCCAAGGCCGAAACGGGTGATCAGGACAGCGGCCGACTGGCCCGCCACCGCCAGCCATCTGAGCCGGATAAGCGTGTCGACGCGCAATTGGCGCGCCCTTTGGCCAAAATCGTCGTCGGTAAGGCCGGGCATCGGCAATCACTATCACGCCCGACCTTGCCCGAGGAGAGGCCGGCCGCCTATTCGATCTTCTCGTCGGGATAGACGCCCCAGAGATTGGATTGCTTGATATAGCCCCTAAAGCCGTCGCCATCGATCAGGCACCAGGCGCCGTCGCAATTGCGAATATTGCCGATGACGCCCGACTGCAGGGTCGCGGCAAGATCGGCGCTCTCGCTCGCCCGCACGAAGATTTTAAAATTCTGGTCCTTCTTGCCCGGCGCAACCAGTCCCGTTCGGCGGCCAGAGAGCAGCGAATGCAGCACCCAGCCCTCCGCCCCCTCAGAATCGCGCACCTTGCGCCAGGTGTCGGATTCGGCGGTGATCTCGACCGGCAGGCCGGCGCGCTGGAACACCCATTTCGTCGCATAGTCCTTCCTGGGCCCCTCGCGCAGGTTGACCCGGTCGGTCTTCAGGCTGGCGTAGCGGGGCAGCGTCAGGCCGGTCACGTTGCCGATTTGCTCGCCGTTCGCGGCGGCCGTCTGCTGGGCGCAGGCGGCGCCGGCGGCAAGCAGCATCGCCGCCAGCGCGGTGACGAGGAGCGACGGGCCGCGCAGCCGTCGCCCGATCGTCTGAAAACCGTCAGTTCTCATCCTGCCCCCGTCGCCCGTGCGGCGCAGCCGCCATCCTTGTCTTTGCCCAGCCATCTGCTAGAGAGGCCGCGTGAACCGGGGCGCGCAGCCTGGTTCTCGCCGACATGTCCCATCTGCCGCCGCGGGGGTTAACGAGCCGTAAAACGGCCGAGAAATCTGCCATGAACTTAATGCTGTAGGGAGCGGTTTGCATGGGATCGGACCATTGAGTCAAAAGGGGGCGTCGATATGACCAAAAAGAAACCCCTCGTCGTGGTGACGCGCCGCCTGCCCGATCTCGTCGAAACGCGGATGCGCGAATTGTTCGACGCGCGCCTCAACGTCGACGACAAACCGATGAGCGAGAGCGACATCGCCGAAGCGATGCGCGAGGCTGACGTGCTGGTGCCGACGATCACCGACCAGATCAGCGCCGGCATGATCGCCCAGGCGGGCGAGCAGATGCGGCTGATCGCCAATTTCGGCAATGGCGTCGACCATATCGACGTCACCTCGGCGCTGCGGCGCGGCATTACCGTCACCAATACGCCCGGCGTGCTGACGGAAGACACCGCCGACATGACGATGGCGCTGATCCTTTCCACCGCGCGTCGCCTCGCCGAAGGCGTGCGGATCGTCCCCGACGGCGACTGGACGGGATGGTCGCCGACCTGGATGCTCGGGCGCCGGATCACCGGCAAGCGTCTCGGCATTCTCGGCATGGGGCGGATCGGCCAGGCGCTCGCCAAACGCGCGCGCGCCTTCGGCCTGTCGATCCATTATCACAACCGGCGCCGTTTGCCCGCGTCGACCGAGGAGGCGCTGGAGGCGACCTATTGGGATTCGCTCGACCAGATGCTCGCGCGGATGGACATTGTCTCGGTCAATTGCCCGCATACGCCGGCGACCTATCACTTGCTTTCGGCGCGGCGGCTGAAATATCTGCGGCCCGAGGCGATCGTCGTCAACACCGCGCGCGGCGAAGTGATCGACGAAAACGCCCTGACCCGAATGCTGGAGAACGACGAGATCGCTGGCGCCGGCCTTGACGTCTTCGAACAGGCGCCGGCGGTGTCGGACAAGCTCATCAGGCTCGCCAAGAAGGGCAAAGTCATCCTGCTGCCGCATATGGGCTCGGCGACCCGCGAGGGACGCAACGACATGGGCGAGAAGGTCATCATCAACATCAAGACCTTCATTGACGGCCACCGCCCGCCCGACCGAGTGCTGCCAAGCATGCTTTGAGCCGCCGCGGCCCGATTTTACGCCGGTCGCCGCTGCGGGCCGCCGTTGCGCGATTGACTTATTCCGGCGAAGCATGGAACATCACCGGCATGTGTTCCCCGCCGCGTTTCGCTGCGGGGCCTCTTGCGTTTTGCGCCGAGCCAATCGTTTTCACAGCCTTAGGAGATAAACCATTCGTCGTCCCATGAAAGCCCAAGCGACTCCGGAGAAAGGGGGGCCGCGCATCAATCGCGACATCCGCGCCAACAAGGTTCAGTTGATCGACGCCGAGGGGCACAATCGCGGCGTCGTCGATATCGCAGAGGCCCAGCAGCTTGCCGACGAGGCGGCGCTCGACCTTGTCGAAATCGTTCCCAACGCCGAGCCGCCGGTCTGCAAAATCCTCGATTTCGGCAAGTTCCGCTTCCTCGAGCAGAAGAAGTCGGCCGAAGCGCGCAAGAAGCAAAAGGTCGTTGAGATCAAAGAGATCAAGCTTCGCCCCGGCATCGACGATCACGATTACGAAGTGAAGATGCGCTCCGTGCGCCGCTTCTTCGACGAAGGCGACAAGGTGAAGGTCACTTTGCGGTTCCGTGGCCGCGAAATGGCGCATCAGGACATCGGTTTCAAACTGCTGTTGCGCGTCAAATCGGAGACGGCGACGATCGCCAAAGTGGAAGCCGAGCCTTTGATGGAAGGGCGTCAGATGGTCATGGTGCTCGCGCCGCGATAATTCTGGGATCGCGACTGTCCCGGTCGCCTCTTTCTAAAATAGACCTTTCCAAAATAAACCAAAGTAAAGAGCGGGCGAGGACGCCCGCACTCCCAGACTTGCGAACAAAGCGCGAAACATGATTGCTGTGGGGCATGATCCCAGCCGTGATTCGCGCCCCCGCCGCGCTTGCCGCCCCGTTGGGCGAATTGAACGACGCCCAGCGTAGCGCCGTCGAGCATGGCGCCGGCGAGCCGGGTGGCCCGGCGCCTCTGCTTGTCATCGCCGGCGCCGGCGCCGGGAAGACCAATATGCTCGCCCACCGCGTCGCCCATCTCATCCTGACTGGCGCCGACCCCAAGCGGATCATGCTGGCGACCTTTTCACGGCGCGCCGCCGGCGAGCTCAACCGTCGCGTGCAGCGGCTGCTCGCGCGCAAGCTGGCGCCGGAGGCGGCGGCCGCGGCGACGCCCGCCTTCGCCGGCACCTTTCATTCGATCGGCGCGCGGCTGCTGCGCGACCATGCCCTTCGCCTCGGTCTCGATCCGCAATTCACCATCCACGACCGCGAGGATTCGGCCGATCTGATGAATTTCGAGCGGCATCAACTCGGCCTGTCGGGCGCCAAGGAGCGATTTCCCACCAAGGGCACGTGCCTGGCCATCTATTCGCGCGCGGTCAACAGCCGCGCGAGCCTCGCCGAGACGCTTGGCAAGCATTTTCCATGGTGCGCCAGCCACGAAGTAGCGTTACGCAATTTGTTCGCCGCCTATGTCGAGGCCAAGCAACGCCAGAACGTGCTCGATTACGACGATCTCCTGCTCTATTTCGCGCAGATGATGCAGGAGCCCGATATAGCGACCGAAGTCGCCGCGCGGTTCGACCACCTGCTTGTCGACGAATATCAGGACACCAATCGCCTGCAGGGCGAAATCGTGCTGGCGCTGCGTCCACGAGGGCGCGGGCTGACGGTCGTCGGCGACGACGCCCAATCGATCTATTCGTTTCGCGCCGCCACCGTGCGCAATATCCTCGATTTTCCCCAAGCGTTCGATCCACCGGCGCGCTTGATCACGCTCGACCAGAATTATCGCTCGACCAAGCCGATCCTCGCCGCCTCCAACGCGGTGATCGATCTTGCCGCCGAGCGTTTCGCCAAGAATCTCTGGACCGATCGCGCCTCCGGCGTGCTGCCGGTGCTGGCGACTGTCGGCGAAGAGACCGATCAGGCGCTCTATGTCGTCAAGCGCGTGCTCGAAAATCGCGAGGCGGGCGCGACGCTGAAATCTCAGGCGGTGCTGTTCCGCACCGCCCATCACAGCGCCGCGCTGGAGCTGGAGTTGACGCGGCGCAACATTCCTTTCGTCAAATATGGCGGCCTGAAATTCCTCGACGCTGCGCATGTGAAAGATACGCTGGCGATCCTGCGCTTCGCGCAAAACCCGCGCGACCGAGTCGCCGGCTTTCGCGTCGCGCAGATCCTGCCGGGCATCGGCCCCGCCACCGCCGCCAAAATCGTCGAGGCCGCCGGCGCCGACGATGGTTTCGCCGCGCTCGGCGCCTTCGCCGCGCCGGCCAAATCACGCGAGGATTTCGCGCCCTTTGCCGAATTGATGCGCGGCCTCGCGCAGGGCGAGGCGCTCTGGCCCGCCGATCTCACGCAGGCGATCGTATGGCTGCGCCCGCATCTGGAGGGGCGCTATGACGATGCGTGGACGCGGATCGCCGATCTCGACGCGCTTGAGCGGATCGGCGCGACCTATCCCTCGCGCGAGCGGTTCCTCGCCGAACTGACGCTCGACCCGCCTGGCGCGGCGAGCGACGAACCCGGGCCGCCGCATCTTGATGAGGATTATCTGATTCTCTCCACCATCCATTCGGCCAAGGGGCAGGAATGGCGCTCGGTATTCGTCCTCAATGTCGTCGACGGCTGCATCCCGTCGGAAATGGCGACCGGCTCGACCGATGAAATCGAGGAGGAGCGCCGCCTGCTTTATGTCGCGATGACGCGCGCGCGCGACGAACTCTCCCTGATCGTTCCGCAACGCTTTTATGTCCACGGCCAGCCGCGCGGCGGCGACCGCCATGTGCTGGCGAGCCGCAGCCGCTTCATCCCGCCCAACCTGCTGCCGCTGTTCGAGAAGATTTCCTGGCCGCAAATGCCGGTCGAGGAAAAGCGCGCCGCCAACGGCCCGCGCGTCGATCTGGCGGCGCGCATGCGCGCAATGTGGAAGTAGGCGGGAGCCAGCCCCAAAGTCGTGCTGCAATTGCCGTGCTCGCATTAACGGCGACCCTTTCGCGGGCCTTGATGGGTGCGCGCGCCAACGGATGTTTGCTTACTATGTTCCTTTTGGTGAGTGGCGCGGCCGTTTTGGCCGCACCGCGCACCAAACGAACATGGAGGCCACTTGCCACGCCGGCGAGACGCAGTCATCCCGAAGGGATCGCAGCGAAGCGGAGAAGCGGCGCAGCCGCTTGACGGCGGTTCGTCGGCGTGGTTTCCCGCGGATTGCTGCGCTCACCCTACCCTCTGCAACGGCGCCTCGGCGGGAGGCTTCGCCGCCTCCTCCGCGACCATCCCCTTGACGATCGCTATCGTCGCCTCATCCGCGGGGAATAGCATCTCCAGGGCGAGCTCCGACAAGGTGACGTCGGTCGGCGTGCCGAAGATCGTCGTGGTGTTAAGGAACGAGACCGTTCCCAGACGGGTGGCGATTCGCAGCGGCGTCGCATAGCGCTGCGGGCCCTCGCTTGTCGCCAGCGCCATTCCCCCGGCCGGGGCCGGATAGCTCATGACCTCCGACAGAAGCGCTTGAATCACGGGATCGGCGCGCGTCTCGATCTGCTGGCGCAGAACCATGATCGTATGCGCGCGCCATTCGATGAAATTCAGAATGCGCGGCCCCATGCCGTCCGGATGTAGCACCAGGCGGACGGCGTTGACCGGCTGGCGCAGGAGTTCGGGCGAACAGCCTTCGTAGAGTTGCGGCAGCGCGCTATTGGAGACGACCACTTTCCAGTGCCGGTCCAGCGCGAAAGCCGGATAGGGCTTGTGCGCCTGAAGTATCTGGTTGATCGCGATGCGCGCCGAATCCAGTTCCTCCAGGGAGCGTTCCTGGAACGCTGGCGCGAGGCCCGCGGCGAGCAGCAGGGCATTCTGATCGCGCAACGGAATCTCGAGATATTCGGAAAGACGCATGATCATCTCGCGGCTCGGCTGCGAGCGTCCGGTCTCGAGGCAGGACAGATGGCGCGTCGAACTGTCGGCGGCGAGCGCGAGATCGGCCTGGGTCATGCGCCGGCTGATCCGCCATCGGCGCAAGAGCACGCCAAAGGGAATTTGCTGATGGGTCATAGGCGCATCCTAATGCGCCCGGCGATCGGAGACCATGACCTACAAGGTCAAGCAACGCGCCCGTCGCAATTGTTTTTTGACCTCCAAGGTCATCGATTCCGGTCCGCACTCAGCGCCATATCGCCTTCATCGAAGCCAATGTCCGCTCCGCTTTGCGTGGAGCGGTTCATCGAATGGAGGACGACATGGATAACGCACAACAGCTCGCAGATCGCTACGTGGCGGTGTGGCACGAAACCGATCCTGAACGCCGCCGCCACGCCATAGCCGAACTATGGACGCCCGACGGCGAGCATTATGTCGGCGCCCGCGAAGTGCGCGGCTATGACCAGCTCGAACAGCGGATCAAGGGCTCGCATGAGAAGAACATCCGCGACGGCGGCCATCGCTTCCGCGCGGCGAAGGATGCCCGCGCGCTGCGCGACGTCGTCACCTTCCATTGGGAAATGCTGCGCGCCGACAGCGAGAAGATCGTCGCCACCGGGCTCGAAATCCTGCTCATCGACGCGACCGGGCGCATCCTCGTCGACTACCAGTTCAATCTCTGATCAAGGAGGAGAAACATGCCTTTCATCACCGCTCGAGATGGCGCGCAACTCTATTGGCGCGATTTTGGCCAGGGCGCGCCGATCCTGTTTCTGAACGGCCTCGGCTGCTCCAGCCAGATGTGGGACTATCAGGTCGCCGCCTTCGCGGATCAGGGATTTCGCTGTATCGGCTTCGACCGCCGCGGCCACGGCCGCTCCGATCAGCCGGCCGGCGGCTATGACCTCGACACATTCGCCGACGATGTCGCCACATTGATCGACGAACTCGGCCTTGCCACCCTGACCCTCGTCACTCATTCGATGGGCGGCGGCGAGGCGGTCCGCTACCTCACGCGGCACGGAAGCGAGCGCGTGTCGCGCCTCATCCTGTTGGCGCCGACGACGCCGATGCTGCTCAAGAGCAACGACAATCCAGGCGGTGCGCCGAGAGCCGGCTTCGAAGCATTGTGGGCGCAATGGAGGCGGGATTATCCCAAATGGGTCGCCGACAATATCGCGCCGTTCTTCATTCCGGAAACATCGCCCGCGATGATGGCCTGGGGCGCCAGCCTGCTGCAAATCTCCATTCCGGCAGCGCTCGCCAGCAGCCGCGCCATGGTCGAAGCGGACTTCGGCGCCGAGATGCGGCGCATCACAATCCCGACGCTGATCATCCATGGCGACCGCGACCGCTCGACGCCGATCGAGCTCACCGGCAAACCTTCGGCCGAACTGATCCCAGGCTGCCGGTTCCTTGTCTACGAGGGCGCGCCGCATGGCCTGATGTTCACGCATATGGACCGGCTGCACGCCGACATCCTGAACTTCGTTCGCGAAACCTGAGCGCGCGTGTCAGCCAGATCGAGGGGCGCTTTGCCCCGTCCCGTGCGACGTGTCCCTAGCCGCCTTGCGTTTCTCCCGTGCTGTGGCCGATAAAGCGCTGACATTCCGCGCCACGCGAAATCCTCATCCTTCCGGCAGCCAGCCCATGTCAGATCAACGTGAACGCGAGCGGGCGAAGATCGATGGGCGGGCCGCCTTCGCCGGCGCCGCCTATCTGATGGGAATCGGCTTGATTGACCTGCTCGCGCGGGTCGGAGCGCCCGATGGGTTGGTGCGCGGTTTGGGACCGCTCTTTGCGCTGACGGGTTTGGCGCTGCTGGGCGTGTTGACGCGTTCGACGCGCGTGCCGGCGTTTTTCGCCGCCGACCGGGCGGTTCCCGCTCCCTATGCGGGACTGGCGTTCGCAGGAATCGCCGCCGGGCTTATTCTTTGCCTCGATCCGGCCGGGGGCTCGCCGCTGCCTCTAGCCGGCGTCGCAGCGGGCCTCGCAATCGGCGCGCTCGGCGTCGGGCCGGCGCTACGAGCGATCAACGCCAGCGCGCTCAGCGATCTCCTCGCGACGCGCTTTCCCAATCGCGTTTTGAAGCTCTATTTCGCCGGCCTGCTTTTTGCGATCGGCGCACTCGTCGCGGCGGCGGGATTCGGGGCGGCGCTCGACGCATTCACGGAGCTTTTTGCGCCTTCGCGCGGCGCCGCCGCAACGATCATCGCGATCATTCTCGCGCTGATGGTCGTGCCGGGCGGCCTTGCCGGCCTGCTTTGGGCGGGAGCGGCGAGCGCGGGCGTTCTCATCATCATTCTGGCCTTACCGATCGCCACGCAATTGCTGGCGGGCGATTCAGCTATCGCGCCGCTGATGCGAGACGCCGGAATCTGGAGCGACGCGCTGACGCGCGCCTGGGGCGCCAGTGCGGTCGGCGATTCCAAAGCGCATTTACTCGTCGTCTTCGCGAGCGCGTTGTCGATCGCCGCGCTGCCGCCATTGGCGAGTCCCGCCGTCGGCAATTTTGGCGCCCCGCAGGCTGTGCGTTCCGGCGCATTCGGGCTGGTCTTTGCGACTTTCATTAGCCTGACCGCTTTCGGCGATCTTGTTTTTTGGCCCCCCGCGATCACGCCGATGAACGACGGATTGAAATCCAGCGCAATGCTGTTGGCGGCCCTGATGCTCGCCGCCGCCGGCGCGCATTCGGCGTCGCGTGCATGGGGAACCAGCGCCGTCGGCGCCTATGAGCGCTACATGCCGCTAGCGAGCCAAAGGCTGGCGCGCTCTCGCACGCTCGCGCTTCTCGTCATCGCGCTTTGCGCCTCCTTGACAGCCCGGACGATTGTCGAACCGAAACTGCTGCTGTTCATCGCGGCTGCGCTTTCCCTAAGCCTTGTCGCGCCGGCGCTGGCGGTCGCCGCCTCCGAGCGGGCGAATTCCGCCCATGGCGCCGCCGCCGCTCTGATCAGCCTGGCGACCGCGGTCGGTCTCGCCGTCTTGGAGGGCCGCATTCCAGAACCGGAGAAACTGCTGATCGGCGCATTATGCGCGGCGGCGACAGGATTCATCGTCGGCTGGTCGGCCGCGATTTTCTCGCCTCGCCGACGCGGGCCGTCGCCCGCTCGCCGCGACTTGTTCCTCGACGCGCCATTGGACGCGGGTCGCTGAACAGAAGGATCGAACGTCCCTCTTCAGCCTTTGCTGGAACCGTTTCGCTTCGGCGCCGGTAGCGGCGCTTCGGTGGGCGCGGCGGGCGCCGGTGAACCGTCAAACTCCTGCGCGGCGCGGCTCCAATGTTCGAGATGCTTTCCCTCCGGCCGGCCCTCTTCCTCCCACATGGCGTAGGCGCGGACCTTAATGTCTTCTTCGGAGGGTGAATTTTTGTCGGGGCTGGGCACGTGGCGTTCCTTTGCTGCCGCTCCATCAAGGGAGAGGCGCCGCCCGACGCGATATTTCAGATCCGTCGCGTCGCCGGCGCCATTGCGATCCGCCACAACGCAGCCGGCCGCCCCGAGTTCCCCGGCGCGCTCGCCGATTGGACGCTACCCCGCCAACAGCTTCATCGCTTCTTCGTGGACCCGCCGGTCGCCCGCCGCGATAATGCGACCGCCCAAGGCGGCGGGGCCGCCTTGCCAATTGGTGACGATCCCTCCCGCGCCTTCGATGATCGGCACCAGCGCGACAATGTCGTAAGGCTTGAGATTGGCTTCGACGATGACATCGACGAAGCCCGAGGCGAGCATGCAATAAGCGTAGCAATCGCCGCCGTAGCGTATGAGTCGCGCCGGCTTTTCCGCACGATGATAGGCTGCCCGATCGGCGTCGTCGAACAGCAACGGACTCGTCGTCATCAAAGTCGCGTCGGCGAGCGCGGCGCAGGGACGCACATGCAACGTGCGGTTCGTCCATTCGCCGCCAGCCGAATCGCCGCGCGGCAGCGCCAGCCCGCGCCAGCGCGCGCGCTTGCCGTCCCCCGAATAGCGCTCGCGGGTGAAGGGTTGCGACATCATCCCATAGACGGGCCGACCATGGTGCATGAGGCCGATCAACGTGCCCCACATCGGCATCCCGGAAATGAAGCCCTTGGTGCCGTCGATCGGATCGAGCACCCAGACATATTCGGCTTCCGGCCGGTCGCGGCCGTATTCTTCGCCGATAATGCCATGGGCGGGAAACGTCTGACCGATCAGGCGGCGCATCGCCACCTCGGCGGCGCGGTCGGCCTCGGTGACCGGATCGAAGACGCCGCCCTTCGATTTGTCCTCGGCGCGGATCGCGCTGCGGAAAAACGGCATGATCACTTCGCCGGAAACCTGCGCAAGCCTTTCGACAAAGGCAGCAAAATCAACAGCGGTCATGCCCGGAGCTCCCGCGACGCCGAACTGTCCTGCGAAAAATGCATACGAGCCATACCCTTTTGGATGAGGAGGCGGCGGACGATAATTCCAACCGTTTTCATAAAGCCTTGTTTTTGTATGATTATACCGAAACGCAATTGAGATCGCTTTCATTTTGAACGCGAAATAGACACCGAACCGGCCCGCATTCTAGCGCATCGAAAAGGCGGCAGCCAAAATATCTCTTGCATTTGGTGCGGTGCATGGCGATATTGTTGCGGTGCGGCATGACCTGCCGCATATGCCCTCCTTGGGCGTTTCCTCCCTAGACTTAGGCCGCTTGTGGCGACACAGGCGGCCTCCTTTTTTAGGTTGAGGCTTGATCGCAGGACGGGATCCGTCACTCGGCGGCGATTTGCGGCCGTCCGATGTCACGCGCGACCCGGCTGGCGAGCTGCGAAGCCATAGCGAACAGCGCCGCGCTCAATTCATTCCACCGCTCCGATTTCACCATCGCGCGCTCATCCATATAAAGCGCGCGGTTGATTTCGATCTGCACGACATGGCGGGATGCGCCTGGGGCGCCGTAATGCTCCGTGATGAAACCGCCGGCGTAGGGTTTGTTGCGCCGCACACAATAACCGGTGCGCCGGAGCGCGTTCTCAATCGCCTCCACGATCCAGGGCGCGGCGCTCGCGCCATAGCGATCGCCAATGACAAAATCGCTGGCGGCGCCCTCCGCCATGCTCGAAGGCATGGAATGGCAGTCGAGAAGCACCACTGCGCCAAAGGCGCTCTCGGCGCGTTCGATAAGACCGCGCAAGGCCTGGTGGTAGGGCTTGTACAAAGCGGCGATACGGGACATCGCTTCGTCGACCGGAATCGGCCCTTTGTAAATTTCCTGTCCGTCGCCCACGACGCGCGGGATCGTGCCGAGCCCGCCGGCGACGCGTAACGAACGGCTGTTGACGAAATTCGGCAGCCGTCCCTCGAACATCAGCGGATCGAGTTCGAAAGGCTCGCGGTTGAGATCGATGAAGGCGCGGGGAAAATTCGCACGCATCAGCGGCGCGCCAATGCCGACGCAGGGGGCGAACAATTCGTCGACGAAAGCATCCTCCGAGCGGCGCAACGTCAAGGGGTCCAGACGCGATCCGCTGAGAAATCGCCGGGGATAGAAACGGCCGGAATGGGGCGAATTGAAAATGAGCGGCGTTGCGAGACTGTCCGGCTCGAAAATCTCAAAAGGCGCAGGCGAATCGGCGCCCTCGAAATCGGAACCTTGGGACCCCTCGTCTCCCGGCATTTCGTTCCGCATCCGTTTGTCTCGTTTCTAGACGCCAAACTCGGAATTCGCCTGGCGCCAAAAATGCGCTAAAGCGATGCCGACTCACGAACTATGCTTCAATATGCGACGCGGAGCGAGAGCTAACCAACGTAAAGTCCCGTAAAAGTGAACGCGCCTGCGCAATAATGAGCGTCGCCCGGTCCGGCGCCGCCGCTTGAACGCCTACTGACGCAAGGCGCGATTCGGGGACATTTCCACGGTCCGTCGCCGCCTTCACTCGATTTTTACGGATCAAGGCCCATGGTGATTTGCAAGACTGAGGGGAAATAATGAACGCGCCGGCCGAAATCGCGACCAAAATATTGCTCGCCGAAGACGATAACGACATGCGCCGCTTCCTGGTGAAGGCGCTTCAGACGGCCGGTTATGACGTCGCCTCTTTCGATAACGGCCTGTCAGCCTATAACCGTTTGCGGGAAGAGCCGTTCGAGCTTCTCCTGACCGATATCGTCATGCCGGAAATGGACGGCATCGAACTGGCGCGCCGCGCGACCGAACTCGACCCTGAGATCAAGGTGATGTTCATCACCGGTTTTGCCGCCGTGGCGCTGAACCCCGACAATAATGCGCCCAAAGACGCCCGCATCCTGTCGAAACCGTTTCACCTCAAAGACCTGGTCAACGAGGTCCAGCGCCTGCTTGCGGCCTGAACGGACTTTCGGGGGATTTCGCAAGGCGCGGCGCCCCTCGCGCCGCCATCAACCAGCACATGATTTTTTACGCGCCACCCCCGATTCGCGCGCGCCGCGGCCTTGACGGCCCTAACCTGCCCCCCTATTTACACCGCGGCTGTTAGCACTCGCTTTGGCGAGTGCTAATGAGCTGTCCCACGAGCCGAAACCAGCCTGGGCCGAAGAGCCTGGGCGCTGCGAGATAGGAAACGCAAGACATGAAATTCCGTCCCCTGCATGACCGTGTCGTCGTCCGCCGCCTTGAGGGCGAGGAAAAGACGAAGGGCGGCATTATCATCCCCGATACCGCCAAGGAGAAGCCCCAAGAGGGCGAGATCATCGCCGTTGGGCCCGGTGGGCGCGACGAAGCCGGCAAACTGACCCCGCTCGACGTCAAGAAGGGCGACAAGGTGCTGTTCGGCAAATGGTCGGGCACCGAAGTCAAGATCGATGGTCAGGAGCTTCTGATCATGAAGGAATCCGACATCATGGGCGTGGTCGGCTGATCCGCCTTTTTCGCTAGAGATTTCTCATTCAGGCCCTGAGGGGTCAGGAGTTTTAAAACCATGGCAGCCAAAGACGTACGTTTTTCCTCCGATGCGCGCGAGAAAATGCTTCGCGGCGTCGATATCCTCGCCAATGCGGTGAAGGTCACGCTCGGCCCCAAGGGCCGCAACGTCATTCTCGATAAATCTTTCGGCGCGCCGCGCATCACCAAGGACGGCGTCACCGTCGCCAAGGAGATCGAGCTCGACGACAAGTTCGAAAATATGGGCGCGCAGATGGTGCGCGAAGTCGCCTCCAAGACCAATGACAAGGCTGGCGACGGCACCACGACGGCGACCGTTCTCGCCCAGGCGATCGTGCGCGAAGGCGCCAAATACGTCGCCGCCGGCATGAACCCGATGGATCTGAAGCGCGGCGTCGATCTGGCTGTCGCCGAAGCGGTCAAGGACATCGCCAAGCGCTCGAAGAAGATCAAGGACTCGGCCGAAGTGGCGCAAGTCGGCACGATCTCCTCGAATGGCGACAAGTCGATCGGCGAAATGATCGCCAAGGCGATGCAGAAGGTCGGCAATGAGGGCGTCATCACGGTCGAAGAGGCCAAGACCGCCGAGACCGAACTCGATGTCGTCGAAGGTATGCAATTCGATCGCGGCTATCTCTCGCCCTATTTCATCACCAACGCCGAGAAGATGATCGCCGAATTGGACGACGCTTACATTCTCATCCATGAGAAGAAGCTCTCCTCGCTGCAGCCAATGCTGCCGGTTCTCGAAGCGGTCGTGCAGAGCGGCAAGCCGCTCGTCATCATCGCCGAGGACATTGAGGGCGAGGCGCTCGCCACCCTCGTCGTCAACAAGCTGCGCGGCGGCCTCAAGGTCGCGGCGGTCAAGGCCCCCGGCTTTGGCGACCGTCGCAAAGCGATGCTGGAAGACATCGCCATCCTGACCGGCGGCCAGATGATCGCCGAAGACCTCGGCATCAAGCTCGAGAACGTGACGCTGGCGATGCTCGGCCGCTCCAAGCGGATCCGCATTGAGAAGGAAAACACCACGATCATCAACGGCGTCGGCAAGAAGGCCGACATCGAGGCGCGCATCGGCCAGATCAAGGCGCAGATCGAGGAGACCACCTCGGATTACGACAAGGAGAAGCTGCAGGAGCGTCTCGCCAAACTGGCGGGCGGCGTCGCGGTGATCCGCGTCGGCGGCGCCACCGAAGTCGAAGTCAAGGAGAAGAAGGATCGGGTCGAAGACGCCCTCAACGCCACCCGCGCGGCGGTTGAAGAAGGCATCGTTCCGGGCGGCGGTGTCGCGCTCTTGCGCGCCAAGGCCGCGGTCGCCAAGCTCAAGAGTGAAAACGCCGATGAGCAGGCCGGCATCAATATCGTGCTCAAGGCCCTCGAAGCGCCGATCCGTCAGATCGTCGAAAACTCGGGCGTCGAAGGTTCGATCGTGGTTGGCAAGATCACCGAGAACAAGTCGCAGACTTTCGGCTTCAACGCGCAGACCGAACTCTATGTCGACATGATCGAGGCGGGTATCGTCGACCCGTCCAAGGTCGTGCGCACCGCGCTGCAGGATGCGGCTTCGGTCGCCGGGCTGCTGATCACCACCGAGGCGATGGTCGCCGAAGTGCCGAAGGACAAGCCCGCCGCGCCGATGGGCGGTGGCGGCGGCGGCATGTGCGGCATGGACTTCTGATCCAGCCACTCGCATCGCGCGCGAGATTAAAGTAAGGGCGGCTTCGGCCGCCCTTTTTCATGGGCGAAAGAGAGCGTCGATCAGCCGAATCAACGAAATTGCGCCTGATCGGGCGCCAAAAGACGTCTTCAGCGACCTTCAGCCGCGAAAATCAACTAATTTTGAGCGGCGAACGCCCTACTTTAGGGGCATTGGACGATTAAATCAGCGTTTTCGCTTGACACTTGAAAGAAATATAGCTGGACTCGATGCTAGCATGTGACCCCGTTGATCGGGCCGAACCGCGGCCGTCGACGAGAGGAAAAGCGGACGGAGGACAGGTTACAGAAACCTCCGGGGAGAGTTGTGTGAAGGCGACCGATATCTCCCAAGCCGATTACTTCCATAAAGTGGTCGATTGTCAGTGGGCGTGCCCCGCCCATACGCCCGTGCCCGAATATATCAGGCTGATCTCGGCCGGCGACTATGTCGGCGCCTATATGATCAACTGGAAGTCGAATGTCTTTCCGGGCATTCTTGGGCGCACCTGCGATCGCCCGTGCGAGCCGGCGTGCCGGCGCGGCCGCGTCGAGGAACAACCCGTTGCGATCTGCCGGCTCAAGCGCGTCGCCGCCGATTATAAGGGCGATATTTCGGCATTCCTGCCAAAGGCGCCGACGGCCCTTAACGGCAAGCGCATCGCCTGTATCGGCGCCGGGCCGGCCTCGCTGACGGTAGCGCGCGATCTTAGCCCCCTCGGCTATGAAGTCGTCGTCTTCGACGCCGATCTGCGCGCCGGCGGCATGATGCGCAGCCAGATTCCCAAATTCCGCCTGCCCGACTCGGTGATCGACGAGGAAGTCGGCTATGTCCTCGACGGCGGCGCCGCCTTTGTCGCGGGACGGCGCATCGACAGCCTGAAGGCGCTGCTCGGCGAAGGCTATGACGCGATTTTCATCGGCAGCGGCGCGCCGCGCGGCCGGGATCTGATCCTGCCAGGGCGCAAGGAGGCGGCCGCCAATATTCATATCGGCATCGACTGGCTCGCCAGCGTCTCGTTCGGTCATGTCAGTTCGATCGGTCGGCGCGTCATCGTGCTTGGCGGCGGCAATACGGCGATGGATTGCTGCCGCTCGTCGATCCGGCTCGGCGGCGCTGACGTCAAAGTCGTGGTGCGCTCAGGCTTCGCCGAGATGAAGGCGTCGTCCTGGGAGAAGGAAGACGCCATTCACGAGGGCATTCCGATCCTCAATTATCACGTGCCCAAAGCTTTCCTTCACGACAAGGGAAAGCTGACCGGCATGAGTTTCGAAAAGGTCGCCGCGAGACAGGACGAAAACGGCCGCCGTATTCTCGAGCCGACCGGCGAGCCGGACGTTCACATTCCCTGCGACGATGTCCTGATCGCGGTCGGACAGGAAAACGCCTTTCCCTGGATCGAAGCCGATTCCGGCGTCGCCTTCGATCGCGCCGGTCTGCCGGTGCTCGATCCGCTCACCTTTCAATCGAGCGAGCCTCGCGTGTTCTTTGGCGGCGATTCGGCGTTCGGCCCCAAGAACATCATCACCGCCGTCGCGCATGGCCACGAGGCGGCGATCTCGATCGACGCATTCTGCCGCGGCGAAAGTCCGACCAAGCGCCTGCCGCCGATGACCAATCTCGTCAGCCAGAAGATGGGCATCCACGAATGGTCCTACGACAATGCGATCGCGCTCGATCGCCGCTTCAAGGTGCCGCATAATTCAAGCCCGCTCGCGCTGAAGAATATCCACGCCGAAGTCGAACTTGGCTTCGATCCCGTCCTCGCCGTGGCGGAGGCGCAGCGTTGCCTCAATTGCGATGTGCAGACGGTCTTCTCCGAACCTGCCTGCATCGAATGCGACGCCTGCGTCGACATCTGCCCGCTCGATTGCATCTCGTTCGTGCCGAACGCGCCGGAAGAGGAATTGCGTCTTTCGCTCAATGCGCCGGCCGCCAATCTTTCCCAGGCGATCTATGTGTCGGAACCGGTCAAGACCGGCCGGATCATGGCCAAGGACGAGGACCTCTGCCTGCATTGCGGCCTGTGCGCCGAACGTTGCCCGACAGGGGCGTGGGACATGCAGAAATTCACTCTCGAAATGGCGCAGGCAGGGCATTCATGCCGATCCAGGGCGTAAACGACTTCGTCATTCGCTTTGCGAATGTGAATGGATCCGGCTCGGCCAGCGCCAATCTCCTGTTCGCGCGCGCGATTCTGCGGATGGGCGTGCCGATCGCGCCGCGCAACATTTTTCCGTCGAACATTCAGGGCCTGCCGACCTGGTACGAGGTTCGCGTCACCGCGCAGAGCCATCTCGGCGCGCGCGGCGGGACCGACATTCTGGTCGCGATGAACCCGCAGACTTTCGACAAGGATGTCGCCTCGATCGATGCGGGCGGCTATCTCTTTTATGATTCCTCGCGTCCGATTCCGGCGTCGAAGTTGCGCGACGACATCGTCGTGCTCGGCATGCCGCTGACCGACATTTGCACGCGCGAATATGCCGATCCCCGGCAGCGCCAACTTTTCAAGAACATCGTCTATGTCGGCGCGCTCGCCGCTCTGCTGGATATCGAAATCGGCGAAGTCGAGAGGCTGATCGGCGAACAGTTCAAGGGCAAGGATCGCCTGATCGCGCCGAACCTGCGCGCCTTACGCATCGGTTATGACGATGCGCGATCCCGCTTCGCCTGCCCGCTCGCCATTCGCGTCGTCCGCAGCGACGCCGCCGGCAATCGCATTCTGGCGGACGGCAATTTCGCCGCCGGGCTTGGCGCGGTCTATGGCGGCGCCACCGTCTGCGCCTGGTATCCGATCACCCCCTCGACTTCGCTCGCCGAGGCGTTCGAGAAAAATTGCGCGCGGCTCCGGGTCGACCGTGCGACGGGCGAGAAACGCTATGCGATCGTCCAGGCCGAGGACGAGATCGCCGCGATCGGCATGGTGGTCGGCGCAGGCTGGAATGGGGCGCGCGCCTTCACCGCGACATCGGGCCCCGGCATTTCGCTGATGCAGGAATTTCTCGGCCTTGCCTATTTCTCCGAAATTCCCACCGTCTTGTTCGACGTGCAACGCGGCGGCCCGTCGACGGGCATGCCGACGCGCACCCAGCAATCGGATGTGCTTGCCTGCGCGCTGGCCTCCCATGGCGACACCAAGCACGTGCTGCTGTTTCCCGAAGGTCCGGGCGAGGCTTTCGAATTCGGGGCGCTCGCGTTCGATCTCGCCGACCGGCTGCAGACGCCGATTTTCGTCATGCTTGATCTCGACATCGGCATGAATTCGCATCTCTGCGCGCCGTTCCAATGGGACGATTCGCGCAAATTCGATCGCGGCAAGGTGATGTCGACGGCCGATCTCGAATCCGGCCGCGAGTTCGGCCGCTATCTCGATGTCGACGGCGACGGCATTCCCTGGCGCAGCATTCCCGGCGCGCATCCCAATCGCGGCGCCTATTTCACGCGCGGCACCAGCCGCGACCGCTATGCACGCTACACCGAAGAGGGCGGCCCCTACGTCGACAATATGGAGCGGCTGCTGCGCAAATTCGACACTGCGCGAAAGATGCTGCCGCGGGCGGAGCTTCGCAAAGCCGCACAGCCGACGCGCATCGGCATCATCCATTATGGCTCGACAGCTTCGGCGATGGAGGAAGCGACTGAGCTTCTGGCGAGCGAAGGCGTTCATGTCGACGCCCTGCGCATCCGCGCTTTTCCGTTTGGGTCGGAAGTTGGCGAATTCATCGGCGCGCATGAGCAGGTTTTCGTCGTCGAACAGAATCGCGACGCGCAATTGCGCACGCTGCTGATGACGGATCTCGGCATCGACGCCGCGCAACTCGTCGCCATCCTCCATTACGATGGGACGCCGATCACCGCGCGCCTGATCCGCCGCGAAATCGCCGCGCGCGCCTCGACATTCGCCGCGCCGCTGACCCGCGAGGCCGTCTCATGACTTATCTGGCCAAACCGAAATTCCAGCATCCCGCGCTGGAGGTCAATTCCCTCGGCTTCACCCATCGCGACTATGAAGGCGCGATCTCGACGCTTTGCGCCGGCTGTGGCCACGATTCGATCAGCGCCGCGATCATTCACGCCTGCTACGAACTCAGCCTGCCGCCCCATCGTATCGCCAAGCTCAGCGGCATCGGCTGTTCGTCGAAGACGCCGACCTATATGCTCGGCCAGAGCCATGGCTTCAATTCGGTGCATGGCCGCATGCCCTCGGTGCTGACCGGCGCCAATCTCGCCAATCGCGAATTGATTTATCTCGGCGTCTCAGGCGACGGCGACACCGCCTCGATCGGCCTCGGACAATTCGCCCATGCGATGCGCCGCGGCGTCGACATGGTCTATGTCGTCGAGAACAATGGCGTTTACGGGCTCACCAAAGGCCAATTTTCGGCGACCTCGGACAAAGGCTCGAAGAGCAAGAAGGGCGTCGACAATCCGGACTCGCCGATCGATCTTGTCGCACTGGCCCTGCAGCTCGGCGCGACATTCGTCGCCCGCAGCTTCTCCGGCGACAAGACCCAGCTCACACCCTTGATCAAGGCGGCGTTCGAACATCGCGGCGCGGCGTTCATTGACGTGATTTCGCCCTGCGTCGCCTTCAACAATCACGAGGGGTCGACGAAGAGCTTCGATTACGTGCGCGAGCACAATGTCGCGCTCAATGCGCTTGATTTCATCACCGGCCGCGCGCCGATCGAGGTCGACTATGCCGAAGGGGAAAGCGAAGTCGTCGCGATGCACGACGGCTCGGCGATCCGCTTCCACAAGCTCGCCTCCGATCACGATTGGCGCGACCGGCCGGCGGCACTGGCGGTGCTTGAAAAGCATCGCATCGAGGGCGAGATCGTCACCGGATTGATCTATATGAACGACGAGGCGGTCGATCTGCATGCGCGCCTGAAGACGACCAGGCGGCCGCTCAACGCCTTGGCCGAGGCCGAGCTTTGCCCGGGCTCGAAGGCGCTCGAGGCGATCAACGCGTCTTTGCGATAGAATGGGAATCATGTTCAAAGGACTGGAGGTCCGGAGGGATGTTCCCATGAACGATTCCGCGCTCGCCCGCTTCCTCGGCGGTTCGCCGGTCGCCGTCGCCCTGCGGCTCGCCGTCATTTCCTTCATTGTCGGCGCCCTGCTCGCAATGTGGGGTTTCGAACCCGGCGACATCATCGATGGGACGGTGCAATTGTTCCGTCGCTTTGCCGATTTCGCGCTCGCCGATTTCCATCAATTCGGGCGCGTTCTGCTGACCGGGGCGATCGTCGTCGTGCCGATCTGGTTCATCGCGCGGCTCTTCGACGCGCGCCGGCCGCGCTGAGCGTGATGATTTTAGATTGACCGGTTGTGTCATTCCCGCGGAAAGCGGGAATCCAGACTGAGCGGCATGCGCCGCCTCGTCAAAGCCTGGATTGGCGCTTGCGCGTCGCTGCGCGGGAATGACATTCTCGAGTCGATCCGAGCTCGTCACGCTTTAAGCAGCTCGCGCTTTTTTTCAGCTCTTCGCCGCCGCCCAGTCCTGCGCGGCGGCGCCGACGAGCGCGTCAAGTCGTTCTATCCGCCGCTCGCCCATTGCCTTCGTCAAGCCGCTTAAGATTTCCCCGATCAGTCCCGGCCCGCGATAGATCAGCGCGGTATAGAGCTGCACGAGGCTTGCGCCCGCTTCGATCTTGGCGAGCGCGGCGGACGCGCTGTCGACGCCGCCGCAGCCGATCAGCGCAAAGGCGCCATCGGCGCGCAGGAAGGTTTGCGCCAGCACCCGCGTCGAAAGGTCGAACAGCGGCCGGCCGGAAAGGCCGCCGGTCTCACTGGCTTCAGATTCTTGCAAGCCCGGCGGGCGGCTGATTGTGGTGTTCGAGACGATCATCCCGTCAATGCCGCGCGCGCGGCCGACCGAGACGATGTCGTCAAGCGTCGCCGGATCGACATCGGGGGCGATCTTGACGAGTATGGGCCGGCGAATGGCGCAGGCGTCGCGCGCCGCGATGACCCGCGCGACGAGTTCGTCGAGCGCGCCGCGCTGCTGCAGATCGCGCAGGCCGGGCGTATTGGGCGAGGAGATGTTGATCGTAAAGTAGCTGGCGACATCGGCGAATGTCGCGACACCAAGGACATAGTCAGCGATGCGGTCGGCGGAATCCTTGTTGGGGCCGATATTCACGCCGACGATCCCGGCAAGGGCTGTGCGCGTCAGGCGCGCATGGGCTGCGGCATAGCCGGCATTGTTGAAGCCGAGCCGATTGATCAGCGCTTTATCGCGCGCCAGGCGAAACAGGCGTGGGCGCGGATTGCCCGGTTGCGGCCGCGGCGTGAGCGTGCCGACCTCGACAAAGCCGAAGCCGGCGCCGAGCAGCCCGCGCGGCGCTTCCGCGTTCTTGTCAAAGCCAGCCGCCATTCCAAGCGGATTGGCGAAGGTCAGGCCGAAGGCCGCGACACTCAAGTTCGGATCGCATCGTGGCGCGGCGGCGGCCGCGATCCGCAAGGCGGCGATGGCGGCGCGATGCGCCGTCTCGGGCTCCAGCTTTTGCAGAAACGGCAGCGCCAACGCGCCGAGCGCGCGCATCATGAATCAAGGTTTCCGAAAATATGGCGCCCGTCGGCGCCGAGCGGCAGCGCGCGCGTCCAGCGCACGGTCGAAAACGACAAGGGCGCATAGAGATGCGGAAACAGCGCGCCGCCACGCGAAGGCTCCCACCGCAAATCGGCGCCGAGCGCATCGGCGTCGATCGCCGCCAGCACGAGATCGTCACGCCCGGCGAACCATTTGGCGGCCGTCTCGGCGACCTGCGCCGCGCTAGAAAAATGGATGTAGCCGTCGGCGCGATCGACCGCTGCGCCCGTAAAAGCCCCCGCCGCCTCCGCGGCGCGCCATTCGGCGGCGCCGGCGATCTTGAAGATCAGGTTCATCGCCGGCCTCGCCCGAGCTAATCCTGCAGCATGCGCTTGAGCAATTCGAGTTCGTCGTTCAGCGATCGGTCGGCGTGCGACAGGCCTTCGATCTTGCGCACCGCATGCAAAACAGTGGTGTGATCGCGCCCGCCAAAGCGGCGCCCGATTTCGGGCAACGAGCGCAATGTCAGCGTCTTGGCCAGATACATTGCAATCTGCCTTGGCTTGACGACAGTGGCGGTGCGGCGCGAGGACAGGATGTCGGCGCGCGTGACGCTATAATGGCTGGCGACCAGCTTCTGGATGTCCTCGATCTTCACCCTTTTGGGCTCGTGCGTGCGCACGAGATCGCGGATCGCTATCTCCGCTGTTTCGACGCTGAGCGTCGCGCCGGTCAGCGTCGTGTGGGCGAGAAGACGATTGACGGCGCCGTCGAGATCGCGCCCGTTTGAATTGAGGGTGTGGGCGACAAAGGCGAGGACGGCGGGCGAGACTTCGAAATTAGGTTGCGTGACCTGCGCGGCGGCGATGCGCGCTTCAAGAATTTTGATGCGCAACGGTTCGTCGAGAGCGCCCATTTCGACGCATAGCCCACCCGCAAGCCGCGAGCGCACGCGCTCCTCGAGCGCTTCGAGTTCGCCAGGCGGACGATCGGCGGCGACGACGACCTGTCGTCCCGCATCGACCAGTGCGTTGAGCGCGTGGCAGAACTCGGTCTGAATCGATTTGCCTTGCAGGAACTGCGCGTCGTCAAAGATCAGCAGGTCGATCGCGCGCAAACTTTCCTTGAAAGCGATCGCCGTCTGCGCCCTCAACGCGGCGACAAAGCCATACATGAACTTCTCAGCCGTCAGATAGATGACTCGCCGCCCCTGGTTCGCTGCGGAATGGGCGAGGGCCTGCAGGAGATGGGTTTTACCTAAGCCCACCGCTGCGTGAATATAGAGCGGAGAGAAGGCGGGCATTTGCCCTGTTTTCGTCTCGGTGACGCGTCGCGCGGCCGCATAGGCGAGTTGATTGGAACGCCCCACGAGAAAGGTCTGAAATGTCAGCCGTCGGTCGAGCGGAGAGCCGGCTAGCGAATCTTGCGCAGGCGTCGCGTCAGCGCGGCGCGCAATGCCGCGCGAGCCGGCTGCGGCTTCCTGAAGCGGCGCGGCGGAATATTCGGCTGGGCGCGGCTCGCGCAGGGAATCATGCGTCGGCGCGGGGCTGGCGCCGCAGGCCGGTCCACGCGTCGAGGAACGCACAGCGATCGTCAGGTCGGCGATGCCGCCAATTTCGCTATTGAGCGCCGCAAGAATGCGATCGACATAATGAGATTCGATCCAGCTCTTGAGGAAGCGCGTCGGCACGGTGAAACACGCCCGGCCATCCGCCGCCGTCTCCAGTTCAAGCCGGCCAAACCAGCTCGTGAAAATATCTTCGCCGAGCTCCGCCCTCAGCCGAGCGCAGCAACGTTTCCAGGCTTCTACGAGGCTGTTCATTTGACGCCCCGTCGTCCGCGGATCCTCAAGGAGCTGCGTGTTGGACATTTCATGATTCTTTTCTTTATGGGAGGGGAGCGCGGACGCAATGTGCGCCGCAAGCGAATCGAAGAAGACGCGACAGTTACGACTGCGCCCAAGGCAGGCCGGCGGCTTTCCAGCCGTCAACGGCGCCGCGTTTCTGTTTATCGTCGAGCGGACCTTCGAAACCTTGCGCGATATTAAAGCAAAGCTCCTGTCCCGCTTGGGTCAAGGCGACCGCCGCCGCGCGCGAACGAACGCCCGAACGACATAGGAACAGCAGCGGCGTCTTTGCGGAAACCCCGCGCGCGCGCAGAATTTCCAGAAGGCGCGGCGCAAAATCCGCCGCTACCTTCATCGAAGGAAATTCCTGCCATTCGACGAAGATCGTTTCCCTGTCGATGGCGGACAAATCCGGCACGCCGACATAGGCCCATTCCGCCTTGGTGCGAACGTCCACCAGGACGGCGGATTTGTCGCGCTCCAGCATGGAATAAGCGTCGACGACGGATATGTCGCCGGCATAGGCGTTCGACGATTGGGCAGACATGGCCTCTCCTCCCACAGCCCGCACTGTGGTTGATTTGCTATCGATTGATGAAAACCTTAAGTGAAAACGCCCGGAGGTTTCGTCCCAGAATCGTATCAGTTACGTATAAATTCCAGCGTAACTGTAGATAGGCTGGGAAATTCGCGCTGCATCGACACTTTTCTTATCCCGGAAACTTATTGTTCGTTCAGGCCGCGATCGCCAACAGGTGATTGCTTTCCATTTCAGGAATATCGCATGAGGGCTCCGGCGGAGCAACAGAGACTGTGACAAAAGTGTCTTGTTTGCGGCAAAGATGAGGCAGAGGATTTGATCATATCAAGTTTGTGTTATCGCAAGACCTTGATTCACAGGATAAGTTTTGAGCATCCCGGCACAGCAATCGGCGCTCCGCAAAATTCATGAATTTTTGGCGCCTTTCCGTCAAACTTCACATCGGGCGCGGCTTTGTCGCCGCCACGCAATCCCTTTGCCCACAAGACCTTGAATCGAGAACGTTTTGTTTGCGCGTTCATGGCCTCTCCCGCAACCGAAAATTAAGCTTAAATAAATCCGTTGCAATATTGTCGCATGGAAGAAATTTACGCGCCGTTTTTTGAATCTCGCCGCGCGCAGGAATCTATCGGAGCATACAGGTTTTCTGTCAACCGGAGAAGCGCCTTGGAGGATTGGAGCGCCACGCAATATCTGCGATTCGAAGCGGAGCGAACGCGGCCGGCGCTCGATTTGCTCGCTCGCGTGAGCGATCAGAATGCGAGGCGGATCGTCGATCTCGGCTGCGGTCCCGGCAACTCAACCGAGCTACTCGCCAACAGATTTCCGCGCGCTGAATTGCTCGGGCTGGATTCGTCAGACGACATGTTAGCCAAGGCGCGTGCGCGCCTGCCGCGCGTGAAATTCGAAAAGGCCGATGTCGCGCATTGGCGTGGCCTCGGATCGTTCGACCTGATCTTCGCCAACGCGGTTTTGCAATGGGTTCCCGATCATATCGCGCTGATGGTCCGCCTTGCCGGCGAGCTCGCGCCGGGTGGCAATCTGGCGGTGCAGATGCCCGACAATTTCGATCAGCCCTCGCATGTTCTGATGCGTGAGGTCGCCTCTCGCGCGCCTTTTCGCGACAAGCTCGCCAACGCGAGCGCGGCGCGCGAGACGATCGGCGCCTTCGCCGATTATTATCGGGCGCTGGCGCCTCACTGCGCCGTCGTCGACCTCTGGTGCACGACCTATGTTCATGCGCTGCCCGGACCGGACGCCATTGTCGAATGGGTCAAAGGGACGGGACTGCGCCCGTTTCTCGACCCGCTCGCCGCCGACGAAAAGCAAGCTTTTCTCGCCCAGTATCGCGATGAGATCGCTATCGCTTATCCGACGCTTGCCGATGGGCGCGTGCTGCTGCCCTTCCCGCGCCTCTTCATCGTGGCGTCCGGCCATGAAACCGCCAGGGCAGATGGTTAGCAATGCATTAACGCTCGCCGCGCAAGATCGAACAGGGGCGAGAGGAACGGCGCATGTCGGCATATCAGCAGAGCGCGCTCGCCGCGGCTTTTATTGTCTGGGCGATGAGCGGCGCGGCTTTGGCGCAAGACCAGGGAAGCCTCACGCCTGTCGTGCTGCCGCCGCTCGCCAATCCCGCCGATCCCAAGCTTCCCGCCAAGGAAGTGTTTGGCCGGGCGCTGACGCCGGCGGAAGCGCAGTCGCGCTCGATCGGCTTTTATGCGCGCGGCTGTCTCGCCGGCGCGAGGGCGCTGCCCGTCGACGGCGAGACGTGGCAGGTCATGCGCTTGTCCCGCGATCGCAACTGGGGCAATCCGGCGATGATTTCCTTCCTGGAGAGATTTTCAAAGAAGGCGGCGCGGGAAGGCATCTGGCCGGGCATTCTGGTTGGCGATATTTCACAGCCGCGCGGCGGCCCGATGATGACCGGCCACGCCTCGCATCAGGTTGGCCTCGACGCCGACATCTGGTTGACGCCGATGCCAGACCATACGCTGACGCGCGCCGAGCGCGAGGAAATGTCCGCCGTCAATATGGTGACCGAGGACGGCTTGAGCGTCGATCGCGCGCATTGGACGGCGCGTCAGGCGGGAATCATCCAGGCGGCCGCCGAAGAGCCCGAGGTCGAACGCATTTTCGTCAACGCGGCGATCAAGAAAGCGCTATGCGAGACCGCGCATGGCCAGCCATGGATGACGAAAGTGCGCGCCTATTGGGGGCACAATTATCATTTCCATGTGCGCATCGCCTGTCCGGCGGGCGACACAAGCTGTCAGGCGCAGGAACCGGTTCCGCCAGGCGACGGCTGCGACAAGTCGCTGGCCTGGTGGTTCACCGACGAGGCCCTGCACCCTTATGTCAATCCCAACGCCAAACCGAAGCCGCCGCTCACCCTCGCGCAATTGCCGCCGGAATGCCGGCAGGTGGTGCTGGAGAAGTGAGCGCTTCTATTCCTTAGCCGCCGCACCATGGGCCGCGGCGTCGGTCCCGTGCCCGAGCCAGTCGGAAAGCGCCAGCAGCAACGTCGACACGACGAAAGTCAGGTGGATGCCGACCAGGAAATAAAGATTGCGATCAGACTCATGCTCGACCTCCATGAAGGATTCCAGCAGTTTGATCGCCGATATGGCGACGATTGACGACATCAGCTTGAGTTTGAGCTCGCTGAAATCGATGTTCGCCATCCATTGCGGCCAGTCCTTGTGCTCGCTGGCGTCGATGCGCGAAACGAAATTCACATAGCCGGAAAAGATGACGATGACGATCAACGACGCCGTCAGCGTCAGATCGACGATGGCGAGCACGCCGAGCATGATATTGGCTTCGGTGAAGGAGGCGAAGCTGGCGCCAAGATCATAGGTGCGCTGGGCTACTTTCGCCAGCAAGGCCACCAGCCCCAGAACGAGCGCGAAATAGAACGGCGCCAGCAGCCAGCGGCTGGCGAATAGGACGCGCTGAAGAATGCCTTCGATCATTGCAACCAATCCCGGGCGCTCCGGGGCGCCCCGCGCCCGGTCGACAGCCATCGCCACAATCCTCGTCGAGCAGACTTATAGAAAGAGAGAGAGCGGCTCAAGCGGGACCGACATGGGCAGCCTCTCACGCGACATTCGTATGCGCATATTTCTGCAGAAGGCGATGCGGTTTCTTCAACGCGTCGCGGCGGAAGGGATCGCCGAGTTCCTCAGTGACCATCACTTCGAGAATCGTCGTCTTGCCGCGCCTTTGGGCGGCGCAGGCATCGCCCAGCGCCTCGCCGACATCGCCGAGCCTGTCGATCGTCACGCCATCGGCGCCGAGCGAGCGCGCGACTTCCGCCCAACTCGGATTTTTCAGGTTCACGCCAAGAAATCGATTGGCGTAGAAATCGACCTGATTTTTCTTTTCCGCGCCCCATTGCTTGTTGTGGAACACGACAGCCGTCACCGGTATCTCTTCGCGCACTGAGGTCAGGATCTCGCCGAAACTCATGCCGAACGCGCCGTCGCCGACATAGGCGACCGCAGGGCGCTCAGGCGCGGCGACCTTGGCGCCGATAATGGTCGGCAGCGCATAGCCGCAATTGCCGAAGCTCATCGCCGCGAACATCGAATTGGGCTTTTTGAAGCGCAAATAGGAATTGGACACCGAACAGATGTTGCCGATGTCGGTCGAGACCATCGCATCGGCCGGCATCGCTTTTTCAAGCTCGCGCAACATCTGGCGCGGATGCATATAAGAAGAGTCCTTTGAGACCTCCCGCGACCAATCGTCATTCTCTTGAACCCAGCCGGCAAGCTCGTGCTCCCACTTCTGCTTTTCCGAGGCGATGTGGTCGAGACGCTCTTTGGCGTTGAGGCTTGATTGCAGGCGGCGATTGGCGAGACGATAGGACAAGGCCTTGGCGGCCTCCTTCGCGTCGCCGACGATTCCGACCGATATCTGCTTCACCAGCCCGAGCATGCGATGGTCGCTGTCGACCTGGATGATCTTGGCCCCCTTCGGCCAATAATCGAGGCCGTGCTGCGGCAGGGTCCCGAACGGCCCGAGCCGGGTGCCGAGCGCCAGCACGACATCGGCTTCGGCGATCAGTTTCATCGCCGCCTTCGATCCCTGATAGCCGAGCGGCCCCGTCCACAACGGGTGATCGCTTGGAAAGGAATCATTGTGCAAATAGGAATTGACGACCGGCGCCTGCAATTGTTCGGCGAGCGCGACCGCCTCGAGCATGCCGCGCGACATGACGATTCCGCCGCCCGATACGATCACCGGAAATTTGGCGCCCGCCAGAAGATCGGCCGCGTCATCCAGGCTTTCCTCAGCGCCGGCGCCGCGCAATATCTTTTTGGGCGCCAGAATCTCGTAATCGGCCTCGCCGTAGAAATTGTCGCGCGGAATGTTGAATTGCGCCGGGCCGCGCTCCGACATCGCCATGTCGAAACAGCGGGCGAGCAATTCAGCCATGCGCGGATGCTTGGCGACATGCGCCTGATATTTGGTGATTTTGGAGAAGATCGGCAATTGCTCGGTCTCCTGGAAACCGCCAAGGCCGATCGTGCCGGTTCCCGTCTCCGGCGTGATCGCGACAACTGGCGTATGCGCCCAATAGGCCGCGGCGATCGCGGTGACGAAATTGGTGATGCCCGGCCCATTCTGGGCGATACAGACGCCGTGTCGTCCTGACGCGCGCGCATAGCCGTCGGCCATATGCGCGGCGCCCTGCTCGTGAACGGTCGGAATGAATCTTATGCCGGCGGCCGGAAACAGATCCAGCGCATCCATATAGGCTGAACCGACGATGCCGAAGACTTCGGTGACGCCCTGGGCGACCAGCGTCTCGACAAAGGCTTCGCTGGCGGACATGCGCGGCATTGGGTTCCTCCATCGGGATCGGCGTTGTCGGCCAGGCGCGAACGTGTTTCAGCGCCACCCCGTTGTCAATCGCGCGCCGGACGGGCACGGCGGCAACGCCGTCGCGACGATCGCAGCCCTTGTCAAACGGCTCAGGGACGTTCAATCTGAGTTGCATTGAATATAAAAATTCGCTCCGCGCCAATAAGGCGTGGGCTGAGGAGGAAACCAATGAATAGACGCGAAACTCTGAAGCTTATGGGAAGCGCCGCTTTGGCGGGCGTCGCCAGCGCGACTGCGACTGTCGCCTGGGCGGCGATGCCGACGATGGTCACGGTGGTCAAAATTGCCGGCATTCCCTGGTTCAATGCGGTCGAGAAAGGCATCTTGAAGGGCGCCAAGGACTTCAGCATCGACGCGACGATGGTCGGCCCCGCCAATGTCGATCCCGCCCAGCAGGTGAAATTGCTGGAAGACCTGATCGCCAAGAAAGTCACGGTCATCGGCCTCGTGCCGCTGGACGTGAAAGTCTGCGAGCCGGTGCTGAAACGCGCCCAGGCCGCCGGCATCAAGGTCATCACCCATGAAGGGCCGGAGCAGGAAGGGCGCGACTGGAACGTCGAGCTGATCGATTCGGTGCGCTTCGGCGAAGTTCAGATGCAGCGCCTCGCCAAGGACATGGGCGAGGAGGGCGATTATGTCGTTTATGTCGGCACGCTGACGACACCCCTGCATAATAAGTGGGCCGACGCGGCGATCGCCTATCAGAAGGAACATTATCCCAAGATGAAGCTTGTCGCCGACCGCTTCCCTGGCGCCGACGAAATCGACACTTCTTACAAGACTACGCTCGACGTGATCAAAGCCTATCCGAACCTGAAGGGCATTCTCGGTTTCGGCTCGAACGGCCCTATCGGCGCCGGCAACGCCGTGAGAGAGAAGCGCCTCGCCAAGAAGATCGCCGTCGTCGGCACCGTCCTGCCCTCGCAGGCCAAGGATCTGATCGCCGACGACATCATCCGCGAGGGGTTCCTCTGGAATCCGACGGACGCCGGCTATGCGATGGTCGCCGTCGCCAGACTTGTGCTCGACGGCAAGGAGATCAAGGACGGCATCGAAATCCCCGGCCTCGGCAAAGCGGCCGTCGATGTTCCAGGCAAGCTGATCAAGGTCGACAAGATCATGCGGATCAACCACGAAACGATCGACGGCCTGATCGCCGGCGGTCTCTAAGCAGCGCGCTCGTCGCCGCGGGCGGAAATTTTCCGCTCGCGGCGCCTTTCGAACTATTGATGGTGAAGTGAGGCTCTCTTTCGAAGCGCTCAAAGCGCGCTTCGAAAGAAAGTATACTCTTTAGCGCTCTGCGCTCATCGCCTGGGCCCTGCCAAACGCCACTAGGATTATTGCGAGACCGCAAGGGCTGACCTGCTTGCCGAATTTTCTCGATCTGCATGGCATTTCCAAGCGCTTTGGCGGCGTGCATGCGCTGCGCGACGTCGATATGTCGCTTGAGGTCGGCGAAGTGCATTGCCTGGTCGGCGAGAACGGCTCGGGCAAATCGACCCTGATCAAGATCATTTCCGGCGTGCAGCGCCCTGAGCCCGGCGCGCGCATCGTCATCGAAGGGCGCGAATATTCCCATCTCGATCCCATCCAGTCGACTGGCTGCGGCATTCAGGTGATCTATCAGGACCTTTCGTTGTTCCCGAACCTCACCGTCGCTGAAAATATCGCCGTCGGACGCCATCTCGGCGCGCCGCACCTGGTCAAATGGAGCGCCATCCATGAGACGGCGCAGGCGGCGATGGCGCGCATCGACGTCGCGCTCGATCCTTTCGCCAAAGTGGAGGATCTCTCGATCGCCAGCCGCCAGCTCGTCGCGATCTGCCGGGCGATGGCGGCCGACGCCAGACTGGTGATCATGGATGAGCCGACCGCCTCGCTCACCCGCCATGAAGTCGACGCGCTGTTGCGTCTCGTCGCCGACCTCAAGAAGAAGGACATCTGCATCCTCTTCGTCTCGCATCGCCTCGACGAAGTGCTCGAGGTGGCCGAGCGCGTGACCGTGCTGCGCGACGGCGCCAAGGTCGGCGATTTCAATGCGCGGGAGATGGACGACAAGAAGCTCGCGATGTTGATGACTGGCAAGGCCTTCGCCTATGAAACCGGCGACGCCGATTTCTCAGCGCGAGACATTGTTCTTTCCGTCAGAAACCTCACGCGTCCCGGTCATTATGCCGATGTGAGCCTCGACATTCATGCGGGCGAAATCCTCGGCCTGACCGGTCTGCTCGGCTCCGGCCGCACCGAATTTGCGCTGTCGCTGTTTGGCATGAACCCGCCCGCGTCGGGCGAAATCCGGCTCGCCGGCAAGGCGTTGGCGCTGAAGACCAACAGCCAGGCGATCGACGAAGGCATCGCTTATGTCTCGGAGGACCGGCTGACTCTCGGCCTCGTGCTGGAACAGCCAATATCGGCCAATATCCTGATCACCATCCTTGACAAGCTTACCGACGGGCTCGGACTTATCAAGGAAGCGACGCGCCGGAGCGTTGCGCAGCGCGGCATCGACGACCTTGCGATCAAGGCGCCCAACCCCGACAATCCGGTCAAGACGCTTTCGGGCGGCAATCAGCAGCGCGTCGTGCTGGCCAAATGGATGGCGACCAAGCCGCGGCTGCTGATCCTCGACAGCCCAACGGTTGGCGTTGACATCGCCGCCAAGGACGGCATCTACGAAATCGTCAAGACGCTCGCCGCAAATGGCGTGGCGGTACTATTGATTTCCGACGAAATTCCGGAAGTCTTCTATCACGCCGATCGGGTGCTGATCATGCGCCAGGGGCGGATCGTCGGCGAATGCCGTCCACATTCTTCGAGCGAGGCGGAATTGCGGGACGCAGTCAATGCCTGAACGAAGAGACGAAGATTTCGTGCCGCCCGCGGCGCTGCGATACGACGGCGCCAACCCATGAGCCTGACCGCCGAACAGCAGAGCTTTCTGCCGGCGCTGCGCCGGTTTCGCCGCAGCCATGAATTCTGGCTTCTCGTCGTCGTCATCGTTTTCTGCATCGGCCTCGGGCTGGCGACCGACAGTTTCCTCACTTTGCAGAACCTGTTCGACCTTTTGACGTCGAACGCCTTCGTCGGCATTCTCGCGGCGGGCCTGCTGGTCGTCCTGGTCGCCGGCGGCATCGATATTTCCTTCACCGCCACCGCTTCCGTCGCGCAATATGTCGCGCTGACCTTCGCTTTGCGTTACGGGCTTGGCTGGTTTGCGATTTTTGCGATCGCCGCATTGGTGGGGATCGCCTGCGGGCTGATCAACGCCATATTCATCACCAAGCTGCGTATCTCCTCGATCATCGTCTCGATCGCGACGCTGAATATTTTCTATGGCCTGCTGATTTTCTTCAGCGGCGGCAAATACATCACCTCACTGCCGAAATATTTCCGGGACGGCGTCTGGTGGTTCGAATATGACGACGCAAACGGCGTGCCCTATGCGCTGAACCTGCAGATTCTAGTGCTTGCGCTGGTTTTTCTCTGCACCTGGCTCCTGCTCAACCGCACCAATGTGGGCCGGCAGATCTATGCGATGGGCGGCAACAAGGACGCCGCGCAGCGCCTCGGCTTCCAGGTCTTCCGGCTCAACTGCCTGGTCTACGGCTATCTCGGCCTGATTGCCGGCATCGCCTCGCTGGTCCAGGCGCAGCTCGCCCAATCGGTGACGCCGACCGTGCTGGTCGGCAAGGAGCTCGACGTGCTCGCAGCGGTGGTGCTCGGCGGGGCGAGCCTGACGGGCGGCGTCGGCACCATTTTCGGCACCGTGCTCGGCGTCGCGCTGCTGGCGATCCTGCAGAACGGCCTCGTTCTTGTCGGCGTCTCCTCCTATTGGAGCCAGTTGTTCGTCGGGCTTATCATCCTCGTCGCCGTCTCCATCACCGCCTGGTCGGAACGCCGCCGCCGCAAAGCCAAGGCGATCAATTGAGGAACATCGATCGATGAGCGCGGGAACGGGAACAGCGCAAGGCGTCTCGCTGCTGGCGCGCATCGGCCGCGGCGGCCCGGTGACGATGCTGGGGCTGGTGCTGCTCGCCTTGCTTGTCGTTTTCGGTCTCCTGCTCGGCGATCAATTATTCAGCGTCGGCGCCCTGCAATCCATGGCTTTCCAATTGCCGGAACTCGGCATTCTGTCGCTGGCGATGATGGTCGCGCTGCTTTCGGGCGGCCTCAATCTTTCGATCATCGCCACCGCCAATCTCTGTGCGCTGACGATGGCCTGGGTGCTGACCCATCAGGTTCCGGGAGCGGAAGGCTTTATGTGGGCCGGCTGGCAGGTCATCGCCGTGCTCGCCGGAATCGTCGTCGCGGCGGCGATCGGCCTTATCAACGGCGCCGTCATCGCCTATCTCGGCGTTTCGCCGATCCTGGCGACGCTCGGCACGATGACCATGTGCAAGGGCCTGTCGATCGGCTTGACTCGCGGCAATGTCATTTCCGGCTTCCCCGACCCGATCGTATTCCTGGGCAATGGCACCATCGGCGGCGTGCCGGTGGCGATGATCATCTTCCTCGTGCTTTGCGCGCCGGTGGCTTTGATGCTCAACAAGAGTCCGTTCGGCCATAAGATCTATATGATCGGTTCGAACGAAAGGGCGACGCGCTTCTCGGGCGTCGACACCAGACGCGTGATCCTCAAAATCTACGTGCTGTCGAGCCTGCTCGCCGTAGCGGCGGCGCTCGTCATGATGGCGCGCTTCAATTCCGCCAACGCCTCCTATGGCGAGAGCTATCTCCTGGTGACGATCCTCGCCGCGGTGCTCGGCGGCGTCGATCCGTTCGGCGGTTTTGGAAAGGTCGGCGGGCTGATGATGGCGCTGATCCTGCTGCAGGTCATTTCTTCGGCCTTCAACCTTCTGAACTTCAGCCCGTTCCTGACTGTCGCGATCTGGGGCGCCCTGATCATCGCCGTGACGGCGCTCAGCGTGTTGCGTGAAGGGCTCGGCGGATTGCGGCGCTAGACGCGCCTGACGCGCAAACGGGCAGGGCAGACCCCGCCTGGACCGCACGCTCGCCGATCGGCTTTCGCCTTCTTGAGGGATCCTCTAAACTGGAAGGCGGCCGTCAGGCGCCTATACGCGGCCGCGCTGTTTTCCTTTGTGGTCAAAGTTCAATCGGAGACACCTTAAATTTGAAACGACTCGAGGTCGCGACGGACGGAGGGCGACATTTTGCGCTGCGGCGGCTGCACATTCGAGAATCGCGACGGGCGCAAATTCTGCGCTTCTTGCGGCGCCGCGCTGCCGTCGCCCTGTCGAAGCTGCGGTTACGTCAACGACGATTCGGACCGGTTTTGTGGCGGCTGCGGCCGGCCCCTGACGGACAGTCGGGACGAGGCGGTCAAGCCAGTCGTCGCCGAAGGCCCTGAGGGCGATCGTCGCCCGGTCACGATCCTGTTTTGCGATCTCGTCGGCTACACCAGTCTTTCCGCGAGGCTGGACCCGGAAGAAATCCATGCTCTGCTTGAGCGGTTTTTCACGCTCGTCGACGCCATCGTCGAGCGTTTCGGCGGCGCGATCGACAAACATATCGGCGACGCCGCCATGGCGCTGTTCGGCGCGCCCCGCGCGCATGGCGACGATTCTCAGCGCGCTATCCACGCCGCGCTCGAAATCCAGGCCTCGGTTCCAAATCTCGGGCGCGAGCTGACGATTCCCTTGGCGGTGCATGTCGGCGTCGCGATGGGCGAAGTTGTCGCAAGTTCGGTCGGCAGCCAGCGGCACCGCGGCTATACCGTCACCGGAGAGGCCGCCAATGTGGCGGCGCGGCTTCTCGCATTGGCGGCCGCCGGCGAGACGATCGTCTCGGACGCCGTCTACCAAGCGACCAGCCATTCTTCGACCTACGAGTCGCTCGGCGCCGTCGCGCTGAAGGGGCTCGATCACCCTATTCCGGCCTGGCGGCTGGTCGGGGCGAAGAGCGCGGCCGCGGAAACCCAGGCGCTCGTCGGCCGCCGGTCGGAGCTCGGCCAATGCCGCGCCGCGCTCGAAGCCTGCGTTGCCGGGACCTCAGGCGCCGCCATCCTGATCCGGGGCGAAGCAGGCATCGGTAAGACGCGGCTGATGGAGGAGTTGCAATCGATCGCAGCGGCGGCGGGAATGCGGCGCCACGCCGGCCTCATTCTCGATTTCGGAACCGAGCGCGGCCATGGCGCGGTCCGCACCATCGTAGCCGGACTGCTCGCGCTGGAGCCCGACGCCTCGCCTGCGGCGATTGAACGCGCGCTCGATTGCGCGCAACGCGATGCGCAATTGCAACCCGACGATGCGCTCTATCTGCGCGACCTGCTCGAGACGCCGCAGCCGGAAACGGGGCGATCGCTTTATGAAGCGATGGACGCGGCGGCGCGCACGCATGGCAAGGAGCTAGTGGTCGCGGCGCTGGTGAAGGCCGCTGCGGCCCGACAGGCCCTTCTGGTTACGATTGAAGATATTCATTGGGCCGACGGGGAGACGCTCAACCTGCTCGCAGCAATCGCCAGCGCCACCGCGACAAGCCGGACGACGCTGATCATGACAACGCGCATCGAGGGCGATCCGCTCGATGCGCGTTGGCGCGGCATGGTTCCCGGCGCGACCTTGATCACCGTCGACCTGTCGCCGCTTGCCCAGGCCGACTCGCTGGCGATCGCGCGGCGCTTCATCGACGGCGACGCGTTCGCCGCCCAATGCGTCGAACGCGCGGGCGGCAATCCGTTGTTCCTCGAACAATTGCTACGCACCGCGGGAGACCTCACCGACGGTCAATTGCCGAGCTCAATACAAAGCGTGGTGCTGGCGCGCACCGATCTACTCTCCGCGCAGGACCGGCGGGCGATTCAGGCGGCGTCGGCGCTCGGGCAGCGCTTCAGTCTCGCCCATCTCCGGGCGCTGCTGAGAGAACCGGGCTATTCCTGCGAAATGTTGCTGCGAAACGTGCTCCTGCGGCCGCGGGGCGAGGATCTCCAGTTCGCCCACGCCCTGGTCCGCGATGGCGTCTATGGCTCGCTGACTCATGCGCGGCGGCGCGAGCTCCACAAATCCGCCGCCGCGATTTTCGCCGACGATCCGGTGCTTCGCGCCGAACATCTGGATCGCGCCAGCGATTCCGAAGCGCCGCGCGCCTATCTGGCGGCGTCCAAGGAACAGGCGGCGCTCTTTCGCTACGATCAAGCGGTCGCGCTCGCCGCGCGCGGCCTCGCGATCGCGGCGGCCGCGCGCGACGCGACAGACCTCGCATTGCTTCTGGGCGACCTGCACCAGGAAGCCGGTCGCGGGACGGAATCGCTGGACGCTTACCGCCGCGCGTTGGCGGCCAGCCAGGAGGAGCCGGATCGGCGGCGCGCTCTGCTGGGCTGCGCCGCGGCCAATCGCCTGATCGCCCGCCTTGACGACGCTTTTTCGGCCCTGGCCGAGGCCGAGCCGCCGGCGGCGGCGAGCGCCGACGATCGCGCCCTCGCGGAAATCCATTATCTGCGTGGCAATCTCTATTTCGCCCGCGGCAACCTCACCGCCTGCCGCGGCGAGCACGAACAGGCGCTCGTATCGGCGCGGAGGCTGGCTTCGCCGGAATGGCAGGCTCGGGCGCTGAGTGGACTGGCCGACGCCCAATATATGGATTGCCGCATGGCGACGGCCCTTCGTCATTTCGCCGATTGCGTCGACCTCTGCGACGCGGATGGCCTGACGCGAATCGCCGTGCCGAATCGCGTGATGATGGGGCATTGCCAGATCTATACCTGCGCGTTCGACCTCGGGCTGGAGGACATGCGCAACGCCTGTGAGACGGCGGTGCGGATCGGCAATCGACACGCGGAAATGTTCGCTGTGCAATCGCTGGGACTCTGCCTGACCGCGGCGGGCCGCTACGCGGAGGCCGAAGAGTTTCAGGCCAAGGCGTTGGAGCAGGCGCGCGCCCTGAAGGCGCGGCGCTACGAGGCGGTGATCCTCGCCCAATGCGCGGAGGTCGCCTTGTCGAAAGGCGAGCGGCCCGGCGCACTCGCATTGGCCCGGAACGCGCGCGACATTTCGGAGGAGACGGGCCCCGGCTTCGTCGGACCGATCATTCACGGCCTGCTCGCGGTGCTCGAGGAAAGTCCGGACGCACAGGAGGCCGCACTCGCCGCCGGCGAGGCGCTGCTGGCGAGAGGTTCGGTCGGTCATAATCATTTTTGGTTTCGCCGATTTACGATCGAGCGCGCACTGCTCGCCGGAAATTGGAGCGAGGCGGAAAAACAGGCGGAGGCTCTGCTTCTCCGCATGGCGGGCGAGCCGCTCCCTTACGCGTCTACGATCGCCGAGCGCGGTCGCGCTCTCGCGCGTCGCGGCCGGGGCCAGGCGACCGAAACGGACGAAGCGACGCTCAGCCAGATACTGACGGTCGCCGTCGAAATCGATATGCGGATCGGCGCGCTGGGCGAGGCGCTGCGCCAAATCTAGAAAATCTGGCCTCCGAGGCCCGATAGCGCGCAATGGCCAAACCGCGTGGCCATAATTATAATCGCGATGGCGCGCTAGCGTCGCTGACCACCCCTCCTTCAGACCGGATTCGCATGACCACCCACAATCGCAATGTCGTCGCATCGATCGATCCTGTAAAACTCGACAGGCTGGCCGAGACCGCCGTCAAGGTCGGGCTGCGGCTTAAGGCGGGGCAGGATTTGCTGCTCACCGCGCCGGTGAGCGCGCTGCCGCTGGTTCGGCGGATCGCCGAACATGCCTATCGGGCCGGCGCCGGTCTCGTCACGCCGATCCTCTCGGACGAGGAAGTCACGCTCGCGCGTTATCGCTTCGCGCGGGAGGAGAGTTTCGGTCGCGCCGCCGGCTGGCTCTATGACGGCATCGCCAAGGCCTTTTCCGAAGACACCGCGCGCCTCGCCATTGTCGGCGACAATCCGATGCTGCTTTCCAGCGAGGACCCGTCCAAGGTCGCGCGCGCCAACAAGGCCAATTCTGTCGCCTACCAGCCGGCGCTCGAAAAAATCGCCGGCTTCGACATCAACTGGAACATCATCGCCTATCCCGGCGCGTCATGGGCTGGGCAAGTGTTTCCAAGCGAGGAGGAACATGTCGCGGTGGCCAAACTCGCCGAGGCGATTTTCGCCGCCTCGCGCGTCGACAATGACGATCCGATCGCGGCATGGGCGGCGCACAACGCCGGCCTCGCCACACGAACGGCATGGCTGAATGGCCAAAGATTCGCGGCGCTGCATTATTCCGGGCCGGGAACGGATCTGACGATCGGGCTCGCCGACGGCCACGAATGGCAGGGCGGAGCCGCGACCGCCAAGAACGGCATCACCTGCAACCCGAACATCCCGACCGAGGAGGTCTTCACCACGCCGCACGCGCGGCGCGTGGAGGGTCGTGTCGCCAGCACCAAGCCGCTGTCCTATCAGGGCACGCTTATCGACGATATCGCGGTGCGGTTCGAGGAGGGACGCATCGTCGAGGCAAAGGCTTCGCGCGGCGAGGCGGTGCTGAACAAGGTGCTGGACACCGACGAAGGCGCACGTCGTCTCGGCGAAGTGGCGCTGGTGCCACATTCCTCGCCGATCTCGAAAAGCGGGCTGCTGTTCTTCAACACGCTATTCGACGAAAACGCCGCCTGCCACATCGCGCTGGGCCAGTGCTATTCGAAATGCTTCGTCGATGGCGCCAAGCTCGGCCCTGACGAGATTGCCGCGCGGGGCGGCAACAAGAGTTTCATCCATATCGATTGGATGATCGGCTCTGACAGAATCGATATCGACGGCGTTCGCGCCGACGGCAGCCGCGCGCCGGTGTTCCGCAAGGGCGAATGGGCGTGAAGCCGCAATGCTGAATGCTCTGGGTGAGGATGCCCGATGGGGGCGAGATTGCCGCCGGGCAATCTCGCCTGTTGCCTGCCTCGCGCGTGAAGCGCCTCACGCCCCTTTCGGGAAGTTCACCACTGTCGCCGGCTTGTTCCCTTTCGACGCCTCAGCGTCCGCCAAGGCGCCGACCGGCTTGCCGTTGATCGTCAGCGCGCCCTGCGACGCGCCGATCTTGATCGTCGCGCCATCGGCGAGTTCGCCGCCGAGCAGCATTTGCGCGAGCGGATCCTGCACTGCTTTCTGGATCACGCGTTTCAACGGCCTGGCGCCATAGCTCGGGTCATAGCCTTTGTCGGCGAGCCATTGGCGGCCTTTGGCGTCGAGCTCCAGGACGATCTTGCGATCTTCCAAAAGCTTGGCGAGGCGGTGGAACTGGATGTCGACGATGGCCGCCATATCCTCGCGACGCAGACGATGGAACAGGATGATCTCGTCGACGCGGTTGAGGAATTCGGGCCGGAAATGGCCGCGCACCACCGCCATCACCTCGCCCTCGACCGCCTTCGAATCCTCGCCTTCCTTCTGCCCGACGAGATATTCGGAGCCAAGGTTGGAGGTCATCACGATCAGCACGTTGCGGAAATCGACGGTGCGGCCCTGGCCGTCGGTGAGGCGGCCGTCGTCGAGCACCTGCAGCAGCACGTTGAAGACATCGGGATGCGCCTTCTCGATCTCGTCGAACAGCACGACCTGATAGGGGCGCCGCCGAACCGCTTCGGTGAGCGCGCCGCCCTCGTCATAGCCGACATAGCCGGGCGGGGCGCCGATCAGGCGCGACACCGAATGTTTCTCCATATATTCGGACATGTCGATGCGCACCATCGCAGTGTCGTCGTCGAACAGGAACGACGCCAGAGCCTTGGTCAGCTCGGTCTTGCCGACGCCGGTCGGCCCCAGGAACATGAACGAGCCGATCGGGCGATGGGGATCCTGCAGGCCCGCGCGCGCGCGCCGCACCGCGGTGGCGACCGCCGTCACCGCCTCGGTCTGGCCGACGACGCGCCTGGCCAGTTCGTCCTCCATCTTGAGAAGCTTGTCGCGCTCGCCCGACAGCATTTTGTCGACCGGCACGCCGGTCCAGCGCGAGACGACCTGCGCAATCATGTCGGGCGTCACCGCCTCGTCGACGAGATTGTCGGCGCTCGACTCTTCGCTCAAGGCGAGCTTCTTTTCGAGATCGGGGATGACGCCATACGTCAATTCACCCGCGCGCTGATAATTGCCTTTACGGTGCACTTCGGCGAGTTCGTTGCGCGCCGCCTCAAGCTGTTCCTTGACCTTCTGCGCCGCGCCAAGCTTGTCCTTCTCCGCGCGCCAGCGCGCCGTAAGCGCGGCCGACTTCTCTTCGAGATCGGCAAGCTCGCCGGTCAGCTTCTTCAGGCGATCCTTGGAAGCAGCGTCGGTCTCCTTCTTCAGCGCCTCCTGCTCAATCTTGAGCTGGATGAAGCGCCGGTCGAGTTCGTCGAGCTCCTCGGGTTTGGAATCGACCTGCATGCGCAGGCGCGATGAGGCCTCATCGACGAGGTCGATCGCCTTATCGGGCAGGAAGCGATCGGCGATATAGCGGTTCGACAAGGTCGCCGCCGCGACGATCGCCGCGTCGGTGATATGCACGCCATGGTGGAGTTCGTATTTGTCCTTGAGGCCGCGCAGGATCGAGATCGTGTCCTCGACGGTCGGCTCGGAGACGAACACCGGCTGGAAGCGGCGCGCGAGCGCGGCGTCCTTCTCGACATGTTTGCGATATTCGTCGAGCGTGGTCGCGCCGATGCAATGCAATTCGCCGCGCGCCAGCGCCGGCTTCAACAGGTTGGAGGCGTCCATCGCGCCATCAGCCTTGCCGGCGCCGACCAAAGTGTGCATTTCGTCGATGAACAGGATGATGCCGCCCTCGGCCGCGGTGACTTCGTTGAGCACGGCCTTCAGGCGCTCCTCGAATTCGCCGCGATATTTCGCGCCGGCGATCAGCGCGCCCATGTCCAGGGCGAGCAGTTTCTTATCCTTCAGCGATTCCGGCACGTCGCCATTGACGATGCGCAAAGCGAGGCCTTCGACGATCGCCGTCTTGCCGACGCCGGGCTCGCCGATCAGCACCGGATTGTTCTTGGTGCGCCGCGACAGCACCTGGATGGTGCGGCGGATTTCCTCGTCGCGGCCGATCACCGGATCAAGCTTGCCGGCGCGGGCGGCGTCAGTGAGGTTGCGCGCATATTTCTTCAGAGCGTCATACGCGTTTTCAGCGCTCGCCGAATCGGCGGAGCGGCCCTTGCGCAGATCCTCGATCGCCAGATTCAGGGTCTGGGCGGAGACGCCGGCGGCGCTCAGAATCTTGCCCGCTTCCGCGCCCTTCTCCATCGCAATGGCGAGCAGCAGGCGCTCGACGGTGACGAAGGAATCGCCCGCCTTCTGGGCGATCTTCTCGGCATTGTCGAACAGCCGCGCGGTGGTCGGCGCGAGATACAGCTGGCCGGCGCCCGAGCCTTGCACTTTAGGCAATTTTGCGAGCGCCAGTTCGACCTGGGCGAGCGCGTCGCGCGAACGGCCGCCCGCCTTGTCGATCAGCCCGGCCGACAGGCCCTGGTCGTCGTCGAGCAGCACTTTCAGGAGGTGCTCGGGGGTGAACTGCTGGTGGCCTTCGCGAAGCGCCAGGGATTGCGCGCTCTGGATGAAGCCGCGCGCACGTTCGGTGTATTTTTCCAAATTCATTTCGTTTCTCCTCAGCCCCGGCCGGGCCCCGAAGCGACGCCGACCAGTCCAACGATGATGGATTTGCCGCATGAAGCGGCATTCCCGTTATTTAGGCCGGATAACGGCGCTGGGAAGAGGGAAAAGCGTGGAATTTGGCTGAAATGGATTCGGCGGCCGGCGGCGCGACGCTCCATTTCTCGTCCCCGCCTTCGGCAAGACAAGGGACCGCTCCGCCTGTTGACGCCTAGAATCTTATATCATATAACTATTGGATAGAATCAAACGAAGGCGCGCCCAACGCGCGCGAGTGGGGCCAAAAGGTCGATGGCGGCGCAGCGCACCCAAGTCGCCATTGTCGGCGCCGGGCCGGCCGGGCTGCTTCTTGGCCATTTGCTGCATCGGGCCGGCGTCGAAACGATCATCCTCGAGCGTCAGAGCCGCCCCTATGTCGAGGCGCGCATCCGGGCGGGCGTGCTCGAACAGGGCACAGTCGACCTCCTCGACGAGGCGCAAGTCGGCGCGCGCATGCGCCGCGAGGGCCTGCCGCATGGCGGCTTCGATCTTGCCTATGACGGCGTCCGCCACCGTATCGATCTGGCCGAACTGACCGGCGGCAAAAGGGTGATGGTCTATGGCCAGACCGAGCTGACCCGCGACCTCGGCGACGCCCGCGCGGAAGCCGGGGCGCCGACCGTCTATGAGGCGGCCGACGTCGCCATCCATGACTCCGACAGCGACCGGCCGAACCTGACCTATCGCGCCGGCGGCGGGAGCCACGAGATCCCCTGCGATTTTATCGCCGCCTGCGACGGTTCGCATGGAATCGGCCGCCGTTCGATGCCGGCCGCCGAGGTCAAGACATTCGAGCGCGTCTATCCCTTTGGCTGGCTCGGCATTCTCGCCGAAGTGCCCCCCTGCTCGCATGAATTGATCTATGCGCGTCATGCCCGCGGTTTCGCGCTCGCCAGCATGCGCTCGCCGACTCGCAGCCGCTATTACATCCAGTGCCCGGTCGACGAGAGGCTCGAGAATTGGCCGGACGAGCGCATCTGGGACGAGCTGAAAACCCGCCTCGGCCCCGAGGCGACGGCCGCGATGACGATTGGCCCTTCGATCGAAAAGAGCATCGCGCCGCTGCGCAGCTTCGTCGCCGAGCCGATGCGCTGGGGGCGCCTGTTTCTGGCCGGCGACGCCGCCCATATCGTGCCGCCGACCGGCGCCAAGGGACTCAATCTCGCCGTTTCCGATGTTCGCATCCTGAGCCGCGCCTTCGTCGCCTTCTACCAGGACCGCGACAGCGCCGGCATCGACCTTTATTCGCAGGACTGCCTGGCGCGAGTATGGAAAGCGGTGCGCTTTTCCTGGTGGATGACCCAGCTCATGCACAAATTCGGCGACAACGAGAGCTTCGACGCGCGCGTCCAGGGCGCGGAACTCAGTTATCTCTTCGGCTCAAAGGCGGCTTCGCAGGCGCTCGCCGAGAACTACGTCGGACTGTCCTACTAGGAGGCGCGATCGGCGACAGCATTGATCCGCCTATCCCAGCCGCGGCCAGGTATCGGCGAGCCGGTAGCCGGCCGGCCAGGGGTCGGCGGGGTCGAGCATGTGCTGGTGAGATCCGGTGATCCATGAGCGGCCTGAGATGACGGGCAGGATCGCCGGACGGCCGGCAACGCTCACTTCGCCGGCGATCCGGCAATCGAATGTGGAGCCGATGATCGAGCGCGCGCGATAGCCATCGCCGACCTTCATGCGGCCGCGCGCATGCAGCGCCGCCATGCGCGCCGAACAGCCGGTGCCGGTCGGCGATCGGTCGATCTTGCCGGGCCGCACGACTACCGCATTGGAGCCAGTCAGCACGCCCTCCACCAGCGTCAGCGGCCCGGCGAACTGGCAGAACGAGATATGGTCCCATTCGGCGTTTTCCGGATGCCTGAAGCCCAATTGGGCATTCGCCGCCGCGGTGATTTTCATGCCAGCCTCGGCAAGATCGCGCGCCTCGTCGGGCTGGATCGAAAAGCCCAGCGCCGCCGCGTCGACGATGACGAAACTGTCGCCGCCATAGGCGATGTCGACCTTGAGCGCGCCAAACCCCTCCACTTCCAGCGCCACGTCGAGCTTGTCAGCAAACGAGGGCACGTTCTGCACGCTGATCCGCTCGGCCTTGCCGTTCCGGCACTCGGCGACGACTTCGATCAGCCCGCCTGGCGCCTCAAGGATCAAACGCGTCTCCGGCTCCTGCATGGGCAGAATGCCGCCGTCGAGCAGCACGGTGGCGACACAGATCGAATTGGAGCCGGACATTGGCGGGGTGTCCTCGGGCTCCATGATGATGAAGCCCATCTGCGCCCGGGGATCTTTGGGCGGCACGAGCAGATTGACATGGCGGAACACGCCGCCGCGCGGCTCGTTCAGCATGAAATCCCGCAACGTCCCGTCGCGTGCGATGAAGCGCGATTGCTCCCACAGCGTCGCGCCCGGCGGCGGCGCGACGCCGCCGACAATGACATCGCCGACCTCGCCCTCGGCATGGCAGGAGATGACGTGGATGGTCTTGCTGGAGCGCATGGCGGGCTCTGGGGAGGGGATAAGCCGACCTACAATAGGATGCGAGCGGGGCGGCGTCACGGGGCCGCAGCGGAAGTTGCTGCTACAGAGAACCGTCGCGCTGCCATCGCCGTGCTCGCCGTCAAGTCAAGGCGAATGCAAAGCATCGTCCGAGCCAAGCCGCTGCGCCATCGCTTCGCGAGCCCTGACCGCTGCGCGCGGCGCTGGCTTTTGGCTTGGCATGGATGCCAACCGTCACGTCGACGAGACGCAGCCATCCCGAAGGGACTGTAGCGAAGCGAAAGAGCGGCGCAGCCGCTTGACGGCGGCTCGTCGGCGTGGCCCATCGGAAACTTGGACCCCGAACGCCCCTCTTTCCTCTTTGGCCGCTTAGGCTTACATAGCGCCCAACGCAACCCACCCTCATGCGCCGCCGCGGCGCGGGAGCCATTGATGCCCAAGGCCCGTACGCTCTACGACAAGATCTGGGACGACCACGTCATCGAGACACAATCGGAAGGCTCGACCCTCCTTTATATCGACCGCCATCTTGTCCATGAGGTGACCAGCCCGCAGGCTTTTGAAGGACTGCGCATGGCCGGACGCAAGGTGCGCGCGCCCGAGAAGACGCTCGCCGTCGTCGACCACAACATCCAGACCACCGACCGTTCGGGCGGCATCGCGGATCCCGAAAGCCGCCTGCAGGTCGAGCAGATGGCCGAAAACGCGCGGGAATTCGGCATCGAATATTACAACGAATTCGACGCCCGCCAGGGCGTCGTCCATATCATCGGACCGGAACAGGGCTTCACGCTGCCGGGCACGACGATCGTCTGCGGCGACAGCCACACTTCCACTCATGGCGCGTTCGGCGCTCTCGCTCACGGCATCGGCACCTCGGAGGTCGAGCACGTGCTCGCCACCCAGACGCTGATCCAGTCCAAGGCCAAGAACATGCGGGTGACGGTCGATGGCGCTCTGGGCGCCGGCGTCACCTCCAAGGACATCATCCTGGCGATCATCGGCGAGATCGGCACGGCGGGCGGCACCGGCCATGTCATCGAATATGCCGGCGAGGCGATCCGCGCTCTGTCGATGGAAGGGCGGATGACCGTCTGCAACATGTCGATCGAAGGCGGCGCCCGGGCAGGCATGATCGCGCCCGACGAGAAGACCTTCGCCTATCTGAGGGGCCGCCCCAAATCGCCCAAGGGCGAACTCTGGGACCGGGCGGTCGCCTATTGGTCGACATTGCACACCGACGAAGGCGCGCATTTCGACCATGAAGTGCGCCTCGACGCCGCGCGCCTGCCGCCGATCGTCTCCTGGGGCACCAGCCCGCAGGACGTCGTTTCGATCAGCGGCCAGGTGCCGCATGTCGAAGACGGCAAGACCGAGCACAAACGCGCCTCGATCAAGCGCGCGCTCGACTATATGGGCCTCAATGGCGGCGAGAAGATCACCGACATCGCGATCGACCGCGTGTTTCTCGGCTCGTGCACCAATGGCCGGATCGAGGATTTGCGCGCCGCCGCCAAGATCATCGAGGGGCGCCATGTGGCGGGCAGCGTCAAGGCGATGGTCGTGCCGGGCTCGGGCCTCGTCAAGGCGCAGGCCGAGCAGGAGGGGCTCGACGCCATCTTCAAGGCGGCGGGCTTCGACTGGCGTGAGCCGGGCTGTTCGATGTGCCTCGCGATGAACCCCGACAAGCTGGCGCCGGGCGAGCGCTGCGCCTCGACCTCGAACCGCAATTTCGAGGGCCGTCAGGGCTACAAGGGCCGCACCCATCTGGTGTCGCCCGCGATGGCGGCGGCGGCGGCGATCGCCGGCAGGTTCGTCGACATCCGGGAGTGGCGCTGAGCCGCCGGCTCCTCGGCGGGAGGAACGCATGAAGATCGGGGCGCTGTTCATCGACGAAAGCGCCATCGCCGAGAATTTCGTTCGCGCCTCGGGGCCCGGCGGCCAGAACGTCAATAAAGTGTCGACGGCGGTCGAATTGCGTTTCGACGCGCGGCGCACCGCGATGCCCGAAGACGTCGCCGAGCGTCTTGCCCGCCTGGCGGGCTCGCGCATGACCCAGGAAGGCGTCATCGTGATTTTCGCACAGCGCTTCTCCAGCCAGACCCGCAACCGCGAGGACGCCCGCGAGCGGCTGGCGGCGCTGGTCCTCAAGGCGCAGGAACGCCCTAAGCCGCGGCGCGCGACGCGCCCGACGCTCGCCTCGAAAACGCGGCGGCTAGAGGCCAAGGGGCGGCGCGGCGTGGTCAAGGCGCTTCGAAAGAACAGCCCGGACGGCGAGTGAGCGGCTCGCGCGACCCATCAGAATTCAGAAGCCGCGATCTTGTGGGAAAAGCTTTTCCCAGATAAAATAGCAATCAGACGCGCCCCTCACGACACCAGCGGCGGCGCCTCGCGAGACCGGTCAGAACCGGCTCGAACAGGGGAGGATGAGATGGGCGTTTCGACAGCATTGCGGCGCGCGATCCTTGGCGCGACTTTGGCCCTGGCGGCGAATTCGCCGTCCCAGGCGGCGGAAAATCTCACCATGTGGGTGCGCGCCAGCGGCGCCAACGCCGCCCAGCATCTCGTCGATCTCTGGAATACGGGCCATGCCGACAAGATCGGACTGACCGTGATCCCCGACAATCAGGTGGTCTCGAAACTTGCGATCGGCGTGCAGTCCGGCGACGTGCCCGACGTCATCTCCTTCGATCTGATTTATATGCCCGATTTCATGCGCGCCGGCCTGCTCACCGACATCACCGATGCGATGAAGGGCGACGCCAATTTCGCCAAGGTCGCCCCCGCCTTCACCCATCTGGCGACTTATAAGGACCGCCTTTACGGCACCGGCTTCACGCCCGATGTCTCGATCCTGATCTATAACAAGGATCTGTTTCGCAAGGCGGGCCTCGACCCCGACAAGGCGCCCGCGTCGCTGCAAGACATCCATGATGACGCCAAGAAGATTCGCGCGCTGGGGCCGGATGTTTACGGCTTCTATTTCTCCGGGTCCTGCCCTGGCTGCAATATTTTCACAACCTCGCCGATGATGGTCGCCTCCGGCGCGAAAATCCTGCCCGCCAATGGCGACGAGGAGCCGCTGGCCGGGACCGGCGTCAAGGAAGTGCTGCAGCTGTTCCGCGACATGTGGAGCGAAGGCCTGATCCCCAAAAGCGCGCAGCCGGACAATGGCGCCAATTTCGTCGCCAATTTCAAGACCGGTAAGATTGGCATCCAGGGCGCTGGCGGCTTCCTGATTTCCGATCTGAAGAAGGACGCGCCCAATCTGGATTTCGGCGTCGCCTTCCTACCCGGCGCCAAGGAGGGCCAGGCCTCGGCCTTCGTCGGCGGCGACGTCGTCGCCATCCCCAAAGGCAGCAAGCATAGCGACATCGCTTTGTCGTTCATCAAATGGGAATTGACCGACGACGCGCAATTGGAGGGCCTCGCCAAGAACAATATCCTGCCATCGCGCACCGATCTGGCGACCAACAAATATTTCCAGGCCGAACCTCGCGTCGTCACCACCGCCAAGGCGGTCGGCATCGGCTATGTCCCCTGGGTGTTCCACTTCAACGACATGGTCAACAGCGATTCCTCGCCCTGGATCCAGATGATCCAGACCGCCGTCTTCGACGGCAAGGTGGACGAGGCGATCGCGACCGCCAAGGCCAAGATGAAGGAAATCGCCAACGAATGAGCGAAGCGCAGGCATCCAACGCGACAGATTTGCGGGACAGGCGATGATCGCGATGCGCCGCGGCGCCGTCGGCCTTCTCTATGCGGCGCCTGCCCTCGTATTTGTCGCCGTGTTCGTCATCTATCCGATGCTGGACCTGATCCGCATGTCGTTGACGAACGCCTCGCTGCTCGGCGGCGGCGAATTCATCGGGCTGAAGAATTATGTCAAAGCCGCCGGCGACGCCACCTTCTGGGGTTCCCTGGCGTTCACTGCGCGCTATACGCTGTTCATCACCCCAATCCTGATCGGGGCCGGGTTTCTGCTTGCGCTGCTCGCGGTGGCGCCGCCGCGCATCGCCAGGCTGACGCGCACCATCGTCTTCATGCCCGTCATCATCGGCCTTGGCAGTTCGAGCCTGCTCTGGGTCTGGCTGTTCGACGAGCAGGTCGGCCTGATCAACAAATTGCTCCAGGATCTCGGATTGATCGCCCAGCCGATGGTCTGGTTCGCCGATGCGACGCTGGGCCTATGGGCCGTCATCGCCTCGATCGTCTGGAAGGTCGTCGGCTACGGCATGATCCTGCTGGTCGCCGGCATCCAATCGGTCGGCGCCGACATTTATGAGGCGGCGATGCTCGACGGCGCGGGCTATTGGCAGCGGGTCGTGCGCATCACCTTGCCGCTGACCTTGCGCACGATCGCACTGACGACTTTGGTCAGCGCGATCGGATCGATGCTCGCCTTCGACCAGTTCTACATCATGACGGCGGGCGGCCCGAAGAGCGAGACCTTCACCTCCGTCTACTGGATCTACCAAAATTCCTTCATCTATTTCAAACAGGGCTATGGCGCGACGCTTTCGCTGCTGCTGATGGCGATCATCTTCATCGCCTCGACTGCGCAGCTCCTGCTGATGCGGCGGGGCGCGCCGACATGAACACGGCGCCGCAATCCTCGCCCGGCGCCGGCCTGGCTAGCTCCGCGCCCGCCGTGCGCGAAGCCAGATCGCAGCGCGCCGCCTTTCGCCGGACCGCCGCGACGCCGCGTCTCTATCTCTTCGCCGCGCTCTGCGTCGCGATCATGGCGGTGATGCTGTTTCCGATTGTGATGTCGCTGCTCGCCTCGCTGAAGACCAGCGCGGAAGCTTCCGCCGTGCCCCCACATTATTTTCCCTCGGCGCTCAGCTTCGAAAATTATGTGCGGGTGTTCCACTATCAGGCCGGCCTGCCGACCTATCTCTTCAACTCTCTCGCGGTCGCCTTCCTGACTATCGCGCTCTGCCTGTTGCTCGCGGTTCCCGCCGGCTATGGCCTTGCCTGTTTTCCGGTCCCCGCCAAGGAAGCGATCTTTCTCGTTCTGCTGCTCAGCCTGATGGCGCCCTATCAGGCGCTGTTGACGCCGCTGCACCGCCTGTTCACGACGCTCGGCCTCGCCAATACCTATCTCGGCCTGGCGATCGTCCATACCGTGCTGCAGCTGCCCTTCAGCGTCTATCTCATGCGCAACAGTTTCGAGGCGGTGCCGAAGGAATTGGCGGAAGCGGCGGTGATGGACGGCGCCAAGAGCTTTCAGGCCCTGTGGTGGATATTCCTGCCAGCCTCGCTGCCCTCGATCGTCACGCTGACTTTGTTCGCCTTCATCGCATCGTGGAACGAATTCATCGCCGCGCTGATCTTCATGAACAGGGAGACCGGCTTCACCATGCCGGTCATGCTGGTCGGCGTGCGGCAAGGCCATTTCGGCGCGGTCGATTGGGGCGCGGTGCAGGCCGGCGTCATCATCTCGATCCTGCCCTGCCTGCTGATCTATCTGCTGCTGCAGAAATATTACGTGTCAGGCTTCCTCAACGGCGCCATCAAATGACCAATGAGAGCGACGGGCGAGAGACGCGCCGACGCGGCGCCAATCCGCAGACCACCATCCACGATGTCGCGCGCCTCGCCAAAGTCAGCATCGGCACGGTGTCGAAGGCGCTCAACCGCGGCGGCCGTCTGAAACCCGAGACGCGCGAGCGCGTGATCGCCGCGGCCAAACAGCTCGCCTTTCGGCCCAACGACCTCGCCCAGAGCCTCCACCGCGGCCACAGCCTCACCGTCGGGCTGATCTCGAAAGACAATTTCGGCCGTTTCGCCATGCCGATCATGGAGGGGTTGGAAGAATGCATGGCCGACCAGAGCATCGCCGTCTTCATGTGCAACGCGACCGACGATCCCGAGCGCGAAGCCCATCACGTGCGATCGCTGCTCGGCAAACGGGTCGATGGCATTGTCGTCACGGCGCGCCGCGCCGACCGGCGCCCGCCTCTCGGCGTCGCCGCCGCCGGCCCGCCGGTGCTCTATGTGTTCTCGCAGACCGAAGACCCCGACGCTCTATGCCTGCTGCCTGACGACGAGGGCGGCGCCTTCATGGCGACCGAACATCTCATGAAACTCGGACGACGACGCCTCGCCCATGTCACCGGGCCGGAACATTTCGAGGCGGTGCGCCTGCGCCGTCAGGGCTATCGCGCCGCGCTGCGCGCCTGCGGGCTGTCGGCGCCGGATGACTATTGCCTGACGGGCGCATGGTCGGAGGACTGGGGCCGCCGTGCGCTGGCCTCGCTATTCGACAGCGGCGCAGCGGCGCCCGACGGCATTGTATGCGGCAACGACCAGATCGCGCGCGGCATCGCCGACGGCCTGCGCGAGCGCGGCATCGGCGTTCCCGAATCGGTGTCGATCGTTGGCTTCGACAATTGGCAGATTCTCGCCGAGGCGACGCGGCCGGCGCTGACCACCATCGACATGAATCTGAAAGAACTTGGCCGCGAAGCCGGACGACGGTTGATGGAAATGATCGCCGGCGCCCGCCTGAAGGGCGTGCGGCGACTGCCATGCAGCCTGATCGTGCGCCAATCCTGCGGCGCGAACGCGCCGAATTGAATCTCGAACTTATTGAGGGGAAAGCGATCATGCGAAAATATACGCCGGCGCCATTTGCCGCCGTCGATTTCGGCGAAGGCTTCTGGCACGAGCGACTTGAGACCGTGCTGACACGGACGATCCCCAGCCAATATGAGCAGCTTCAGCGCCACGGCATTCTGGAATCGATGAGAGCGCCGAAACCGGCGCCGCCGCTGCGCATCCCGGTTAGCAATCACGGCATGTCGACGCAGGTCTTCTGGGATTCGGACGTCGGCAAATGGATCGAAGCGGCGAGCTACGCGCTTTCGCACCGGCGCGATGCGATCATCGAGGCGCGGATCGAGGAGATCACCGACTGGCTCGCCCAGACCCAGCTCGCCGACGGCTATCTCAATTGCTGGTATATCGGGCGGGAGATCGACAAGCGCTGGACCAATCTGCGCGACCGGCACGAGCTCTATTGCGCCGGCCACATGATCGAGGGCGCCGTCGCCTATTTCCAGGCGACTGGCCGGCGCCGGCTGCTCGACATTTTCTGCCGTTATGTCGACCACATCGCCGCGACCTTCGGCCCCGGTCCCGGCCAGAAACGCGGCTATTGCGGGCATCCCGAAATCGAGCTCGCGCTCATCAAGCTGCACCATGTGACAGGCAATCCAGCCCATCTCGACCTCGCCGCCTATTTCGTCGACGAGCGCGGCAATCAGAGCCCGCATTATTTCGATGTCGAGGCGGTCGCTCGCGGCGACGATCCCGGAAAATACTGGTTCAGCACGCATGAATACAGCCAGTCGCACAAACCGGTGCGCGAACAGGACAAGGCGGTCGGCCACGCCGTGCGCGCCCTCTATCTCTACGCCGCGATGGCGGATCTGGCGTCCGACATTGGCGACCCATCGCTCAAGAAAGCCTGCGAGGCCGTCTGGCGCGATGTGACGACCAAGCGCATGTATGTCACCGCCGGCGTTGGCCCCTCGGCCTCGAACGAAGGCTTCACCAAAGACTACGACCTGCCCAACGACACCGCCTATGCCGAGACCTGCGCGTCGGTCGCGCTGATTTTCTGGGCGCAGCGCATGCTCAACATCGACTGCGACGGCGCCTATGCCGACGTTCTCGAGCTGGCGCTGTACAATGGCGCTCTATCGGGCCTGTCGCGCGAAGGCACGCGCTATTTCTATCAAAACCCGCTGGAGAGCGACGGCAGCCACAAGCGGTGGGAATGGCATCCCTGCCCTTGCTGCACCATGAATGTCGCGCGCCTCGTCGCCTCGGTCGGCGGCTATTTCTACTCGACCGGCGAAGGCGCGCTCGCCGTGCACCTGTACGGAACCAACAAGGCGACAATGTCGCTCGACGGGCGCCGCGTCGGGATCAGCCAGCAGGCCGACTATCCCTGGTCCGGCAAGGCGACAATTGAGATAGAGCCGAACGAGCCCGCCGAATTCACCCTGAAACTGCGCATCCCCGGCTGGGCGCGCTCCTTCAGCATCGCTCTCAACGGCGCCCCGCTGGCGAATGTCGCGGCGAGCCGCGGCTATGCGCTGATCCGCCGCGAATGGCGCAAAGGCGATGTCGTCGAACTCGACCTGCCCACGCCCGTCGAGAGGCTCTACGCCAATCCCAACGTCCGCGGCGATATCGGACGGGTCGCCCTGCGGCGCGGCCCGTTGATCTATTGCGTCGAGGAAATCGACAATCCCTCGACGCCAACGCCTCTGCTACGGCTGCCCAAGGCGGCGCAGGCGCGCGCCGAATTCCGGAAGGATCTGTTCGACGGAATCGTCACCATCGTTGCCGACGCCGAGGTCGCGAAGGCCGACGAGGACGGCGCTCTCTACCAGACGCAGCCCTTCCCGCGCCAAGGCGCCCGACTGACCGCTGTCCCCTATTATATCTGGAACAATCGCGGACCCAATCGCATGGCGGTCTGGCTGCCGGAGACATAGAACCGTCGATTGCGAGGGAGCGCAGCGACGAAGCAATCCAGGCTCAGTTTCAGAGAACCGTCGTCTCGATCGGTCGCCAAGGCGTCTGCGAAGCAGTCCGTACCGATCGTGACGCGGCCCAGTCTGGATTGCTTCGTCGCTGCGCTCACTCGCAATTGTGCAGGTTCACTAATTCGTTGATGTGCAGGATAGGAGACAAAAGTTTCAACAGCATTCGTTCGGGCCGGTTCTCTGCAAGAAGGCGCGGGCCGCGCCGGCGCGAGACCAACGACACTGAAACGGTCGAGTGTGATCCATCGTTTCGCATGGCGGAGCGTGTTTCACCGCTGAGACCTTTGTCAATGATGGCCTTTCGGCCACCGCCGAAGGCGGCGACCGCTTCGCGGTCGTCATTGACAAAGGTCTCAGCGGTG
>DATBZF010000152.1:0-5509 GCA_036513315.1 Roseiarcus sp.
GAGCGGGTGAGTATGTCGGATTGCGAGCGTCTCAGTCGCCTCCTTTGGCGTTGCAAAAGCGGCTCGATGCGCACGGGCGCCGAATTTCATTGCTCCACCGTCTTGGCCGGGCTTGTCCCGGCCATCCACGCCGATCAGTAGCCGCATGGCGCCTGCCCAACCCGCGTGGATGGCCGGGACAAGCCCGGCCAAGACGGTGGAGCAATGAAATTCGGCGCCCGCGCGCATCGAGCCGCTTTTGCAACGCCAAAAGAGGCGACTGAGACGCTCACAATCCGACAAACTCACCCGCTCAGGCGCTCGACCTTGCTGACGACGCTTTTGGCGCGAAGCTGGGAGAGGATCGTATTGAGATGTTTGATGTCCCAGACTTCAAGGTCGATCAGCATTTCGCGAAAGTCGGTCGCATGCGGGACGAACCCGATATTGTCGATATTGCCGCCGGTCTCGCCGATCGTCGTGGCGACAATCCCGAGCGCGCCCGGCTCGTTGAGCGCGGTGACGACGATCTGGGTGGGATAGAGCTCCTTGCGCGCGCTATCGATATCCCAGCGCACGTCGAGCCAGAGTTCGGGCCGGTCGTCAAAGGCGGTCAAAGCGGGGGAATGGATGGGATAGATCGTAATGCCCTCGCCCGGCGTCATGATGCCGATAATCCGCTCGCCTGGCACGGCGCCGCCCTTGGGCGCGAAGCGCACGGGCAGGTCGCCGCGCGCGCCGCGGATCGGGATCGAACCCTCCGCCTCGCCCTGCCCGGGCACTTTGAACATCAGGTTCGCCACTTTGTTCAAGCCGAACCAGCCGCTCTCGCTCTTGGCCGGCGCCGGGCCGGAGGCGCGCTCCTCCTTGAAGTCGGGATGAATGGCGCGCACCACATCGCCCGAGAACATTTCGCCGCGCCCGACCGCGACGAACACATCGTCGAGCGAGGCGCGCGCCAGGCGCGGCAGGGCCGCCTTGAGCTTGTCCTCGGCGAAAACGCGCCCCGCCCGTTTGAAGGCGCGCTCGATGATCTGTCGCCCGAGCCCGCCATATTGCGCCTTCACCGCCTCGCGCGTCGCGCGGCGGATGGCGGCGCGCGCGCGCCCGGTGACGACGACGGATTCCCAGGCGGCCGGCGGCGTCTGCGTATCGGAGCGCGCGATCACCACCTCATCGCCATTATGCAATTCCGAGATCAACGGCGCGATGCGCCCGTTGATCTTGGCGCCGACCGCCGAATTGCCGACATCGGTATGGACGGCATAGGCGAAGTCGATCGCCGTCGCGCCGCGCGGCAGCGCAATCAGCCTGCCCTTGGGCGTGAAGCAAAAGACCTGATCCTGGAACAATTCAAGCTTGGTATGTTCGAGGAATTTCTCGGAATCGTCGCCCGACAGCGCTTCGATCGTGCGCCGCAATCCGCGATAGGCGCGGCTCTCGCCGGTGCGGGAACCGTCCGGCGCGCCGGGCGCGTCTTTATAGAGCGCATGCGCGGCGATGCCATATTCGGCGATCTCATGCATCTCCAGCGTGCGAATCTGCAGTTCGACGCGCTGGCTGCCCGGCCCGATCACCGTGGTGTGGATCGAGCGATAGTCATTCTGTTTGGGCGTCGAAATATAATCCTTGAAACGACCGGGTACGGACGGCCAGGTCGTATGAGCGACGCCGACGGCGGCATAGCAATCGGCGATCGAGTCGACGATGATGCGAAAGCCATAGATGTCGGAGAGCTGTTCGAAGGCGATCGAACGCCGCTCCATCTTGCGCCATACGGAATAGGCCTGCTTCTGCCGCCCCTTCACCTGAACCTTGATGCCGCGTTTGGCGAATTGGTCGGTCAGCTCTTTTTCAATTTTGACGATGAGCGCGCCATTCTTCGCCTTGAGCTCTTCGAGCCTGGTCAGGATCATTGCATGCGCTTCGGGCATCAAATGCTGGAATGAAAGCTCCTCGAGTTCGGCGCGCAGGCCCTGCATGCCCATGCGACCCGCCAGTGGGCCGTAAATGTCCAGGGTTTCCTGGGCGATGCGCGCGCGCTTTTCCGGCGGCATGAAATTCAGCGTGCGCATATTGTGCAGGCGATCAGCCAACTTGACGAGGAGAACGCGCACGTCGTCGGCGATAGCGAGCAGCAGTTTTCGAAAATTCTCCGCCTGCTGCGCCGGTTTGGTGACCAGATCGAGGCGCTTCAGCTTGGTCAGGCCGTCGACCAGGGCGCCGATTTCCTTGCCAAACACATTATCGATTTCTTCGCGCGTGGCGGCGGTGTCCTCGATCGTGTCGTGCAATACGCCGGCGACAATGGTGGCGTCGTCGAGCTTGAGATCGGTCAGGATCGCGGCGACTTCGAGCGGGTGCGAAAAATAGGGATCGCCGGAGGCGCGCTTTTGCGCGCCATGCGCCTTCATCGCATAGACATAGGCGCGATTGAGCAGATCCTCGTCGGCGTCCGGATTGTATTTACGGACGCGATCGACAAGTTCGTATTGTCGCATCATTTTCCCGGCGGACCTCGCTGGCGCTCGGGCCAGGCGGCCTCGATCGCCTTAGTATCGAGGCTCAATGAAATCGGCGCAAGCCGTTGCGGCGGCTGGCAAGGTCCAGGGCTTCGATCCGTTCGCGAATCCGTCGCCGAACCGTCGGAAGGCGCGTCGGCGATGATTTGGTTCTATCGACGAGGTTGACAGGCCGCTTGCGATCGCAATGGTGCAATGGGCGCCCCGACTAGGGCGTGAAATTCGGATGGTCCCGATGCTTCCTGAGCCAATGGACGTGGTTCCCGACACGGTCACGATCTGTCTGACAAGCTGCGGTCGCCTCGATCTTCTCAAGGGCACGCTCGACAGCTTTAGAGCGCTCCACCAGGGCGGCAATTTCATCATTTCCGACGATTCCGCCGATCCGGCGATAACCGCCGAATTGAAGGCCGCCTATCCGGACATGACGATTCTTTCGGGGCCCGAGCGTGGCGGCCTGATGCGTTCGATCGACCGCCTCTATAGCGTGGTCAAAACTCCCTATCTCTTTCATATGGATGACGACTGGCTTTTCGATCGCAGGATCGACTGGGCGTCGGCGATCGGCGTGCTGGAGACGCGCGAGGATATCGCCAATGTCGCCATGCGCTATTTCTCGGAAATCAAGCAGAAGTATCATCGGCGCTCCGACCCGCTTACCGTGAACGGCGCGTCGTACCGCGTCATGCACCGGGACGCCCATCCGGAATTTTTCGGCTGGTCGCACAGTCCCGGACTTATGCGCACGAAACTCTATTGGACCTATGCGCCATTTGCGCGGATGCGGCACGATCAGCTTTCCGCGCTGATCAAGCGCGAAGGAGGACGGGAGGCCTATTTCATTCCCGGCGTCGCGCACCATGTCGGTCTCAAACGCACGGTCACCGACCCGACCGTTCCGGCCCGGCCAACTTCCAAGCCCGCTAAATGGCTGCGCTGGGCGAAAAAGCGGCTGTATTACGCGGGACTGCGTAAAGAGCCGTTTTGACCGCGCAGCGCGTCACGCCAACCGTGACAGGCGAGGGGTTCAGGAGGCGCGGCGGCTATCGCGTCATGACGCGCATCGTCGCGCTCGCAATTGTCCTCGCGACCGGCGCCGTCGCTGCGGCATTCCATCAACAGCTGTAATTTCCGCGTGTCTCGCGCTGCCCAGGCCCCATGCGCCGCGTATACGCCGTTGGAAATATCTCACAGTTCGGCGAACATTCGGCCCGAGCAATTCGGCCAGCGCGCATTGCGGTCGAATCGCGCCGACGATGATCCTGGAGCGGCCCCAATAAAAAACCCCGGAGCGTGAGCTCCGGGGTTCGCAGAGAGAAACCTGCCGCTGTTACCAGCTGCGGGAGATCTGCAGACGGCCAGTGAAGCCGTCGTTGTTGGACTTGAACGCCGCCGGGGTCGTAGCAACGCCGTTCGTGCCGATGATCGTGCCGCCCGTCGCCAGCCAGTTGGCCGGGGTCGACTGATGGGTCGCCTGATAGAGAAGGTCGAGTTCGAAGTCGAGCTGAGGAACGGGATCCCAGTGACCGACGACGCCGCCAATCCAGCTGTCCGCGTTGTTGGAAAGCTGACCCAAGCTGTTGTTCCAGTGGAGCTGAGCGTAGGAGATTTCCGGATCCAACGAGAAGTAAGGATTGAAGTGATGCTCCATCGTCGCGCCGACCGTCCAGGTGGTCGGCGTCGACCAGACAGACGCGCCAGTCACCGGATCGAGACCGGCGTAGTAAGTATCGGCGCAGCTCATCGCCAGGCCATTGCCCGTCCAGGAACCGCAACGCCGTCAACCGAGATGCCAGAATAGACCATGGCATTCTTGGTATAGGTGAACTGCGCCTGGATGAAGTCACCCGCGCCGAACGACGGCAGGTTGTACTTGCCGCCGACGTTGAAAGCCCAACCCCAGATATCCCGCGACGGAGCACCGACCGATGCAGCAGCGCCGGCGGGCAGAGCAGGCAGAATGCCAGTGCCGGTGCTGTTCTCATAGACTTTGACTTCGTGAGCAGCGCCCGAAACCTGGATCGCGCCCCAGGCCTGGTCGAGGCGAAGGTTGCCGACGATGTCCGGAGCCTGCATGCCGAAGTTCTGGGTGTCGATATTCGCATAGTTGCCGGGGCCGGAGGCGCCGAGCGGAGCCGGGCTGACCGCGGCGATCGTCGCCGAGAAGCCGCCGCCGAACGTCGCGGTATAAGCGAACTGCAGCGGCTGATTGAAGCCCTGCTGGTCAGGCGAATAAATGTTGTCCCAGCCTTCGCCGCCGCCGAAGAAGGAGAAGAACGACGGCGCTTTACCGGCCGTGATGCCCGCCCACTGAATATAGGCCAGGTTCACATAAGACTGCGAGCCGAAGGCATACGGCGATCCGGCCGCGCCCGCCGGGCCAGTGTTGTTGTCGAAGCCGTTGCCGGTGTCGATCTGCAGTTCGACATAGCCGCGCAACACGCCGTAAGCGGTGTTGGTGCGGGTGTCGAGAGAGACGTTGGCGCGGGTGAAGAAGCCAATGTCGGAGCGCAGGTCGCTGGGGGCCGCGGTGAGCGAGGTGCCGCGCAGGGTGCCCGGCGTCCAGGAGTAGCCCGTTTCGATATTGCCGGCGCTGAAGTGCGCGGTGATGTAACCGCCGATCTTCAAGCAGGTGTCGCTGCCGGGGATGACGAAGCCGGCCATGCCGCCGACGTTGCAAATCTTGACGTATTCCGCAGGAGCGGCCTTCCTGGTGGGAAGATCGGCAGCCTGGGCGCTGGCGACTGCCACGATACCCGCGGCAGAACCGAGCAGAATGCTCTTCATGAGCGTCATTATAGACCTCCAATGATTGACCCGATGGGAGTGGTTTTAACTTTCACCCGAAGCTCGTTGGACCTCGACGACCCACCGTAGAATCTGGTTTTTAGCGCCCCTATTCCCGTTGATCCGGACTTTGCCGCCTCGCCCCGGTTTCCCCCAGCTGGAAGCGCCTTGTTCCGACTCGCGGCCGGGAATCTCCCGTTCGCGCCAACTCACCATACCGA
>DATBZF010000153.1:0-3304 GCA_036513315.1 Roseiarcus sp.
AGATTTCCGCTCGCCCACGAGAGCGGAATGGAGAAGATGAGTCCGAAGATCGTCGGCGACATCCAGATGACCAAAGAGGGCGAGATCAGCGCCGCCGCGAACAGCGTGACGACGCCCAAGAGAGTATGCGCGCGATGGCGACGCGCGATGCTTTTGAACGGGATCGAGCCGTCGTCGCGGCGCTGCGGATTCCAGCCGGTGTCCCGTCCCGACAGGATCTGCGCCACCGATCCGGACTGGATCAGCATCATGATCGCCGCAAACGCGGCGGACATGATGATCTCAACGAACGTCGAAGCGATGAGCGCCAGAGCGCCCCCGGATCCGCGCCGCGTTTTCGGCTCCATAACCGCAATCGCAAGGCCGAGGAACTTGGGCGCAAGCAGGATTCCGATCGTCACTGCGAACAGCAGCAGCGCGCGCTCATAGTCGAAGCGCGGCCAAGCTGGAAACAGGGAGAAGTCCTTGGTGAAATATTCGGGCCGGATGTAATGGGACTGGAGCACCAGCACGATGCCGACCAGCAATTGCGCCATCCATAAAGGCGATGCGAGATAGCCCATGATGCCGTTCGCGAGATGCTGCCGCGTCGCCAGGGTGAAGCCTCGGGCGCCGATGATGCGCGCGTGCTGGAGATTGCCCTGACACCATCGCCGGTCGCGGGCCGCAAGATCGATGAGCGAAGGCGGGCTCTCTTCGTAAGAGCCGCCGAGGCCGGGCAGCATGTAGACGGTGTACCCGGCGCGAAGCATGAGCCCTGCCTCGACGAAATCATGGCTGAGAATGTGGCCGCCGAACGGCGGTTTGCCCGGCAGGTCGGGGAGGCCGCAATAGTCGGCGAACGCGCGCGTGCGGATGATCGCGTTATGACCCCAGTAATTGCCCTGATGTCCCATCCAGGCGCTTAAGCCCGCGGCGATGACCGGGCCGGTGATCCGGGCGGCGAACTGCTGCAGGCGCGCGAACATCGTGTTGCGGTTGACGATGAGGGGCAGGCTTTGGATGATTCCGGCGTCGGGATCCCCCTCCATCGCCGCCGCCAGTCCCACGATCGCTTCCCCCGTCATCAGGCTGTCGGCGTCAAGCACGACCATGTGCGGGTAATGGCCGCCCCAATGGGAGATGAAGTCGGCGATGTTGCCGGCCTTGCGACTCAAATTCTTGCGCCGCCGCCGGTAATAGAGGCGGGCTTGCGGCAACCGCGCGCGCATCGCCAGAAACGCGCGCTCTTCCGCGATCCAGACATTGGCGTCGGTCGTGTCGGAGATGAGGAAGAAGTCGAACGCGTGGGCCTGGCCGGTGCGTTCGACGTCCTCGAAGATCGCCTGCATGGCGCCGAATACGCGCGAGGGCGCCTCGTTGTAGATCGGCATCACGACCGCCGTTCGCTCACGCAGGCACGGCGGCGGCCCGCGCCGGCCGCGATGGGCGAGAAGCCAGACAAAACCGACGACGCTGGACGAAAACGAGAGCGTGATCCAGGAAAAGGTGATCACGAACAAGACCGCGATCACCCATTCAAGCGGGGTGACCGTACTGATCGAAACGACCTTGAACATCTGGTAGGCGCCGTAGGCGGTCATGGCCATCGCGCCGCCAAACACTGCGAGACGAGTCAGAATTGGCGGCCCGGCGAGGCGCGGCGCGACCAGCGCGCGGCGATCGCGGGGCGAAAATCGTCTGAAGGACTGCGCCGGCATGGCGAGCGGCGCGAAGCTCGGCATGGACGAGCCAAGCGACGAGCCGGTGTCGCCCGGCCCGGCTTCGGAGGGTATGAGCGTCAGGCTGTCCAACGGTAGAGCCATGTTTCGCTCGCCGCCTGATTGTCGACTTTAAGCGTCAGACGTAGCTCTGAATAGGTTTCCGATCCTGGGTCAAGATCGAAAACGATGCGCACCGAATGCCTGTCTTTATAAGGAAAAAGCTGGACGGATACGATTTTTCCCGGGGCGGCTTGAACATCGGCGCGCGCCGCCGCCGCTTTCGCCGGGTCGGCGAATAGATCGCCTGCCATCTCGACCGCGAAACGCTGGCGGTCGCCGGCCTTGCCGTGCCGCGACGACACGCAGGACGCTAGCGGCGGCTTCGATGGCGGCGACCAGCACCAGAACTGCCGGAAGGCGATCGACTGGGTCGTGGCGGCGGCCATGCTCGTCTTGGGGCGCCATTGGGCGATGATATTCTCGTTGGTCTCAGACGCCGCCGGGATTTCCAAGAGACGGAGATCACCCTCTTTCCAGTCGCCGATCGGTTCGATCCACAGCGACGGCTTCAATTCCCAATGCGTCTCGTCGTCGTAAAACGCGTCGAAGGAGCGGCTGCGCTGCAGAAGGCCGAAGCCGCGCGGATTGACGTCGGAGAAGGCCGAGATCTGCAGAGTGTCCCGATTGGAGACTGGCCGCCAGAGCCACTCTCCGCTTCCACTCAGGATTTGCAGTCCGGTCGACTCGTAGGCCGCGGCGCGGACATCGTCGGGGCGTCGATGATCGAGGGGACTAAACAGATAGGCCGCGGCCATAGCCGCGAATCCCAGCTTGTCGACCGCCGCGCGCGCGATCAGGGTCATCTCGGTGTCGATGATGGTCGTTTCCGAAGGACGAAGTGTGAAGCGGACGGCGCCGGTGACGCTCGCCGAATCGAGCAAGGCCTGAATGGTAAGCGTATTCGCCGCCGGGTTGGGCTTCTCGATCCAGAACTGGCGGAACAGCGGAAATTCTTCACCGGGATCGTCGCCAGTCCGAATTGCAAGGCCTCGCGCGGTGAGGCCGAAGGGCTGGGCGTGCGCCCGCGCCCGGTAGAAGGTCGCGCCCTGGAAGATCGCCACGTCTTCGAAGCCCTGGTCAGAGGACTTGAGGATGCGCAAGCCGGAAAAGCCAAGGTCGCCCAGAGCGGCAGGCGGTTTCAACCCGCCGAAGTTGAAATTGGCCGGGTCGTAGACCACCCGCTGCGCCATGCCGTTCTCGACAATGTTGATACCGATCGGCGTGGTGTAAACGAAACCTCGATGTAGCGGCTCAAGCGAAAAGCCCAGTTTCTGATCGCTCCAGATTGCCGTGCCCGGCACGCGCTGGATCGCCGTGTACTGATCGAAACTTAGCCCCGAAAAGAGGCTCGGCAGCGGCGCGGCCTCGGGATCCTTGAAGGGCTTCGAGGCCAGTTCTGCGGCCATTTTCAGCACGGTATCGGCGGCGAACGGAACAGGCTGGCCCAACGGCTCGGCGGCGGCCGGAGTCGACCCAGACGACGGCAACGCCGCCGCGAGAGCGCCCCCGGCGGCCAGCTGTAAGAATTCGCGACGCTGCCT
>DATBZF010000154.1:0-6392 GCA_036513315.1 Roseiarcus sp.
GCAGGGACGACCGCAAACAAAAGCGCGCAACAGGCCGCCGCCATCCCGGTGACGGTCGCGACGGCGCAGACCGCTGATTTCCCGGTCTATCTGAACGGACTTGGCGTGGTCGAGCCATACGACACCGTCACCGTGCGCAGCCGCGTCGATGGCGAAGTCGTCAAAATCGGCTTCCATCAAGGCCAGACGGTTAAGGAAGGCGACCTTCTCGCCGAGATCGATCCGAGGCCCTATCAGGCCGCGCTCGACCAGGCGCTCTCGAAGAAGGCGCAGGACGAGGCGAACCTCAAGAACGCGCAGCTCAATCTGGAGCGCTACAACACGCTCGCCAAACAGGATTTCGCCTCGCGCCAGCAATTAGACACCCAGCAGGCGACCGTCGATCAATTGACGGCGCAGGTCAAAGGCGATCAGGGCGCGATCGACAACGCCCAGACGCAGGTGAGCTATACCTCGATCAAGTCGCCGTTGACGGGGAGAACCGGCTTCCGCCTGGTCGATCCCGGCAATATTGTCCATGCCACAGACACAACCGGCATTGTGACGATCGTGAAGCTGCAACCGATTTCGGTGGTGTTCACGGCGCCGGAGGAGGATGTGCCGCAGATCAACAAGGCGCTCGCCGCCGGCGCGGTGCCGGTCACCGCCCTGAGCTCGGACGGGTTGAAGACCTTGTCGGAGGGTCATCTCCAGCTCGTCAACAATGCGGTCGACCAGGCGAGCGGCGACATCAGGATGAAGGCGACATTCGAAAATACCGATAACGTCCTATGGCCCGGCCTGTCGGTGGCGACCCGCCTGCTGGTCGACACTTTGAAACAGGTCGTCGTCGTGCCTTCGGATGCGGTCGAGCGGGGCCCCAACGGCCTCTATGCCTTCGTCGTCGGCGACGACAACAAAGTCACTGCGCATGACATCAAGGTCGGCCAGGAGGGCAATGGGCAATCGGTGGTCCTGCAGGGCCTGTCGGCCGGCCAAAAGGTGGTGACCGCCGGCCAATATCGATTGACGCAGGGGGTTGTGGTCGCGCCGACCGAAGCCAATGCCTCAGCAGTCACGGCTCAGAACGCGGCGCCCGTTGCGCCCGCCAAGGCGCCTTGATCATGGAAGGGGGCATTTCCGCACCGTTCATCCGGTATCCGATCGCCACTTCGCTGCTGATGGTCGGCATTCTTTTCGTGGGCGTCATCGCCTATCCCAGATTGCCGGTCGCGCCGCTGCCGCAAGTGGATTTCCCGACCATCCAGGTGTCGGCGCAGCTCCCCGGCGCCAGTCCCGAGACGATGGCCTCTTCGGTCGCGCAGCCGCTCGAAACGCAATTTGCGCAAATCTCGGGCGTCTCGGAAATGACCTCGGTCAGCACGCTCGGCTCGACCGCGATCACCATCCAGTTCAGCCTCGACCGCAATATCGACGGCGCTTCGAACGACGTGCAGGCGGCGATCAACGCCGCCGGCGGCCAATTGCCCAAGGACCTGCCGAGCCCGCCAACCTACCGCAAGGTCAACCCCGCCGATTCGCCCATCCTGCTGCTCGGCGCCACTTCCGACACGCTGCCGCTGACCGAGGTCGACGACAATGTCGAGACCAAGCTCGCCCAGCAGATCAGCCAGGTCGCCGGCGTCGCCCAGGTGACGATCGGCGGCCAGCAGAAACCGGCCATCCGCATCCAGCTCGATCCCGCCAAGCTCGTCGCCAAAGGGCTTTCGCTCGAAGACGTGCGGGCGCCGCTGTCGGTCGTCACCGTCGATAATCCCAAGGGCACGATCTATAGCGGCAATCGCGCGTTCACGATCTACACCAACGATCAATTGATCAAATCCAAGGATTGGAACGACATCATCGTCGCCTATCGCAACGGCGGCGCGCTGCGGGTGCGCGACATCGGCCAGGCAGTGACGGGCCCGCAGGACACGACGCAAGCCGCCTGGGCCGACGGCAAACGGGCGATCTTCCTCGTCATCTACAAGCAGCCGGGCGCCAATGTCATCGACACCGTCGACAACATATTGGCCGAGCTGCCGCGTATCAAAGCGTCGATGCCCCCGGCGATCGACATCTTCACCCTGAGCGACCGCACGCAGACGATCCGCGCCTCGGTCCAGGACGTGCAATTCACCTTGCTGCTGACCATCGCGCTCGTCGTGATGGTGATCTTCGTCTTCCTGCGCAGCCTGTGGGCGACGATCATTCCCAGCGTCACCGTGCCGCTGGCGCTGCTCGGCGCCTGCGCGCTGATGTGGGTGGCGGGTTACAGCCTCGACAATCTGTCGCTGATGGCGCTGACGATTTCGGTCGGCTTCGTCGTCGACGACGCGATCGTGATGCTGGAGAACATCACCCGCTATATTGAAGAGGGGGAGGCGCCGCTGGCGGCGGCGTTGAAAGGTTCGAGCGAGATCGGCTTCACCATCATGTCGATCAGCATATCGCTGATCGCCGTGCTGATCCCGCTGCTTTTGATGGGCGGCATCATCGGGCGGCTGTTCCGCGAATTCGCGGTGACGTTGTCGATGACCATCGTCGTCTCGGCGGCGGTGTCGCTGACCTTGACGCCGATGATGGCCTCGCGCTTCCTGAAGTCGGCGAAGGAGACCCATCACGGGCGTCTCTACGCGCTGAGCGAACGCGGCTTCGACGCGCTGCTTAGAGGTTATGAGCGCGGCCTCGACCTCGTGCTTAAATTCCGTTTCGCCACATTGCTGGTCTTCCTGGCGACGCTCGCGCTGTCGGTCTATTTGTTCGTCATCGTCCCCAAAGGCTTCTTTCCGCAACAGGACACCGGGCTGCTCACCGGCATATCGGAGGCCTCGCAGGACATCTCCGTCGACGACATGATGAAGCATCAGGTGGAGCTGGGCGACATCGTCCGCAAGGACCCGGCGATCGCCCATGTGGCGATGGCGATCGGCGGCGCCGGCAATTCGAGCAACAACGGCCGGATGTTCATTACCTTGAAACCGCGCGACCAGCGCGATGTGAACGCCGATCAGATTATCGCGCGGCTGCGCCCGCAGCTCGACAAAGTCGAGGGCGCGAAATTGTTCCTCCAATCGGCGCAGGACGTGCGCGTCGGCGGCCGCTCCTCGCGCACCCAATATCAATACACGCTGCAGGATTCCGATATCAACGAGCTCGGCGAATGGGCGCCCAAACTGCTCGCCAAAATGCAGGCCCTGCCGGAATTGCGCGACGTCGCCACCGACCAGCAGACGGCGGGCACGACGCTGACGCTGACCTTCAATCGCGACCAGGCGTCGCGCTTCGGACTGACGCCGCAGATCATTGACGACACGCTCTATGACGCGTTCGGCCAGCGCCAGATCGCGCAATATTTTACGCAGCTCTCAAGCTATGAAGTGATCATGGAAGTTCTGCCGAGCCTGCAGAAAGATTTGGCGACGCTCGACAAAATCTTCGTGAAATCGCCGACCACCGGCGGCGAGGCGCCGCTCTCCACTTTCGCCAAATGGACGACGACGCCGATCCAGCCCCTGTCGATCAGCCATCAGGGACAGTTTCCGGCCACCACCATCAGTTTCAATCTCGCCCCGGGCGTCGCGCTCGGCCAGGCGACGGACGCGATCGCGCGCGCGCAGGCCGAACTGAATTTTCCCGCCGCCATCAGCACCAGCTTCCAGGGCACCGCCCAGGCGTTCCAGGACTCGCTCTCGTCGGTGCCGCTGTTGATCCTGGCGGCGCTGGTGGTCGTCTATCTGATCCTCGGCATCCTCTATGAGAGCTACATCCACCCGCTCACCATCCTTTCGACGCTGCCTTCGGCCGGCGTCGGCGCGCTCGCGATGCTGATGCTGTTCCATTACGATTTCAGCCTGATTGCGCTGATCGGCATTATCCTGCTGATCGGCATCGTCAAGAAAAACGGCATCATGCTCGTCGATTTCGCCATCGTCGCCGAGCGGGACGATCACTTGTCGGCGCTTGACGCGATCCGCCGCGCGGCGCTGCTGCGGTTCCGGCCGATCATGATGACGACGATGGCGGCGCTGCTCGGCGGGGTGCCTTTGATGCTGGGGACGGGCACCGGCTCCGAGATCAGGCAGCCGCTCGGCTATTCCATGGTCGGCGGGCTCATTGTCAGCCAGGCCCTGACGCTGTTCACCACGCCGGTGATCTATCTCTATCTCGACCAATTGTCGGATTGGCTCAAGAGCTGGCGCAAGGGCGGGTCCAGCCGAGAGCCGCGAGCGGCCGCGGAACAAGGTCCGGTGGCGACCGCGCCCTCGCCGTCCCCGTGACCGCGGAAGCCCGGGACGGTCGCGATCCCGGGGGGCTGGCGATCTGAAGCGGGCCTTCCCATCCCAAACGCGCCAGCGTATAGGTCGCCCCTTTTCATCTGGCGCCAAAAGCGCATCGTTCGGGGTAGGAAATGGCAGGTCATAGCCAGTTCAAGAATATCATGCACAAGAAGGGCAAGCAGGACGCGATCCGCTCCAAGCTCTTCTCCAAGCTGGCGCGGGAAATCACCGTCGCCGCCAAAATGGGCCTGCCCGATCCGGCGATGAATGCGCGTCTGCGCGCCGCGGTGATCGATGCGCGCGCCGAGAATATGCCGAAAGACAATATCGACCGCGCCATCAAGAAGGCGTCGGGCAGCGACAGCGAAAATTACGACGAAGTGCGTTACGAAGGCTATGCGCCCGGCGGGGTCGCGGTGATCGTCGAGGCTTTGACCGACAATCGCAACCGCACGGCCGGCGACGTCCGCTCGAATTTCACCAAGGCCGGCGGCGCGCTCGCCGAGACTGGCGCCGTCTCGTTCATGTTCGACCGCGTCGGGCTCATCCTGTTCGACAAATCGGTCGCCTCGAACGATGCAATGCTGGAGGCGGCAATCGAGGCAGGCGCCGATGACGTCGTGTCCGGCGCCGACGGTCATGAGGTGATCACGGCGCTGGAATCGCTTCGCGAGGCGCAAAAGGCGCTCGAGGCGAAATTTGGCGAACCGCGCAAGGCGTCGCTCGTCTGGCGCCCGCAAAACACCATCGCCGTCGACGACGAAGCAGGCGAGAAAATCCTCAAACTGGTCGGCGCGCTGGAGGAGAACGACGATGTCCAGAACGTCTACGCTAATTTTGAAATTTCCGACGCGCTGATCGCCAAGCTGCAGGGTTGAGCGGCCCCGGACGAAAAAAATCCGCGAAAGCAATTCTGCTTTCGCGGATCGGAGGCCGGAGCCTGGCGCCCGTCAACCGGACCGGGCGGCTTTAAGCTGCGTTCACCAGCCGCAGTGCAGGTGACCCCACCGGCCGCGCCAGCAATGACGATGATGCCACCACACTTTCTCGATTTGTCCTGAAGCATAAGACTGTTCGAGCGACGGCGAGGCCAAAGTGAAGGCCGAGGCCGGCGCCATCGAGAACGTCAACATCGCGGCGCCCGCGAGCGCGGCCAATGAACAGCTTACCAATTTGCGTGCCAGCACGTTATTCTCCTTCATGTTTTCTAGCGATGGGAGATGACCATGCCGCACATGAACACAGGATGAATCGAACGCCGCGCTGGCGTCGTTCGGGCGCTCGCTTCGCCAACGCTGGAGAAAGCCGGCCGTGATCCTCATCGCCGCCCCGCGGTGACGCCGACCAGGGCGCCCAGCGCATCGAGCGCCACGCGCAGGCGATCGGTGATGATGGCGTCGGCGCGCCAGGTGGTCGTCACCTCCACTATGCCCGCCCGGCGGTCGCGAACGCCGCCCCCTTCAATCACGATGCGTTGCAGGATCGGCCAGGCCGCGGGACCGGCGAGCTTCTGCGCCTCGCGCATTTTGTCGCGCGCATGCAGCGCGATTTCGCTCGCCGGCAGACCGGAGCGCGGTCCGAAGCCGCCTTCGCCGATTCGCTCGGGCGCCACAGCGCGCAACGCATCGAGGCCAGCGCGCTGGTGCAGCCGGCGCAACGCTTCGCCGATCAGCCAGCGCAGGTCATTGAGCCTGGAATCATGAGGGGCGAGCGCGCGATGAATGCGCATCACATCGAAGGGATCGTCGATCCGGCGTTGGCGCTCGGGCCCGCGCCCGGCCGCCTGTCCGCTTTCAGCGGCGCGGGCGAGGCGCTCCGGCGTGGCGTCGAGCCGCTCGCCGACGTCGCCGGGATTGGTTCGCAGCGAAACTTTGCGTTTTTTCATCGCACGAGCTCCGCGCAAAGGGCGCCGGGAGAGGTGCAGAACGAGCTGGTCGCCTCGCCCGAGAGCCGCGCAGGCACGGAACTTCGCGGCACGAGGACATCGGGCGGCGCGTGGCCATGAGCTTTTTTGAGATCGCGGAGATGCGCGGCGCAGGCGTCGGCATTTTCAGCGCGCATCGACTGAGTTTTGGGCGCGCGGCGGCGCACGCGGGCATGGCCCATCGCTTGGTCTCCAATCCGGTTTGAGGC
>DATBZF010000155.1:0-3146 GCA_036513315.1 Roseiarcus sp.
CGCCTGCGCGAGCGGGGCGAGACCGCGGCGCGCGAGCCCGGCGTCGAATGCTTCCGGATCGTCCCGGATCGTCTTGATGTCATGCATAGGTCTGAACTGAGTCCTTAGCGTCCTGTGGCGATTCCCTCCCCCCTTGTGGGGGAGGGTTAGGGAGGGGGGTTGCGCTGACCTGTCTAACGGAAGCGCAAACTCAACATTTGACAGGCCTGCGCGACCCCCCTCCCCCGGCCCTCCCCCAAAAGGGGGGAGGGAGAAACAGCGCCAGCCCTTTGGCTGTCGCAGACTATGGCGACACGCGCAGCGCTAGCAGCCGGTCGCCGAAAATGTTGAACACGAGCCCTGCCATTACCAGAACCGCGCCCAAAAGCTCAAATGCACCGAGCGGCTCGTTGAACACCAGCAGCCCCGCCACCATGCCGACGACCGGAATGAGCAGCGCGAAGGGCGCCACTTTAGCCGCCGAATGGTGGGCGAGCAGCCGGCTCCATAGGCCGAAGCCGATGATCGTGCCGCCATAGGCCAATCCGGCGACGCAGGCCGCCAGCACCCAGCTCGGATGGGTCAGCGACGGCAGCGTCCGGCCGCCCTCGAACGCCAGGGACAGTGCGAGCAAAGGAACGGGCGCGACCAGGCTCGACCAGATGGTGAAGGCGAACATATCGATGCGCCCCGCCATCTTGCCGACCATATTGCCCGCGCCCCAGCAGAACGCCGCGCCGATCACCATCGCGAAAGGCGCGAAACTTGCCCCGCCGACCCGCGTTGCGCCGATCGCGACAATGCCGAGAAACGCGATGCCGGCGCCGATCGCCTGGACCGCGCGCGGCCGCTCGCCCATCAACGCCCAGGCGAGGAAGATGGTGATGAAGGCCTGAAGCTGGATCACGAGTGAAGCGAGCCCGACCGGCATGCCGAGGCCGATCGACAAGAACAGCAGGCCGAATTGGCCGACGCCGATCAGCAGGCCATAGAGTACGACGAGAGCCGGCCGGGTGCGCGGCGGCTTGACGAACAGGATCGCCGGGAACGCCGCGAAGGCGAAGCGCAGCGCGGTCAGCAACAAAGGCGGCGCTTCGCGCACGCCGAACTTGATGGCGATGAAAGCAAGCCCCAGGGCCGTGGCGGCGACGATCGCCGCCAGAATGTCGCGAAAGCTCATGCCAGGCTCCCGCCAGCGCTTAACTCAGGTCGAAGATGGGCCCGAAGAATTGCCCGAAGCCTTCGCCGCCGCCTCGCGCCGCTTCTCGACGATCCTGACCGCAATGACGGCGCCTTCGTAGAGCGCCAGCATCGGCAGCGCCAGGGAGCACATGCTGATGAGGTCAGGCGGCGTCAGGATCGCAGCAAGGCCGACCACGGCGACAATCGCATAGCGCCGCATCGAACCCAGATATTTCGAATCGACGATGCCGACATGGCCGAGCAAGGTCAGAATGACAGGCAATTGGAAGGCGATGCCGAAGGCGAAAATCAGCGTCATGATCAGCGAGAGATATTCGCTGACCTTGGGCAGCAATTCGATCGTCGCTTCGCCGGGAACGTTCACCTGCTGCAAGGACACCGAAAAACGGATCAGCAGCGGCATGACGACGAAATAGACCAGCAGCGCACCCAGTACGAAGAAGATCGGCGTCGCGATCAGATAGGGGAAGAACGCCCGCTTTTCATGCTTGTAGAGACCCGGCGCGACGAACTTGTAGATCTGCTGGGCGATGATCGGAAAGGCGATGACGCCGGCGCCGAACATGCTGAGCTGGATGTTGGTGTAGAATTGTTCGAGGAAATGGGTGGCGATCAGCTTGGCGTTTTCGGCGCCGACCACCCGCACGTAAGGCTCAGTCAAAACATTGTAGATGCCGCGCGAAAAATAAAAGCAGCCGAGAAAGGCCACCATGAACGCGATGATCGCGCGGATCAGCCTGGCCCGCAGTTCGATCAGATGATCCATCAACGGCGCCTTGGTGGCGTCGATATCCTCGTCCGTCATTAATGGCCGCCCTGCGAGCCGATGACGTCGGCGGGCTCATTCGTCGGCGCTTCGCTATGCTCCTGGCGGGGCTCAGCTTCAACGATTTTCGGCGACGCCGGCGACTCCGGCTGCGGCGCATCGGAATGGACCGCCGCCTCCGCGACGGGTTCGGCGCCGGCCGCATCGATTGTCTTCGCCTCCACGTCCCTGGCCGCCTCGGGCGCGGCGAGCGAGACCAATTCCTGCGGGGCGGCGTCCGCCGGGCCGGCGGCAATTTCCTTCATCGGCGCCGCCCCTGTGAGATCGACGGTCGACTGGCCGATGTCCTTGGGGCCCTGGACGGCATTGGTAATTTCATCGCGCATCAGCGAAGCCGCGTCGAAGGAAGTGTCGATCGCGGCCGAGTCGCGGATCGCGCTGAATTCCTTTTTGACGTCTTCGAGATCGGCTTCCTTGATCGCCTCGGCGAATTGATTCTGGAACTCGGCGGCCATCCGCCGCATCTTGCCGACCGTCTGCCCGACAGTGCGCAACACGCGCGGCAAATCCTTTGGCCCGATGACGAGCAGGGCGACAACGCCAACGACCAGAATCTTGCCTGCGTCAATATCGAACATGGCTATGGGCCGGCCAAGCGTCGTCAGGCGAAACGCGCCCGGCGCGCTCCCCTTCCCCGAGCCTTGGCTTTGGCTCGCTCCGTCTCTTAAGTTAGCTGACCTTTTGCTTGTCGCTGGCGTCGACCGTCACGCCGCGGCTTTCAAGCGGGAGCGAGGCGGGCGCCGGAGCTTTCGCTTCCGTATCGTCTTCCGCCATGCCTTTCTTGAACGATTTGATGCCCTTGGCGACATCGCCCATCAAATCGGAAATCTTGCCCTTGCCGCCGAACAGCAACAGCGCGACCGCGCCGAACAACATCCAGTGCCAGATGCTAAAGCTACCCATGATCGCCATCCCTAGCGTTAAAACGGACGCGCCCGCGTTCCCGCGCGCCCGCCAACCATTATCCTTCTGACGAACCTAAGCGTGTGGACGGGCAAAAACAAGCCGGGAACAGCAGGTCTCATTTCGGCGCAGCGCCACCTCTAGGTCGTCATGGCCGGGCTTGTCCCGGCCACCCACGCGGCGCCGCTGCGCAAAACGCCTATAAGTTCGGCGGCAACCTCTCGGCGTGGATGGG
>DATBZF010000156.1:0-51703 GCA_036513315.1 Roseiarcus sp.
TCGTATTTGCCGTCGTAAAACGCGCCGATCTTGTCCTCGAGTTCGGTCGACGCCATCTGGCCGTGGGCGACGACGAATTTCGCCTCCGGAATATTCTGGCGCAGGAAGGCGGCGGCCTCATCGAGATCTTCGATGCGCGGGCAGACATAGAACGATTGACCCCCGCGATAGCGCTCGCGCAGCAGCGCCTCGCGCACGATCAGCGCATCGAAGGGCGAGACGAAAGTGCGCACGGCGAGCCGGTCGACCGGCGGCGTGGCGATGATCGAGAGATCGCGCACGCCGGTCATCGCAAGCTGCAAGGTGCGCGGAATCGGCGTCGCCGACAGCGTCAGCACATGCACTTCCGCGCGCAAATCCTTCAGGCGTTCCTTGTGGCCGACGCCGAAATGCTGCTCCTCGTCGATCACCACCAGGCCAAGGTCCTTGAAGCCGACGGTTTTGCCCAGCACCGCATGGGTGCCCACCACAATATCGACCGATCCCTCGCTGAGACCCTTCTTCACCTCGCGCTGTTCGGCCGAGCCGATCATGCGCGAGAGCTGGCCGATCTTGATCGGCAGGCCGGCGAAGCGCGCGACGAAATTCTTGTGGTGCTGGCGCGCCAGCAAAGTGGTCGGCACGACGATCGCCGCCTGCTTGCCGTTGATCGCCGCCGCGAAAGCGGCGCGCAGCGCGACCTCGGTCTTGCCGAAGCCGACGTCGCCGCATACCAGCCGATCCATTGGCCGGCCGGAATTGAGATCGTCGAGCGTCGCTTCGATCGCATTGGCCTGATCGAGCGTTTCGTCATAAGGAAACCGCGCGCAGAATTCGTCGTAGAGCCCTTCCGGCGCATGCAGGCGCGGCGCCTCGCGCAATTGACGCGCGGCGGCGATGCGGATCAATTCGCCCGCCATTTCGCGCACGCGCTTCTTCAGCCGCGCTTTGCGCGTCTGCCAGCCCGACGATCCCAGCCGGTCGAGCTGCGCATCGCCGCCCTCGGAGCCGTAGCGGGACAGTAGTTCGAGGTTTTCCACCGGCAGGAACAGGCGATCGCCGCCGGCATAATGGATTTCGAGGCAATCATGCGGCGCGCCCGCCGCCTCGATCGTCTGCAGGCCGACGAAGCGGCCGATGCCGTGATCGATATGGACGACGAGATCGCCCGAGGCGAGCGAGGAAGCCTCGGCCAGCATGTCCTGCGCGCGCCGCTTGTGCTTGCGCTGGCGCACCAGCCGATCGCCCAGGATGTCCTGCTCGCCGAGAATGACAAGATCGCCCGCTTCGAAACCCTGCTCGATCGCGATCACCGCCAGCGGCAGCGCGCCCGCGCGAGCGCTCTTCGCCTGCGGATAGGAGGAAACCAGCTCCAGCGATTTGAGGCCGTGTTCAGCCAGCACATGCGACAGACGCTCGCGCGATCCGTCCGTCCAGCCGGCGACGATCACCCGCCGGCCCTTGTCGCGCAGCGCGCTGATATGGGCGACGGCGGCGTCGAATACATTGACGTTCTCGTCCTGCCGCTCGGGCGCGAAATTGCGCCCGGCATGGGCGCCGCAATCGATGACATTTGCGGCGCCGGGCGGTGCGGCGAAGGGACTGAGGCGCGCCAAAGGCGCCTTGGCGAGACGTTCGCGCCATTCGTCCTCTGAGAGATAAAGCCGGTTCGGCTTCAGCGGCCGGTAATTGGCCTTGGCCGCGTCTTCCTCGTAAGCCGTCTTGCGCGCCTGATAATAATCGGCGATCTGGGCGAGGCGCTCATGCGCGGCGTCTTCGGCGCGCGCATCGAGGATGATCGGCGCGTCGGCGACATAATCGAACAGGCTGTCCATCGCGCTGTAGAAGAGCGGCAGCCAATGCTCGAAGCCGGCGTGCCGGCGACCTTCGCTGACCGCGTCATAAAGCGCATCGCCGCGCGTCTGCGCGCCAAATTCGGCGACATAGGCCTGACGAAAGCGGCGGATCGTCTCGGTGGTGACCTGCGCCTCGCTCATCGGAACCAGATCGAGCGCGCGCAACTGGCCGACGCTGCGCTGCGTCTCGGGATCGAACGAGCGGATCGACTCCAGGGTGTCGCCGAAGAAATCGAGCCGCACCGGCGCCGGCGCCCCCGGCGCATAAAGGTCGAGAATGCCGCCGCGCATCGCATAATCGCCGACGTCGCGCACCGAGCTCGCGCGCGAGAAACCGTTGGTCTCCAGCCAGAGCGCGAGTTCCTCCATATTGACGCTATTGCCTGGCGCGGCCGAAAAGGCGGCGCCGGCGACAAAGGCCAGCGGCGGCACGCGCTGCACCAGCGCATTGACCGTGGTCACCAGCACGCGGGGACGCTCCAGCGCGCCGCGGGTGCGGGCGAGGCGCGCCAGCACCGTCATGCGCTGCGCGGAGATCGCGGCATTGGGCGAGACGCGGTCGTAAGGCTGGCAATCCCATGACGGCAGATAGAGCGCCTCGACCTGCGGCGCGGCGAAGGCCAGGGCGTCGATGAAGCTTTGCGCGCGCTGGCCGTCTCGCGCGACGAAGCAAAGCGCGACCGCGCGCTCCTCTCCCGCCTTGGCGAGGCCGGCGGCGATATCGGCGACGACGAAAGCATCGAAGCCCTCCGGCGCCGAGGCAAGCGTCAGCGCGCCACCCTCAGCGAGGCGGGTGACGGCCTGGGCGAACAGGCTGGCGGGCTGGACGGGCTTATTCACGGTTTCAACGCTTCCTTCGCCAGAGCCTCGCGCGGCGCCAGTCGCAGCCGTGCGAACAAAGGCGTATCGTATGGGGCGGGAACAGGTTCCTCGCCGGTGATCCAGGCCAACACCGACGGGTCGGGGACGTCGAGGAGGCGTTCAAACTCATCGAGTTCCGCTTCGGACATATCAGGCAATTGCGCGTCGGCGAACTGGCCCATGACAAGGTCCATTTCGCGCATGCCGCGCCGCCATGCGCGGAAAAGAATACGACGGCGACGGGCGTCAAGCCCGGCGCTCGACAGGTCCGAGCCGGTCAATAAGATTTCCTCGTGAGACGCGGGTCGCGCTCAGAGGCGCCCGCCGCCGGGCTTATAACGAGGCGCGGTCGGCCTGTCAGCCAGAAACCGCCTCATCAATCTCAAATTCCAGAGAAAATCTGGAACTTGGCGAGGCAATATGCGCTTATTGCAGGTTCCGAGGGGAGGCTTTTCCAGCGTGGAACAGAGCGGCAGTTGAGCGAACCTCCCGTCATCGTCTGGCTGCGCGACGATTTGCGCCTCGACGACCAGCCGGCGCTCGCCGCGGCCGCCGCGCGGCCCGTTCTGGTGATTTACGTTCTTGACGAGGAAGGCGAGGGAATACGGCCGCTCGGCGGCGCCTCGAAATGGTGGCTCGCCCGTTCTCTGGCGGCGCTTGCCAAGGACCTCGCGGCGATCGGCGGCAGGTTGGATGTTCTGCGCGGCCGGGCGGAGGCGATCGTGCCCGCGATCGCGCGGGCCGCAGGCGCCGTTGAGGTCTTCTGGACCCGCCGTTACGGCGGCAGCCAGGTCGCGATCGACGCGCGCATCAAGGCGGCGCTGGTGGCGAACGGCTGCAAGGCCCGCAGCTTCAACGGCCAGCTCCTGCGCGAACCCTGGGAGGTCGTGAACAATGATGGCGCGCCGTTCCGGGTCTTTTCAGCGTTCTGGCGCCGCTCGCGCGCGCTGGGCCCCCTGCCCGCCCCAGTTCCCGCGTCGGCCAGGCTTCACCCGGCGCCATGGCCGGACGCAGCGCCAGCGCGCACGACTATCGCGCAATTGCATCTGACGCCAAACCACCCCGACTGGTCGGGCGGTCTCGCTGAGGCCTGGCGCCCTGGCGAAAGCGGCGCAAAGGCGAGGCTCGGCGATTTCGTCGACAAGGCGCTGAGCGCCTATCCCGAGGCGCGCGACCGGCCGGCCAGCGCGGCGACCTCGCTGCTGTCGCCGCATCTGCGCTTCGGCGAGATTTCGCCGCGGCGCATCGCCTTTGTCATCGAGAACGCCCTTTCGGCGGGCGAAGCGCCGGAACGATCGACGCAGAAGTTTCTCGCCGAACTCGGCTGGCGCGAGTTTTCTTATGCACTGCTCTACGCCTTTCCGGATCTGGCGACGCGCAACTGGCAAAGCCGCTTCGACGCCTTTCCCTTCATCGACGACAGAAGCGGCTTCATCGCCTGGACGCGCGGCCTGACCGGCTATCCCATCGTCGACGCCGGCATGCGCGAACTCTGGCGCACCGGCTACATGCACAATCGCGTGCGGATGATCGCCGCCTCCTTCCTCGTCAAACATCTGCTGTGCGACTGGCGGCGCGGCGAGGCATGGTTCTGGGATACGCTCTGCGACGCCGATCCCGCCAATAATCCGGCGAGCTGGCAATGGGTGGCGGGCTCCGGCGCCGACGCGGCGCCCTATTTCCGCATCTTCAATCCGGTTTTGCAGGGGCAGAAATTCGACGCGGGCGGACAGTACGTCCGCCGCTGGATTCCCGAACTCGCCGCGCTCGACGATGCTGTCATCCACGCGCCATGGACGGCGCCGCCAGAGGCGCTGCAGAAAGCCGGCGTGAGCCTCGGTGAGACCTATCCCTCGCCCATCGTCGACCATCAATTCGCCCGCGCGAGGGCGCTGGCGGCGCTGGCTTCGACCAAGGCGTGAGGAGAGTCCTCACCGTCATTGCAATGACGGCGAAGCGACGCCGAAAGGATGCAATCCCCGCACCCACCTACTTCCGCGCCCCGCGGCTCAGCAGCAAAAAATACGCGCTGTAAGGCAAATGATTCACCGCCTTCAGTAGCCAGGCGTGCCGGCGCGGAAAAGCGATCTCGAAGCCTGAGCGTTCAAAGCCGTCGCAGATGCGCCGGCTGGCGTCGTCGCATTCGATGATGCCGGGCATCGGACGGGTGCTGCCGGCGGTCAGCGGCGTGCGCACGAAGCCGGGATTGACGATCTGGACGGTCACGCCGCTTCGGTCGGCGGAAAATTTGGCGCCGGCGGCGAGACTGATGATCGCCGCTTTGCTCGGCCCATAGGCGCCGGCGCCTGGCAGGCCGCCGTAGCCGGCGATCGATCCATTGATCGCGATCTGGCCCCTGCCCCGCGCCTTCATCGCATTCATCAGCGGATTGAGGCCGTTGACAACGCCGAAGACGTTGAGTTCGAATGTCTTGCGAAATCCCTCGCCGCCAAAGTCGCCAGGCGCATCCTCGAACGAGCCCCCGGCATTGAGAAAAGCCAGGGCGATCGGCCCGCGCGCCTCGATGCCGGCGACGGCCTTCGCCGTCGCCTCGCGGTCCGTCACGTCGACCGGCGCTGGCTCGATCCGCCCGACAAGGCCGGCGGCCTCGCGCGCCAGGCTTCGCAATTCTTCGGCGCGCCGCGCGCTTGCCGCGACGACATAGCCGCGCCGGGCAAGCTCCAGCGCGACCCCTCGCCCGATGCCGGAACTGGCGCCTGTCACCCAGGCGATTCCGTCGCGCGGATTGGCTCGATAGGTCATGAATGTCCTTCAAACGCTTCGGCGGCGCCCCGTGTCCCGTTCGCGCTGGCTTTATCATGTCCATCATAAGCGCTTTTCAGGCGGGCGGCGCGGAAACCAACGGCGCGCGGATCGCCTGCACGCCCGCGCCGGCGCCGGAGCGACGACGCGGCGCGGCTTGACGGGGGCGGCGCAGCATCGGAAAAGATCGGGAAGGCGCGCGGCGACGCCGCGGTTTATAAGAGAATCCGATGCCCATTGTGACGCTGATCGACAATTACGATAGTTTCACCTTCAACCTCGCCCATTATCTTGGCGCCTTGGGGGCGGATGTGTCGGTCTGGCGAAACGACGAAATTTCGGTCGCTGACGTGATCGCCGCCAGGCCAGACGCGATCGTTCTCTCGCCCGGCCCCTGCACGCCGAACGAGGCGGGTATTTGTCTCGACCTCATTCGCGTGGCGAGCGCTGAGATTCCGATGCTCGGCGTATGTCTTGGCCATCAGGCGATGGGTCAGGTTTTCGGCGGCAAGGTCGTGCGCGCGCCGCTGCCGATGCATGGCAAGCTTTCGCGCATATCCCACAATGCGCGCGGGGTGTTTCGCGGCATCAATGGCGCCTTCCAGGCGACCCGCTACCATTCGCTGACCATCGATCGCGCGACGGCGCCGGCTGATCTGGAAATCACCGCCGAGACCGACGACGGCCTGATCATGGGGGTCTCGCATCGCGCGCTGCCGGTGCATGGCGTGCAATTTCATCCCGAGAGCATTCTCTCGGAACATGGTTCACTGATCCTGCAAAATTTTCTGGATCTGGCGCGCGCCTTCAACGGCGGGACGAGAGTCCATTAGGGGGAATGGTCGGGAATGGAATCGTTCAAGCCTCTGCTCGGCAAGCTCGCCGCCGGCGCCTATCTCAGCCGCGCCGAGGCGGCGGCCGCGTTCGACGCGATGCTGTCGGGCGAAGTGACGCCGGCGCAGATGGGCGGCTTCCTGATGGGCTTGCGCGTGCGCGGCGAGAGCGTCGATGAAATTACCGGCGCGGTTTCCGCGATGCGCGCCAAAATGCTGCGCGTCGAGGCGCCGGCCGATGCGGTCGATGTGGTGGGCACCGGCGGCGACGGATCGGGCTCCTACAATGTCTCGACGCTCGCTGCGATCATTGTCGCCGCCTGCGGCGTTCCCGTCGCCAAACATGGCAATCGCGCATTGTCCTCGAAATCGGGCGCGGCGGATGCGCTCGGCGTGCTCGGCGTGAAAATCGGCCTCGAGCCGCAGGCGGTCGAGCGATGCATCCGCCAGGCCGGCATCGGCTTCATGATGGCGCCGACGCATCACGCGGCGATGCGCCATGTCGGGCCGGCCCGCGTCGAGCTTGGCACGCGCACCATCTTCAATCTGCTCGGGCCGCTGTCAAATCCCGCCGGCGTGCGCCGTCAATTGATCGGCGTGTTCTCCGGCGCCTGGCTTGAACCGATGGCTGAGGTGCTGCGCAACCTCGGCTCGCAGCATGTGTGGGTGATGCATGGCGCCGACGGTCTCGACGAAATGACGACGACCGGGCCGACCAGCATCGTTGAATTGCGCGACGGCGCGATCCGCGCTTTCGAAATCACACCGGAACAGGTTGGCCTGAAGCGCGCGCAACCCGCCGATCTCAAGGGCGGCGGCGCCGATGAGAACGCCGCGGCGCTCCTCGGCGTGCTCGATGGCGCGCAGAACGCCTATCACGACATCGCCGTGCTCAACGCCGCCGGCGCGCTGGTGGTTGCTGGCAGGGTGCGCGAGCTCAGCGAAGGCGTCAGTCTCGCAGCGGGCGCGCTGAAATCCGGCGCGGCGCGCCGCACGCTAGCAAGGCTTGTCGAAGTCTCAAACGATTGACCGGAGCGGGAACGGCTATGTCCGATATTCTGCGCAAGATCGAGGCGTATAAGCGGCGCGAAATCGCCGATGCGAAAGTGCGCGTGCCGCGCGCCACGCTTGAGCGCGAAATCCATGACCAGACGCCGCCGCGCGGCTTTCTCAAGGCGATCGAGCGCGAACAGGCCGCCGGCCGTTTTGCGCTGATCGCCGAAATCAAGAAGGCGAGCCCTTCCAAGGGCCTGATCCGCGAACATTTCGATCCGCGCGCCCTCGCCAAAGCCTATCAATCGGGCGGCGCCGCTTGTCTTTCGGTCCTCACGGACGGCCCCTCGTTTCAGGGCAAGCCCGAACATCTGGGCGCGGCGCGCGCGGCGGTGCGCCTGCCCGTGCTGCGCAAGGATTTCCTGTTCGATCCCTATCAGGTGTTCGAGGCGCGCGCCTGGGGCGCCGATTGCATCCTGATCATCCTGGCGGCGGTCGACGACGAATGTGCGCGCACGCTCAACAAAACAGCCCATGACCTTGGCATTGACGTGCTGGTCGAGGTGCATAACGAGGAGGAGTTGGCGCGCGCGCTGTCGCTGGAAGCCCGGCTGATCGGCGTCAACAATCGCGACCTGCGCACCTTCCATACGACGCTGGAAGTATGCGAGCGGCTCTCGCGCCTGATGCCAAAAGATCGCGTGGTGGTCGGCGAAAGCGGCATTGCGCGCCATGCCGATTGCGTGCGGCTCGCAGCGGTCGGAATCGAGACTTTCCTGGTCGGCGAAGCGTTGATGCGCAAGGACGATGTTGCCGCGGCGACGCGGGCGCTGCTGACCGGCGTCGAGCCGGAGCAGGCGAAGGCGGCGCATTGACGGCGGGCGCGAGGCAGGCGCTGGAGAATGGGGCCGAAACGTCGCGCCGCCCCTCATCCGGCCGCCATTCGGCGGCCACCTTCTCCCGCTTCGCGAGAGAAGGGAACGCGCGCCCCTTCTCTCGCGAAGCGGGAGAAGGTGTCATGCGGAGCATGACGGATGAGGGGCGGCGCAATCCTCTGGCGAAGTTCTGCGAACGGCGCTGCGCGTCAACGACATCTGTTAGCGGGCGCTACATTTGCGCCTACGGGGATGAGTCCGTCCATGACGTTCCCCGGAAAACCCTTCCCTTGTTGGCGAGGGAGTAATGGCGGCCAAGCTCTCCCACATCGCCGCCTCCGGCGAGGCCCGCATGGTCGATGTTTCGGCCAAGGATGACACCGCGCGCGTCGCCATCGCCGAGGGCAGCGTGGTCATGGCCGCGCAAACGCTGGCGTTGATCCTGTCCGGCGACGCGAAAAAAGGCGATGTGCTCGGCGCCGCCCGCATCGCCGGCATTATGGCGGCCAAGCGGACGCATGAGCTTATACCTCTGTGCCATCCGCTCCTGCTGAGCAAGGTCGCCGTCGACATCGAGCCCGATGCGGCGATGCCCGGCCTGCGCGTGCGCGCGCAGGTCAAGACGCGCGGGCAGACCGGCGTCGAAATGGAGGCGCTGACCGCGGTCTCGATCGCCTGCCTCACCATTTACGACATGGCCAAATCAGCCGATCGCGGCATGCGCATCGAAGGCGTGCGCCTGCTCGAAAAGCGTGGCGGCAAGTCCGGCGACTGGCGCGCGGCGGATAGCGCGTCATGAGCGGCGACGGCATGATTTCGGTCGCCGAGGCCCTGGCCCGCGTGCTCGCCTCGGCGCGTAAGCCGGTCGGGCGCGAATCAGTGACCATCGAGGCGGCGCTCGGCCGCACCTTGGCCAGCGATCTTTGCGCCCTGCGCACCCAGCCGCCTTTCGCCAATTCGGCGATGGACGGCTACGCTCTGCGCGCCGCGGACACCGCGCGCCTCCCCGCCCGGCTGAGGATTATCGGCGAATCGGCGGCAGGCCGCGCCTTCGCCGGCACGGTCGGCGCGAACGAGGCGGTGCGCATTTTCACCGGCGCGCCGATGCCCGAGGGCGCAGACACCGTGCTGATCCAGGAGAATGCCGAGCGCGACGGCGATTTTCTGATCGCCAGGACCAGTGAGGCCCCCAGGCGCAATGTGCGCGATGCCGGCATAGACTTTATCGGGGGCGAACTCTTGCTGCCGGCCGGACGCTGCTTGCGCCCGCGCGATCTGGCGCTGGCGGCGGCCGCCAATCATCCAACCCTCGAAGTGCGGCGGCGGCCGCGCGTCGCCGTGCTGGCGACCGGCGACGAACTGGCGCGCCCGGGCTCGGCGCTTGGGCCGTCGCAGATTGTCGCCTCCAACAATTACGCGGTCGCGGGCATCGTCACGTCTTGCGGCGGCGAACCGGTCGATCTCGGCATCGCCGGCGACGATGTGGCGGCGCTCGCGCGCAGCTTCCGCCGCGCGCAGGAGATCAAAGCCGATGTGCTGGTGACGCTCGGCGGCGCCTCGGTCGGCGATTACGATCTCGTGCAGCGCGCACTGGTCGACGCCGGGCTCGAACTCGGATTCTGGCGCATCGCCATGCGGCCGGGCAAGCCGCTGATGCAGGGCCGTCTCGGCGACATGCGCGTGCTCGGCCTGCCCGGCAATCCGGTCTCCTCGATCGTCTGCGCGACCCTGTTCTTAGGCCCGCTGCTGCGCGCGATGGTCGGCGATCCCGCCGCCGGCGCCGATGTCAGCGAAGCGGCGGTCTTCGGCGCCGATGTCGGCCCCAATGACCTGCGGCAGGATTATCTGCGCGCGACCTTGCGCCGTGGCGCCGACGGCGCGTTGCTGGCGTCGCCTTTCGCCAGCCAGGATTCCTCGCTCGTCAAATTACTGGCGCAGGCCCACTGCCTCCTCATTCGCCCGCCTCATGCGCCGGCGGCCAAACGCGGCGAGGCGTGCCGGATCATCCGGCTGGACGGTTCGGCGATCTGAGCGAATTCCGCCATTCGGCGAAGCAGCAAAAAGGCGCTCGCCGGCGTCCGCCGCTCACTTTCGCGCTACAGGCTCGAGGGATAATTCGGGCTTTCCCGCGTGATCGCCACGTCGTGAACGTGGCTTTCGCGTAAGGCGGCCGACGAAATGCGCATGAACTGCGCCTTGGCCTGAAATTGCGCGATGTCGGAGGCGCCGACGTAGCCCATCGCCGCGCGCAGACCGCCGGCCAATTGATGGATGATCGCCCCGGCCGGTCCACGATAGGGAACCTGGCCCTCAACGCCTTCAGGAACAAGTTTCATTTGATCCTTGATATCCTGTTGGAAATAGCGATCAGCCGAACCTTGCGCCATTGCCCCCAGCGAGCCCATCCCGCGATAGGTTTTGTAGGAGCGACCCTGATAAAGGAAGACTTCGCCCGGACTTTCGTCGGTCCCCGCGAGCAACGATCCGATCATCACGCAATCGGCGCCGCCGGCGATCGCTTTGGCGAGATCGCCGGAATATTTGATGCCGCCGTCGCCGATGACCGGGACGTCGGCGGCGCGCGCCGCCTCGGCCGCCTCCATGATCGCGGTGAGCTGCGGCACCCCGACGCCCGCCACAATGCGGGTCGTGCAGATCGACCCCGGCCCGATGCCGACCTTGATGGCGTCGGCCCCGGCGTCGATGAGCGCCTGGGCGCCCTCGCGGGTGGCGACATTGCCGGCAATGATCGAGACCTTGTTGGTCGCGCGCTTGATGCGCCGGACCTGGTCGAGCACCTGTTCGGAATGGCCATGGGCGGTATCGACGACCAGGCAGTCGACGCCCGCCGCCATCAACAGTTCGGCGCGGTCAAAGCCCTTATCGCCGACCGTCGTCGCCGCGGCGACGCGCAGGCGACCCTCGCCATCCTTGGCGGCATGGGGATGCTGGGTCGCCTTCTCGATGTCCTTGACCGTGATCAGCCCGACGCAATGGTGATCCTCGTCGACCACCACCAGTTTTTCGATCCGGCGCTGGTGGAGCAGCCGGCGCGCCTCGTCCTTGCCCACCCCCTCGCGCACGGTGACGACGTCGCGCGTCATCAATTCGCTGATCGTCTGACGTGGGTCGTCGGCGAAGCGCACGTCGCGATTGGTCAAAATCCCGACCAATTTCGCCGGCTTGCCATTGGCGCCGCGCTCGACCACCGGAATGCCCGAGATGGCGCTGCGCCGCATCAGCGCGAGCGCCTCGGCGAGCGTGGCGTCAGGAAAAATCGTGATCGGGTCGACCACCATGCCGCTCTCGAAGCGCTTCACCTTACGCACTTCGTCGGCCTGATCCTCGGGCGACAGATTGCGATGGATGACGCCGATGCCGCCCGCCTGCGCCATCGCCACAGCCAGCCGTGCTTCGGTGACCGTGTCCATCGCCGAGGAGATGATCGGCACGTTCAGGCGAATCGACCGCGTCAGCCTTGCGCCAATATCGACCTGGCTCGGCATCACGGTGCTATGTCCGGGCCGCAACAACACGTCATCGAAGGCGAAACCTTCTGAAAACGTTGAACTTACGATGGTCGCCATGTCCAGTCCTTCTTGGGCGCTCCGCAATCGTCGGAGCCGCCTTCACCTCGAGGGTCAGGGTCGCGGCCGCGCCGCGTGGCATGGGCTGTTAACACGCGCCATCCCGCGCGAACAGCTTTTCATTTGGCGCCATCAACGCTTCGTGAGCGCGATCACGGCGGCAACGGGCGCCAAATTCGCCCTCAGGCGTTGCAGCGATCGGCGCGGGGCGCCAAAAGGAGGCCTCGATTTCCTCCAGAGTCCTCATGCGGCCCGCTCTTCTCACTCCGCTCATCATCGCAACCGCCCTGTTCATGGAAAATATGGACGGGACGGTGCTCTCAACCTCGCTGCCGGCGATCGCGCTCGATCTCCATCAGGATCCGATCGTTCTGAAATTGGCGCTGACCGCCTATATGCTGACGCTGGCAATATTCATTCCGGCCAGCGGCTGGGTCGCCGACCGTTTTGGCGCGCGCACCGTTTTTTGCTCGGCGATCGCCGTCTTCACAATCGGATCGGTGCTTTGCGGCGCCTCCAACTCGCTGGGCACGCTGATCGCCGCCCGCGTCTTCCAGGGCGTCGGCGGCGCGATGATGGTGCCGGTCGGGCGGCTCGTCCTTCTGCGCAGCGTATCGAAAAGCGATCTTGTCCGCGCGCTCGCCTATCTCACGATTCCCGCGATGATCGGTCCGGTGGTGGGACCGCCGCTCGGCGGGTTCATCACCACCTATTTCCATTGGCGTTGGATATTCTGGATCAATGTGCCGATCGGCTGCCTGGGAATCGCGCTGGCGCTGATCTTCATCGAGAATCTGCGCGAGGAGAAAATCGCGCGATTCGACTTTGTCGGGTTTCTCCTTTCGGGATTCGGGCTGGCGACGACGATCTTCGGCCTGACGCTGATCGGTCGCGGCTTCGTTTCGGCGCCGGTCAATGCGGCGATGATCGTCGTCGGCCTCGCCTCGCTGGCGGCCTATGTCAGGCACGCCCGCCGGGAGCCCGACGCGATCCTCGACCTCAGCCTGCTGTCGATTCCGACGTTCTTTTCGAGCGCGGTCGGCGGCTTCATTTTTCGCATCGGCATCGGCGCCATTCCCTTCCTGTTGCCGCTGATGCTGCAACTCGGCTTCGGCTTGTCGCCCTTCGCGTCGGGCTCGCTCACCTTCTCGGCGGCCGCTGGCGCGATGGCGATGAAGTTTTCCGCCACTGCGATCCTGCGCCGTTTCGGCTTCCGCCGCGTGCTGATCGTGATTGCAATCATCAGCGGCGGTTTCCTTGCATCTTACGGTTTCTTCACCCAGGCGACGCCGGGATGGCTCATTCTCGCTGCGTTGTTGCTCGGCGGCTTTTTCCGCTCGCTGGAATTCACCGCGCTCAATGCGATCGGCTATGCCGATATTTCGCTTGCCAAAATGAGCCGGGCGACCAGCTTCTCCAGCGTTTCGCAGCAAATGTCGCAGACGGTCGGCATCGCCGCGGGCGCCGCGGCGCTCGAGACAGTCCAGTTATTGTACGGCGACGGTACTTTGGTCACCCGCGATTTCGGACCCGCCTTCTTTGTCGTGGCGCTGATTTCGACCTCCTCGGCCTTCATTTTCGCCCGTCTCTCGCCGGATGCCGGCGCTGAGGTCTCCGGGCGCAAGGCGGAAGGCGTCGAGGGCGCGCCTGCCGCGGCCGAATGAATATTTGAATGCCGCGGACCGCTAGCCGGGCCGCCCCCTGAACCCTGTGGCCAGCACATAGAGTTCCGCGCTGCCGGCCCGGCTCGCCTTCGGCTTGAGATGGCGGACAATGGCGAAGTCGCGCTTCAGCCCCGCGAGCAATTCGCCCTCCGCGCCGCCATGCAGCACTTTGGCGAGGAAAAAACCGTTCGGCGCGAGGATCCCCCGCGCAAAATCGGCCGCCAGTTCGGCAAGGCCGACGATGCGCAAATGGTCGGTCTTGCGATGGCCCGTGGCGTTCGCGGCCATATCCGACAAGACGCCGTCGGCGGAGCCGCCGAGCATCGCCGTCAAAAGCGCGGGCGCCTCGGGATCGTGAAAATCCATCACCTTGAATTCGACGCCGTCGATCGGATCGATGTCGAGGAGATCGATGCCGACCACCTTGCCCTTGCCGGGAGAACCGACGCTTTTGGCGGCGATTTGCGACCAGCCTCCCGGCGCCGCGCCGAGATCGACGATTTTTTGGCCCTGCTTGAACAGGCGATATTTGTCGGCGATTTCGATCAGCTTATAGGCTGCACGGGAACGGAACCCTTCCCGCCGCGCCTGCGCGACGAAGGGATCGTTCAATTGCCGCTCCAGCCACAGCGTCGAAGAAAGGCTGCGCTTTTTGGCGGTGCGCACTTTGGTCTTCAGCGATCGGCCGCCCTCGTGCCCCGAGCCGCCGCCGCTCTTGGCGACCATCGGTCAATGACCCATTCTGGCGGCCTGCGACGCCCCGCGATCGGCGCTCATCAATTGTGTCAGCATCCCCTCGCGCAGACCGCGATCGGCGATGCGAATGCGCTCGGCGGGAAAGCTCTGGCGGATCGCTTCGAGAATCGCGCAGCCGGCAAGCACCAGATCGGCGCGTTCATGGCCGATGCACGGATTGGCCGAACGCTGCGCGTAGGTCATCGCCCGCAGCCTGCCGATTGTCGCATCGACTTCGCCGCTGGTCAGCCACAGCCCATCGATTTGCCGACGATCGTATCTCGGTAAATTCAGGTGCACCCCGGCAATTGTCGTGACCGTGCCCGAAGTGCCCAGCAGATGGAAATGCGCGCAGCGCGCCTCGCCCGCCACCCGGACGGCGAACGGAGCCAATTGATCGGCGACGAACCGGGTCATCGCCGCGAATGTATCGTCGCTGACCTCCTGGCCGCCAAATTTCTCGGCAAGCGTGACGACGCCCAGACGCAGGGATTCCCAAGCCTGGACACGCCGGGCGTTCGAATCGCCCGCCCCCTCCTCGTGCCCCGCTTTTTCGCCCGACAGCCAGACGATCTCTGAAGAACCGCCGCCAATATCGAACAGCACGATCGATTGCGCGTTGTGGTCGGCGAGCGCGCCGCATCCGGCCGCCGCCAGATGCGCCTCAGTTTCACGATCGACGATCTCGAGCTGGATGCCGAGGCGGTCGCGCACGTCCTCAAGGAATTGAATGCCGTTCGCCGCCGATCGACATGCCTCGGTGGCGATCATGCGCGCCCGCGACACGCCATGGGTGCGCATCTTATCCCGGCACACGGTCAAAGCGCCGATCGTTCGCGCGATCGCCGCTTCGCTGAGGCGACCGGTTTGCGACAAGCCTTCCCCTAGCCGGACAATGCGCGAAAACGAATCGATGACCCGAAAACCGTCGAAGGTCGGCCGGGCGATCAGCAGACGGCAATTATTGGTGCCAAGATCCAGCGCGGCATAGGGACCTTGCGGCGGGCGTCGGGCCGCCAAGGCCGCATCCATACCGGACACGCATTTCGGCACCTCCCCAACGGGCGGGCCGAACGGCGAAATGAGAGCCAAGCGCAAACTCCTCGCGCCCGAAACAGCCTGTGTTCGGGCGAACATTCGCCGCAATTGTAACAAGATAGGCGAAGGATGCAATGCGGGCCTGGCGGCCGTCTTCAGGGTGCGAAGATCGGATGTCTGACCTGGTCGCCGGCTTTCAGGGAAATACGCGCGGCGACGCCGGCATTGACTTCCAGGACGCCGTAACAAGGCCCGCCGGAAGGGATGACAGCCTCTGAGAGGGGCTCGGCATTGGCCGCAATGCTGACAACGGTTCCGGCCTTCGAGATGAAGATCATATCAAGCGGAATATAAGTGTTCTTCATCCAGAAGGTGACCGGCTCCTCGCGCTTGAAATCGAACAGCATGCCCCGGTCCGCCGGCATGAAGCGGCGATACATCAGGCCCTTTTCGCGATCGGCTTCGTTGCGCACGACTTCAACTGAAAAAACGTGAAGGCCCGTCGAAGTCATAATCTCCAGCTTATCAAAGGTCTGCGCCGAGACCTTAAACCAGCCGGGCAAGGCGGCGAACAAAACCAGCAACAACGTCGCAAGGGCGCGTGGCAGGTTCAGCCTGAAAGCCGACATTGATCTGACCGGCACGTCCACGACTATCCTTACATCAAGCGCGGTTGAACCAGACCGGCGGTGGAGAAACCAAAACGAATTCCCGCCGATGCCGCGGTGAATGCCCCCTGCGGGGCGAATGTCTGGAATTTGGCGGGGCGAGGCCCAGATTCAATGCGACGAGAGCAATTTCGAACCCTCGAGCGGGCGCACTTCTGCCGCCATCAGGCCCTTCGGACCCGGGCCAAAGCGCGCCAGCAGGCTGTCGCCGGGCTTGACGTCGGCGAAGCCATAGCGGCGCAGCGTCTCCATATGGACGAAAATGTCTTCGGTGCCTTCGCCGCGCGACAGGAAGCCGAAGCCGCGAATCCGATTGAACCATTTGACGATGACAATCTCGAAACTGCCGACCTCGGTGACCTGAACATGAGTGCGCGCGGGGCCCAGTTGCGAGGGATGAACCGCCTCGCCGGCTTCGACGGACAGGACGCGGAACACCATCATGCCCCTGTCGCCGCGGGTCGCTTCGGCAACGACGCGCGCGCCTTCGTGGATCGATTGAAAGCCGTCCCGTCGGAGCACCGTGACGTGAAGCAATACGTCCGGCTCGCCGTTGTCGGGAATGATAAAGCCATAGCCCTTCGATACATCAAACCACTTGACGCGTCCGGCAATCTCCACCAGCGAAACGCGATGTCCGTCTTCCCCAGCGCCCAGAGCTTCACTGCTAATCTCAAGATGAGATTTCGAACCGTTCGCGCCCAATTTATCGGCTCCCCAACGAATACTACATCCTTCGACGAATAATAAATCTAAGCGAACAAAACATGTGCCGAGCGCTCGCCAACAATTGGCTATTCGCCTCAACAGGCGCGTTATCTCTGGCTAGTCTTACCGATAAATGGCCTCGCCGGATAAAGCGCCGCTCCATTAACCCCGATTCACTCGGGCCACTCGTCAATCTGCCTATCGCCCAAGTGATTCTCTGATTGGAAGGATAGCAAAACGCCGCAACCGACCTAGTAAAATCTTCACACGCTTGCGAAACCTTGTGGACAGCCATTCATCAATAGAATTCCGCGCTGCGTCCACAGGGCGTCGACGCGGTGAGATTGATGAGGAGGAATCGCGTCATACCGGTCGCGCAGCAGTCTCGCCGAGGCCGGAGGGCGCTAGAAAGCTGGCGCGCAGGCGCGGCAATCCACGCCAAATCGCTGGCGAGACGAGCGGCGGACGCCGTCGATCGCACGCGGCCAAGGCCGCGCTGGCGCGCGGCGCCGCTCAGGTCAAAATGCGAAAACAGCGCTGCTGAAAGGCGCCGAACTTTACTCGGCTTCGTCTTCGGGCTCAGGCGGCGGCGCCATGCCCTCGAGACCGCGCAACAGATCTTCCTCGGTCATGCGATCGAACTGGGCCTCGCCGCCGGCGTCGACCTGGCCAGCGAAGGCGTTGTTGACCATCGGCGGCGCCGCTTCCGCCTCGGGCTCGTCGACCTCTACGTGCTTTTGCAGCGAATGAATGAGGTCTTCCTTCAGATCGCCCGGCGTCAGATGAGAATCGGCGATCTCGCGCAAGGCGACGACCGGATTCTTGTCGTTGTCGCGCGCGACGGTGATCTGGGCGCCCGAGGAAATCATCCTCGCGCGGTGACTGGCCATCAACACCAGATCGAAGCGGTTCTCGATCTTGTCGATGCAATCCTCGACAGTGACGCGCGCCATGGCAACTCCTCAAAAACGGTCAGCAATGAAAGGGTTGCAGGGCTCCTACACCGCTAATACGGGCAAAGCAAGGCAATCGGTCCGGCCGGGGCGCTGAAACGCAAGCTTCCCACCATCTCAGGCTCCATCGCCGGCGGCAAGATGGGCCTTCACCGAAGCAAATATTGCTCGAAACATCGCGGGCGTCAGGACCCCGGTATTGGTGTTGTAGCGCGAGCAATGGTAGCTGTCGAAGAGCGCCGGCGCGGGATCCGGCAGGTCGTGGCGCGCGCCATGCGCGAAGGGAAAACGCGCCAGCGGCAGCCCGAAGGTCCGCAGCGCGGTGTCGTGCGCGATCCGCCCGAGGACGACGATGGCGCGCAAATTGTTGAGCTCGTTCAAAGCCTTGATAAGGTAGCGCCGACAGGTCGCGATCTCCAGCGGGGTCGGTTTGTTCTGCGGCGGCACGCAACGCACCGCATTGACGATCGCGCAATCTTGCAATTGCAATCCATCGTCGGGCCTTCGATCATATTCGCCGCTGGCGAAGCCGAACGCCAGCAGCGTCGCATAAAGCAGGTCCCCGGCGTAGTCGCCGGTAAAGGGTCGCCCGGTCCTGTTGGCGCCGCGTAGCCCAGGCGCGAGGCCGATGATGGCGAGGCGGGCGTCGGACGGGCCGAACGAAGGGACCGGCGCGTTGCGCCAATCGGGAAATTGCACCTGGTTGGCGCGACGAAACTCAGCCAGCCGCGGACATTCCTGGCAATCGCTTTGCGGCCCAATGTCGAATGCCAATTGCGTCTCCGGGGCCGGAGCCATCCCGGCGACCTCGGCGTTTTGCCCGAGATCGACGCGCGATGGCAAGAGGCGCCCGACCAATCCAATCGCCTCCGGAAATAAGCCCGCCGGCGCCAGATCGCGCGTCAATCGTCGACGGTTTCCTCGCCGGGCTGAGCGGCATTGGCGTGCTGGCCCTGCAGACGGCGATGCTCGCCCTGGCGCGGCGCTCGTTCCGCGCGTTCGCCGGGATCGCGACCGATGCGCGCAATCATCTGCGTGAGATCGACGAACTCATCGGCCTGACGACGCAATTCGTCGGCGACCATCGGCGGCTGGGTGGCGACGGTGGAGACGACAGAGACGCGCACCCCCTTGCGCTGGATCGCTTCGACGAGCGAGCGAAAATCGCCGTCGCCTGAGAAAAGCACCATATGGTCGATGTGATCGGCCATTTCCATCGCATTGACCGCGAGTTCGATATCCATATTTCCTTTGACCTTACGACGACCAGTCGAGTCGACAAATTCCTTCGCGGCCTTGGTGACGACGGCATATCCATTATAGTCCAGCCAATCAACGAGCGGTCGGATCGAGGAATATTCTTGATCTTCTACAAGCGCGGTATAGTAAAACGCCCTGATAAGCCGACCTTTGCTTTGAAATTCTCTGAGCAGACGCTTATAATCGATGTCAAACCCGAGCGATTTCGCACTTGCGTAAAGATTTGCTCCGTCAATGAAAAGGGCGATTCGTTCTTGCTGCGGCATCATCAATATCTCTTCGTGGGTTGATTTCTACAAACTAGTAACGACGATATTATCGAGAGAAACTCTCGAAATCGTCGGCCTTGGTTATGCTTCGCGAACGCTTCCTTCGTTTCGCAGTCGGCATTTCCAAAATTGTCATAAGAAAAAATATCATAAGAGTCGTGAACTATTTCATTCCGCGCTTATCAGCTCACTGCCGACCATGAAGTCAAGCGCAGAAGTCGACCATTTCATTACGTCTTTAATATGTACTGTCGGTCGCCGGACGAATAATTTTTACGCCTTTGAAAAAGGACGACTTCGTCGCTCGGTCCTGGACAGGTATAATTGCTTTCGCTTCGGAGCGCTACGCGAGACGACGAAGAGCCGATCCATGACAAATCATCCCGTTAGCCTGAATCCGCGCGACAATCGGAGCCGATCGTCGAAACTTGATGCGGCGATGGTTTCGCCTCAGCCGCAAATCGGCTAATCCACCGCGACGCTCATTCAAAGCGCGGCATCTGAAGCGGGGAAACGCTATGAAACTGGTACGTTACGGGCATTCGGGTAAGGAGAAGCCGGGTCTCATCGACGGGGCCGGCAGGATTCGCGCGCTGGGCGACATCATCGCCGATATCGGCGGCGACACGCTCTCGCCCAAGGTTCTCGGGCGGCTCGCCAAAATAAAGCCTGACGCGTTGCCCCTCGTGCGCGGAACGCCGCGTCTTGGTCCCTGTGTGGCTGACGTCGGCAATTTCATCGCCGTTGGCCTGAACTACGCCGATCACGCCGCTGAAACCGGCGCCCCCATTCCCAAGGAGCCGATTCTTTTCAACAAGGCGCCGTCCTGCATCGTCGGACCCAACGACGATGTCGTCATTCCGAAGAGCTCGGAGAAGACGGATTGGGAAGTCGAGCTGGCGATCGTGATCGGAAGCCACGCTTCTTATGTCGCTGAGAACGAAGCGCTCAATTATGTCGCGGGCTATTGCCTCTGCCATGATGTCTCCGAGCGCGAATTCCAGATCGAACGATCAGGCCAATGGATGAAGGGCAAGGGCTGTCCGACGTTCGGTCCTCTCGGCCCGTGGCTCGTCACCAAGGACGAGATCGCTGACGTGCAAAAACTCGACATGTGGCTCGACGTCAATGGCGAGCGCATGCAGAAGGGCTCGACCGCCACCATGATTTTCACGGTGCGCAAGCTGGTTTCCTATATCTCACATTTCATGATTCTGGAGCCTGGCGACGTCATCACCACGGGCACGCCGCCCGGCGTCGGCATGGGTATGAAGCCGCCGCGCTTCCTCAAGGCCGGCGATACGGTTTCGCTCGGCATCGAAGGGCTCGGCCAACAGGCCCAGCGGGTCGTCGCGTGGAAGAAGGCGGGCTGAGCGCCGAAACTTGGCGAAAATCGTAGCCGCAAGCGGATGCGCCGCATGAGAGCGCTGAAATCAATCACCGGCGCGCTCTTCGCGACGCTCTACGCGATCGCGTTCATCGCCGCCTATGTCGACTATCGCGCCAATATCGGCCAATGGCTGGCCGACCTCAGCCTGATCCTGGTGGCGATGCCGTTCGTCCTGACGATGCGTTTCCTCTCCGGCGGCTCTTTCGGCATGACCGGCGAGGATACGCTGACGCTGCTGGCGGCAGCGCTGTTTTGTTGCGCGCTCGCCTTCGCGGTCGGCAGCGCGTTGGAATGGCTCGCGCGGGCGCTGTTTCGTCTCGCGCGAGGCCGGCGCCCGGCCTGAGCACTATTAAGGATCGCTTCGCGGATTGTCGAGACGAAGAGGCATCGCGACCGTCCCGGGCGCCTCTTTGAACGCCCGCTTTCTTGGGCAGCGTCACAGGAGCGGGCGACGACGCCCTCGATCCCAAGCGGACGGCGCCTTCAAAGGCCGAGCATCAATTTCAGATTTTGAACCGCCGCGCCGGAGGCGCCTTTGCCGAGATTGTCGAGCTTGGCGACCAGCACCGCCTGCCGATATTTTTCATTGGCGAAGACGCGCAATTGCATTTCGTTCGTGCCATTGAGCGATTCAGGCTCGAGCCGGCCCGCGACGTCGCTTGGCTCCGCCATGGTCGCCACGCTGACGAACGAGCCGCCGCGATAATGCGCCTCCAGCGCAAGGCTCAGTTCGCGGCTCGCCGGCTTGCCAGGCAAGGCTTCGAGCTGAAGGGGAATGCTGACCAGCATTCCTTGCGCGAAATTGCCCACGGAAGGCACGAACAGCGGACGCCGCGCAAGACCGGAATAGGTGGTAATTTCCGGCACGTGCTTATGTTCGAGGCCGAGCCCATAAAGTTCGAAAGCCGGCGCGTTGCCGCTTTCGTAAGCTTCGATCATCGACTTGCCGCCGCCCGTATAGCCGCTGACCGAAGTGATCGTGATCGGCGCGTCCCTGTCGATGAGGCCCGCCTCGATCAGCGGGCGCAGAAGTGCGATCGCGCCGGTGGCGTGGCAGCCGGGGTTGGAGACTTTGCGCGCCTTGGCGATCGCCTCGCTCTGCCCCGCCGTCAATTCGGGAAAGCCATAGGTCCAGCCCGGCGCCACGCGATGCGCCGACGAAGCGTCGATAACCCGCGGCGCCGCGGCGCCCATGTCTGCGATCAGGGCGGCGGTCTCCTTGGCCGCCGCGTCCGGCAGGCAAAGAATCGCCAGATCGACCTCGGCGAGCAGGCGCTGCTTGGCGGCGGCGTCCTTGCGCGCTTCAACCGGCAGGCTGCGCAACGCGACGCCGGGGAGCGTCGCAAGCTTTTCCCTTATCTGCAGACCGGTCGTTCCGGCCTCGCCGTCAATGAAAATCGTCGCTGTCATGATCGTCTCGGTCGCGGGAGAAAGCTGTGCAGCGCGATAGGCTGCGGCGGGGCGCGACCTCTCGTCGCGCTCCGGTCGGGGCGATCAGCTTCGTCGGTTGCGGGCGGCTCTTGCGCGGATCATCGTCTGCCAATGGCGCAAACGACCGGCGCCGTCAAGAGCGCCGCATGCTCTATTTGTTGGCGGCCGCGACGATATCGAGGGCGCCGATCAAAGCCGTCGGATCGCCGGCTCCGCCCATCGCGTCGGAAAACTTGAACACGCCGGATTTCGGATGCACGCCGATCGTCAGATTGGTCGGCGCGGCGATGAATTTCTGCGTCTCCGCCGCGACCTTCAGCGCGGAAGGATCGCCGCCGAGCACCGCCGGCAGCATCTGACCCGCCGCCGCCGCCCATTGCTTCTTGACATCCTCGGGTGTGGTTTTTTGCTGCGCGGCGAAATAGGCGACCGATTTTTCAAAAAGTCCGGCGTTGACGAATCTGACTTCAATCGCCGCGATGCCGCCCCCGGCGAGAGCGCCCAGTCGCGCCGCCGCATCGGCGCCAAATAGCGACGAATCGATATCGGTGAAATCCGCCTTCAGCTTGATCGCGCCGGCGTTGGCGCCGTCGAGGGTGAAGTCATCGAGCGACAATTTCTTGGCGCCCTTGTCATAATGAGCCGCGATATGCGCATTCAATTCGACGCGCGTGTACCCCAATATCGCTAGCGAATTGGCGAATTCGGTTCCTTTCGACGGCTCGATCAACAAGCCTTTCAGCGTGGTCGCGCCATCTTTGAGAACATCGCCATCGTAGTTATTGTGGATTTCAAGCGAACCGAGCGCGACGTGGATGGTCTTGCCGGGGCCGGCATCCTTGTCCGGGCCGGTGACGTCGATGCCTTCCCAGGAGAGATGGCCGAGATGAGTCAAAGGTGAAATCTGTTTGGGATCCTTCGTCGCGCCTAGTGCGTCCGCCAGATCGGCATTCTCCATGATCAAGGCTCCCGCCTTGACGCTGACAGCGCCGTCTTTGTCCGACCCGCTGCCGTCAACGCCGGAAATGGTGAATTTGCCGACCTTGCCTGCATCGATGTCCTTGCCGAAAACGTCGTGAATATGGATGGCGCCGCCTTCCTTGGGCGCGATATCGATCAGCGGAATCGACATTTCGCCGACTTTCAGTTTTTGCATCAGCGCCGCTTTGTCCTCGGACGAAGTGTCCGGCGTCAGCAGTTTCTCGATTTCTTCCTTGCTGAGATTGGTGCCTTTGAAATCGGCATGTTTGATCGTCATGACGGCGCCGTCCTTCGACGTGGCCGTAAAATCGTCCAGAGCGACCTCGTCGTCCTGCCCGACCGGCCAAGCGGCAGCGCCATGCGGGAACGCGCCGAGGCTGAGGGCAAGCGTCAGCAGAGACGCGCCGGCGAGCGCTGCGCGCGAGGCCGGGCGAAGCGAAAGGTGAAACATGACTTGAACTCCCGAGAAAAGGTCAATGGCGCTCGAGCGGGCGAGCGGATGGCCCCCGCCAGATCGCAAAGCCGCCCCGATCGCGACGCATGCGTTCAAGCCCCACCGGCCGGGAAGATGCCCTAAGACGAGCCGCGTGTCGATGGACGCAGGCGACATGAAACAAGCAACGCCTCGAAATCGAGGGATTATCGCCGCGCCCAATAGATAAGGGCGGCCGGAGCCGCCCTTTCGCCGAAGTAAACTTGAGAAGAAACGCCGGTTAGCGCTTCGAGAACTGGAAGCTCGCGCGGGCTTTCTTGTGGCCGTATTTCTTGCGTTCGACGACGCGGGAATCGCGCGTCAGGAAGCCTTCCTTCTTGAGGGCTCCGCGCAGTTCCGGCTCGTAATAGGTCAAGGCCTTCGACAGGCCGTGACGCACCGCGCCGGCCTGCCCGGAGAGGCCGCCGCCGGCGACGGTGATCAACAGGTCATATTGGGCGAGCCGGTTGGCGACGACCAGCGGCTGGTTGAGGATCATGCGCAGAACCGGACGCGCGAAATAGACGTCGAGCGGACGGCCATTGACGGTGACGGCGCCCTTGCCGGGCTTGATCCAGACGCGGGCGACGGCGTTCTTGCGCTTGCCGGTCGCATAGGCGCGGCCCTGTTTGTCGAGCTTCTGCACGTAATGCGGGGCATCGGCGGGCGCGGCTTCCGAGCCCTTCAGATCCGCGAGCGATGAGAGAGTTTCGGCCATATCTGTCAAGCGCTCCGGCTGTTCTTGGCGTTAAGTTTGGCGATGTCGAAAACGACAGGCGCCTGGGCGGCGTGCGGGTGATCGGGACCCTTGTAGACGCGCAGGTTGCTGAATTGCTGGCGCCCGAGCGGGCCGCGCGGCAGCATGCGCTCGACCGCCTTTTCGACGATGCGCTCGGGGAACTTGCCCTCGAGGATCGACTTGGCCGACCGCTCTTTGATGCCGCCGATATAGCCGGTGTAATGATGATAGACCTTGTTGTCGCGCTTGCGGCCGGTCAAAACCACTTTCTCGGCGTTGATGATGATCACATTGTCGCCATCGTCGATATGGGGCGTAAACGAGGGCTTGTGCTTGCCGCGCAGATGCATCGCGACGATCGTCGCGAGGCGTCCGACGACAAGACCCTTGGCGTCGATGAGAAGCCACTTCTTCTCGACATCGGCCGTCTTGGTCGAATGGGTCTTACCGAACATGAAGCAAAATTCCGTGCATGCGAGCGCCGTTCACCGCTGCGGCGAACCGGTCCGTGGCGGGCTTATAGAGGGGAACCAAGCGACAGGTCAATGATAAATCGTCGCGTTTGACCACGCGAGCGCCTAGAAATACATGGGCTGCGCGGATGAGGTATTATAATACCACATCGCCGTCGCCGCGCGGCGGGATCGAATAGGTGCCCGTCGCATGGGCGACAATGTCGGGCGCGTCGGTCGAGAACATGGTCACTTCCCCCACCGCCAGCCTTTTGCCCAGCTTCAACAGGCGCGCCTCGCCGATAAGGTCGGCGGGCCCGGGTTTGCGCAGGAAATTGATATTGAGATTGGTGGTGACGGCGAGTTTGACGCGCCCGAGTTGCGCCAGAATGGCGACATACAGCGAGACATCGGCGAGCGCGAACAGCGTCGGTCCCGAAATGGTGCCGCCGGGGCGAAGATGGTCGACGCGATAATGAAGCCGCATGCGCGCGCTCATCGGCCCGACCGCCTCGATGCTGTAATTCCGCCCGATGCCGATCTGCGGAAACTCCTGGGCGAGATAGGCCGAGAGGCTTTCCGCCGACAGGGCGATACTGGCGTCTGGTTTCATGGCGCTTCCAACAAAATCGAATGATCCGATCTGACTCGGCCCGCACGGCCGCCCATCGATGATAGAGGCCCGCTAAGCGAAGTCGAGCGGCGCGATTGACCGTGAGGAGCGGTGGCGGGGTTGTCGTGTGGAAGGCGCCGGCGAGGGAGGGGCTGTCATTGATGGGCGTCAACGCTTGCGGCGTCGGCATGGCGCCAGGATAATGCGATTTGGCGCGTGGACCTCTGAGATCGCGAATGCCGCCTCGACGTATCGTCATCGTAGGCTGCTCCGGCAGCGGCAAGTCGACTTTGGCCCGCAAGCTCGCGCGGCAACTCGGCCTCCCTGTCGTGCATCTCGACGTGCTCTATTATTTGCCCGGCTGGAAAAAATCGAGCCTGGCCGAGTTCCGTGCGCGCGTCGCGGCCGCGCACGGTGGTGATGCCTGGATCAGTGAAGGCAATTTCGCATCGTGGACGTTCGCCATTCGGCTGTCGCGCGCCGATGCCATCATAGCGCTCGAACGTCCCCGTTGGCTCTGCTTGTGGCGGGTCGTTTGGCGCGCCGTCGCTGAGCGACGCAAACGCCCCGATCTGCCCTTTGGCTGCCGCGAGCAGATTGATCGAGATCTGCTGGACTTCATCTGGAACTATGGAAAGGTAGGTGGGCCGGAGATGGAGGCGGCGCGAAGGGACTATGGTCCCGCGATACCGATGATCCGCCTCAGGAGTGACCGAGAGATTGCTGCGTTTCTCGCATCGCCACAGTTCCCCGCGATGGAGGCTGTCATGGCGACGGGCTCCAGCGGAGGGTTGCGTGAGGGCGCAGGATCGTAATTCTGGCGCCATCGGCCGCTATCCTTCGCCTTTCCGGCGAGGCTGGCGATCGACCGAACTCCACAGATGACGTCAAAGCTCTCCAGTCTAGCGGCCCTCGTCATTGCCCTTCTGCTCGCGGCCGGACGATACGCCAACGCCGGCGATGCCGAGGCTGTCGCCAGCGATGGGGTCGGCGACACACTATGCGCCACCATCACCGCGTCAGCGACGGCGAACAAGCTGCCGATCGGCTTCTTCACCCGCCTGATCTGGAAGGAAAGCAGCCTGCGCATCGATGTCACCAGCCCGGCGGGCGCGCAGGGCATCGCGCAATTCATGCCCGGCACCGCCGCCGCTCGGGGCCTCGCCAATCCCTTCGATCCCGACGCGGCATTGCCGGAGGCGGCGAAATTTCTCGCCGAGCTTTCCACGCAATTTGGCAATCTTGGCCTGGCGGCCGCCGCCTATAACGCCGGGCCGACCCGACTTGCTCATTGGCTCGCGGGGCAAGGCGACTTGCCGCTCGAGACGCGCGACTTCGTGCTGGCGATCACCGCGCGCCCCGTCGAGGATTGGGTTAAGCCCCAGCCGATTGATCCAGCCGCGCCGGACAAGGCGGCGAGCGCCGAGGAATCCTGCGCGCAAATCATCGTCGCCTTGCGCGGCTCGACTCCCGCGGCATTCGTCGGCGAATCGCCTTTCGCGCCTTGGGGCGTGCAATTGGCGGGCAATTTTTCCAAGGACCTCGCGCTCGCCGTTTTTGCGCGAGAACGGGATCGCTACAAAGAAGTCCTGGGCGATATCGAGCCCTTCGTCCTGGCGACGCGGCTGCGCAGTCGCGGCGCGCGCGCGTTTTTTCGCGTTCGCCTGCCCTCGCCGACGCAGGCGGGCGCGCAGCAGATTTGCCACAAGCTGCATCTATTGGGCGGAAGCTGTATCGTGTTGCGTTCCTGAACCGGCCCCGAAATCGGGGAGGCGAACGAATTGGCGATCGCGGAGCTGAAATGAACGATCTTTCTTTTCCCGCGAAAGCGCGCCCGATTCTGACCAGCCAGGGGCGAGGCTGGCGCGGTCTTGAAGCCGAATTTCGTCGCATCTCCGCCGGTCCGACAAAGGTTGCAGGGTCGTTGACGCATCGGCTCGGCATTCATCACGGCCCCTCCGTCAATGCCGCCTGCCGATGCGACGGCGTCGTTCAGCGGCGCGTTCAATCGCATGGCGACGCCGATTTCGTGCCCGCCGGGCTTGATGGCGAATGGGAAGACGACGCCGATTGCACCATCCTGACGCTTTCGCTGAGCGCCCCCCTCCTCCGCCAGGCCGCCGAGGAGATCGGCATCAATCCCGATTCCATGATTCTCGCGCCGCGATTTCAGCTCCGCGATTCTGGAATTGAGCACATCGCCTGGGCGCTCAAAGCCGAATTGGAAGCGAGCGTTTTTTCCGATCGCCTTTATATCGACAGTCTCGCATTGGCTTTGGCGGCGCGGCTGGCCAGTTTGCAGGCCGATCGACCAAGACAATCACGGCCGCTGAAGCAAACGCTGTCGCCGCGCCAGAAGCGGCGGCTTCTCGATTTCATCGAAGCCAATCTCGATCAAAGCCTTTCGCTTGCCGATCTGGCTGGCGTCGCCGGCGTCGGCGTATCGCAATTGAAGGCGTTGTTCCCGCAATCTCTGGGCCTGCCGGTCCACCAATATGTCATGCGCCGCCGCGTCGAGCGCGCCAAATGCTTGTTGCTGTCGGGGGAAGCGCCGATCAGCGAGACGGCGCTGGCCGCGGGCTTCGCGCATCAGAGCCACATGGCGCAATGGATGAAGCGCATCCTCGGCGTCACGCCGCGCGCGCTCATCGCGATGCGGCGATAATTCTAGCCGCGAAGAATGTTCGGCCAAACCCGCGCAAAATCGGCCGAACCTGCAAGAAAATCGCGCGGCGCCGCGCCATCCTCTCAAAGGAAAACTTATTGGAGGATCAGAGATGTTCGCAGTGCTGGGAGCAACCGGAAAAGCCGGCGGCGCGTCAGTGCGCGCCTTGCGCGAGCGCGGCCTGCCCGTGCGCGCCATTGTGCGCGACCAAAGGAAAGCCGGGGATTTCGAAGCGCTGGGTTGCGAGATCGCGATCGCCGATTTTCGCGATGCGCCCTCGCTCGCCAAAGCCATCGCGGGCGCGAAAGCGGTGCAGGCGATCTGCCCCGCCGTCCCGCAGGCCGAAGACACCGCCGCCGACATGCGCGGCATGATCGATGCCATCCACGACGCGCTGATCGCCGCGAAGACCGAGAAAGTCGTAGCGATCTCGGATTACGGCGCGGAGCGAAGCTCCGGCACGGGCATCACCCTCGCCTTCCACTATCTCGAGGCGCGATTGCGCGAGACGCCGGCGAAATTGACGCTGCTGCGATCGAGCGAGCATATGCAGAACTGGGCGCGTTCGTTCAAGGCCGCCGCCACGACCGGCATTCTGCCGAGCCTGCACCACCCTCTGACCAAAGTATTTCCGATGGTCTCGGCGCAGGACCTCGGCCTTGTCGCGGCCGATCTCCTGGCGTCGGCCGACGCAGAGGAATCGCCGCGCATCGTTTATGTCGAGGGACCGCGCCGCTATACCGCGCTCGATGTCGCCAAGGCCGTCAGCGGCGCATTCGGCCGGCAGATCGTCGCGCGCGAACTGCCGCGGTCGGAGTGGATGACGAGTCTCACGCGTGGCGGCCTGAGCCCGGCCTATGCCGGCCTCGTCGCCGAACTCTATGACGCCCATAATGCCGGCCTGATCGATGTGGAGCGCGGAGCCGTGGACATCCGGCGCGGCGCGACGGATTTTGCCGACCTGCCGATGCTGCGGCCCGCGGCGCTGGCCGGCGCGGAAGCGCCCGTTTGCGAGCGGGCTTGAGGAGCTAAGAACGCGTCGTGGCCGGCGGCGTCGAGGTCAGGCCGGCGATCAGCTTGGCGAGCAACCGATCCAGCGCCGCCTGCTCGGCGCGCGTCAGGTGGTCGAGTATGGCGCGTTCGTTCGCTACATGGGCGCCGACAGCTTCGTCGATCAGCGCGCCGCCCTTCCGCGTGAGGGTGACCAAGGCGCCGCGGCGATCGCTCGGATGCGGCCGCCGCTCAACGAAACCAGCCTTCTCCAGGCGATCGATACGATTGGTCATGCCGCCCGACGAGATCATCGTCGCTTCATAAAGCGCTGTCGGCGTCAGAGCGTAAGGCGCGCCGGAGCGACGCAGCGTCGCCAGCACATCGAACTCGCCGGCTTGCAGACCGAAACCCGCAAACACCGGCTCCAGACGATCGCGCGCGACGAGCAGCGCCGCCTCTGCGAGCCGCCCCAGCACCGCCATCGGCGCCGAATCAAGATCCGGGCGCTCCTTGCGCCATTGCGCCAGGGCGTTGGCCGCGCGGTCAGGCATCGCTGGACCTCATATATCTTGACATAAAGATACATTACATTAAGACAGTACGAAGGAAAGAAGCGGCAGGCAAGGCCTCCAGCCGCGATCCTTCATCGCCTTCGGCGAGGTCGAAGCTTATGTCCATACTTGTCCAGGACGCCAGCCGCGCTGAGAAGGCGTCCCTGCTGCCCCTCGCCTGCCTGCTCATCGTTGGCGCACTGCTCGGGCTGACGGCCAATGTCGTGAAAATCGCCGTCGGCGCCGGCTGGCCTCCGCTGCCGTTCCTGTTTTGGGCGACGCTCGGCGCGGGGCTTCTCCTCCTGTGCGGCGCCCTCGCCAGTCGCAATGCGCCGCGCGGCGGCTTTCGCGAGCTTCGGTATTATCTCGCCACCGGCGCGCTTAGCATCGCGATCCCCAACGCGCTGTTGTTCGCCGCCGTCGCCCATGTCGGCGCGAGCTTCGTGGCGGTCTGCCTGTCGCTGCCACCCTTGCTTACCTACGGGCTCGCGCTGACGATGGGCATGGAGCGGCTTCGTGGCTTACGCGCCGCCGGCATCGCCTTCGGCCTGATCGGCGCGGTCGCCCTCGGCCTCACCAAAGCGACCGCGGGGATCATTGATCCCCTCTGGATCGTCGCCGCGCTGATCGGCCCATTCTTCGTCGCCCTCGGCAACATCTATCGGACGATCCGCTGGCCACCGGGCGCGACCGCTTTGTCGCTGGCGCCGGGCATGCTGCTCGCCGGCGCGGCCTTTCTCCTCGCCTATATCGCGGCGACGGGAGGGAACTTCCTGCCGCTGTCGCGGGACGCCGCGGCGTTCTGGATTCTCTCCGCGCAGGCGATCATCTTCACAGCGACCTATTCGCTCTACTTCGTGCTGCAGAAACTCGCGGGACCTGTCTATCTCAGCCAGATCGGTTCGGTCGGCGCTATTTTCGGAGCGGCGCTCGCCGTATTCGCGCTTGGCGAACCTGCCGGCGCCGCCTTGTTCCTCGCCGCGAGCGCTATCCTGTTTGGCGTCTTTCTGGTCAATTGGGCGCGCTGATGCGACAGCCGGAGCGGCGGCGTCAAGCTGAGTGAGGATGACGTCCATGTTCACGCCGCCGGATCCAGCCTGGGAGACCAAGGTCCGCGACAGCTTCGACCGACAGGGCTATATGCGCTATCTTGATGCGCGCCTCACGCGAGTCGAACCAGGGCTGGTGGAGATCGCGGTGGCGTTTCGGCCGGAATTGACCCAGCAGCATGGGTTCTTCCACGCCGGCGTCTCAAGTTCGATCGCCGACACCGCCGGCGGCTATGCCGGTTTTTCGCTGTTCCCGGCGCGCAGCTCGGTGCTCACCGTCGAGTTCAAGATCAATCTCGTCGCCGCCGCGAAGGGAGAAAGGCTGCGCGCGATCGGCGCCGTTATCAAGCCGGGGCGAACGCTCACGATCTGCGACCTGAAAGTCTTCGCGGTTTCGGGCGAACGGGAAGTCCTCTGCGCCACCGGACTGCAAACGCTGATGCGGCTCGATGATCGCGCCGACAGCTAACCGAGGGCCGCTTGAAGATTGGATTGCTAGATATCAGTTGTGTTAGCTAGAGCGTGACGCCTTTGCCGGAAATGCCCGGCCGTCATTGCGAGGGAGCGAGGCGACGAAGCGATCCAGACGAGGCTTCTGAAACCCTTCGTCTGGATTGCTTCGCTGCCGCTCGCAATCACGGCGCAGCTATCTGGCCATTGGCGGTCTATTCTAAGGCTCCGTCATCATTCGTCTTCGCGGGTTCTCGAACATGAAATCCTCAGCCGCGCGCAGCGTCGCCGCCAGCCTTCTGCGCCGCGACGATTCCGCCGGCGTCGCCACCCTGACCCTCACCGCGCCCGTCTCGCGCAACGCGCTGTCGCTGGCGATGATCGAGACGCTGAGCGCCGCGCTCGCCGATATCGCGCACGCGCCGAACATCCGCGCGATAACTATCGCCGGCGAAGGGCCGGCGTTTTCTTCCGGTCACGATTTGCGCGAGCTGGCGTCGCACAGGAGCGACCGCGATGGCGGCGAGGAATTTTACCAGCGCTTGATGGCCTCCTGCGCTGCGATGATGCAGGCGATTGTCGCTCTGCCCAAACCCGTGATCGCGGCGATCGAGGGCGTCGCCACCGCGGCGGGATGCCAGCTCGTCGCCGCCTGCGACCTCGCCATTGCGGGACAGGACGCGCGTTTCGCCACGCCGGGCGTCAATATCGCGCTGTTCTGCTCGACGCCGCTCGTCGCCATCGCGCGCACGATCTCGCGCAAGCACGCGATGGAAATGGCGCTGACCGGCGCGCTCTATTCCGCCAATGAGGCCGAACGCTTCGGTCTGATCAACCGGGTCGTTCCCGCCGGCCGCGCATTGACCGAGGCGCAAAAGATGGCGAGCGACCTCGCGTCGCGCTCGGCCAAAACATTAGCGATCGGCAAGAAGGCCTTTTACGATCAGGTCGAATTGAATCTTGGCGACGCTTATGCGCGCGCCGGGCGCGCGATGGTCGAGAATTTGCTCCATGCCGATGCGGACGAGGGCATCGGCGCCTTCCTTGAAAAACGGCGCCCGCACTGGGAAAACGAATGAACAGGCAGGAAGCGCGGTCGAAATGAATCACGATTCTTACCCTGAAGCGTACATCCGCGGCATTCTCGGCGAGGTGAAGACGATCGCCATGGTCGGCGCCTCGGCCAATCAGGCGCGGCCGTCCTTCTTCGTCCTCAAATACCTGGCGGGGCGCGGCTACAATATGCTGCCGATCAATCCGGGACTGGCGGGCGGGACGATCGAGGGGATCAAGGTTTATGGCTCGCTGGCGAAGGCGCCGGGGCCGATCGACATGGTCGATATTTTTCGAAATTCAGAGGCGGCGGGCGCCGTCGTCGACGAAGCGCTGGCGCTTGTCCCCTTGCCCAAAGTGATCTGGATGCAACTTGGCGTGCGCAATGATGCGGCGGCGGCGCGCGCCGAGGCGCAGGGCGTCAAGATCGTGATGAACCGCTGTCCGAAAATCGAATATGGCCGCCTCTCCGGCGAGATCGGCTGGACCGGGGTCAATTCCCGCGTCATCTCCGCGCGCAAGCCGGTGCGCGCAGGGACGGGATTTCAGCGGCTGACGATCAACACGGAATGATCGCAGGTCCCCTATCCGACAGCGGGCAAAGCCCGGTCCGACCGGCGAGGCGCGTCGATCGCCTCTGCGTGGGCGCCGTTCGCCACCGGCGATTTCGCCGCGAAGGCATGCGGCGCGAGTTCCCGCAACTGGCGGCGGATCTGGTCGCTATCCTCATCCGGCCGGCCGACCTGGAATTGGCCGATCAGCAGCGACAATTGCTCGGTCTCCTCGGCGAGCGCATGGCTCGCCGCCGTCGATTGCTCGACCATCGCCGCGTTCTGTTGCGTCACCTGGTCCATCTGGTTGATCGCCGAATTGACTTCCTCCAGCGCGGTCGATTGCTCCTTGGCGCCCGAGGCGATCTCGGCGACGACATTGTTGATCTCGCTCACCTGCGCCATGATCCGCTCAAGCGATTTTCCGGTCTCGGCGACCAATGCGACGCCATGGCTCACTTGTGTCGTCGAAGTTGAAATCAATCCCTTGATCTCCTTGGCGGCTTCCGCCGAACGGTGGGCAAGCGCGCGCACCTCGGTGGCGACGACGGCAAAACCCCTGCCCGCATCGCCGGCCCGCGCCGCCTCCACGCCCGCGTTCAAGGCGAGCAGGCTGGTCTGAAACGCGATCTCGTCGATGACGCCGATGATCTGGCTGATTTGCTGCGACGATTTTTCGATGGCCCCCATCGCGGCGACGGCGTTGCGGATGACTTCGCCGCTCTTCTGCGCATCGCCCTGGGCGGTGGCGACCACTTTACGCGCATGGATCGTGCTTTCGGCCGCCTTGCGCGCGGTGGCGGTGACCTGGTCGAGCGTCGCTGCTGTCTCCTCAAGGCTCGCCGCCTGCTGCTCGGTGCGGCGCGACAGGTCGGAGGTCGCCGCCGAGATTTCCTGCGACCCCGAATGGATGGCGTCGGCGCTGCCGATCACGCCGAGCATCGCTTCTTCGAGCTGGCCGATCGAAGCGTTGAAATCGGCCTGAAGCTTGCGATAAGCCTCAGGGATTTCCTGCGTCATGCGATAGGTCAGGTCTTTGGCGGCAAGTTTCGACAGGCCTGCGCCAATCGAATCGGCGACCGTCGCGCGCTCTCTGGCGATCGCCTCGCGCTGGCCCTGCTCGTTGCGGCCGCGTTCGTCATCGGCGTAGAGACGCTGTTTGGCGGCTTCCTCTTCTAGGCGCGCCTTTTCGATCGCCGCATCGCGGAAAACCAGAACCGCCTTGGCCATCTCGCCGATCTCGTTGCGATCCCCCGCATGGGCGAGCGAGACGTCCAAATTGCCGGTCGCGAGCGATTTCATAATCTGGGTGATCGCGATGATCGGCCGGCCGATGCTCCTGGTGAACGCCAGGGACAGCAGGATCCCAAGCGCGATTCCGGCAATTCCGGTCCAAAGGATCAGCGTCTGGACAAAGCTCGCCGATTCCTTCGCCTCGGCGACCGTCATCTCCGCCGCATCCTTATATTCGGTAGAGAGCTCCTCGCCCAGGAGCGTCATCGAATCCTCGATTTTTGCGGCGTCGGCGGTCGCATTTTTAATGTCGTCGGCGCTAAGGGCGCCATCCTGCTGCTGGGAGAAGCGCAGCCGGTTGGCGAGCTTGCGATAGGTCTTGACCAATTCCGACATTTGCTGCGCTTTGCCGTTGCGATCCGCGTTTGTGGTGCTCGCCAGCAGATCGTTCAACCATTCGTCAGCAACGGCAAAGCTTTCGCCGGATTTGTTCCAGTGCTTTGCATCGCCCGATCCGAGCGCGATCCAGAAATGCATCCGCGCTTCGAAGACGCGCTTTTCGACGCGCTGCTCGAGCACTTCGTCGCCCTTCAATTTGGCGACGCTCTCGAGCGCGTCTTTTGACCGCACGGCGCTGATCGTCGCCAGAGCGCTGATCCCAACCAGCAACAGCAGAATGGCGCCAAACCCGGTCAACAGTTTCGAGGCGATTTTCAACCTACGGAACATGGGCACTCCGAAATCAGACATCGCCGCGAAATTGCCTTCAGCGCCGGCATGCAATTTGGGGAAGATAAGGTAGGCACATTCCGGATCGGGACCGGGATGAACGTCTGGCGTCATGCCATCGACCCGCACGCCTTTGCGGCGTCGGGATCGACACGTCATGGCCCTGTTATAGTGAATGAAGGTTAACCAAACCTCAGCATGGCGCGCGCGGCCGGCCGCGGCGCCTTGCTGCTTAAGGCAAAATAGGACTTGCCATTTAGATGATCGATCATTTAATGACTGATCATCAATCGACTTGCCGCGATGAATCCCGAGCACGAACGAATCCGCAGCGCCTTCGGGGCGCTGATTTCGCAGACCGCGCGCATCTGGCGCCGCGCAGTCGACCGCCGCCTCAATCCCTACGGCCTCACCGAGGCGAACTGGCTTCCTCTCCTCCGCGTCGCCCGCGCGCCGGCGGCGATGCGCCAGAAGGATCTCGCCGCCTCACTGTCGCTCGATAATTCCTCGGTCGTGCGCCTCCTCGATGCGCTTGAGGAAGCCGGCTTCGTCGAACGCCGCGAAGATTCCGACCGGCGCGCCAAGGCGATCGTTCTGACGGCGAGCGGCCGCGCTATCGTCAATCAGGTGGAGGACGTCGCCCGGCAGGTGCGCGAGGACGCACTGCTCGGCCTACCCGCCGAGGATGTCGAGACAAGCGCGCGCGTGCTCAGCCACATATGCCGAGTTCTGGCGCCGCACGGCGAGGGGGCGCCGTGAACCGTCCGATGCGCGATTTGCCGGGCGGCGCCCTTTTGGAGACGCCGCGTCCGCTGGTTCCGCTCTGGCTGTTGGCGCTGTTCACTTTCAGCGGCACGCTCGGCATGCATATTTTCGTGCCGGCGCTGCCAAGCGCCGGGCGCGATCTCGGCGCCGGCATCGGAATCATGCAATGGACGGTGAGCCTCTACATATTCGGCCTCGCCGTCGGACAACTTGGCTATGGGCCGATTTCCGACCGGTTCGGACGCCGTCCGGCGCTCATGGCCGGGCTCGCGCTTTACACGATCGCCGGGCTCGCGGCGGCGCTGGCGCCGGACACGCATGCTTTGATCGCCGCCCGGTTTTTCCAGGCAGTCGGCGGCTGCGCGGGAATGGTGCTGGGGCGCGCGATCGTGCGCGACACGGCGCCGCCGCTAGGCGCGGCGCGACGGCTCGCCCTGATGAACCTGATGGTGACGCTCGGACCCGGCGCCGCGCCGATCGTCGGCGGCGCGATGGCCTCGACGCTTGGCTGGCGATCGATTTTCTTCTTCCTCGCCGCGCTGGGCTTCGCCAACGCGCTCTTTGCATGGCGCCTGCTGCCGGAGACGGGACCAACGGGCGCGACCGTCAAGGCCTCGGCGCTGGCGCGCGATTACCGACGCCTGATCGCCTCGCCGGCCTTTTTGGGCTATGCGATCGGCGGCGGCTGCGCGACCACTTCGATGTACGCGTTCATCGCCTGCGCGCCCTTCATCTTTGGCGAACAATTGCATCGCTCAGCCCAGGAAATCGGGATTTATATCGCCATTCTGGTTTCGGGCGTCTGGCTCGGCAGTTTTCTGATGAGCCGCCTGATCGTCACCATTCCGATGGCGCGGCTGTTGATCGGCGCCAATGCGATGAGCGGCATCGCGGCGTTTGCCTTTCTTGGCGCGGCCCTGACCTCGCATTTGAGCGTGACGCTGATCGTCGGCGCGATGTTCGTCTTTACGCTCGGCGCCGGCATCGCATCGCCCGCCGCGCTCACCCAGGCGATCAGCGTCAATCCGCGCGTCATCGGATCAGCGTCCGGCCTCTACGGATTCGCCCAGATGGGCGTCGGCGCGCTGTGCACCGCATTGGCGGGACTCGGGAAAGACGCTGCGTTGTCGGCGGCGATTGTGCTGGCTGCCGCGGCTGTCATCGGCCAGGCTTCGTTCTGGATTGCGCTCTACTGGCGGGAGACGAGCGTCGCCGATGACAATTCCGTTCCGCCGCCGCCGACGAAGCGATGATGAAGGGCCAACTCAGCAGCAGATTGAACAGATTCAAACTGCGTGGTTTGACCTCGCGCAATATGCGCCAAAGTGAAGAAATAATTGTTCCGCGCAATAGGGAGACAAGAGGAAATCTTGACGAATCCGACGGGACATTCGCAATTTCATTGACTTTGCGCGAAATGGCCCTATAGCTGCGCCCGCCGAGAGCCCTTGCGCGGGTCCGGCATTGCGCGGCGCGAAGAGCGCGCCCTCCCATGAATAGCGCTATCGGCGCACGGCGTTTCTCAAACGCCTGAAGCGTCCCATCTAGGCAGAACAAATGAAGTTTAGTGAACTCGGCCTGAGCGAGAAAGTGCTCAAAGCCGTCGAATCGTCGGGGTACGACACGCCGACGCCTATCCAGGAACAAGCCATTCCGCACGCCCTCGAGGGCCGCGACGTGCTCGGCATCGCCCAAACGGGCACCGGCAAGACCGCCGCCTTCACCTTGCCCATGCTTTCGCTATTGGAAAAGGGGCGCGCCCGCGCGCGCATGCCGCGCACGTTGATCCTCGAGCCGACGCGCGAGCTCGCTGCGCAGGTCGAGGAAGCCTTCGGCAAATATGGCGTCAATCACAAACTCAATCTCGCGCTGCTGATCGGCGGCGTGTCGTTCGGCGATCAGGAAGCCAAAATCACGCGCGGCGCCGATGTGCTGATCGCCACGCCCGGCCGCCTGCTTGATTTCGTCGAGCGCGGCAAATTGCTGCTGACCGGCATTGAAATCCTCGTCATCGACGAAGCCGACCGCATGCTCGACATGGGCTTCATCCCCGATATCGAGCGCATCTGCAAACTGGTGCCGTTCACCCGCCAGACGCTGTTCTTCTCGGCGACGATGCCGCCCGAAATCACCCGCCTCGTCGACACGTTCCTGCACAATCCGGTGCGCGTCGAAGTGGCGCGCGCCGCCTCCACGGCGGCCGGCATCACGCAGACGCTGGTGCGCTCGGGCTCATCGCCTGAGGAAAAGCGCGCGACCTTACGCAAGATCATTCGCGGCGCCGAAAATTTCAAGAATGCGATCATCTTCTGCAATCGCAAGCGCGACGTTCAGGTCGTCTATCGTTCGCTGGAGAAACACGGCTTCTCGGTCGGCGCGCTGCATGGCGATCTTGACCAGCGCACGCGCATGGCGGCGCTCGACGCCTTCCGCAATGACCAGGTGCAATTGCTGGTCTGTTCGGATGTGGCGGCGCGCGGGCTCGACATTCCCGACGTCAGCCATGTCATCAATTACGATCCGCCGCATCATGCGGAGGATTACGTGCACCGGATCGGGCGCACCGGTCGCGCCGGCAAGCTTGGCGCGGCGCTGACCATCGTCTCGCGCGCCGATGCGCGCGCCGTCGACGACATCGAAAAACTGATCGAACGCAAGATCGACTGGCAGGTTGGCGGCGAGGAGCCGGCGGCTGAGGAGGAAACGATCGAACCGCGGGCGCGCGGCCGCGAACGCGGTAGCCGGTCCAGCGGCGGCGATTCGCGTCGCCATCGCGCCGAGCGCCCCGCTCGGCTCGTCCATCCGGAGGCGGCGCAGGAACCGGCGGATCAGGCATCGCCAAGTCAGGAATTGCGAAGTCAGGAATCGCGAAGTCACGAACCCAGGCGCCGCGAACGCCATCGTCCACCGGAGCACGAGAAGAAGGCGCCCGTCCACGCCGAGCGCCACGAAAGCCCGCGCGAGGCTCGCCCGCATCGCCAGCCGGTTCGGCCAGGCGACGCCAGCCGGCCGCCGCGCCAGGACATTGCGGCGCGCTCCGATCATTCTTCGGAAGATTCCGGCGCACGGATCGTCGGCATGGGCGATCACGTCCCGAGCTTCCTGCTGCGCGCGGTTAAATTGCCGCCGGTCAAGGTCGAGGCGGAGGAGTAAAGTTCAGGCGCGCTTGTTTCGCATCGCCTTGACGACATCCAAATCTTTGGCCTTGGACAAACGCGCATATTGGCGCGACTCGCGCGGATAGATAGCGAGCCTGCCGTCTTCGTCGTAATGGGCGCCCCAACCGTAGCTTTTGGTCAGCGGCGAGGCGCGCATGCAGGCGTGCGATCGTGAAAAGAGTTCGGCGCGGATTTCATCGCCGCGCGCCTTGCGCTCCTGCTCAGGAATTTGGCTTCGCGCCAAGTGAACTTCGAAGATCAAATCTTCGAGCGTATATTTGTAGGGATGGGCGGATAAGAATTCATATTGCAGCGCTGCGACCGTCGCTTTGCCGCCCTTCTGCGAAGGAGTGATCGCTGACGCGGCAGGGCAATCGTCGGCGACTGCGACAAATGTCTTGGTGATGTACAGAGCCATCGGATCGCGCCGCTCGTTTATCTTGGGATTGCCCAGAGTTACGCCTTCTTGCGCGCCGGCTTCACGCTTTTAACCTGCCTGACGGTCTTTGCACTCTTTGCCGGCTTCGCGCCTTTCGCCGCCTTGGCTTTGCGCGCCATCGCCTTGGCGGCCTTCGCCTCGCCGATTCTTCGCGCCGCGGCCAGAGCGAGGCCGCTCCATCGCTTGATTTCGTCGGGATCGTCATAAGCGCTGGCGACGAGTCGCCAGAGGTTCGTGGTTATCGCCTTGGTCCCGCGCTGATAGACGAACGGCGTCGAGCCGGCGGCGGCGAGCGCGGCGGCGCTGTCCGCATCGGTGCGCAGGTAAATATCGCCGCGCAGCGACAGCGCGAAGCACCAGCCGTCGGCGTAGATCCCGTGACCGCTGAACATGCGCTTGACGGCGACCGGGCCGAACGGCTCGAATAATTCTTTCAAGCCTTCGGCGTCCATGCCTCAGCCCCGTTCAGGCGCTGGCGGGAAGAGCGTCCGGGCTCGCCGGCGTGATCGCCACGCTTTCGCCGCAGCCGCAGGCGGAAGTCTCGTTGGGATTGACGAAGACAAAGCCCGATGACAGGCGCTCGGTCTTGAAATCCATCCGCGTGCCGAGCAGGAAAAGCACCGCCTTCGGGTCGATCAGCACGCGCACGCCCTTGTCCTCGATGATCTCGTCGTGCGGCGCGGTCTCTTCGGCAAATTCCATCGTATAGGACATGCCGGCGCAGCCGCCGTTCTTGACGCCGACACGCAGGCCGGCGATTGGCTTGTCGGAAGCCGCGATGATTTCCTGCACCCGCGCCGCCGCCGCGTCGGTCAGCGTCATCACTTTGAATCTGGAGCTTATCGATCCCATCGGTCTCTCCTTCGACCGGGTTCAAGGCCCGGCGAATTCACCAGCAATATAAACATGACGGCCGAAGATTAACAGGGCGGTCAGGGCCTCAGATAAATCCAGCCCGCCGCTTGCATATCGGCCAGCAGCACCACCCCGCCCTTTTCGGCGATTGCAAAGCCCGGGGCCAAATCGTCGAGCGTCAGCTTCATCGCCGCCATCGTATGGGCGCAGGCGTGAAAGGCGATTCCCGCCTTGATGCGCGCCCCGGCGTCCTCCAGAATCGCCCGGTTCGAGCCGGCGCGCCGAAAGCTCGCCAGCGCCGGCCCATGCACGACGACGGCCAGCGTGATTTGACCGGGGCCGCCTGCGCCCTCCAGATGATTGGCGAGATTGCCGAGGACGAAAGCGACCTTTTCGGTATCGGCAAGATGGTAGACGACCTTTTGCGCGCGCGGCGCCTCAGCCCGCGCTTCGGCAGCCGCCAAAAGTCCGACGCTCGCGGCCAGAGCAGTCCTGACGACGTCGCGGCGATCCATGGTCGCACCTCCGGACCAGGCAAAAGGCTCTATTGGCCACGCGCCAGCAAGGCTTTTTCAGCCTTGTCGGCGGCGAGCGGCATGCATTCGCTCAATGCGGCGCGGTCGACGCGAAACAATTTGTCGTCGGGACCGAAGGCGCCATGCACGGTGTCGTTGTCCTCAGCGCCCGGGCGCCACATACGCGCGCCATTGGGGATCGTCAGCAGCACCGAGCCATTGTCCTTCAAAGCGACATCGATGCCGCCGCCGTCGCAAGCGACGGCGCAATGGGCGGTGACCGCCCCGCCCGCCTCGTCCTCAGGGTGCGGCTTCACGCAATCGCCTTCGGTCTCGAAATAATGCTTGCGATTGCGGAAATTCACGCCGACGCGCAGATCGTAACTGTCGGGATTTTCGGAATCGATCAGCACCAGCAGCGTCATCGTGCGCACGTTCTGCTGGGGATGCGTCGCCAGATGAGCATCGTCGTAGACCCGGTTGAAACAGGCGGGCGTCTTGCCCTTGCCGGGCGTGCGGCCCATCAGCTTTTTGATGAAATCTTCGGGATTCGCGGGCGAGGCGGCGAAGGCCGCATGCGGAACAAGGAACGAGACGGCGAGAGCGGCGAGCACCCCGCCGCGGATCAGTTGTTTCATCAAAGCCCCCATGCGCGACAGCGAGGCTAGCAGATTACGGTCCGGCCCAGAAGCGCGCGGGGCGCCGCCGGCGCTGTCGCGAAACGCGCCTGTCACGGCAACTCGGCGCCCATCGCATCGGCGATCGTCTGGAAATCTCCCGCGCTCACGGAAAACAGGCCGAACCGGAAAGGCCCGCCCCAGCTCTGTTTGCCGGCGGTGAAATCCAACGCGTCGAGCAAGGGCCTGATCGGCGCTTCGACCGCTTCGGCCCAGACGACGTCGCGGCGATGGGGATGAAAGCCCTCGCCCATGTCGAAGATATAGGGGTCGCCGTCCCACACCCGGCCGATCGCCGTGAAGGCCTGCAGGCGATCCGAGCCGCCAAAATTGGTGGTCGGCGAGTAATAGCAGACATAATCGCCGGTTCGGATCCGCTTCAGCGGCGCGCCTTTGCCGTGACAGACCTGCATGAAGCCTCCGGCGCGCCCGCGCCGGACATGCTCGGCCGAGGCGACCGCAATCCAGTATTGAGCGGGGCGAGGCGATTTGTGCGAAAGTCCCGCGGCGACGGTCTTGGCGGTCGCGGCGGCATGGAAGGCGCGACTCGCGTCGAACCCTTCCCGACAAAGAATTGCGGAATTTAGATCGCTCATCGCCCGGTCTCCCATCTTCGGATGAGAGACGAACTTATTGGGCGACGCTGTCAGTTTCTGTCAGCAGCCCAACATAGCAGAAGGCCGGATGACATAAGTTCGCGGTCGAGCGCGACCAAGAGAGCCTCGCCCTCGGGATCGAGCCGCATTTCAAGATTTCAAGGCTTGCGCGCGCGTTCTGACTGCACGGCCGCCTCATGATACCAGCCGCTGCCGAAGTCGACGGTGGGAACGGCGCGCATGCGATGATCGAGCGCTGGCTTGATCTCGCGGCTGGAGGCGACGGCGCCGACGGCTATCCGCCGCGGAAACTGATAGATTTTTGCCGAGGTCGGCGGTGAATTCATGTTCATGGAAATGTCCTCATTGCATCGTGGGCGTCCGAGATAGGTAAGAGTGCGCGCTAAACAAGGTTCGACAATAGCAGAGATGCACACGATTCGCGCGAACTGCTTCAAATAAAATCTTGCAATGCCTAGAGAATAGGCAAATTCGCTTCTGATGCTTTTCGCGGCGCCGGTGATTAACGAAACCTGCGGGGGCGTCTCGCTGGCATAAAAAATGCTCCCCCGCTAAGCCGTTGGCGGCAATGCGCAATCACGAGTGCGTTGACGACGGGATCGAAATCGCGAGAGGGTCGCAATGACAAAGTATAAACTCGAGTATATTTGGCTTGACGGATATACTCCTGTGCCAAATCTTCGTGGGAAGACGCAGATCAAGGAATACGACAGCTTTCCGACGCTGGAAAAGCTTCCTCTCTGGGGCTTCGACGGCAGTTCCACGATGCAGGCGGAAGGCAAAAGTTCCGATTGCGTCCTCAAGCCGGTCGCCGTCTATCCCGATAGCGAGCGCAAGAATGGCGCGCTCGTCATGTGCGAAGTGATGATGCCCGACGGCGTCACCCCGCACCCCTCGAACAAGCGCGCGACCATCCTCGACGATTCCGGCGCGTGGTTCGGCTTCGAGCAGGAATATTTCATGTATAAGGATGGCCGCCCGCTCGGCTTTCCGGAGGCCGGCTATCCCGCTCCGCAGGGCCCCTATTACACCGGCGTCGGCTACAAGAACGTCGGCCCGATCGCGCGCAAAATCGTTGAGGAACATCTTGAAGCCTGCTTGGCCGCTGGCATCAACCATGAAGGCATCAATGCGGAAGTCGCGAAAGGCCAGTGGGAATTCCAGATTTTCGGCAAGGGCTCGAAAAAGGCCGCTGACGAAGTCTGGATGGCGCGCTATCTCCTGCAGCGCCTGACGGAAAAATACGGCGTCGACATCGAATATCATTGCAAGCCGCTCGGCGACACCGACTGGAACGGCTCCGGCATGCACGCCAATTTCTCGACCGCCTATATGCGCGAAGTCGGCGGCAAGGATTATTTCGAGAAGCTGATGGCGGCGTTCGAAGCAGCCAGGGCTGATCACATCGCCGTCTATGGTCCCGACAATCACATGCGCCTCACCGGCAAGCACGAGACGGCGTCGATCGATGAATTCAGCTACGGCGTCGCCGATCGCGGCGCGTCGATCCGCGTGCCGCATAGCTTCGCCAATAATGGCTACAAGGGCTATCTCGAGGATCGCCGCCCCAATTCGCAAGGCGACCCCTACCAGATCGCCTCGCAGATTCTGAAGACGGTTGCGTCGGTTTCGATCGAGAAGCAGGCTGCCGCCTGAACGATTCCCGCGGCGTCGCCTGATGAGGCGACGCCGCCTATTTCTTTGTCATGATTGGCGCGCGACAGAGCCCTTGCGGCGCCAAAAGGTGAATGAGATTGGACGGCTCGAAAAAGAAATACCGCAACAATCTGCCTTGTCCCGAAGATACGACCGAGTACGGGGGGCCATTGCTGGTGACGCCGGGCTTCCTGCGCTTCGTTGGCGAATTGCTGTTCGGCGAACGTTGGCAAACGCCGCTCGCCCATGGGCTTGGCGAGGCGCGCGGTAAGCTGCTTTCCCCCGCCACCGTCCATCGCTGGAGCATGGGCGATCGCTCAATTCCTGAATGGGTCGAGCAGGCCTTGCTCGTCATCCTCGACAATGGCCGCCGCGATCTCGACCGTCGCGCCAGAATGACCGGGGCGCTGGCGGCGCGCATCAGAAATCCCGCGCCCCGTGAGCCGGCGGCGCCGGCCGACTGGGCCAACGCGCGCGGCCGCAGCCGGCAGGATTCCTTCCACTAAGGCTGGGACTAAGCCGCGTCGCGATCCCACCCCTCGCGCCCGCGGACATCGCGTTTAATAGCCTCACCGCCGCGGCGGCCCGAGCGCGCGCGCCACCAACGGCAGGAGGCGCGACGCGAGGAGATGATGACCTTCGGGCGTCAGATGGATCCCGTCGGGTTGAAAAAACGCCGCCGGCATGCCTTGACTGCTGTGAAGGTCGATAATCTTGATCTGACGGGCGCTCAGCTTCGCCTTCATGACGGCGATATCGGCGGGCCCTTGCGCCGGATCGACGCCCAAACGATGATTGTTCCACAGGCCGCCGCCAACGTCGAGGATCACGACGCGCGCATCGCCCGAGATGGCGGAGTCGAAACGAGCGAGCATCTGCTGAGTGCCATTGCCGGCAATGCCGGCGTTGGTCACGCTCACCGAATAGCCTTTCGCATGCAGCATGGTCTCGAGTTGCGCTGGAAAAGCCTCGCTCGACGATACGCCGGTTCCCGAAACATTGCTCGCGCCGAAGGCGACGACCTGCGCCAGGGCAGGCGAACAAATCGTAGCGGCGAGCGCACATAGAACGAAGAGCAGGCGTCTTGGCGTCGACATCGCATTTCCCTCCCGATTGGATCCGAGTTTCATGGCAATTCGCCGGTCCGGCGTTCAGGTCCCGTTCGCCAGGCGCCAGATCGCCTTCAATGTGATCGCCGCGGACCTGCCATCCGGCAGCATGATCGACAGCGTCATCGTGTCCGCGCCCAGATTCAATTTCGCGACGTAGGTATTCTTCGAATTCTCCGGCTTTAGCGTCAAGACGTCGCCGTTGATCTCTCCGTGGAATGGCAGAGTATTCGCGGACCGTTTGGGATCCCAACTGAGGGCGGTCGGGGGGCCGTTCAGAACGTAGCCTTCGGCGCGCCTGTCGGCGCCCACGGTCGACACCATCAGCATCGCCTGGCTGCCGGTGCCGTTATAGCCGATGTCGCTCGACCAGACGCCGATGAAGCGCAAGGCGGCCGCGTCCACATTTCCGGTCGGCGCACGAAACACGAGCTCGGGCAGAATCAGAGCATGCTCGGCGCCGATGTCGCGGATCCGCTTCAAGTCTTGCTCGGTCGGCGGATTGAACATCTGGACCGCGCGGACGTTGGCCGAGGTGCGATCGCCGCCGAACCAGGCGAAAGCCCCCACTGCGACGATCGCGAGGCCGACCGCGAGCGCTGCGATGGGCCACAGCGCCGTTCGCCAGGACGGCTTGATGCCTGCTCGATTGCTTTGGGACGCGGGACTGACGACCGGGGGCGCTTCGGTCGGGCGCGGACGCGGCGCATGTCCCTGCGCGGCGAGAAGGGTGCGCACCGTCTCGACGAGCCTGCCGATATGGGCCTCCAGTGGCGGCGTCAGCGCGTCGAGCCAATGGAGGCTGCTGACGAAATAGGCGAGCGACTTGGTCGGCGCCGTTGCTTCGATCCGGAACGGGATGATCGGCAAACCATTATGCGCCGCCTGCACGACTTCGTTGCGTACCTGGTCCGATTGATTGGCGTGTTCGGAAAACACCAGAACGAGAATCCGGCAAAGGCCGAGTCCTTCGACAATCGCGGCGCTCCAGTCCGCGCCGGGCATGATGTCGCGCGGCGCGATCCAGCAACGGATTCCCGCCGCTTCGAGCGCCGCGCAAGCCGCATCCGCAATGGTCTTGTCCGAGGTTGCGTGGCTGATGAAGACATCGAAAGGGGCGTTGTCGGCGGCCCGCTCAGATTCGGACAAGACGCGCCCCCTTTCGCCCGGGAGGCGGCATGGTCGTCGTATAGCGTCTTGCGCCAGCGGCCAGCGCGAGCGCGACCGAAAGTACGAGCGGCGCCATCGCTTGCAGTCTCCGAGGGCCGTCGCGATATGAGCACAGGTCTGGCGCGCTGGCCAGCCGCTCGGGACCGCGAACCATCGGATCGGTCTTACCCCTCAGCCAAGACCGCTGAAAGAGGCGACCGGACCGCGCGCGATCCCGCGCGCTTCGCGCCGCTGGAGCTTCACCGCCGATTGTGCGAAACGAAGCGTCCTGATCCAACGAGCCGTTCGCCATGTTTAAGCCGCCACCGTTGCCCGACCCGCTTGAGACCGCCGATCTCCGGCCCGCCCTGACCCGCATCGCCGAAGCCCTCGAGCGGCTGGCGCCGCCGCCGCCCCCCGCGCCCGATTTCGGCGCCGCCGACGCTTTCGTCTGGCATGCCGACGAGGGACGCCTCGCGCCGGTGGCGCGCGTCAACCGCGTCGATATGGCGTTGCTGCACGGCATCGACCGCGTGCGCGATGCGTTGGCGCAGAACACCGAGCGTTTCGCCAGGGGCCTGCCGGCCAATAATGCGCTGCTGTGGGGCGCGCGCGGGATGGGCAAGTCGTCGCTGGTCAAGGCCGCCCATGCCGAGATTCTCGCCGCCGCTGGCGATGGGCCTAGACTGAAATTGATCGAGATTCATCGCGAGGATATCGAAAGCCTGCCGGCGCTGATGGCGCTGCTGCGCGACTCCCCCTTGCGTTTTCTCGTCTTTTGCGACGATCTTTCGTTCGATGGCAACGACGCCTCTTACAAGTCGCTGAAGGCGGTGCTCGAAGGCGGCATTGAGGGGCGCCCGGCCAACGTGCTGTTCTATGCGACATCCAACCGACGTCACCTGTTGCCGCGCGACATGATGGAGAACGAGCGCTCGACCGCCATCAATCCCGGCGAGGCCGTCGAGGAGAAAGTCTCGCTCTCCGACCGTTTCGGCCTGTGGCTCGGCTTCCATCGCTGCAGCCAGGACGAATATCTGGCGATGGTGTTCGGCTATGCCGACCACTATGGCCTTGCCGCGCCGCGCGAGCAGACAGAGCGCGATGCGCTGGAATGGGCGACGACGCGCGGCTCGCGCTCGGGGCGCACGGCATGGCAATTCATCCAGGATCTGGCTGGACGTCTTGAGCGACGGATCGACAGCTAGACGTAAAAGCGGCGGGCCTTTCTTTGGACCCGCCGCCTTCGATGGTCATACCCACAAACCGAACGTGTCTCGCGATAGGCTTGCGGGTTCTCTTCGGGTCCAGATTGGAGGCTGGACGCTTTTCCCGCCGGAAATCTCAGAGGCCGGCGAGAAAACTGGTGGGATCGACCGGCGTCGAGCCCTTGCGCAATTCGAAGTGCAATTGCGGGGAAGAGACATTGCCGCTCTGGCCAGATTTCGCGATGATCTGACCGCGCTTGACGCTTTCGCCGCGCTTCACATCGAGTTCGCCATTATTGGCGTAGGCGGAGACGAAGCCGTTGGGATGGCGGATCAGAATGAGATTGCCATAGCCCTTCAATTCGCTGCCGGCGTAAGCGACGACGCCGCTTTCGGCCGCCTTGACCGACGTGCCTTCTGGCACGGCGATATTGATGCCGTCATTGCCGCCGGCCTTGAAGCCCTGAATGATGCGGCCGCGCGCCGGCCAACGGAATTCAGGGGCGACTCCGGCGGCGTCGGCCTGGGCGCCGGTCAGGGGCGCCGCGCCGGCGGCCTCTTGCGCATTGACGCTGCCGGTCGGGGCGGCGTCGACGACTTTCTTCTTCGATTGCGGGGCGACAACTTCGGCTGCGGCGATGTTGGTCGGCTTGACGATCGCTTCGGCGACAGGCTTGGCGGCGACGGAAGATTTCTTCGCACCCGGCGTCTTGGCGTCGGCCGCGTCCTCACGCTCGCGCTTCTCCTTCGCTTTGAGATGTTTGGCGTCGAGCTTTGCTTCCCCCGCCTTGTCAGCTTTGTCAGCTTTCGCCTGCAGCAGCTTCGCCTTGGCGGAGCTCTTCGGCGCGGGCGATTCCTCAGCCTCGGCTGAGGCCGATTTGGCGGAAGCGTCATAGACCGGCACGATCAGGCGAACGCCGCCATGCACCTGGGACGGCGAACTGAAGCCATTAACCTTGAGAAGCGCCGACGGCGGAACGCCGTAACGACGGGAAACCGAATCGAGATTGTCGCCATCGGCGACAACCACCGCCGAACCGCCGGCGGCGCGCCAGCCATTGCCGAAGCCGGTGATCGGCTGGGTCGTCGTCGGCCTGGCGATGGCGCCTGTCGTCATCGGCGCTGGCGGCGCGAGGTTGGACACTGCGACCGGGCTCGGATGAGCCGCGGCGGCGTAATTGGCGCCCGGCTGCGCCGGCGCGTTCGACGCGAGATTGTCGCGCGGCGTCGGCGCGTAGTCGTCATTGGACGCGCTGGCGAAAGGATTGGCGAAAGGGCTCTCAGAGAGACGCGTCGAATCCGACGAACATCCGGCAAGCCACGCCCCGAGCAGGCTGGCGATGGCGATACGCGCGGCAATCCGCGTCTTATTCAACGCTGCACTTTCACTCATCGACATTGTCCACTCAGATACGCAACTAAACATAGGCTGAGTGTGCCCTGCCCCAGTTAAGGGAAGGTTTAAGATGAATCGAATTAGGAAAATTTTGCCAAAAATCGATCGTTCTCAGGGCGTTCCTGTGCACGGAGCCGATCAGAGGCCGCGCGTCAGCCCGTCCACCAGCCGCATGAAGGAGCGCGCCGGACCGCCATCGGTGGCGACGAATTCCCCCTCGGTCCCGCGCGACAGGCGAACGATGCGCTGCTCGCTTCCATCGCCCGCGATGACGGCGACCAGAACGCCATCGGCGCTCAGAAGTTCGGTCAGCCGATCTGGCGGAGGATCGATCAGCCCATGGACGATAATGCGATCAAACCGCCCGACGTGAGCGCTCGGCGACAACCCGTCCGCCCAGGCGACCTGAGCATTGTCGACACCGAAGGCGGTCAGCCTTGTAGAGGCCTCGAGCGCCAGCGTCTGGCAGCGCTCGACCGAGAGGACCTGACCGGCAAGTTGCGACAGCAGGGCGGTGGCATAGCCGGTTCCCGCGCCGATTTCGAAGACGCTATGGGCGCGGGAGATATCGAGCGCCGCGATCATGGTGGCGACGATCGAGGGTGGCGGCGCAGTCTGTCCGCAACCGATCGGCAGAGCAATGTCGCGCGCGGCGATGTCCTGGTAACGCTGCGGCATGAACAACGAGCGGGGCGCCCGCTCCAGCGCGCGCAGCAGGCTGAGGTCCTGGATGCCGCGCGCCCGCATGCGCAGCATGAACTGCGCCCGCTCCTGCGCATCGACATTATCGCTCAACTCCCGCCACCCGCGGAGCTGGCTGGAGAAAACGAGAAAAAGATACGATCGGGTTGTGCGCCACCCTTCGACGTCTTGGCCGGGCTTGTCCCGGCCATCCCAAGGCGAATGCGGAGCATTCGTCCGCACGCGGCGCTGCGGCAAACAACGCTTAACGGACTTGATGGCTTCTGGGCGTGGATGGCCGGGACAAGCTCACGGCTGTCCGGTTCAACAGGGTCGGTTGCATAGTTCAGGTCGCCCACAACCGTCACGCGTCGTGCCCGGGCTTGTCCCGGGCATCCACGCCGTGCGGAAGCCGCCAACTTCGAAGGTTTATTGCAATAGCGCGGCGTGGATGCCCGGGACAAGCCCGGGCAAGACGCCGAGAGGTTCTGTTTCACTTAGATCCTCTCGCGTAACGGGACTCTTTTGCTGAACCGGACAGCCGTCGGACAAGCCCGGCCACGACGTGCTGGCGTTCCGAAGGACGAAGTACAGGAGTCGAATTTTCTTCCCCGAACGCCCATGCGCGACCCGAGAAGCGATTTTGGCCCATTCCGTCCTCCCGCAGCCTCAGGCGAAGGCTTTCGCATAAAGTCGTCGCGCTTCGCCGTCGGTCAGATCGAGCCGCAACGGCGTCAGCGAAATCTTCTTCGCCGCGATCGCCTCAATGTCGGTGCCCGCTTCCGGCGTGAAATTGCCGCGCTTGAACATCAGCCAGTAGTAAGGATTGTTACGCCCGTCGCGCCGCTCCTCGATGCGCAGCAATTCGGTGTCGCGCCGCCCCTGGGTGGTGATCGCCGTGCCGGCGACTTCGCCCGGCGCGCAGGCGGGGAAATTGACGTTGACGAGAATGCCCGGCGCAATCCCGGCCTTCAGGATCTTGCCGATCACCGAAGGCGCGTGCACCTCGGCGCAGTCCCAGCGGATGTCGCGGTGCCCTTCGGGGCCGCCATAGGCCTGCGAAAGCGCGATCGAGGGAATGCCGATCAGCGTGCCTTCCATGGTGGCGGCGATCGTGCCGGAATAAGTCACGTCCTCGGCGACATTCTGGCCGCGATTGACGCCCGACAGGATCAGGTCGGGCCGGGCGTCGGCCATGATCTTGCGCACGCCCATGATGACGCAATCGGTCGGCGTCCCCTGCACCGCGAAATGCCGCGGGCTGATCTCGCGCAGGCGAAGCGGATTGTTCAGCGACAGCGAATGGGCGACGCCGGATTGATCGGTCTCGGGCGCGACCACCACGACGTCGTCGGAAAGCGTCTTGGCGATCGCTTCCAAAATTTTGAGACCTGGCGCGTGAATGCCGTCGTCATTGGTGAGCAGGATGCGCATGGACCGTCCGTTCGCGCGAGATCGCGCGTCAATGAGTAAGCCGCGTTCTACCGCGCCGGGGCGATTCGCGCGACAGCGCAGAAGTCGCAGCGCTTGGCTAGCCCTCGCCTAGTCCTTGGCCTCGATCCGCGCCAGCCCGCCCATATAGGGCCGCAATGCGTCCGGCACTGTGACGGAGCCGTCCGGATTTTGATAATTTTCCAGCACCGCCACCAAGGCGCGGCCGGTAGCGACGCCGGAGCCGTTGAGCGTATGGACGAAGCGGGTGTGCTTGGCGTCGGCCGCCTTGCAGCGCGCGTTCATGCGCCGCGCCTGGAAATCGCCGCAGACCGAACAGGAGGAAATCTCGCGAAACCGCCCCTGCCCCGGCAGCCAGACTTCGATGTCATAGGTCTTTTGGCTCGCAAAGCCCATATCGCCGGTGCACAGCGCCATGGTGCGGAAATGCAGGCCGAGGCGTTTCAGCACTTCCTCGGCGCAGGCGGTCATGCGCTGATGTTCGGCGGCCGATTGCTCGGGCGTAGTGATCGAAACCAGCTCCACCTTGTTGAACTGATGCATGCGGATCATGCCGCGCGTGTCACGCCCGGCGGCACCCGCCTCGGCCCGAAAACAGGGCGTGCCTGCGGTGTAGCGCAAAGGCAGGCGCTTTTCGTCGACGATGGATTCGCGAACGAGATTGGTGAGCGGAACCTCGGCGGTGGGGATGAGCCAAGAATTTTGACTCATTGTTCGGACCTTCGCCTCGTCAATGAATTTTCGAAGGATCAGGCTGCCACCCTCGTGCTGATCGCGATAAGCCTCCTCTTCAGAAGAGGTTACGCCTGATATTTCGCTGGCGAGCCGACGAAGTCGCGTCGGATCCAACTTATCAATCATCCAAGGAGCATTCGCTTGTGAGGAAAGGATGCTCTCTATGTCGGTCCAATCGACTTCCGATGAAGCGAAGAACTGATCACTACGAAATTTTGGCAGCTGCGCCGTTCCAAACATCGCGTTGCTACGCACAAGCAGTGGCGGCGCGACCTCCTCATACCCATGCTCGCCCGTATGCAGATCGAGCATGAACTGCGCGAGCGCCCGCTCCAGCCGCGCCAGCGCGCCTTTCAGCACGACGAAGCGCGCGCCCGACATTTTCGCCGCCGCCTCGAAATCCATCAGCCCGAGCGCCTCGCCGATTTCGAAATGCTCGCGTGGGCGATAGCTGTTGGGGAAATGCGGCGGCGCGCCGATGCGGCGGATCTCCACATTGTCGCTTTCGTCGCGCCCGTTCGGCGCGTCATGCGCCGGCAGGTTGGGAATGGCGGCGAGTTCGGTCTCGAGCGCCGCGAGCGCCGCCTTCTCGCGCGCCTCCATCTCGGGCATGGATGTCTTCAGCGTGGCGACCTCTTCCTTCAGCGCCTCGGCGGCTGCGGCGTCCTTGCGCGCCATCGCCTGGCCGATTTCCCTCGAGGCGGCGTTGCGGCGCTCCTGCGCCTTCTGCAATTCGGTGATCGCCGCGCGCCGGGAATCGTCGAGCGCCAGCAATTCGCCCGCACGCGGCGGTAGTCCGCGGCGCGCCAGCGCTTTGTCAAAAGCTTCCGGGTCGTCCCGTATCATCTTGATGTCGTGCATAACTCACCCGTTTCGAACGCGCGCGACGGCGAGCGA
>DATBZF010000157.1:0-10327 GCA_036513315.1 Roseiarcus sp.
GCTGAGACGCCGTTCCTGAAGGTCGACAATCTCAATGTCTTCTATGGCAAGGCGCAGGCGCTCGAGAATGTGTCGCTGCATGTGCATCAGGGCGAATTCGTCTCGGTCGTCGGCCTCAACGGCGCCGGCAAGACAACTTTATTCAACGCGATATCCGGTCTCTTGCCCTATGTCGGCGAAATCAGCCGCGAAGGCCGCCCATTGCGCGGTCGGACGGCCGCCGCGATCGCGCGCGGCGGCATCGTGCAATCGCCAGAGGGACGCGAGCTCTTCGCCAATATGACGGTGCGCGAGAATCTCGACATGGGCGGACAGCGCCTTGCGGAGAAAGATCGAGCCGAGCGTCTGGATTGGCTGTTCGATCTGTTTCCGATCCTGCGGGCGAGACAGGCGCAGACCGCCGGCACGCTGTCAGGCGGTGAGCAGCAGATGCTGACCATCGCCCGCGCGCTGATGATGAAGCCGGACCTGTTGATCCTCGATGAGCCGACGCTCGGCCTCGCGCCCGTCATCCTCGAGCAGATATCGAAAGCGCTGGAGCGTCTGCGCCAGACGACGCCAATCACCGTGCTGCTCGGCGAACAGAACGTCACCTTCGCACTGCCTCACGCCGATCGCGTCTATGTGCTCGAACACTCGCGCATCGTCTGGGAGGGCGAACCGGGCCGATTCGCGGCCGAGGCGGGAGCGGGGTATCTTTGAGCCGGAGCGCCCTTGCCGAATTGCACGGCGTCATTGCGAGGGAGCGAAGCGACGAAGCAATCCAGGCTAAGCCCTGCGTGGCCGGCATCTAGTCTAGGTTGGGCTTCAAGACGAGACACTTTGTCCATTATCGCTCGCGATTGATGGTGAAGCAATCCAGACGAAGGCTGCACAGAGCCCAGCCTGGATTGCTTCGTCGCTGCGCTCCCTCGCAATGACGGGCGTTGGCTCGACTAGGGATCGTTTCTTCTAAACTCATTCCGCTGCGACCCCCGCGGCGCCGAAGCTCAGCGCGCGCAGCCGCTCATATTCCTGTTTGTCGAGCGGCGTCGCGCCGGGCTGGCCGAGGTCCTTCATCTGAATGCGAAAGGTCTCCCTGGCGCTCATCGCGGCGAGCGCGGCGATGATCGTGATGGCGAAGGTGATCGCGCCGATCGTCAGCGGAATATTGGCCGCGCCCGGCGGCGCCACGGTCGCGAACAACGCCGGCAGCAGCGCGGTGATCGTCGTCCCGACATTCTGCGAGATCGCCATCGCCGACACCCGTGTCCGCGTTTGGAAAAGCTCGGGATAGAAACTCGGGAAGATCGCGTTGTAGCCCTGGTAGACGAACCCCCACATCAACAGCGACATGACGATCGCCAGCGGCACGTTATGGATGCTGATCGCGTAGAGATAGGCGAAGGAGAGCAGGCCCGCTCCGAGCGCGCCGACGATGATAGGGGGCCGGCGGCCGATCCTGTCGGAGAGATTGCCGACGAAGGGGATCACCAGCACCGCCAGAATATTGCCGAGCACCGGGATCCAGAGATAGACGTCCTTCTGGAAGCCGATGCCGTAGGCCGCCTGCACCGCATAGGCGGCGCCGAAAATCGTCGTGACAACGGGGATGACGTTCATCAACGCCATGCAGACGACGCGCAGCATATCCGCCCAACTGATCCTGAACGCCTGGGCGATCGGCGATCTGGGAATGGCGCCGTGCGCGCCCTCTTCGACGAAGGCCGGCGTCTCCTCGACCTCGCGGCGAATGATGTAACCGGCGACGATGACGAGGAAGCTGAGCAGGAAAGGTATCCGCCAGCCCCAGGAATTGAACGCATCCTCCGGCATGTAATGGGCGAGCGGCAAAAAGACCGCGGCGGCGAGAATCTGCCCGGCCTGCACGCCCTGCAGGGCGAAGCTCGCGTAGAAGCCGCGCCGGCCGAATGGCGCATGCTCCAGCGTCATCGAACTCGCGCCTGAAATTTCGCCGGCGACGGCGAAGCCCTGGATGAGCCGCAGCGCAACCAGCAGCGTTGGGGCGAGCACGCCGACCTGCTGATAGGTCGGCAGCAGCCCGACCGCCATCGTCGACAGCCCCATGACGAACATACAGATCAGCAGCACCTGCTTGCGGCCATGCGTGTCGCCCAAATGACCAAGGACGAAGGCGCCGATCGGCCGCGCGACGTAGCCGACGCCATAGGTCGCCAGCGATGCGACGATGGCGACGGTCGGATTGCCCGACGGGAAGAAAATCTGCGGGAAGATCAGCGACGCCGCCGTCGCGTAGATGAAGAAGTCATAATATTCCAGCGCCGAACCGATCCAGCCGCTCGCCGCCGCTTTTCTCGATTGATTCGCGCCATGCGCCATGCCGCCCGCGATTGAACTCATCCCAGTCTCCTCCCATTTTATTTCTTGTCGATGCGCGGACGCTTATGCGCCTATCGCGATTCCTACAGCCGACGCTTCAGCTACCCCCTGGCGGCGATCACACGATCGAACGCTTCCGCCATCGCCGCGCGCGGCGGCTCCCTGCCGGTGAATATTTGAAACGCATCCATCGCCTGATCAATCGCCAGTTCGCGGCCGGTCATGACTTTGGCGCCCTTTTCCCGCGCCGCAAGCAGCAGCGGCGTCCATAGCGGCTGATAGACCGCATCGGCGACCCAGAGGTCGCGGCGCAACAAACGGAACGGCGCCGGAGAGTCGCGGTTTGGCAGCATGCCGACGGCGGTGGCGTTGATCAGGCCATGCGCGCCGGCGAGCGCCTGTTCGGCCGTCGCGCAGACATGTGCGGCGCCGTGAGCGTTCAGTGCGGCGGCGAGTTCGACCGCCCGCGCCGCGTCGCGATCGACGATGTTGAGGCGGCCGACGCCGCTTTCGGTCAGCGCGACGCCAATCGCCTTGCCGACGCCGCCGGCGCCGATCAAGGCGATCGTCTGCCCGGCGACATCGCCGATTTCCCGTCTCACGCCGCGTTTGAAACCGCTGCAATCGGTGTTGAAGCCGATCAGCCGGCCGTCACGCACCGCGACACAATTGACGGCGCCGACTTTCCCAGCGGAAGGGTCGAGTTCGTCGAGCAGCGGCACGACGGCGACCTTATAGGGATAGGTGACATTGACGCCGGAAAAGGTCAGCGTGCGGACGCCCTCTAACATTGTGCGCAATCGGTCGGCGCTGGCGCCGGCGACTTCGATGAGATGATAACGGCAGCGCAGGCCGAGCGCTTCGCCCGCCGCTTCATGCATCGCCGGCGACGCCGAATGAGCGATCGGCGCGCCGATCAGGCCGAGAAGATGATTGGCGGGATAGGCGCTGGCCATATTGCCTGGAGGCTCTCGCTGAACTAACGGAGATTCGTTACCAATCTATTGGATACATGTCAATTTCCAATTTTTTCAAAAATCTCCTTTATTTTTTACGCTGCTCGAATCGAGCGCGGTTCGACCGCTCATTGTCGTCAGTTCGACGCCTTTCAAGATATGCTGGGCGAGGATTTCCGCCGCGCGGTCGCCCTGCCGGGCCAGCGCCGCGTCGAGGATCTGGCGATGCTCCTCCGCCGAACGCGAGCGCGGAAATGGCTTGGTTTTGAGCGAAAGCATGCGATAGCGCTGGCTATGGTCGTACATCGCCTTATGGAACAGCTTCAGCCAGCGCGACTCGCAATTGGCGATCAGCGCATGGTGAAATTCCTGGTTGTAACGCTCCCACGAATCGCCATAGCGCTCGGGATCGCCCTCGACCAGACCTTCGACTTTTGACAATTTATGATAGGCGCCGACGATCCGCGCCTCCCAGTCGAGATCCGCATTGGCGATCGAGCGGCGCAAAGCGTGGCATTCAAGCAATTGACGCATCTCGGTTATTTCGCGCAAATCCTCCATCGAGACCGGCAGTACGGCAAAGCCCTTCTGGCCCTCGACGACGACCAGGCCATCGGCCGCCAGCCGCGACAGCGTTTCGCGCAGCGTATTGACGCTGACGTCGTAAGCCTTGCTGAGCGCCTCAAGCTTGAGCTTCGCCCCCGGCTTCAGCGCGCCCAGAATGATGTCCTGCCGGATGCGATCCTGTAGCGCCTCGGTCAGCGTCGCGGCATTGCCGATCCGGACGCCTTGCACTTCGATATTCATGCGCCTGCCTCGCAGAGCTCTGATTGCGACGAGCTATTCATATTGCACATAACGATGCAATCCCCTATTCATGCAGGAATATAGGAGATTTGCCGAAAATGCTCAAATGGTCGATTGCGACGGTCTGCATGGGCGGCGGCCTTGAGGGCAAACTGGCCGCGGCGGCGAAGGCGGGTTTTCGCGCCGTCGAGCTTTTCGAGAACGATCTGACCTTCTTCAACGGCAAGGCGCGCGACGCACGGCAAATGGCGAGCGATCTCGGCCTGGAGATCGTCGCGCTGCAGCCGATGCGCGATTTCGAGGCGATGCCGGAGCCGATCCGGGCGCGCAATTTCGAACGCGCCGCGCGTAAGTTCGACGTCATGCACGAGCTCGGCGTGCGTCTTCTCTGCCTGTGTTCGAATGTCTCGGAGGAGGCGATTGACGATGCCGCGCGCGCGGCGGCCGATCTCGCCGAACTCGCCGACCGCGCCCGCCAGCATGGCTTCGCCATTGGCTATGAAGCGCTCGCCTGGGGTCGCCATGTCAAGGACTGGACGGCGGCGTGGGACATCGTGCGCGCCGCCGACCGCCCCAATCTTGGCATCGTGCTCGATAGTTTCCACGCCTGCGTGCGCGCCAATCCGATCGCGCCGATGAGCGCCATTCCCGCCGACCGCATCGCGCTGGTGCAGGTTGCCGACGCGCCGGCGATTGAGATGGATCCGCTTTCGCTCAGCCGTCATTATCGCTGCTATCCCGGCCAGGGCGACTACCCGATCGTCGATTATCTCGACGCGGTGACGCGCGCGGGCTATCGCGGTCCGGTGTCGCTGGAAATTTTCAACGATCAATTCCGCGGCGCCTCGGCCCAGACAATCGCGCTGGACGGCATGCGTTCGCTGAACGCGCTCGGCGAGGCGCTGAACAAGGCGCGCGCGGCGGGCGGCGCGCCGCTACTGTCCGATCTGCCGCCGCCGCCGCCGGCGCCCGTCGTGGAGGCAATCGAATTCATCGAATTTGCGATCAGCGACGTCGATGAGGCCGCTTTCGTCGGGCTGATCGAAGGCCTGGGGTTCGCGCGCGCCGGGCGGCATCGCTCAAAGGACGTCGATCTTTATCGGCAGGGCGAAATCGACCTCGTCGTCAACAAGGAACGTGAAGGCTTTGCGCATGCCTTCAACATTTTGCACGGGCCTTCCGTCTGCGCGCTGGCCCTGCGGGTCGACAGCGTCAAGGCGGCGCTGGAGCGCGCCGACGCGTTCGCGGCGCCTAATTACATCGGCAGGATCGGCCCGCACGAAGCGTTGATTCCGGCGATCTGCGGCGTCGAAGGCAGCCTGCTCTATGTTCTCGACGAAGGCGCGTCTTCGCAATGGCGCGATGATTTCGCCGCTTCCTTCACGCCCGCCGCCGCCGATGTGCTGAAGCGCATCGATCATCTCTCCAATGTCGTGCGCCGTTCCGAATTTCTCACCTGGTCGCTGTTCTACAAGTCGGTGCTCGGCCTTGGCGCCGAGGCGGCGGTCGAAATCGCCGACCCGCATGGCGCGTTCTACAGCCGCTCGCTGCGCAGCGCCAACGGCGCCGTGCGCATCCCGCTCAATATTTCCGATGGCGGGGCGACCGGGGTGACGCGATTCATCGATGCGTTCGGCGGCGCCGGCTATCAGCAGATCGCTTTGTCGACGGATGACATTTTCGGCTTCGTCGCCCGCGCCCGCGCCCGCGGCGTCGAATTTCTGCCGATACCGGACAATTATTACGACGATCTGGCGGCGCGCTACGATCTCGACGCGGCGCTGCTGGCGGACATGCGCAAGCTGGGGATATTGTATGACCGGGTGAAGGACGGCGAGTTTTTCCAGATCTACACGCAGGATTTCAAGGATCGCTTTTTCTTCGAAATCGTGCAGCGCAAGAACTACGATCTGTTCGGCGCCGCCAATACGCCGGTGCGGCTGGCCGCGCAGGCGCGCCTGCAAGAAGACGCCGCGCAAGTGCGCCGCGATCTCGACTTCTGATATTGCCGCGGCCCCAACGCCGGCCATGCGCCGCCATTACATATAATCGCCGCCAAGTTCAGGTGATCGAGAGACGACCGCGCTCGCAGCGTCGTTACATCGCCTTAGTGGACAGCGGCCTCGGCGGGCGCCGGGCGCGGCGTTCGGCGCATCAAAGCGTTCTGCGCCTGCCATTCCGCCGCCGGCGCCAACGTCTCATAAAAACGCGTCTCGCCGCCCGACAGCGAGGCGACCGGCACGCCGTCGCGATAGAGCAGGCGATTGCCGGCGAGCGCCGGCAGCTTCGGCCCGGGCGTCAGGATGCCGATAAGGTTCAGCGGGTCGGCGCCGGACAGCGACACCCATTCGTCGGTTTCGCCCTTACGCCGCGTCTCGCGCAGCGCGCCGATCGCCTCCGGCAGCGCAAATTGCTCGCCGGAAAAGCCGGCGACAAAGCGGCCGCCGCGGATTTCGCCGCGCGCCTCCAGCCGCCGGTAGACGCGCAATAATTCGCGCCAGGGCGGCAGCCAACCCGCCTCGCGCTCCAGCAAGCGCCAGAACACTACGCCGTAACGAGACAGCAGCGCGCGCGCCGCGTGTTCCACCGCCTCGGCGCTGATCTCCTGCCCGCCAGCTCCGCTCCTCGGACTGCGGGTCAGCGCCCAACGGCCGCCTTCCTCCATGCCATAGGCGACGGTGCGCCGTTTGCGCCGCCCGCCGGCGCTGAGTTTGCGCTGCTCGGAGGGCACCAGAAGCGCCCGCAAGCCGCCAAAACTATCCGACGTGACGAGGCCGAGCGCGACAAGCTCGGCCAACGCTTCTTCCGCCTGCGAGCGCAATAATCCTGCGCCGACGACGATCTCGTCAAAGAATGAAGCGCCGTGCTCGCGGATGAAGTCGGCGATTGTCTGAGACCCTCGTCCGAGCGAGGGCGCTTCGCCATTGGTCGAAAGCGCGCGCCAGTGCGAGGCGTGGCGGCGGGCGAGGAGCGTGATCGGCGTCGTACGCACCGGCGCCAGGCCGCGCTCGGCGCCGTTCTGTCTGCTCGCGCGCGGCTTCAGCCGCGCCCAGGCGATGCGGCCGGCCAGGCATTCGTCGTCGAGCCACGCTGGCTCGTAATCGGCGACGCGGGCGGAGAGGATTTCGGCCTCCCAGGCGCCCGCCGGCGCTTCGAAGCCTTCAAGCTGCGCAACAGTCGCCGCGATCGCGTGCGGGCCCTCCATCTGCGCGTCGGTGGTCACATGCTGCCAGGAGAACAGGAAGCGCAGAAAGTCGCGCGCGGCGACCGGTTCGATCTCGGCGCGCAGGCGCTTGACCGTATAGCGATGAACGCGCGCGAGCAGGCGACGCTCGCACCATTCGTCGCTGTTGACGCCGGCGCTGAACCGGCCACGCATGGCGAAGCCTTCGGCCTCCAGCGCGAGCAGCGCGGGTGCGATTGCCTCGGCGTCGAGCCCGAGCGGCGCGGCGAGCGTGATCGGACTGACCGGGCCGAGGCCTTCGAGGCGCCCGCGCAGGATTTCGACGAGCGCGGCTTCGCGCGAACAGGGCGGCTCGCGTTGGTCGAGGAGATGGGCGATGGCGGGCGCTTGCCGCGCCTCCGGCCACAGCGCCTTGAAATGCGGCAGCCGCTCGGCGGCGACCCAGATATCGGCGGGGCCGCTGAGCCGCGTCACGCGGTTTTGCTCGGCGAGCGATTCCAGCCAGCCGGTCCAATTCGCCCCCTCCTCGGGGCTGAGAAAGCCGAGCCAGGTCAGCGCATCGTGCAATTCATCTGCATTGACCGGATCGGGCCAGGCCTCCGCGCGCACACGCTCGATCGCTTCCGCGTCGAGCCGGCCGATATCGGCCGCCGTTTCCGGGTCGAGCCAGCGCCGGCTCATCACGGCCTGCGTGCGCCTCTCTTCAAGCGGCGCGTCGTCGAGAAAGGCGTAAGGCTTGGCCGAAAGCACTTCGAGCGCCAGCGGCGAGGGCTCGGTCAGGTCGCGCGCCTCGACTACAATCTCGCCCGCCTCGATGCGCGCCAGCAGCCGTTCGAGGCTCGCGATGTCCATCGCCTCATTGAGGCAATCGGCGATGGTCTGATTGACGAGCGGATGATCGGGCACTTCGCGTTCGCCGACGAGATTTTCGGCGCAGGCGATCTGGTCGGGAAAGGCGGCGCCGATCAGGTCTTCCGCGTCCATGCGCGCGAGCTGCGGCGGCACTTTCCTGCCGCCGCGCATGCGCGGCAGCGCCAGCGAAATCCCGGTGGCCCAACGCCAGCGCGTGATGAACATCGGCGAATCGAGCATCGCCTGGATCAACACGCTGCGGACACTCGCCGAATTGAGATAGCGGGCGGCGTCGCCGAGTTCGAAACTATGCGCCTCGGTCAACGACAACACGATATTGTCTTCGGTCGCCGCCGCCTGCAGTTCGAAGTTGAACTTCCGGCAGAAACGCTTGCGCAGCGCGAGGCCCCAGGCGCGATTGACCCGTCCGCCATAGGGCGAGTGGATGACGAGCTGCATGCCGCCCGCTTCATCGAAGAAGCGCTCCAGCACGATCCGCTCCTGCGTCGGCAGGCAGCCGAGCGCCGCGTAAGAGGCGGCGAGATATTCGGCGAGTTGCCGGGCCGCCGGCTCCGCCATGGCGAATTCCGCGGCGAGCCAGTCGATCAGGGCCTCGCGATCGGCGCCGGCGCGAAGTCGCTGGGCGACTTCGCCGCGCAGCCGCGACACGGATTGGGAGAGTTCGTCGCTGCGCCCCGGCGCTTCGCCAAGCCAGAACGGGATCGTCGGCGATAGGCCGCGCGCATCTTCGACGCGGACCAGGCCGCGCTCGACACGGATGATGCGATAGGCGCTATTGCCGAGCTGGAATATGTCACCGGCCATGCTTTCGACGGCAAAATCCTCATTGACCGAACCAACCGAATGGTTTTCCGGCTCCAGCACCACTTGATAATCGGCATTGTCGGGAATGGCGCCGCCCGAGGTCAGCGCCGTCAGACGGGCGCCGCGCCGGCTGCGCAGCATGTGATTGACGCTGTCGTGATGGATGAGCGCGCCGCGCCGGCCGCGCCGCGTGGTGAAGCCATCGGCGAGCATGCGCACGACGTCGGCAAAGTTCTCGCGCGACAGCGTATGATAGGGCCACGCACGGCGGAACAGCGTCAGCAAATCATCCTCGCGCCATTCGCGCGCCGCGACTTCGGCGACAATCTGCTGGGCGAGCACGTCGAGCGGCTGATCGGGGATGGTCAGCCGGTCGAGCTCGCCGCGGCGCACGCTGTCGAGCAGCGCGGCGCATTCGACCAGTTCGTCGCGCGACAGCGGGAACAGCCTACCCTTCGGCGTGCCGCCGACCTGATGGCCCGAGCGCCCGACGCGCTGCAGAAAACTGGCGATCGAGCGCGGCGAGCCGAGCTGGCAGACCAGATCGACATCGCCGATATCGATGCCAAGCTCCAGCGAAGCGGTCGCCACCAGCACTTTCAAGGCGCCCGATTTCAGCCGCCTCTCTGCGTCGAAGCGCAATTCCTTGGCCATGCTGCCGTGATGGGCGGTGACGTGCGCTTCGCCGAGCCGCTCCGACAATTGCCCGGCGACCCGCTCGGCCATCCGCCGCGTATTGACGAACACCAGAGTGGTGCGATGCGCTTCGACGAGTTCGGCGAGCTTCTCGTAAACCTCGCGCCAGACGTCGGCCGACATTACCGCTTCGAGCGGTGCGGAGGGGACTTCGAGCGAGAGGTCGCGGGCGCGGATATGGCCGGTGTCGATGATTTCGCAGTCGGGCGCGCCGTCGCAGGCCGATCCTGCGAGGAAGCGCGCGATCGTTTCGATCGGCTTCTGCGTCGCCGACAGGCCGATCCGCTGCAACCGGCCGCCGCAAAGGTCGTGCAAACGTTCGAGCGACAGCGCCAGATGGGCGCCGCGCTTGTTCGGCGCCAGAGCGTGGATTTCGTCGACGATCACGGTCCTGGTGGTCGCCAGCATCTTCCGGCCCGATTCGGACCCGAGCAGAATGTAGAGCGATTCCGGCGTGGTGACGACGATATGCGGCGGGCGCCGCCGCGCGCGGTCGCGTTCGGCCGTTGGCGTGTCGCCGGTGCGCACAAAGGTGCGGATGTCGACGTCGGGCAGGCCCTGAACCAGCAGCGCCTCGCGAATGCCGGCGAGCGGCGCCTCCAGATTGCGCTGGATGTCGTTCGACAGCGCCTTCAGCGGCGAGACATAGACGACCTGGGTTTCGTCG
>DATBZF010000158.1:0-43264 GCA_036513315.1 Roseiarcus sp.
GCTCCTCCGGATCGGTTTGTGGAACAGCGAGATATCCGGATACGAACCGTGCGGCGAAACCAAACGCCCGCGCCGACTCGATCATCAGCATGGCGAAATCACGGCAGCTGCCATGGCCGAGCCTAAGCGTCTCCACTGGCAGTTGGATTCCCTTCGCCTCTCGTCGGCGGTAGAGGAGGCCCTGATTGATGCCCTGCGAGAGACGGATGAGAAATTCGAAAACACCGGTCGACCCATTTGGGGACAGGAATTGACGGGCCCAGAGGCCTACCTCGTCACCCGGATCGGGTTGGTGGCGTTCGATGTAATGAGCGAGGTCCGGTATTTCATCGCCGCTATAGTTGACCGGAAAGGTCCTTTGGGCATCTTCGAGTTCGAAGTCTGGGGCGTCCAATGGCGAATGCTCAAGGCGTAACGTGCTCTTGAAGCACAGCTCCTTTGCGCGGCCCGTAAACCGCGCTATCCCAACATGATTGCCAAAAGCGTCCTGAACGAATTGCAGGGTGCTCGGCTCCGGACTGATATGGAGGTTCGCCTCGACGACCTTTTGGTCGTGGGAGTCGCGCGGACGGAACATTATCCGGTGCTCGCCAAAGGCGACGGGCCGTCGGTAGCGATAGGTCGTGATGTGGCGAATGATCAGTGACGGCATTATGTCCCCTATGGAACAACATGCATGATTCGCGCCAATCGATACAGGTCATCGTTTCGGGGAGACTCCTCGTGAGCACACGTCGGCTCTGTTCTCCCCAACAAACTGCATTGCTGACGACGTCAGTTCGATCGAATCGATTTAACGGCAGCAGCCCTCCGCCGGCTCCCACTGCGACCTTTTGATCTCTGGCGCCGCTCCACCGCAAAAGTCACTTCCAATCGGCGCGCGATTGCTGCGCCCAAAGGCCCGCTGATCTCGCCCTCTGCTCCATACCAAGCAAAGGGTCTGGTCGAGTCCGCGCTTTGCCCGACACCTACCGCTTGAACAGCGTAATTCCGGGTCGTCAATCGCCGCGGAGCAGGTTGCATCGTCGCGGCGTTCGCTCGACTGGCCGACTTTGCGCTCTCGCATGCTTTGGACCGACGCTTACGATGCAACGAGCGATCATCTGGGCGACGCCTGCGTCGCGCGCGGCCTTTTTGACCTCTGGCGCGCTAGGCCGGCGATCTGGCGCCGACTTTGCGTTGAGTTAACAACTAACAAACCTCGAGCGGCCGGAGCAACGAAGTGCCCCGTCGAAAAGCAAATCACTGGAATCACCGAAATGGTCTGGTCCCGAAAACTTCCGAGGCCGATATATCTCAATAATGGCCGCACGATCGGGACGCTCGCCGCCGGTCGCGATTTGATCGCTATTTCGAGCACACTGTCAGCGATTTCGATGCGAACATTCCGGCAACCCTCGCGGCGATCTATCGGGCTGGAAACCCGGCTTCGGTGGGCAAGCTTTATCGGTCCGCTTTGGTGACGCTCAACGGGGGCTGGTTCGGTTCGGCGCATCGGGCCCCAGCAACTTCGCCCGACCCCGCGCTCTGGCCGACTGCCGATTTCGACGCCTTAATCGAGGCCTTCCGAGCTCATGGCTTTCGGTCAGCCAACGCCTGGTATCTGAACGACAGGGCCAATATCACCTACGCTCAAGCCGCGCCGACCGGCGGCCTCTTACGCGAGCCTGTGCTGTTCATCAACGGTGACTGGGATGGGCTCTGTGACATCAACCGCAGCCTCCTGGGCGACCCCATGCGCCGCACCTGCCAGGATCTTTCCGAGACGAATCTACAGTCTGGCCACTGGCTGCCTCTTGAGCGTAAGACCGAACTCGTCCAAGCAATCCATGAATGGCTCAAGACCAGAGTGTTATAGTCGGCGGTTCCATAAGTCTCCTTACGCGAGTCCCAGCGGATGTGCGCTTTGCGCCCACCTCGGCCGTTAAGGCGACGCGGCGCATTGCTCGGAAGCGGACGTCGACATCACCGTCACCATCGGCAGTCATGAGTGGTAAGCTGACCTACGTTTCTCGTTCCTGATCATCCTCCGAAGGGCGCCGTTTCTTTTGCCCGCCGAACGAGGTTGGAGAATTATCGAACGGCGGTTAGCCTCCCGTGTGGCTGGCCACCAAGGGCCAATCGCGGTTAACTCCGCGTGTTCTGATCGGGGGAATCAGGATGAGTACGCGAAAAATCCACGGCTATTGCAGCCTGTGCATCGCACGCTGTGGCTGTGTCGCCACGGTGGAAGACGGCCGGTTCACGCGGCTGGACCCCGATCCGTCCCACCCGACCGGTCAGGCGCTGTGCGCCAAGGGCCGCGCGGCGCCGGAACTGGTCTACAGCAAGGACAGGCTGATGATGCCGCTGAGGCGGACCCGGCCGAAGGGAGATGCCGATCCGGGCTGGGTGGAAATCTCCTGGGAGCAGGCGCTGGATGAGACGGCGGCGGCGCTGCGCCGGATCGCGGATGCGCATGGGCCGGAGAGCATCGTCTTCGGTCAGTGTTCGCCCTCCACCACCGCCATAGCCGATTCCGCGCCCTATGTACGCCGGCTGATGCATGCGTTGGGCACGCCCAACATGGCCTGGGCGCTGGACATGTGCGGCTGGTCGCGCGCCTTTGCCACCCGCTACGCCTACGGCCACGCCGCTGTCGCCACCGGCAGCGCCGGCGGCGCGATGGCCGATATCGATAATGCCGGCTGCATGATCTTGTGGGGCTACAACCCTTCCTCCAACCGCCTGACGCATGCCACCGCCACCGTGGCGGCGCAGAAGCGGGGGATGAAGCTGATCGTGATCGACCCGCGCCGTGCCGGCCTCGCCAACAAGGCGGATATCTGGCTGCGGGTGCGGCCGGGCACGGACGGCGCGCTGGCGCTGGGCCTGGCGCATGTGATGATCCGCAATGGCTGGTTCGATCGCGCCTTCGTGCGCGACTGGACCAACGCGCCGCATCTGATCCGTTCCGATACCCACGCACCGCTGCGCGCCAGCGATCTGTCCCCCGCAGGCGATGCGCGCCACTTCATCGCCTGGGACAGCGCCGTCGGCCGAGCCGTCGCCTACGATCCCGCGACCGGCCGCTATGACGGCGCGGCGGACAATCTCGCCCTGGATGCGGGAGCGACGGTCAATGGCATCCCCTGCCGCCCGGTCTTCGCCCATTACGCCGCCATGTGCGCGGCCTATTCCCCGGCGGAGGTGGAACGCATCTGCTGGATCCCCGCGGCCCAGCTGGAGGAGACCGCCCGCCTCATCTGGCAATCCCGCCCTGTCGCCTACTACGCGTGGAGCGGGCATGAACATCACGCCAACACCACGGAAACAGCCCGCGCGATGGCGCTGTTATACGCGCTGACCGGCAGTTTCGACGCCAAGGGCGGCAATGTGCTGTTTCCCGGCGTGAAGCAGAACGGCGTGACCGGGGAAGACCTGCCCGCCGCCAAGGCCATGCCCCCCGCCATCGGCATGGAAACCCGCCCGCTCGGACCGGCCAAATGGAATAATGTGTCCGTGCAGGATTTCTACACGGCGGCGCTTGAAGGTTCACCCTACGCGTCCCGTGCCCTCGTCGATTTCGGTTCCAACCTGCTGCTCGCCTTCGCCGATCCGGTGCGCGGGCGCCAGGCGCTCGCGGCGCTGGATTTCCATGTCCATCTTGACATGTTCTTGAACCCGACCGCGGAGATGGCCGACATCGTCCTGCCCGTGGCCTCCGCGTTCGAGCGCGAGGGTCTGAAGATCGGCTTCGACATCAGCACGGACGCGCAGACGATGGTCCAGCTGCGCCCGGCCGTGGTGCCGCCGCAAGGCAAGGCGCGGCCGGACACCGACATCATCTTCGACCTGGCCGTCCGGATGAGGTTGGGGGATGCGTTCTGGGGCGGCGACGTGGATGCCGCGTATCGCCACCAATTGGCGCCGAGCGGCGTGACGTTGGAACAACTGCGCGCCCGTCCCGAGGGCGTGCGCGTGCCATTGGCTGCGCAATACGCCAAGCACGCGCTGCCCGACGCCCAAGGCCATCCACGCGGGTTCCCGACGCCCTCGCGCAGGATCGAGTTCTGGTCCGAGACCTTTCGCGCAGCAGGACTGTCCCCGTTGCCGGACTATGTGGAACCGGCGGTCAGCCCCACCGCACGGCCGGACCTCGCCGCGCGTTTCCCGCTTGTGCTGACCTGCGCTAAGCCCACGGTGTTCTGCCAGACGCAACACCGTGCCCTGCCCAGCCTGCGCCGCCGCGCGCCGGACCCTGAGGTGGAACTGCATCCGGACGCCGCCGCCGCACGCGGCATCGCGGCCGGAGATTGGATCAGCTTAGAGACCGAAACTGGCGGCATGCGGGCGCGGGCGCTTCTCAATGCTGCGCTCGATCCCCGCGTCGTCGTGGGCCAGCATGGTTGGTGGCAGAAATGCGACGAAGGACGCGCGCCGGGATATGACCCGTTCAGCCCGACGGGGTCCAATTTCAACCTCACGGTCGATCCGGCGGTTCGCGACCCGATCAGTGGCACCGTGTCGCACCGGGCGAATCTGTGCCAGGTGCGGTTGGCGAATTGATCCTCTGGCTGGCGCAGGTACGCAACGTCAGAACGAGACGTTCCTGCAAGGGGGGCTCCGATGTCGATTGTCGTCGATGCCCACGCTCGTGAACTGTCATTCCGGTACCGGCCGCGCTGAGACGATGCGTTTGCCGTCAGCTTCGCGCCCAATATCGCCGTTCAGTCGATCGTCGCTCCAACTCCGAAGAGGACATTCCGGCGACAGGGCGGATTGCAGACCTCGCCTGTCGCCCCTCGCTAGCCCCTCCAATGGGCCGAAACCCAACGTTTATAAGAGGATCACCTAGCCAGAAACATAGATGCCGAGGTCGGGGAAAATCATATCTCTAATTCAGCGTATATATCGTGCACATCCGGGTCGTAATCTATCCACTTCACCGTAGCCTCAACTATGTCGTGGCCCAATAATTCCATGTTGATGATTCCCTCAAGCTGTGCCTGCGTTTGCGCCGTTCCGACGGCTGGGTCGATGGTGTCTATACAGAGATTTTCCGCTTCTGACGCGGGCATGTCTTTTGTTAGCAACACCAAGGGACCACAAACCTCGGTTTCAGAATAGCTAATGGTAGCCTCAACGGCGAGTTCAAATTCGTATATATCGTCCTTTGGACGCCTATTCGTAGATTTCATCCAACCCGACCACCCAGTGTCGCGAAAAGCTTCCATTATTTCCGTCAAGCGTTGGGCAAGCGTTTGTTCGAGAATGGGTCAACCAGCCTCGACGAAATCGCTCGCGAGGAAAAGTTGAATCCGTCTTATGCATCGCGGCTCGTCCGGCTGACATTTCTAGCGCCCGATATCACAGCCGCGATTTTGGCCGGAACGCAGCCCGCCGAATTATCCGCCACTAAGCTGATGGCGGATACGCGACTGCCGATCGATTGGCGCCAGCAGAGAGCGGTTCTCGGCTTCGCGTAAAGCGAAGCTATTCGACCGAAAGAATGGCGCCTTTTAATGCCGGAAATGACGTGACAATCAGGCATCAAAACGTAGAATAATACTTCTATATCAATAGCTTAAATCGTGGCGGAGCTGGATGTATGTGAAAGGATGGTATGGGTCTCCGTATCGTGCCTACCACGCAGTCAGAGACGCCCGTACTGCCAAAACTGGCATTCGAGACTTTTGCCTATTCAGAGTAGAGAAAGCGTCGCAAAACGTCTCTAATATTCGACCAAAAGAATGGCGCCTTTTAATGCCCGGAAATGACGTGACAATCAGGCATCAAAACGTAGAATAATACTTCTATATCAATAGCTTAATTCGTGGCGGAGAGGGAGGGATTTGAACCCCCGATACGGTTGCCCGTATGCCGCATTTCGAGTGCGGTGCATTCGACCACTCTGCCACCTCTCCGGCGTCTTCTTTGCCCTTGGGCAACGGTCGGCGCGGCGATTAGCATGGCGCAGGGGCGCGCACAAGGCGTCTGGCCATTCTGCGCGATCGCCGCGGCCCGCGACCAGCGCAAGCCGCTCACCAGCGCTCAAAGACCTGCTTCACCTCACCGATAAAGCGCTGCCTGCGCTCGGGACTGGTGTGATTCATATCGTAATGGGCGAGATAGTCGCAGGTCGCCTTCACGCCGAGCAAGCCGCGCAGCGAGCGCTTGACGACGCGACGCGGCGGATCGCCCATCAGAATGGTGCGCAGGCGGCCGCCGCCATAGGTGCAGACGGCGCCCAGTTTTTTCACATGACGAAGGGTCGAAGTATAGGAGCCATCCTCGCCAAGCACGAAGCTGACGCCGGGCAGGAACACTTTGTCGACGAAGCCCTTCATAATCGCTGGAAAACCATAATTCCAGACGGGAAAGACGAAAACGATCGCTTCGGCGGCGAGCAGTCGATCGACGTAAGGAGCCACCGAGGCGCGGTTGATCGCCGTGTTGTGGTAATCGAGCCGCTGTTGCCGGCTCATCACCGGATCGAACCCCTCGACATTGAGATCGCAATCGTCGACGTCGTGCCCCCGCCCGCGCAGGCTTTCGACGACCTGCCGATGCAAGGCGGCGGAAAAACTCGTCTCCACCGGATGGGCGTAGAGAACCAGAACGCGCATGCCTCAAATCCCGGTCAAGCGCGCGCGTTCCTCAAGACCCGGGAAAAGGAAATTCTTCCCCGCGCGATAGTCAAAATCCGGGTCGGCCCAGGCGATCATCTTGCCGGGATTGAGCAGGCCGAGCGGATCGGCCTGCCGCTTGAAGTCGAGTTGCACCGAATCAGTCTGCTTCATGCCGCCTTCCTCAAGCGTATAGCGATGCGGGTTGAAAATCGGCGCGCCCATCGCTTCATGAATTGCGATGATTTCGTCGAGGCGCTCAGGCGTGGTGAAACGCACCAGCGGCAATCCGAAACAGGTGATCTTGCCGTTGAAGCGAACAAATTCAAGATGGCCCATCACTTCGCCGCCGAATCGATCGTGAATCGCCTTCACGGTCGCAAGCTGATCGGGAAATGGATAGAGCGCCTGCAGATAGGTGATGGCGGGATCGACGCGCAAGCCGCGCAAAGTGGTGTGATTCCAGGCGAGCTCATAATTCGGCGGCAGGCCCTTGCGCGCCTCGGGGGCGGCGAGCGAAGCGTCGAAGACGATGTCCGCGCCCTTGTAACGGCGCGTGAAGGCGCGCAGCGCGTCGAGTGAATGTTCGGCCGCCATCACAAGCACGATGCTCTGGCCCGGCGCGAAGAGATGGCGATGACGCAGAAAATAGTCCTGCGGAACGGGGCTGGCGATCACGGTGATCAGCTTGGTGAGCAGCCCGTCTTCCTCGCCGAGCGCGTTGGCATAGGCGCTCGCCGCTTCGAACGTCTGGAAGCCGACGATCACATCGACCCAGTCGTAAGCTGCGGCCAGCGGCATTTCGACCTCGGTGATGATTCCATTGGTGCCATAGGCGTGCGCGGCCTTGTGCAGGTCCTCGCCTGTCAGTTCGAGAACGCGCGGCGAGGCTTCCATCGTCAGCACGCGCAGGCGCAGGATGTTGCCAAAATCGCGCAGCCCTCCCCAATTGATCGAGCCGACGCCGCCCGATCCGCCGGCGACAAAGCCGCCGATCGACGCCGTCGCATAGGTCGAAGGATGCATGCGCAGCTCCTGGCCGAGCGGACGCGTCTGCTTGTCGATGTCGGCGAGAATGGCGCCGGGCTCGGCGATGAGCCGCCCAGGCTTTATCGACCTGACCTTGTCCATCGCCGCCAGATTGAGCACGATGCCGCCGGCCAGCGGCATCGCCTGTCCGTAATTGCCGGTGCCGGTTCCGCGTGGGGTCACCGGAATTTGCAGGCGATAGGCAGCGGCAAGAATATCGACGACCTCCGCCTCGTTTCCTGGCGTGACGATCAGGTCGGCGGTGACGGCGTCGAGTTCGCGCTTGAGGATCGGCGAATACCAATAGAAGTCGCGGCTCTTCTGGCGCACCAGGATCGGATTGTCCTCGCAGGGGATCGGCCCGATCGCCTCGCGAAACGCGGCAATGTCGTGGGTCATTGGTTGAACCCCCGCAGGCCATCGAGTTCCGCATAATCGGGCAGCGCGGCGTCGAGCGGCGCTCCGGCGCGCAGAACGGTTCGATCATGCTGTGGACGCGCGAACAATTCGCTGAACGAGCGGGCGCGCGTCAGGATCATATCGGCGGGTCCGCCGATGGCGAACGCAGGCGCGTCGAGCCCCAACGCCTGAGCGGGCGCGTCGAATAAAGCCGGCGTCCAGCGCTGGGCGGGATGATCGAGATGGAGGATGCGGGCGCCCTCCCGCCACACTTCGATCATGTCGAGATCGCCCTGTGGATAAAAGGGATCGCGGGTGTTGTCGCTGGCGATCATCACATTGACGCCCGCCGCCTTCAATTCATGGAAGGCGGTCACCCCGCGCCATCGCGGCGTGCCGCCGTCGCGGCGGTCCTGCAGATAGAGATTGCACATCGGCAGCGAGACGACATCAAGACCGGCGCGCGCGACGAGATCAATGGTGCGTTTGGCTTCGTCCTCGCTTTGACGGCTCAGCGAACAGCAATGGCCGACCAGCACGCGCCCGGCAAAGCGATGGTCGAGCGCGGTCTGCGAAATCAGCCGCAGCGAGACCGCCGCCGGATCGGCGGTCTCGTCGACATGAAAATCGAGGTTGAAACCCTTGCGCGCGGCGAGACGGAAAAGTTTGTCTAATCCTTCGGGCAAGCGCGGGACCATATAAGTCACCGCGCCTAAGAGGCGCGAGCCATGCGCGTCGACCATCGCCTCGACGCCACGCATATGCGTCTCATCGAATGCAAAGTCGATGCCGAACAATGGCGTTCCCTGCAGATCGATGCGACCGCGCCATCGCTCGCGTGCTTCCGCGAACACTGGCCAAGAGATCGCCGTCTGCGGCCCGACGCTGTCGATATGTGTCCGGATCGCACGCGTTCCATGCGCATAGGCGCAGCGCAGGGCGAACTCCATCCGCGCCGCCACATCTGGCGCGCTCCAGTTGGCGGCCCGGTCAGCGGCGACGGCGGCAAGCGCGGCGCTAAACGTTCCGTCGGGATTGGCGACGCGCGGCCAGATATGGCCCTTGTCGAGATGGGTGTGGGCATCGACGAAAAGCGGCAAAGCAATGGCGCCGCCGAGCGCCAGGCTGGGCGCCTCCAGTCCGGGAAAACCGGCGCCGGCCGGGACAATCGCGCCGATGCGCCCTTCGTCGATCAGCAGATCGACCAGCGCAAAATCCTCGCGGTCGACCCGGCCGATCTCGACGCCAATGAGGGAACGCGGAATTTTGGCGCCAGACAACGCATAACGCGAAGCGCGGGCGATCGAATAGAACCCGCTCATTATTTCACGCCTCACGCCCTCGGGCGCTATCGTGCCAACGGCGCAGCAGCAGGTATGAGACCGCGGTCAGCACCAGATAGATCAGAATGCCGGCGAGCGAAATCAACAGAAGCGCGGCGAACATGCGCGGAATATTGAGGCGAAAACCGGATTCGACGATGCGATAGGCCAGGCCCGCGCCCTGCCCGGCCGAGCCCGCCGCGATCTCGGCGACGATCGCCCCGATCAGCGCGAGGCCGCCGCCGATTCGCAAGCCGCCTAGAAAATAAGGCAGCGCGGAAGGCACGCGTAGCCAGGCGAGCTGCTGGGCGCGCGAAGCGCCGTAGAGCTGGAAGAGATCGAGCAGATTATGGTCGGCCGACGCCAGGCCGAGGGCAGTGTTGGACAGAATCGGGAAAAACGCCACCAGAAACGCGCAGACCAGCACCGCAGTGTTGGCGCTCAGATAGATCAACAGCAATGGCGCGATCGCGATGACCGGCGTCACTTGCATGATCACCGCGAATGGGAAAAAAGCCCGCTCGATAATTCGCGATTGCGCAAACAGCATCGCCAGGGCGACGCCTCCCAAAACCGCCGCCAACAGCGCCTCGAAAGTGATGTGCAGCGTCACGAGCAACGAGCCGCAGAGCGTGCTCCAATCTTTGATCAGGGTTTCGATGATGAGGCTTGGCGCCGGCAGGATATAGGGCGGGACCCCGGCCAGCCGCACTGTCAATTCCCAGGCGAACAGCGCCAGCACCAACGCCAGCGTCGGAAACGTCAATTCAAGAAGCTTCTGCTTGTTCAACCGCGTGGCGCCTTTAACATTTTGGGATTGAGGAAACGGGTTTTGACCCCATCGCGCTATGCAGGGCGAGCGACGTTTCCCGGCACCTGTCCGCGTAGAATTTGCCGAGGCGGAACTCCTCATTGCGTGGTAGAGGCGCATCGACGTTGATCTCGGCGACCACCCGCCCCGGCCGCGGCGCCATCACGATGATGCGCGTCGACAGGGCGACGCTTTCATAGACCGAATGGGTGACGAAAACGACCGTGGCGCCAAGCTGACATTTGAGTGCGACGAGATCGTCGTTCAATTTTGTGCGCGTGATTTCATCGAGCGCGGCGAAGGGTTCGTCCATCAGCAACAACGCCGGGCGCATGACCAGCGCGCGCGCGATCGATACGCGCATTTTCATGCCGCCCGAGAGTTCGCGCGGGTAGGCGTTGGCGAATCCGGTCAATCCGACAAGATCAAGCGCTTCGTCGATGCGCGTCTGCGCCTGCTGTCGGGAGACGCCTTGAAACCGCAACGGGAGCCAGACGTTGGAAAATACGGTGCTCCATGGCATCAGCGTGGGGTCCTGGAACACGAAACCGAGCTCCGGGCGCCCGTTCGTCCAGTCGATCGCGCCGCGGGTCGGCGAAGAGAGGCCGGCGAGCAGCCTGAGCACCGTCGATTTGCCGCAACCGGACGGGCCGAGCAGCGACAGGAATTCGCCTTCGCGCACATCAAGATTAAGGCCCGACAGCGCGGTGACGCTATTGCCAAAAACCTTGTCGACGCCGCGCAAGGACGCCAAGGGTCGCCCCGAAGGCGCGGCGGTCGGCGCGGTTGAGGGCGCCTCGGATGATGCTAGCGACGACATGGAATTCTTCCCATCGCCCATTCCTGCCGGACGAACGCCCCGCAGATTGTCTTGCAACGAAAGCCGCTGCAAGCGATATGTTTTCGCCCGGCTTGGCGCGAAGGCCTTGCGCCGTTGCGCCGCCGCCTTCCGATAACGGGGCGAAGGGTGTTTGGTTGCCCGCCGCTCACCGCTTCACTTGGGATGCAGTTCAAGGCCGACGCCCTTGTCGACGAATTTCAGGGTGTAGGATTTCTGGTAATCGACGCTGGCGTCGACGACGCCCGCTTTCACCATCTGGTCGAAGAAATCCTTCATCCGCGCGTCGGTCATCGCGCCGATGCCCAGCTTCAGCGCATCTCCCGAATCGACGAGGCCATATTCTTTCATCTTGGCGAAGGAAAAGGCGATCTGTTCGTCAGTAATGTCAGGATTGTCCTTCTTGATGGCGGCGTTCGCCTTGGCGTTGTCGCCATACAGATAATGTTACCAGCCGATCGCCGAGGCGTCGACGAAGCGCTGGACGAGATCCGGGTTCTTGTCGACCAGATCCTGGCGCGTTTCGATCGTCGTCGCGTAAGTTGAATAACCCTGATCGGCGAGCAGGAAGATATTCGGCTTGAAGCCGCCCTGTTTCTCGACCGCATAGGGTTCGGCGGTGAGATAGCCCTGCTGGATCGAAGACTTGTCGGCGATGAACGGGGCCGCGTTGAAATTATAAGGCTTCACATTTTCTTCCTTGAAGCCATAGGCGGATTTCATCCAGGAATAGAACGAGACGAGCGCCTCCTTGCCGACAAAAGCCGTTGCCTTGGGCAGATCGGTCCAATGGTCCAGACCGACGCCGGGATGCGACATCATGATCTGCGGATCCTTCTGAAAATCGGCCGCAACGATCACGATCGGCAGTTTCTGTTCGGCGGCGGAGAAGCCAAGCAGCATATTGCCGCCCATGTAGAACTCGATCTTGCCGGCGGCGAGCAGGAGACCATTGTTGGCTTGCGGGCCGCCCTGCAGAATGGTTACGTCGAGGCCATATTTTGCATAGGTGCCATCGACGATCGCCTGGTAATAGCCGCCGTGTTCGGCCTCGGCGAGCCAGTTGGTGCCGAACGTGACTTTATCGAGCGCGAAAGCCGGGCTCGAAAGCGCCAACACGCCGGCGACGCCGACCCCCATGACAAAACGCATTTTTCTCTTCTCCAGAACCAGACCGCCAACAATACGCTTCAAACCGGTTCAAGCAAGTCACGCGCCCAAGTCACGCGCCCAAGTCGCGCCCCAAGGCGCGCCCCATTGTCGACCTTGCCATGGCCGCGAGCAAGAGCTAGCCAAGGCCAGATCGCCGCCATCTCCGAGGCTTCCGCCATGCGCCGCCTGACGCCCGACAGCATCCATCCGCCCTTCGCCCGCTATGCCCATGGCGTCGAAGTCCCCCCGGGGCATCGACTGATATTCTGCTCCGGGCAATTGGGCATCGGCAAGGATGGAATCATTCCCGAGAGCGTCGAGGCGCAGGCGCGCCTGTGTTTTCACGCGATAGCCGCTATTCTTAATGAGGGCGGCATGAATTTTGGCGATCTCGTCCGCGTCAACGCCTATGTCGCCGGCGCCGAATCGCTGGCCAGCTACATGAAGGTGCGGGACGAGTTTATCAGCGTTCCGCCGCCGGCTTCGACGCTGCTCATCGTGCAGGGCTTCGCACGGCCGCAGTTCAAGATTGAGATCGAGGCGGTCGCGGCGCGCGAGTCCTAGAGTCTGCCTGGGAAAACGGGGAACGAAACGGGGAATCCCATGCTGCCAACCAAATTATGGTCCGAGATGAGCTGGAAGGATTTCCAGAGCGCCGATATGGCCAATGTCATCGCCGTCCTGCCGGTCGCGGCGATCGAACAGCACGGACCGCATCTCCCGGTCGGCGTCGACGCTTTCATCAATGAAGGCCATTTGCGCCGCGCGATTACGCGCGTGCCCGCCAATCTGCCCGTCCTTTTCCTTCCGCTTCAGGCGATCGGCAAGTCCAACGAGCACATTGAATTCCCCGGCACGCTGACATTCTCGGTCGATACCGTCATCCGCGCCTGGACCGAGATCGGCGAGAGCGTCGCCCGCGCCGGCTGCCGCAAGTTGGTCTTCGTCAATTCGCACGGCGGCAATGTGCCGGCGATCGACATTGTCGCGCGCGACCTGCGCGTGCGGCGCAACATGCTGGTCGTTAATTCGTCCTGGAGCCGATTCGGCTATCCCGACGGCATGTTTGGGCCAAAGGAGCGCGCCCATGGCATTCACGCCGGCGACTATGAAACGTCGGCGATGCTGGCGTTCCGGCCCGAGCTGGTGCGGATGGGCGAAGCGCGCGATTTCGTCAGCGCGGCCGTCGACATGGAGCGCGATTTCACCTGGCTGCGCGCCACGCAACCGATCGGCTTTGGCTGGATGTCGAACGATCTCAACGAATATGGCGCGATGGGCAACGCCTCGATCGCCACCGCCGAGAAGGGCGAGGCCTGCGCCGATTACGGCGCGACCGCCTTCATCGAACTGCTGGAGGATGTCGCCTCCTTCGATCTTTCGCGCCTTGGCAAGGGCCCGCTCGGCTGAGAGAACATGGGCAAGCCCAATTATAAGGTCGAGAGAAGCCTGATGCGCGAAGGCGCCAGGCATATTGCCGGCGTCGATGAAGTCGGCCGCGGACCGCTCGCCGGACCGGTCGCTGTCGCCGCGGTGATCCTCGATCCGGCCGATCTGCCGAAGGGCGTCGATGATTCCAAAGCGCTGTCGGCGCCGGAACGCGAGAAACTGTTTGAGATCATCCTTGGCAAGGCGTTGAGCGTTGCGATCGCCTTCGCCAGCGCCGAGGAGGTCGATCTTCTCAATATTCGCGGCGCGACGCTTGCGGCGATGGCGCGCGCCGTCAACGCTTTGTCGCTGCGTCCGGCTTTCGCACTCATCGACGGCAGCGACTGGCCGCCGGGCCTTTGCTGCGAGGGGCGCGCGATCATCAAGGGCGACGCCTCGTGTCTCTCGATCGCCGCCGCCTCGATTGTCGCCAAGGTCGCGCGCGACAGGATGATGACCCGTCTCGACGCGCTTTATCCGGACTATGGCTTTGCGCGCCATGTCGGCTACGGGACGAAGGTTCATCTTGAAGCGCTTGCGCGATGCGGCCCGACGCCGTTCCATCGCCTCTCCTTCGCACCGCTGCGCCGGACGCCATAGTCGGAGCGGCGGCGGCGCCAAGCGGCCGGCACATTGAGGAACGCGCCATGCGATCATCCCGGACGCTTCGCCGACCCGGCCTCGCATCATGACGCAAACACCGGCCGAGACCGCTCGCCGCCGGCTGTCCCTGCGCCTGTTCGTCACGGCGCTGTTGCTGTGCCTCGTCGCCTATGGGAGCTTTGCCTATTGGTTGACGCCATTCATCTGGAAACATTTCGAACATCAGAGAGCGATCGCCGATCTGCCGATGACGACTTTCACCGGGCTGGGCATTCCCGGCGATCCGTTGAACGTCGGTCTTGAAGGGTCGCAGGAGGACGTCGTCTGTTCGATGAACGCGGCCGGCTGGTCGCCCGCCGATCCCGTCACCTTCGCTTCGAGTCTCAGGATCATCGGCAGCGTCCTGTTCAACCGCCCCTATCCGCAAGCGCCGGTGAGCAACCTGTTCTATCAGGGCAGGCGCGAAGATCTGGCGTTCGAGAAACCGTCGGGCAGAAGCCCCGACACGCGTCATCATGTCCGCTTCTGGAAAGTCACCGAAAGCGGCGACAATGACCGGCCGGTCTGGCTTGGCGCCGCCACTTTCGATCGCGGGATCGGCGTCAGCCATTACACCGGCCAGGTCACCCACCATATCGCCCCCGACATCGACGCCGAGCGCGACCTGATTTCCGCCGATCTGGCGAATGCGGGCAAAGTCGAAGACGTTTATGAGACGAGCGGAATTGGCCCGACGCTGGACGGACGCAACGGCGGCGGCGATCGCTATTACACCGACGGCGAAATCGAGTTCTCCCGGCTGGCGCCGGGATGCCAATCCCATTCCAACGAGGCGGTGGTCCTCTCCAACCCGCCGGCGATCGAAGCCAAGAACCGGTTCTGGTCCTGGCTGAAGGGATTGATAGCGCGCGGCGACAAATCGTAACGGGGCGACGCCAAGCCGGGCGCTCCGGCTTTCAGCTCGAAAACACCACCGTCTTGCCGCGATTGAGCAGCACCCGGTCTTCCAGGTGATGGGCGAGCGCGCGCGACAGGACGCGGCGTTCGATGTCGCGACCCTTGCGCACGAGATCCTCTGGCGTGTCGCGATGGCTGATCGTCTCGACGTCCTGTTCGATGATCGGACCCTCGTCGAGGTCGGAAGTGACGTAATGCGCGGTCGCGCCGATCAATTTGACGCCGCGATGATGGGCCTGATGGTACGGCCTGGCGCCTTTGAAGCCGGGCAGGAACGAATGGTGGATATTGATGCAGCGCCCCTGCAATTTGGCCGCCAGGCCGTCGGAGAGGATCTGCATGTAACGGGCGAGAACGATGACCTCGGCCTTCGAATTGCGCACGAGGTCCCAGACCTGCGTCTCCTGTTCCAGCTTCGTCTGCCTCGTGACGGGCAGGTAGTGAAACGGTATGTCGGCAAAATCGATATGGGCATAGGTCTCGCGCGGGTAATTGGCCCCGATGCCGACGATTTCCATCGGCAATTCGCCGTTGCGCCAGCGGTAAAGCAGATCGACGAGGCAATGATCGAAACGCGACACGAGGATCAAAACCTTCTTCCTCTCGTCGCCTGCGCGGATCGACCAGTTCATGGCGAAAGGCGTCGCCACTTCGGCGAAGCGCTCTCTAAAAACAGGCAGGTCGGTCGCCCCGGCGGCGCTGTCGAAGACGACGCGCATGAAAAAATTGCCGGTTTCGGTGTCGTCGAACTGTTGCGCGTCGAGGATGTTGAAGCCGCCTTCGAACAGGGCTGTCGAGACCCGCGCGACAATGCCGGGACGATTGGCGCAGGACAGGGTCAGGACATTGCGCAGGGCGGGCATGGGCGTCTCGGTTGGCGGGGAATCGGATGAAGTCTTCGTCAGCGGGCGGCGCCGGGGAAGGCTTGGCGATCCCCTTCAAACTCAATCCACGTTTCGTCGGGTTTGGCGACAAGAAAAAACTGTTGGCGCCATGTTGGCGCCGATCTTCGGAGGGCGCCGCCAGACGCGGACGCCCACTCTATAGCGTCCGGCCGCCTCGCGCAGCGCTCGAATGAAGGGGACGCGGTGCAACCGTCGTCCGGCAGAAGTCGATTGATGAACGCGACTCGTTCAACCCCGCCGCAAAAAATCCTCTTGCCAAGAACCAAAATCCTCTTGCCAAGAACAATGACATTGTGCATACAGCGCCGGTCCATAAATTTTAACCATATTTATTTAGTGATATAAGTGAACTATCTGGCGCCTCACGTCGGAAACTGGAGCTGGCCACCGCCCTTTTGATCGCGGTCGCAGCCGCGCCTTCGCATCAACAAACGTCGTCATTCTTGTCCAGGAGAATAACTCTAATGCATAATGATACTTTGTAGATAGAATTAATATTATTAACTTTCATTCTCTCTGCTGGCTCATCGCTAGCGAAACAATCTCAGCGCTCCGCGTCGGAGACTGAACGCCGTCGTCGTCCCCCGGGTCGTCGCGGCGGCCGCTCAAATATTGACCCACAGCTTTCAAACACCATTACATTTAAGGAGAAAAGACATGAAGAAGCTTGCGATCATTGGAGCCATCCTCACCGCCCTCCCCGGCTTGGTTGGCGCCACGCAACCGGCCTTCGCGGATACGTCCACGGCGACGTTTCAAGTGAAGTTGACGATCATCAAGGGATGCGCCGTTTCAGCGCCGGCGGACATCAATCTGGGCTCCACGTTCAGTGCGGCAAGCCTTAACAGCTCAGGGGCGACGGGGACGTCAACTTTCAACGTCACCTGTTCGAACGGCACCGGCTACACCATCGGGTTCTCGGGCATTAACGACGGCGCGGACACCACCACGCATAATATGAAAGGTGCAGCATCGGGTTTATCCATTCCATATCAAATTACCGACGTAACCACCAGCGCACCAAACACTAAACCATTAAGCGCAATTTCGGCCGCGACTCCGAGCGTGATTTCAGACAAGGGAACCGGCAGCGCTCAGTCCAAGACCATTCAAGCGGCTGTCATCGCCAAAAGCATCCCTGGGGGGGCCGCCACCGACTCCTATTACGACACCGTGACTCTCACCCTCTCCTACTGACGCTGACGGTTCGATCCCAGGCTGCGCTCAAGGAGGATGCGGTGTCGCGTAGTTTTCGTGTTTGCATTGTCGCAGCCGCGCTGTTCTGCTCGAGATGGGCGGGAGCCGCTTCACTTTCGGTCTCGCCCATCACTGTGGATGTCGTAACGCCGGCAACCAATGCGACCGTGACGGCTCGCAATGGCGAAAGCCGGCCCCTCGCCGCGCAGATCCGCGTCTTCCGTTGGACGCAGGTCGACGGCCAGGACCGCCTGGACCCAACGGAAGACGTCGTCGCCAGCCCGCCAGTGGTCACGATCAATGGCGGCGCCGACTATGTCGTGCGTCTCGAACGCACGGCAGCGCGCGAGATTGGCGGGGAAGAAGCCTATCGCGTCATCGTCGACGAACTGCCCAATCCCAACCGCCAGCGCAACGGCTCGGTCGCCATGGTGCTGCGCTATCTCGTTCCCGCCTTCTTCTTCTCGGCGGACGCCAGTCAACCGAAGCTTGTCTGGTCGCTCGCCCATCGCGGCGGCGCGACGCTCCTGCAGGCCGCCAATAGCGGCGACAAGCGAATTCAGATCCTCGATCTCAAGCTCGGGGCCTTGATGGTGGGCAAGGGGCTGGCCGGCTACGTGCTTGGCCATTCCACGCGTTCCTGGGTAGTCCCTGCCGGATCCGCCTTGACGAACGCCGCCGTCGTCACCGCAACCAGCGACCACGGGCCGATCCATGCGTCGCTCTCGCAATGAGTGGGCGAAGCGTTCGTCCCTCCTGGCGCTGATCCTGTCGCTTCAATCGACACAGGCGGCCGCCCAACTGGCGCCGATCGCCAGCAATCCCACAGTTTTGTCCGCGCCGCGCCAATTGCGGCTGGAGGTGACGATCAACGGCGCCGCCACCCATTATGTCGCGCCCTTTACCTGGAGGCCGCCCGGGCGCCTTTCGGCGACGCGCAGCGATCTTGAAGACGTCGGCGTGAAAGCGCCCGGCCATGGCGGCCTTAAGGACGAGATATTCATCGATGACATTCCCGGCATTCGCTATCGTTACGATGAGCCCGGGCAAAAAATAGATTTCACCTTGTCGGAGGCGCAACGCGCGACGCATGTCTACGACGCGCGCGCGGCCGGCGACAAACTTCCCCCGGCGCGCACGGACTGGGGCGCCTTGCTCAACTACACCCTCTACGCGACGTCGTTGAGCAATCTGCCGACGCTGCCAAAATTTACAGGCGCCAACGCCTCGCTCGACGCGCGCGGCTTCACGCCTCTGGGCGTGGTCGAGCAGACCGCGATCGTCGGCGACACGATAGCGAACAACTACGACTATCTGCGCCTCGACTCGACCTTCACCTATTCCGATCCTGAGGCGCCGTTGACGGCCCGCGCCGGCGACACAATCTCGGGCGGCCTCGCATGGACGCGGCCAGTGCGTTACGGCGGGTTTCAGTTCCAGCGCGATTTTTCGTTACGATCCGATCTCGTCACCCAACCGGCGCCCGCCATTTCGGGGTCGGCCGCGGTGCCCTCGACGGTCGATGTCTTCATCAACGACATCAAGACATTTTCGCAGCCCGTCGGCGCCGGCCCCTATCAGATCACGAACGTTCCGCTTTTTTCGAATTCGGGCACGGCGCGCGTCGTCGTCACTGACGCCTCCGGCCGCACGACGGAAACGACCTCGCCGTTTTTCAGCGCGCCTACCATGCTCGCGCGCGGCATGACCGACTTCTCACTCGATGCGGGTTTCGCGCGGCGGTTCTATGCGTTTCGTTCGAACGACTACGATCGCCACCCGATTGGAGCGGCGACATTCCGCCAAGGCGTCACTGATTTCCTGACGGCGGAAAGCCACGTCGAGGGCGGCGCCGGCCTCGCCAACGCCGGTCTCGGCGGCATCGCCACCTTGGCGCCCTGGGGCTCGTTTTCGGCGGCGGGCGCGGCCAGCCGTTTCAACGGCGCGATGGGTTATCAGGCCTATGCGGCCTATGACGGCGAATTTCATGGCTATTCGATCAGCACGAGTTCGCAGCGCAGCTTCGCCCAATATCTGGATCTTGCCGCGGTGACCGCATCGCCGCCGCAATATTGCGGATACGGCTTCTCGAGCGCCCTCGCTTTCGCCGTCAACGCCGCGGCGACTGGTTGGGACCCGCGCCCGCCGAAGGCGATGGATCGTGTATCGCTCGGCGCGCCGCTGCCTTTGGGCAATGCATCGGCCAGCCTCAGCTTCATCAATCTCATCTCGGCAGACCGGACGCGCTCGCGCATTCTGGCCGCCTCGGTGTCGAAACCATTGCCCTGGAACGCTTCGATCTACGCGACTGCTTTCGTCGACTTCGCGCAGCACAACAGCCTCGGCGTCTTCGCGGGACTGTCGATACCCTTTGGCGCGGACATCAGTGTATCGGTCGGCGCTTCCGGCCAAGCGGGCGCCGGCGCCTCAACCACTTTCGACGCTCAAAAGTCGCTTCAGAACGTCGACGGCAGCTACGGCTGGCATGTTCATGACGCGGAAGGAGGCATGGCCTACCGCGACGCCGACGTCTCCTATCGGTCGGGCTATGGCGTCGGCGAAATTGGCGCACAGCAATATGGCCGTGCGGTCGGCGGCTCCGCCCGGCTCGACGGCTCGATCGTCGCGATGGGTGACGGCGTGTTCGTGGGAAATCGCGTCGACGACAGTTTCGCAGTGGTCGACGCCGGCGTTCCCGGCGTCGCGGTGACGCGAGACAATCAGCCGGTCGGCGTCACCGGCCCATGGGGCAAACTGCTCGTGCCGGGCCTCGGCTCCTATCGGTCGAACCGAATCGACATCGATCCCAGCAGCCTGCCGACAACAGGCGAGGCGGAAACGACTGAGAAGACAATCGTGCCCGCCAATCATGGCGGCGTCTACCTCGACTTCGGCGTCAAGAAAGATGTGCGGGCGGCGATTGTCGTACTGACGCGCAAGGACGGTACATTCTTGCCGGCAGGCGCCAAGGGGCGCCTGGAGGGTTCGGAGGAAAGCTTCGTCGTCGGCTATGACGGACAGGCCTATGTCAAATATCTGAACGCCTCTAACGCCATCGTCGCCGAAGACGGCGAGGCGGAATGCCGCGCCTCGTTTGCCTATGCTCCCACCGACGGCAAGAGAGCCAAGATCGGACCTATTCCATGTCAATGATGATGGTGAATTTCGGGCGATTGTTCGCTCTGATAGGCCTCCTCGCCGCGTGGGCCGGTCTCGAAGGCGCGCGAGCGGTAACGCTGCCGGTCACGCTCCCGCTCAGTTGCACCTTCAACGAGGGAACATTGAATTTCGGGTCGGTGAACGTCGCGTCCGGCAATAAATCTTCCGCAAACGCCACCATGACCGTCTATTGCGCCGGAGCCCCTGGCGCAAACGTCTTTGTCTGTATCAAAAAGCAGACACTGAATATGCCCGGCTTTCCCCCGGGGGCGGCCCAGTTAGCATACGACATTACGCCGCTGGTGAATACTCCGGTTAAGGCGACGGGGGGCTCATTGCAAATTGGCGGAACGATTTCCGACAATCAGCAAAGCGTACCCGCCGGCGGCTATGGCAGCCTGCTCCTCACGAACATGCTGCAGGTGGCTTATAGCGCCACCGACTGCGCGAATGCGCCGATACTCGTGCAAGTTCCGATCGTCGCCTTGGCTGTTGTTCAAAGTTCATGCTTCGTCACCACGAACCCCCTCGATTTCGGGAGCACCAGCAGTCTGGCGGGAGGGCAAACCGGGTCGACCACAATCGCAGTCCGTTGCAACTTTCTCACTAAGTATGCCGTGACGCTCAACCGGCGGAAACAGCAACGCTAACGATCCCGAGCAACGCAAGATGACCGGCGATGCGGGCGTCGCGAATACGATTATCTACGGGCTCTATTACAAGGATGGGAGCGGCAATATGGTGCCTTGGGGGTCGTCCCTTGGAAGTAAGGACAAGACGTGGACGGGTCCTCCGAACATCACGGTGTATGGCCGTGTGCCGCCTCAGCCGACGCCAGCGCCAGGAACCTATTCCGACACGATTGTCGTCACTCTTTCCTTTTGAGCGGCCCCAGCGATGAGCGCGAGCCGCACGCCGAGCCGCTGGGACGCGATGTCGCGCAATTGTCTCCGAAGACGGTCAGGCAGACGCCGGGCCCCGTTTGCCTGTGTGCCTACTGCCAGCAAGAGCGCCAAGATCGGACCTGTTCCATGTCAATGAGAATTATAAGTCCCGGGCGATTGTTCGCTCTGATATGCCTCCTCGCCGTCTGGGCCGGCCTCCAAGGCGCGCGAGCGGTAACGCTGCCCGCCGCGCCCAATTGCACCATTGGCAACGGAGATTTGGACTTCCAGAAGGTTCCCGTCTCGTCCACCAATATCCCCTCCCAGGAAACCGCAAGCGGCTACCTCACTGTCGATTGCAATACGGCCCCTAACACGACCGTCTTCGTCTGCGTCCCCGTGGTAAGTCTGCTGACGGCCCAACCGGACCCGGGGTCGGGCATTCTGTATTACACTCTTGCGGCGGTGAATAAGCAAGTTTCGTCGAATCACTTCCAAATCCCAATTGAAGGAACGATTTCCGCCAATCAGAAAAACATACCTGCCGGCTCCTATAACGCAAGGGTCTTTGCGAACGAGAAAGTGACCTATAGCTTCAGCAACTGCCTGACTGCACCGATATCCTTCAATCCACAACCCTATTTTCACGCCAATGCTTTCGTTCAAAAATCATGCAGCGTCAGCACGAATCCCCTCATTTTCGCGAGCACCAGCAGTCTGCAGGCAGGGCAAACCGGGAAGACCAGCATCACAGTCCGTTGCAACTGGGTCGCCGTCTATAGCGTGGCGCTCAGCGGCGGAAACATCAACGCCAGCGATCCCACGCAGCGGAAGATGAGCCTGAACGGCAACCCTAGCGACCCAAATGCTATAACCTACGGGCTTTATGTGAATGAGAATTGCAAGCTTCCTTGGGGGGCGCAAACAACCGTTGGAGGCAATTCGTCGACCGCTGGTCCGGATCTCCCGGTATATGGTTGTGTGCCGCCTCAGCCCACGCCATCTCAGGGAACCTATTCCGACACGATTGTCGTCACTCTTACCTTTTGAGCGGCCCCAGTGATGAGCGCGAGCCGCGCGCCGCGCCTCCGGGAAGCGATGTCGCGCAATTGTCGCCATCGCGGCGCATAGTCAAGGCCTGTGCGCGATTCAGCCCCCCAGCCCTCGCGCACCCCTCGCCCCGCCGGCGAAAGCCGCGGGGCTTTTTTTGAAATCGACGATGCGGCGCATGCGTCGATTGCCAAAATTTTCGGGACGGGCATTGCAGACGAGCTGAAAACCACCGCGCCGCCCAGGACGACCGCGCCGCCCCCCAAAACGGCCCCGCGACTTGCGCCTGACGGGGCCAACGAGCGCGTGGCGGCTGGGGGCTGTGGTCGCGCGCTCGCCGAACCAACGTGAAATGATGAAAAAGGTTCCGGAATATGCGGGGCCGCCTCACGCTCGCCGACTTCACAGCACATGATGGTCAGCGGGAGGCGTTCGATAAGGAGGCCGCGATGACGATCCACGATGCCCAAGTGAATCGCGTAACCCAACGAGCCTATGAATTCGCGATGTCGGGCGCTTTCGAAAGCATGGCGGCGTTGGAGAGACAGCTTGTCCTGGAAGGCTTCGGCCATAATCTGTGGTGGCTCGAGCGCCCGGGCGTGAGACGCACGCTTGCGGAGATTTCCGTGACCAGCCGCCGCCTCCAAGCGAGCGCGGAGCGCCCCTCGATTTGACTTGATCACATGGGGCGCAGACGACCTTCGTCGGAGCACGCCGGGCGTCATCGCTATCTTATTGCAATTGCTAAATAATCGTGGCCCTGCTGGTGCCCAGGAAAGGACTCGAACCTTCACGGCTTGCACCGCTGGTACCTGAAACCAGTGCGTCTACCAATTCCGCCACCTGGGCACGGCGGCTTCATACGGGCGGTCGCGCAGCCTTGTCAATGTCTGTCATGGCGGACATCGGCAGCTTTCCATTTCTCCGCGATTTCGTTAGTTCTGCGCCGGTCGCAATCCCGGGAGGCGCTCCATGACCTACGCCAGCATCATCGTCGAGACGCACGGCCGGGTCGGACTGATCAGGCTGAACCGGCCGCAAGCGCTTAACGCCTTGAATCAGGCGCTGATCGACGAACTCAATGTCGCGCTTGGTCTGTTTGAAAAAGATACGGCGATCGGCGCCGTCGTTCTCACAGGATCAGAGAAGGCGTTCGCCGCCGGCGCCGACATCAAGGAAATGCGGACTAAATCCTATATGGACGCCTATCTCGAAGATTTCCTCACGAGCTGGGAGGGCGTCTCGCGCCTGCGCAAGCCGATCATCGCCGCGGTCGCGGGTTTCGCCCTGGGCGGGGGATGCGAACTGGCGATGATGTGCGACTTCATCCTCGCCGCCGAGACGGCCAAATTCGGCCAGCCGGAAATCAAGCTCGGAATCATTCCCGGCGCCGGCGGCACGCAGCGGTTGACGCGCTTTGTCGGCAAGTCCAAGGCGATGGAAATGTGCCTGACCGGCCGCATGATGGACGCGGCCGAAGCCGAGCGCGCTGGCCTCGTCTCGCGCGTGATTCCCGCCGAAAAATTGGTCGAGGAGGCGCTGAAGACCGCGGCCGCGATCGCCGCTCTTTCACTGCCGGCGGTGATGATCGCCAAGGAGAGCGTCAATCGCGCTTATGAGACGACGCTGGCCGAAGGCGTGCGCTTCGAGCGGCGCGTCTTCCATTCGCTGTTCGCAACGGAGGATCAGAAGGAAGGCATGGGCGCGTTCGTGGAAAAGCGCACGCCGGCGTTCAAGGGCCGCTGACGCCCGCCGCCTATCCCGCCGTCCAGCCGCCATCGATCGAAAGATTGGCGCCGGTGATCTGCGCGGCGGCGTCCGAGCAGAGATAGACGGCGAGCGCGGCGACCTGATCGGCGGTCACGAATTGCTTGCTTGGCTGGGCGGCCAGAATCACGTCATTGATGACCTGCTCCTTGGTCATGCCGCGCGCCTTCATCGTGTCGGGAATCTGTTTCTCGACCAGTGGCGTCCAGACATAACCGGGCGAAATGCAATTGGCGGTGACGCCGAAAGTGGCAAGCTCCAGGGCGACGGTCTTGGTCAGGCCGGCAATGCCGTGCTTGGCCGATACATAGGCGGATTTGAACGGCGAGGCGACCAGCGAATGGGCCGAGGCGGTGCTGACGATGCGGCCCCACTTGCGCGCCTTCATGCCGGGAACCGCGGCGCGGATGGCGTGGAAGGCGGCCGATAGATTGATCGCAATGATGGCGTCCCATTTCTCAATAGGGAAATCCTCGATCGGCGAGACATATTGGATGCCCGCATTATTGACGAGAATGTCGAGGGAGCCGAGCCTTGCCTGTGCGTCGGCGACCATAGCGGCGATCTCCGCCGGCTTCATCATATCGGCGCCATTGTATAAGGCTTTGACGCCGAACTCGTTTTCGATTTTTCCCCGCTCCGCTTCGATCGCCGACGCTTCGCCCATGCCATTGATGACGACATTGGCGCCTTCTTGGGCCAGCGCGCGAGCGATCGCGAGCCCGATGCCGCTGGTCGAGCCGGTAACGAGGGCGTTGCGTTGGGAAAGAGACATCGGAGGCTCCTTAAAGCCGGATTGGCGGGACCGGCTTATATTGCATGGCAATAGGGAAGGCGAGGCGTGGGCGCTCTCGCCTGACCGGCTGGTCGGCGACCGTCTGAGCGCTCCAAGGCCCCAGCTAACACATTCCGCGTCTCCGCCGCCAAGACTGATCCTGCGTGTGATATGCAACGCTCTTGACGCGTCAATAATTGCTCGATTTCAAAGCGTAATATGAAACTTGAAAGACAACGAAACCATGCTCGATAGCGTCCTTGTTTTGGCAGTATTCGGGACGCTCCTGGTCATCGTGTCCTTGAGTCAGCCGCTGGCGGCGCGCCTGCGGCTGTCGCCGGTGGTGCTGCTCGCCGTGATCGGAGTGGCCATAGGCGCCGCCTCAGGCATTTTATTGCACACCCGTCTCTCGAGCCATCTCGGTGAGTTCGTCAGGCTCTTCGCCGACCTGCCTTTGGGATCAGAGACGTTCGTCTATGTCTTTCTGCCGCTGCTTGTCTTTGAAGGAGCGCTCGCGAGCGACGTGCGGCGCACTCTTGAAGACGCCGCGCCGATCCTCATGCTCGCGGTGATCGCCACGCTTCTGACCGCGGCGATCGTCGGCGTCGCGCTTTGGCCATTCGCCGGCTTGCCGCTCGCCGTATGCCTGCTGCTCGGCGCGGTGACCGCGACAACCGATCCCGCCGCGGTCATCGCAATGTTTCGCGAAGTCGGGGCTCCCGGCCGGCTGACCCGGCTGGTCGAAGGCGAGGCGCTCCTGAACGATGCAGCGGCGATTGTGCTCTACTCGGTGCTGCTCGGGTTCATCGCCTCGGGAAAAGCGCCTGCCATCGGGAGCGCTGCGATTCAATTCATCACCTCGTTCATTGGCGGCGCCGTTCTCGGAGCGCTCGCCGGTCGCGCCTTCCTGCAGGTCATCCCCTGGACGCGCGACGATCGGCTCGCCGAGGGGACGTTGACCGTCGCGCTCGCCTATCTCGTCTTCATCGCGGCCGAGCGGCTTTTCCACGTCTCCGGTGTCGTGGCCGTGCTGGCGGCCGGTCTTACGATCAGCGGATTCGGGCGAACGCGCATCGCGCCATACAATTGGACGTTCCTCATTGAACTTTGGGGACAAATCGCGTTCTGGGCGCATTCGCTGGTCTTCCTGCTCGCCTCGATCCTTGTCCCCAAACTGTTGTTCGAATTGCGCTTGCAAGACCTGGCGTTGATAGCCGTTCTCATCGTCGCCGCATTCGCGGCCAGATTGGCGGTGCTATTCCTTCTGTTGCCGCTGCTGACATTCGCCAAGCTGATGCAGCCGATCACCACCGCCTATAAGCTCGCGATCGCCTGGGGAGGACTGAGAGGCGCTTTGACACTGGTTCTTGCGCTTTCCGTCACCGAGGACGCCACGCTGCCCGATGAGGTCAGGCGCTTCGTGGCGGTGCTCGCCACCGGTCTCGTTCTGTTCACGCTTCTCGTCAACGGCACAACCCTGCGAGGCTTCATCCGGTTGCTCCGGCTCGACATCCTGTCGCCGATCGATCGGCTGTTGCGAGACCGGGTCCTGGAGCTTTCCTACGCCGAGACGAGCGAACTTATCCGCACGACGGCTCGTCAGCATGACCTCCACCCCGCCGCCGTGGATAGCGCCCTGGCGCCGTATATCGCATGGACGGCGGCGGCCAGCTCCCGCGACGGCGGCGAGCGGGCAGAGCTCACCGAACGCGAGCGATTTACGGTCGCTTTGGTGGCGCTCGGCAACCAGGAGCGCATGCTCGTCCTTGAAACTCTGGCGCGGCGAGCGGCCTCGCCCGGCGCGCTTCAGGCGCTGATGCGCAACGCAGAGAAACTGGTGGAGGGGGCGAGGAGCGACGGCAGACTCGGCTACAAACGCGCCGCTGAAGCTGCGCTCGCATTTCCGCTTTCGTTCCGTGTCGCCTATTTCTTCTACCGTCGGTTCGGAAGCCGGCGCCTTCTGGAGGATCGCCTCGGCGAACGATTCGAGACCCTGCTTGTGACGCGCCTGTTGATACACGAGCTGGCCGATGGCAGCGCCAAAGGTTCGCGGTCGATCTTCGGAGAGCGCATGGCCGCGTTGATCGATAGCATCCTCGCAGCGCGCCTCAATCAAACCCAATCGGCGCTCGGAGCGCTTCGTCGACAATATTTCGATCACGCCGCCGCTCTGGAGGCCAGATTCTTGCGCCGATCGGCATTGCGCAGCGAGATCGGGCGCTATCAGGCTCTTTACGAAGAGGGCCTGATCCCGGCCGAGGTGCACCGGGATCTCACGAATCGGGTCGAGCACGCTCAAAATACCGAATCCGCGCCCCGCTTCGACATTGGCCTCGACATTCGAGGACTCGTCGACCGCCTCGATCTGTTCGCAGGCCTCGACAGCGGGCAACTCGACAGCGTGCGAAAGCTGCTACGGCCACGCTTCACAGTGCCCAAGGAGCTGATCGTGCGCAAGGGCGACCCCGGCGACTCGATGTTCTTCATCGCCTCTGGGGGCGTTGAGGTGGCCCTGGCCGATAGCAGCATTCCGCTCAGGAGCGGAGACGTCTTCGGCGAGATGGCCTTACTCACCGGAGCGCCGCGGCAGGCCGACGTCAGAGCCCTGACATATTGCCGCTTACTGGTCTTGCGCAAGGCTGACTTCGATCGCTTCATGCGTGAGAACCGCGACGTGCGCCTCAAGATCTACCAGATTGCGGAGACGCGCGCGTCGGTGAACACGGCTGATACGGCCGACCCGGCGGCGCTATAGAACGGCGCGATCGAGCGCCCTCGTCCATTGCTCCCGATCAGGGCTTCACGAACTTCAGGATAAATCGGTCGCTCTCGCCGATCGCCGCATATTTTTCGCGATCCTGGTCCTTGAGACGATAGGTTGGCGGCAACGTCCAGACGCCGGCGGGATAATCCTTGGTGTCCTTGGGGTTGGCGTTGACTTCCGAGGCGCCGGCGAATTTGAACCCCGCCTTTTCGGCCAGCGCGATAGCGAAGTCCTGTCGGACATAACCGCTTTTCGCCAAAGGGTCCTGCGGTTGATCGGCGCGCCCGCGATGCTCCTCGACGCCAAGGATTCCGCCCGGCTTCAACGCCTTGAAAAAGGTCGCAAACGCCTGATCGGCCGTCCCTGCCGCCATCCAGTTATGGATATTGCGAAAGGTCAGCACGAAATCGGCCGTGCCCGCTGGCGCCAGCTCTTTGACGCCGGGATGGAATTCGACGGTCTCGACCTTGTCGTAATCGGCCGGATCGGCCGCGACTTTCGCAGCGAAGGCGGCATTCTCCTTCTGGACCTCGGCCGAGGAAGAATCCTTGTCGCCATTGGCGGCGACATATCGTCCACGCGCCTTGAGATAAGGCCCCAAAATCTCGGTCCAGTAACCGGAGGCGCCAGGCAGGATTTCGACGACGCTGGCATGGTCGGCGACGCCGAAGAACGCCAAAACCTCGAGCGGATGGCGGTAGGGGTCGCGAGCCCGGTTCGCTTCACTGCGCTGGGCGCCGCTCACCAATGCCTGAAGTGCGCTCGAATCGGCGCCATCGGCCGAAGCGCTTCCCGACGCCCCGGAAATACCTACGATCGCCGCGACAATCGCGGCGGCGCGCAAAATCCGGGAGGCCATCGCTGCTCCGATCCGTTATTCTCTATAAAAGAAATAGACTGATCGTGCGATCCGTCAAGCGGAAGGCGGCCGCGGTCGATCGCATTTCCGGCAGGCGTCAGGCCGGTCGTGGGGATTTCGAAATGCCGCTGATGTCCATTTCCCGGCGCACGTCGGCGACCGAATCGCGCAACAGCTCGGCCATGCGCTCGCGCGCCTCGTCCGCCTGCCCTTCGCTGATCGCCTTCAGAACGGCGCGATGCTGATGCAGGCGATCGTCGCGGATCGAAGCGGCGGCGCGCCAGCCGAGCTCGAAGGTCCCGACCAGCGCGGTATCGATCAGTCCACCAAGGGCGCCGATGAACAGATTGCCCGTTGCGTCGAGAATTGCCTGGTGGAACCGCAGATCCGCGGCCGTCACATCGTCGGTAGCCCCCTGCGAGGCCTCCATATCGGCATAGGCGGCGCTGATGCGCTCGAGCGCCGCCGGGTCGCGCGACAAAGCGGCGAGATAGGCCGCCTGAGGCTCGACCATCTGGCGAAGCTGGAAGAGATCGTTGACGAAATCCTCGTTCAACGCGGCGCGCAGATGCCAGGCCAGAAAATCAGGATCGAGCATATTCCAGTCGGATTTCGGCCGCACGCTGGTGCCGACCTTCTGGCGCGAAACGATCAGACCCTTGGCGGCGAGCACGCGGAACGCCTCGCGCAGCGTCGGGCGCGAAACCCTGAAGCGCTCCAGCAGAATCGCCTCGCCCGGCAGGCGGGAGCCGGGCGGATAGACGCCGGCGATGATTTCACCGCCGAGCGCCGAGGCGAGAAAATCATTCGCGTTGCTGCGGGGGCGCTTTTTCTCGGTCGCCGCGCCGCGCCGCCCCAGAGCGAGGGGTCCGGTCCCCGCCGGCGCTTCCTTTGGAGGCGCCGATCGGTCGCGTGCAACTGACGTCTGGCTCAAAAACTCACCCCATGGCGCCGTGGCCTGCAGCATCACCCCCTTCAAAAGATCGCGCATTGCATCGATCACGATCCTTTGAGGATGCGGATGGGCATGCTCGGCCATCCGCGTCGGGGGCGACGCTAATGACAAAGAAAGAGCGGTGCAATAGAAACATCGCCTTACATCCGACGACGGCCAGCCACAAATATGGTCGAGCGATTGCGCCCGTAACGAAGCTAGCGAGAAGCCCATGACCGTGACCGTACGACAGCCTGGCGTCGGCCCCCTCCCCCGCCACAGGAGCGTCGGCGTGCGCGTCGGCGCGGGAGCCGGCGCCGTGACGGTGGGCGCCGGCGCGCCGATCGTCGTCCAATCGATGACCAATACCGACACCGCCGATGTCGAGGGAACCGCGCGCCAGGTGGCGGCGCTCGCCAGGGCGGGCTCCGAGCTGGTGCGCATTACTGTCGACCGCGATGAAGCCGCCGTCGCCGTGCCCCATATCCGCGACCGGCTGGCGCAGATGGGCGTCGCCGTTCCCCTGATCGGCGACTTTCACTACATCGGCCATAAATTGCTTGCCGACCATCCCGCCTGCGCCGAGGCGCTCGACAAATACCGGATCAATCCGGGCAATGTCGGCTTCAAGAACAAGCGGGACAAGCAATTTTCGCAGATCGTCGAAATGGCGATCAAACATGGCAAGACCGTTCGCATCGGGGCCAATTGGGGCTCGCTCGACCAAGAGCTGCTGACCCATCTGATGGACGAAAACGCCGCGTCCGCCGCGCCGATCGATGCGCGCGCGGTGATGCGCGAGGCAATGTGCCAGTCGGCGCTATTGTCGGCCGCGCGGGCGGAGGAAATCGGCCTTGGCCGCGACCGCATCATCCTGTCGGCCAAGGTTTCCGCGGTGCAGGACCTCATCACCGTCTATCGGATGATGGCGGCGCGTTCGGATTATGCGCTGCATCTCGGCCTCACCGAGGCGGGCATGGGCTCGAAGGGCATCGTCGCCTCGTCGGCGGCGCTCGGCGTGCTTTTGCAGGAAGGGATTGGCGACACCATCCGCGTTTCGCTGACGCCCGAGCCGAAAGGCGACCGCACGCTGGAGGTGAAGGTCGCGCAGGAAATCCTGCAGACCATGGGCTTTCGCACTTTCGTGCCGCTGGTCGCCGCCTGCCCTGGCTGCGGGCGCACGACCTCGACGGTCTTCCAGGAACTGGCGAGCGACATCCAGGCCTATATCCGCGACGAAATGCCTGGCTGGAAAACGCGCTATCCCGGCGTCGAGGCGCTCAACGTCGCGGTAATGGGCTGCATCGTCAACGGGCCCGGCGAGAGCAAGCACGCCGACATCGGCATTTCCCTGCCCGGCACCGGCGAAACCCCCGCCGCACCGGTCTTCATCGACGGCGCCAAAGCGGTGACCTTGCGCGGTCCGACCATCGCCGCCGAATTCAAGACACTGGTGGTGGATTACATCGAGAAGCGATTCGGCGGCAGGGGCATCGCGGCGGAGTGAGGGGCGAGGCGCTTCGCGCGTTGCACTTGGGTTGACGCCGAAGGCGCCGCTATTTTCGGCGACAACTCTGCATTGATCTCTTGGCAGCCATTTTGCGCGGAAGGAGATCGAACTCAAGGATCGCCTTTCAGGCGACCGTCATAGCAGTCGGCTTGCTGACTGCGTAAACTTGTCAGCAATGGCGGCGAGCGCTTTGCGCTCGTCCTTGACTTCGATCTCCTTCCGCGCCCCGCTCCGCCAAGAAATCAATGGAGGAATCTGATCTCAACCCTTTTGGGCGCCCTCGGTCCGGACGCCCAGTGATCCAATGCCCTCTAAGCCGTTCGCCGCTTCTCTGCCTCGCATTCGACCGCGACGTCGGCCGTTCGCGACGAAACCCTCACAGGCCGCCGCTGACCAAGGCCAGCGGCGAGCAATGCGCCGGCGACGTGGCAGACGGCGACCAGCAGCATGGTGACGGCGAAGGCCTGCGCCAAAGCCTGTGGGTCCGTGCGGTTGCCGAGTATCGCGTAGAACGCGCCGCCGAGAATGGCGACGCCCATCGCCGCGCTCGCCTGCAAGGTTGAATTGACCATGCCGCCCACCAGCCCCGCGCGGTGCTGCGCGACGCGTTCGACGACGACGCGAACCATGGTCGGAATCGACAGGCCCATGCCGAGGCCGATCAATAGCAGCGGCGTCGCCAGCAGGCCGAAAGGCGGCATGACGCCCGGTGGGCTCAGCGCGGCGACCGCGGCGAGGCCGACAAGGCCAGTCGCCGAAAAGCCGAAGCCGACGGAAGGCGCCATGATCCCGACCCGGTTGCCAACCAAGGGGCTGGCGAAGGAGCCGAGTAAAAAGCCGACCGAAAATGGCAGGATCGCCAGGCCCGCCTCCAGCGCGGTGCGTCCAAGGCCGGCCTGCAGATAGATCGAGAAGGTCAGGAAGAACGCCGCCAGCGCATAAAGCGTGGCGATCGCGCCAAGGCCACGCACCAGGCCCGGCGACGCAAAGGCGTCGATCGCGACCAGCGGCTCGCCGCCCGCTTCGGCGAGACGGATTTCGTAGCGGCGAAAGGCCTCAGCGAACAAGGGCGTGGTCAGCAACATCGCGATCGACCACCATGGCCAGCCGCGCTCGCGCCCCTCGATCAGCGGCAGCACCAGAGCGGTGAGCGTTGCGGCCGACAGAATCACGCCGACGAGATCGAGGCGCGGCCGCGTTCCGCTGCGCGTTTCGCGCAAGAGCGGAATCGCCGCGATGAAAGCCACAATGGCGACGGGCAGATTGATGAGGAAGATCAGGCGCCAACCGAAGCCGTCGACATTGGCGCCGACCAGCGCGCCGCCCAGCAATTGTCCGGCGATCGAGGCGAGGCCGAGGGTGACGCCGTAAATGCTCAGAGCGCGGCCGCGCTCATGCGGCGGAAACAAAGCGTGGACCGAGGCGAGCGCTTGCGGCGCCATGGCGGCGGCGGCCAGCGCCTGAAGCAGCCGGCCCGCTATCAGCGAAGTCGGCGACCAGGCGAGGCCGCAAAGCGCCGACGCCAGCGCGAAGCCGGCGAGGCCGGCGAGAAAGACCGCCTTGCGGCCGAAAATATCGCCGAGCCGGCCGCCGGTGATCAGGAAAACCGCATAGACCACGGCATAGCCCGAGATGACCAATTGCACATCGGCCGCGCTGGCGCGAAGGCCTGATGTGATCGCCGGCATGGCGACATTGACGATGAAGAAATCGAGCGGCGCGAGAAATGCGCCGACCAGCAGAATCGCCAAAGCCGCCCAGCGGCGTGGGTCAATAACCTCGCTGGATGAGACGTTTAGCGTGGGTTCAGTCATTATTGCTGTCCTGTTTTTATTGGGAAACGATAAGTTCCTAATCAACGCCGTTTGCGCCTCTCCGGTGGTCTTCAAGCCATCGTTCGCAACGCCACGTCCACCAGTTCGGCCATATCGCGCTCGCTCGGACCGGTCTTGCCGAGCACGCGCAAACCCTGGATCGTGCAGACGAGCAGGCGGCCGATCGCCTGCGCGTCATAATCGCCAGGGATTTCGCCAGCCGCCTGCCCGCGGGCGACCGCCGCGGCGAACAATTCCTGCATCCGCTTGAACATGCGCGTGATGACGACGCTGACCTCGACATCGCCAGGCATCATTTCCATCGCGGCGGCAGTGATCAGGCAACCGCGCCGCCCCTGCCCCGCCGCCGCGCGCCGGGCATAGCCCATCAGCGTCTCGCGGATCGCCGCGCGCGCCGGACCCGGCTGCGCCAGACTATCGCTGATCCTTTGCAGCGAGGCGGCGGTGTAGTGTTCGAGCGCGGCCAGAAACAGCGATTGCTTGTCGTGAAAAGCCTTGTAGAGACTGCCGCGCGCCAGCCCGGTGCCTTCGGTCAGATCCTGCACCGAAGTGCCGTGATAACCCCGCGCGCGAAACACTTCGATGGCGTCGGCGACCGCCTCGTCCATGTCGAATTCACGCGGGCGGCCGGGGCCGCGATCGGCGACCGGGGCGGGCTTGGTGGCTTGCATGGCAGAGATATAGGACCGATCGTTTCCTAATGCAAGGCGGCCGGCGGAACGCGGCGACTGGAACTAGCGATGGGAGGCATTCCAGTCTGTTTTGCGAGAGCCCGTGAGGGCCACACCGCCGAGCCGCCGTCAAGCGGCTGCGCCGCTCCTTCGCTTCGCTACGGCGCCTTCGCCGTGACTGCGTCTCGTCGGCGCGGCAAGTGGCCTCCATGTTGCTTTGGTGAGCAATGCGGCCCAAAGGCCGCGCTGCCCACCAAAACAACATGGTGGAAAACGGCCATCGGCGCGCGAGGCTGTCAAGGCCGGCGAAGCCTCCCGCGCAGCGGGTCGCCTTTACGCTGAGAAGTGCGCCCATGAGGCACGGGCGCCCGCCCGCCCAACCCCTTGCGCCCCACCATCCCCCCGTGAGAAGCGCTACCCCCATGGAGCGCCCCGACGCCATCGATTGGACCTGGCAAGGCCAGCCATTGCGCCTCGGCGTCACCCGCCTCGGCGCCGGACCGACGCTGCTGCTCCTCCCCGCGCTCAGTTCGATCTCGACGCGCGAAGAAATGCGCCCTCTCCAGGCGCTCCTCTCCGCGAAATATGCGACGATCGCCGTCGATTGGCCTGGTTTCGGCTGGGAAGCCAAGCCCTTCATCGACTGGCGCCCGGACGCCTATCGCGCCTTCCTCGCTCACCTCCTGACCCAAGTGACGCCCAAACCGCTGGCGACCATCGCCGTCGGCCATGCCGCGGCTTACGCGCTGCTGCAAGCCGAGGCGGCGCCCGGCTCGGCCGGCGCGCTCTGTCTGATCGCGCCGACCTGGCGCGGCCCGCTGCCGACGATGAGCGGCAAGCCCGCCGCCGCCTTCGAATGGTTCGCCCGCCTCGTCGATTCCAAAGGCATCGGCGCCTTCGTCTACGCGCTCAACGTCAACCCGCCCGTCGTGCTGATGATGGCGCGCGGCCATGTCTATTCCGCCCCCACCGCGCTGACCCCCGCACGTTTCGCGCAGAAGCTGAAAGTGACCCGCGCCCCCGGCGCCCGCCACGCTTCGGTGCGCTTCGTCACCGGCCTCCTCGATCCCGCCAAAACAAGAGCCGAATTCCTCGCCACCGCTCGCCGCGTCCGCGACCCCATCCTCGTCGCCTACGGCGCCGACACGCCGAAGAAATCGCGGGCGGAGATGGAGGCGCTGGCGGAGCTGCCGAATGTGGTGGGGCGCGTGCTGCCGCGAGGGAAGCTCGCGGTGCAGGAGGAGGATGCGGCGGGCGTGGCGGCGGCGATGGAGGCGTTTTTGAGCGAGGCTCTCAAGACCATTGTGGTATGACCGCGGATGCAGAGGAACGATATGGCCATCAAGTCAACGAACTGCATCGCCTCGCTGACTGCGCGTCAAGCTTATCGATGGCGCCGGCGCGTTCTTCGATGTGACGCCCTATGCCGCGGCGGCTTATGCGGAACGGTCTCCGCTGATGCGTGACATTGGATCAACGTCCGTCATTGCTGTGCAGATTCACAATTTCGTTGATCGGGCCTCCAATACAAGAGGAGGTTTAGGATGCGAGACAACAACTTCGACCGGATTATCGCGCCTGCCGACTTCGCTATTGAGCCATTGTTCGCATGGAGGCCATTTTTTCACCCCAGAGACCTTTGTCAATGACGACCGCGCAGCGGTCGCCGCCTTCGGCGGTGGCCTGAAAGGCCATCATTGACAAAGGTCTCCGGGGTGAAACACTCTCCGCCATGCGAAACGATGGATCATACTCGACCCTTTCAGCTGTTGTTTGTCTTCGCACCAGCCCGGCCCCCGCGTTTGCCTGAGAACCTGCCCAGACGAGCGCTGTCGAGGCTATTGTCTCGCATCCTAAGCCTCCTCCTATATTGGAGGCCCGATCAACGAATTAGTGAACCTGCACAGCAATGACGGCAAATCGGCGCTGCCAAAATCACCGCGCCCTGGCGCGCACTCTTCCCCGTCAAGCTGGATCGACTGCGAACGCCGCTAGTTCTTTCGGCGAGCGGATATGGATGATGCGTGCGTTTCCGCGCCTGGCTTCAATCGCCGCGATCAGTTTCGGCCGCCATTCCCGGTGCAGCCGCCACATCATCTTGTAGAGGCGTATCGTCATCGGGAACATCGGGCATCCCTCGGGTCCGTCCGGGCGCCCGGAGATGAGCGACTTGATTTGCCGCTTGGTCGCCCACCAATAGTGAACCGAGATCGGATGGTCGACGAAGATGATCGTGTCGGCAGCGCTGATCCGCCGCTCGACAGACGACCACGAACCATAGCCGTCTATCAGCCACCGCGCCTTCGAAAGCAGCGCTTCATGAGCTCTCGTGAATTCCGGCTCAGGCGTGAGAACCCAATTTGGCTTCCATTGGATTTTGTCGATGGCGTAATACGGCAAGGCATGAGCGGCGCTGAGCGCCTTGCTCATTGTCGACTTTCCACCGCCAGCATTGCCTATCACCATCACGCGCGTCATGGCCCAAACTATCCCGGTGTAGCGCCGATCGGAAGCTATTTGACGCTCGCCCCAACCCGATTTAAATTTAGCCGTCGCCGTGGGACGCATCGGCTTCGTCGCCGAAAGGGCTACGCCTGCCCGCTGAAATTCTCAGCCGGAGTCTGCCATGCCCACGCTCGACACTTACCGCAAGCAAGCCAAATTGATGCTCCGCTGGCATCGCGATGGCGATTATGGGATTGGCGAAAAACTGCGCCGCCTCGCGCGCTATCGATCGCTGACCGACCGCGAAGCGCTCGCGCTCAAATTCACCCTGACCCTTGCTCAGGAAATCGTCGCCGTTGAAGCCGGCCATGAAAGTTGGGCAAAGCTGAAAGCGGCGGTCGCCGATGCGCCGAAAACGCCGCGCCCATCACCGGCCTCGCCCATTCTGAAAAACGTCGTTCCAATTTTGTTTGTCCGGGACGTAACGGCGAGCGCCGCGTTTTTCGAAGAGAAACTGGGCTTCAAAACGGATTTTCTTTACGGCGCGCCGCCCTTCTACGGCTCGGTGTCGCGCGATGGCGTATGCCTCCATCTCCGCCATGTGCGCGAGCCGACCTTTGCGCTTTTGGCCGCTCAGGAAAAATCGCTGATCCTGGCCACGATCGAGGTTGGCAACGTTCAAGGCCTGTTCGAGGAATTCAAGGCCCGCCAGGTCGCGTTTCCGCAGACCCTGGCCAAGCAAGCATGGGGCGGGACGGACTTTTACGTCAGCGACCCCGACGGAAACGTCATTTCCTTCGTTGCCTATTCATAGCGGGAAGCAGGCGGCACGGCAGGGATTGCTGGTAAATCCTGCACAGTCGCCGCCCAAAACTCATTCTCGATTCCGGCTCCTCAAAGGGCCGAAGATGACTATAGGCGCCAGGTCAATGGTTCGCGCCCGGACCTGATCCGGTATCGCGCCGACGCATTTTCGCCCAATCGCGGGGGCATGCCATGACGCGCGGCCAATGGGGTTCGGCGCATCGCTCGTCTCACGCCATCGGGATAATCTGTCAGACGGAGGGGCGGGCGATGCGACGAAGGGCAATTGCGGTTTCGCCGTTCGCGGCGCTTTTGATCACGCTGGCGGCGTCGTCAGGCGCGGCGGACGCGAGGGTGCTGATCAGTTCGTTCCGGTTCAAGGTCTGCGTCACCGGCGCCAAACATCCCGACGGCTGCAAGGATGTCTCGGCGGACGCGCGGGTCACGGTTTCCGACGAAACCATGGACGTGCTCGATGGCGAAATCGGCCAGGGAGCCACCATCACCTCGATACCGGACAAAGGCATGGCCCCGGCGTCCGGCGCCCCGGAGCGACGCCGGCGACATATGCAACAATAAGGCGCCTTGGCTTGCGCCGGGGCGGGCACGAAGAATTGAATCTCGAAGCGGCGGAGTTCGTTATAGCTTGATGCGGGCGCTCGGGAGACAGGGGTCCGATCCTTGAAACGGCTCCAATTGATTTCTTTCGCCGTCTTGGCGGCGCTCGTTTGCGTCGACGCCCAAGCGCAGACCGCGGTTCCACGCGCGGCCAATCCTCGCATATTGACCCTCGGCGCGGCGCGCAGCGGCATCATCCAGTCGATCCTGGTCCAGAACGGCGCCCATGTCGAAGCAGGACAGGTCCTGCTGCGATTGGATTGCGGGCCTCTGGAAAAAGAGGTCAATTTTCGCGCCGCCTCCCTCGCGGCGGCCGAAGCTTCCTTTGCGCGCACGCGCAATGGTCCTCGCACGGAGGAGATCGCCATCGCCGAGGCGGGGCTCGGCGTTGCGAAAGCGCGCTCGGAAGAGGCGCATGACGCTCTTGACCGCGCCAACGGACTGCAACCCGGCGTAACGGTGACGCGCGCGCAATTGTTCACTGTGGAACGCGATTCCCGCATCGCCGACGCGCAGCAGCTCGACGCCGCCAAGAAGCTGGCGTTGCTGAGAGCCGGCTCGCGCATTGAGGACATCGAAGAAGCGCAGGCCAGGCGCGACGCCGCCTCGGCTTTCCTTGAAGAGGGCAAAGCCGAACTCGATCAATGCACCATTCGCGCGCCGGCTTCAGGCGTCATCCAGTTCACCGCGACTTTGGGGCAGTTCGTTTCGACCTTCACGCCGACGCCCCTCGCGCAATTGACGGTTGAGGAGGCGGCTCCGCAATAGGGCTGCGGCGCTGGCGTCGGGGATTGGAGCGAGCGAGCGGAGCTTATCTTCGAGGGACGCCGCCGTACGGCGACAGCCGGTCATTGATTGCATGAAGGCCATTATGCGCGAGAGGAATTCGAACTCAAGGATGCGCAAAGCGCACCGCCATTGCTGACAAGTTTACGCAGTCAGCAAGCTGACTGCTATGGGCGGCGATCGCTTTGCGATCGTCCTTGACTTCGAATTCCTCTCGCGCACACGCTCCGCCATGCAAACAATGAGGAAATCCGCACTCGCTTCTTGTCAAACGCAATTCGAATGGAACGTGCAAGCAGAGGCCGGCGGATCGGCGCTATTGGACCCAACGGGCGACATCGCGCTAGGGTCAGTCGCACGCCCCGCCAAAGCGGCTCGCTCTTCCACCCCGAGGTTTCCCATGCCGCCGCGTCTCGCCATACTGGCTCTTCTCCTGTTGGCCGCCGCGCCGGCGGCCGCCCAGGACATGGACTTCTCCAAGATCAAATGCAGCGAATTCATCGCCTCGCCCAAGGACGAAGTCGGCTCGATCCTGATGTGGCTGGAAGGCTTCTACACCAAACAAAACGCTCCGCCGATCATGTATCAGGACAAGACGATGAAAGACTTCAAGGGCCTCGCCGAATATTGCACCGCCCATGGCGAAGACAATCTGATCAAGGCCGCCGACGCGGTCATGCCCGTCAAATGACGGGGTCGATGGATTCGAGACAGAACCAAAGCGTCGGAAGCTATGACCCGACCACCATTATGCTGCACTGGTGCACGGCGGCTCTTGTGCTGGCGCTCTGGATCATCGGGCAGACGGCGGACTGGCTCCCCAAAGGACCGGTGACCAGCTATTATTGGTCGAGCCACATCCTCCTAGGCTTTGCTCTCGTCGTCTTGCTCGCATGGCGCATTATCTGGCGCTTCTCGGCCGGACGACGGCTGCCGCCCTACGATTCCGGCATTCTCCAATTCGCCGCTGAAACAACCCATTACGGCCTCTATGGCCTGTTGATAATCGTATTGGCGTTCGGAATCGCCAACGCTTTTGTGCGAGGCTACAACCTCTTCGACATCGTCCGTCTGCCGCAATGGGGCGACGCCAGCCTGCGCCGGCCGATCACCCATTGGCATGGCCTCATCGCCAACATTCTGCTCGGCCTCGCATTTTTGCATGCGACGGCCGCTCTCATACACTTTTACATTTCGAGGGACGCCGTGCTGCGCCGCATGCTGCCGCGGGCGCGTTGAGCACTCATTGGGCCCCGAAAGGAATGGTGAAGGCCCATCGCTCGGCTTGGCTGGAACGGAACCATGATCACAGCGTTGTGAAGGCGGTTCCACCAGGAGAAATAATATGGACAAGACAATCGCGAGCATGATCGCCGTGATCGGTGCGCTCGCCCCATTGGGCGCCGCCCAGGCCGCCACCCCCTCCGGCGAAGTTGAACAGGCGATGCAGGCGCGCTCATTCAGCGAGCTTCTGCAACCGATCCCCAACGCCGCGTCGGTGTTGAAAGCGGTGAACGAAAGAGTGACCGACGAATCGCCGACCGATTCGCAGCCGGGCGTCCAGGTCGCCCAATATCACCATCACCATCACCATCATCATCACCACCATCACTGGCGGCGTTGGTATCATCACCACCACCATCATCATTACTATTGATCTCGGCCTTGCGGCCGGTCTCGGCAGTCTAACCGGCGGGTCGTCAAGGGGGCGTTGATTTGCTCGCCTTGGCGGCCCGCAGCATATGGCGGTAAGTACCGTCGAAGACGGTATTGGTGCGCGAAGTCCAATGCGTGTCCGCCGACAATGTCGATCGGGCCTGGTGGATGCGGCGCGCGCGCAGCTCCCGGTCCGCTCGTTCGTCCTCCGTCATGTCGGAGAGGACAAATTCGCACTCCTCGGGCAGGAGGATCACTTGCGCAAACGGCTCGCCCGACCGGAAGATATGGGTGCGGCCTTCGGCAGGCGATTTGAAGACGATGAAAAACAGCATCGGCCACCAATTGCGCACAAGCGCCGGCACCGCGATCGGCGTCGTATCGGTCTGATCCGTATAAAAGCGTGGATGAGGCTCGGTCCGGATCGCGAACCCTTCGCCCGGATCGATGTCGAGAAGAATCTGATAGGTGTAGAATTGGTCGCCGAAATTCCTGAATGGCGGCCATTGCACGCCGGTTTCCGGATCGGGGCCAAAGTTGCCGTCAAGGACGAGTCGGCCGTCCCTGGTTTGGACGCGCAGCTCGTTGGCATAGGGGTAGAAGAGTTCGATCCCATATTGCGCGCCTTCCGAGAAGGGCATGCAGTGCCAGACCTGTTCGCGCGAGCCGTCCGCGCGCGGCTCGCGTTCGCCGGCCCAACCGGGGATCTCGAGCTTCGTTCGGCGAGGCTGCAGCCCGGCCTCCTGGTATCTCAGCTTGACCGTGCGCATCATGTGATCCTCGTTGGAGCTTTATAACCGAACGCCGCCCGTAAAGCTCACACAAGCCGCAAAATGAGGCGCGCAGCATCCGTCGATCGGTTCTGGCGCGCCTTTCATCGCCTTCCTGCCAACGGCCCCTTCGAGCGCGCCTCGCTCACGGCGCCTCCCAACGCCCAGTTTGCGCGGATCGAAACAAAGCGTCGATCACCCGCATATTGGCGATCGCGTCCTCGATCGGATAGTCGAGCGCCTTCTCACCCAGAACCACGCGCGAGAAGGCGTCGCCCTGCAGCGTATATTGATCGCAGGTGGCGAATTCCTCTGTCCTCGCGCCGCCGCCATGCAAGTCCGCGCCCGTATCGATGGTAATCCGCGTCGGCCGGTCGGGCGGCGCGTTGAAGGGGATGGCGATCTCGATGCGGCCCTTGTCGCCGGCGATGGTGACGCGCTGATGCGCCGAGGTCTGCGTCGCGCAAGTGAACGTCAATTGCCGGCCGCCAGGGAATTCGGCGAGCCCGCTGATGAGGCGATCGGTGCCCATCGCGGGGTCGCGGTCGATTGCGGCAAAGACGCGCGTCGGTTCGGCATTGAAAATATAGCGCGCGGTGAGAATCGCATAGCAGCCGATGTCATAAAGCGCGCCGCCGCCCGGCGGCTTGTTGCGGATATTTGTCGGGTCGGTGAGATGGTAGGAGAAGAAGGTCTGGATCGCCCGCAAGGCGCCGATGGCGCCGGAATGGGCAAGTTCATGCGCGCGCCGCCATTGCGGATGGAAGCGCACCATGAACGCCTCGGCGACTTGCTTGCCCGAGCTTGCGCGGGCGGCGAGCAGCGCCTCGGCCTCGCGGGCGTCGAGCGCGATCGGCTTTTCGCACAGCACATGCTTTCCCGCCTCAAGCGCGCGCAAGGTCCAGGGTATATGCAGCTCATTGGGCAGGGGATTGTAGATCGCCTCGATGGCAGGATCGGCGAGCAATTCCTCGTAGGACCCATAGGCTTTGGCGATGCCAAGCTTTTGCGCGGCGCTCCTGGCCTTGCCGATGTCGCGTGAGGCGATGGCGTCGACGCGCGACAGCGCGCCCAATTGCATCGCCGGAATCACTTTCTCGACGCCGATCTTGGCGACCCCGAGCACGCCCCAGGAAACTTTTCTTGTCATCGATATAGTCCTCCCATTGTCGAACTCGCCCTTCTCCCGCCTCCAGCAGGAGAAGGGCGTTCTTACGTCTCACTCAACCGGCGTCGGCATGCGCGGGCCGGCCTGGCGCTCGAGCATCCAGCCGGGATATTCCGGCGTCAGCGCGCTCGCCTTGTCGAGCGCGGCGACCTCATCGGCGGTCAGGGTCACCTTTACTGCCGCCAGATTGTCGTCGAGCTGTGCGATCGTCTTGGCGCCGATGATGACGCTCATCACGCCCGGGCGCTGCAACAGCCATGCAAGCGCGATCTGCGCGACCGACACGCCATGCGCCTCGGCGATCGGCGCCATCGCATCGACGATGTCATAGGCGCGCTCCCGATTGACAGGGGGAAAGTCGAACACCTGCCGGCGCGCGTCATTGGCGGTCGAACCCTGCCGGGTGAATTTGCCGGAAAGCAGCCCGCCCGCCAGTGGACTCCAGACCATCACGCCAAGGCCCTGGTCCTCGACCAGCGGCACGATCTCGCGCTCAAGTTCGCGTCCGGCGATCGTGTAATAAGCCTGCACGGTTTCAAAGCGCGCATAGCCTTTCGCCGAGGAAATGCCGAGCGCCTTCATGATCTGCCAGGCCGCCATGTTCGAGCAGCCGATGGTGCGCACCAACCCGCGCGAGACGAGATCGTCGAGCGCGCGCAAAGTCTCCTCGATCGGCGTCACCGCGTCGAAGCCGTGAATCTGGTAGAGGTCGATATAGTCGAGCTGCAGCCGCTTCAGGCTGCCGGCGACCTGGTCCATGATATGGCCGCGCGACAGGCCGACCGCATTGGGGCCGGGCCCGGTGCGGCCGCGAACCTTGGTGGCGACGATGACGTCCTCGCGCTTCACTGAGAGATCGCGCAGGGCCTGGCCGAGCAGGATTTCCGAATAGCCCTCCGAATATACATCAGCTGTGTCGATGAAATTGACGCCCGCCGCAAGCGCGCGCTCGACGATCGCCGTCGCGGCGCTCTGCTCGAGCGAGCCAACGTTGCGCCAGAAAGTGGAGCTGGAATCGCCGTGGAACGTCATCGTCCCCAGGCAGATTTCCGAAACGAACTGCCCCGTGCGGCCAAGCGGACGGTATTTCATAAGCTATCCCTTCAGGATGAAATGGTCGGGCCGAAGCTATCCCGCCGGGCGGGCTTCAGTCCTGAACAATTAAGCGCCGCGCCGGCGGGCGGCAAGGCGCCTTCCTTCCCCCCTTGCGGGGGAAGGTGTCATGCGCAGCATGACAGATGAGGGGTGTCGAGCGAAGCGAGACGGCTTCCTCGATGACAGCCGCAGAGCCTCGCTCGACCACCCCTCATCCGACCTTCGCTAACGTGAAGGCCACCTTCTCCCGCAAGAGGAGAAGGGGTACGCGACGAAACGAGGGGTGAACCGGAGGACTTGAAAAGGTCCGCACTCTTCGAAAGCTAACCATCAATGGCGGCGCGCGCCCTCATCCGGCCCGGCTTCGCCGGCCGCCTTCTCCCGCAAAGGGAGAAGGGTACGACGCTCAATTGCGATTGCCGATCCTCGCCGTCACTGGGTCAGATGCGGGCTCTGCGCGAGCTC
>DATBZF010000159.1:0-37547 GCA_036513315.1 Roseiarcus sp.
GGCGTGAAAATGGGCGCGCAGCGCCCGGTCACCTTCGGGCCGGAGGAAATGGGCCGGCTGCGCGACATCGTGATCTCGGGCAAGTTCCACTACGCCGACGGCGGCGCCTATCGCTTCGTCGAGAATTTCCCCGCCCGCTACATCGCCGATCTCACGACCCGACCGAAACTGTCGCGCAAGCTGAAAGTGATCGCCGCCTGCGGCAATGGGACGGCGGGCGCCTTCGCGCCGAAGATTCTCGAAGCGCTTGGCTGCGAAGTCGTACCCCTCGATTGCGAACTCGACTTCACCTTCCCGCGCTACAATCCCAATCCCGAAGACCTGCATATGCTGCATGCGATGGCGGCGGCGGTGCGCGAATCCGGCGCGGACGTCGCGCTCGGTTTTGACGGCGACGGCGATCGCTGCGGCATCGTCGACAATGAGGGCGCGGAGATATTCGCCGACAAGATCGGCGTCATGCTGGCGCGGGATTTGTCGAAGCTGCACGCGAACGCGACCTTTGTCGTCGACGTCAAGTCGACCGGCCTGTTCGCGACCGATCCCGAGCTGATCGCCAATGGCGTCAAGGCCGACTACTGGAAGACCGGCCATTCCCATATCAAGCGCCGCGTCCGCGACCTGAAGGCTTTGGCGGGCTTCGAAAAGTCCGGGCACTTTTTCTTCAACGCGCCGATCGGGCGCGGCTATGACGACGGCTTCGTCACCGCCATCGCCGTGCTCGACATGCTTGCGCGCAATCCCCAGAAGTCGATGGCCGATCTCTATCGCGCGCTGCCGCGCACGTGGGGATCGCCGACCATGTCGCCGCATTGTGCGGACGAGGTGAAATATGCGGTCGCCGACCGCGTCGTTGCGCGCTTCAAGGACATGCAGGCCAAGGGCGCCTTGCTGACGGGGCAGAAAATCCGCGACATCGTCACCGTCAATGGCGTGCGCGTGACGGTGGAGGACGGCACCTGGGGGCTGGTGCGCGCTTCCTCCAACAAGCCGGAGCTTGTCGTGGTGGTCGAGAGCCCGGTCTCGGAGGCGCGCATGCGCCAAATGTTCGCCGCCGTCGATGGCGTGCTTCGCGAGAACAGCGAAGTCGGCGCTTACAACCAGACGATCTGACGGAGATAGGCCGGGAGCGAGCTTGATGACATCCGAAGCGATCCTACGCGAGATTCCGGGAGGAGACGCGCTATTTGAATGGTTCGGGCGCGCGCCACTCTTTCACGATGCCTATTTGCTCGAGATTAGCCTCTCCACCAAGAGGTCAAGCGTCATGCGTCTTCACACCTGGGAGATGACCGACCGCACGGATGCGAAAGGTTACTTTATCCTCGAGAAGCACGTAGTGGTTACTGTCACGCTCAGCGAAGTGATGAATATTGCGTTGAGTGATTTCAATTTGAAGGGAATCGTCGATCGCATGCACATCACGAAGATCGACGGTGATTACGAGTTCTCTTGGGATGCATCATACGGCGTCGACGGCTCGATACGAGCAAAGCAGGCTCATATCGGCCTGACGCCGGGAAAGCCTTGATTGGTCTACGCAAAATACAAGGCGACGCGGGCAAACAGGAGTTCGCGCAGAGGTTTGCGCTGCGGAAGGCCACGCGATTTGCTTCTTCCGCGTAATCTCTCTTGGTCGAAGGGGCTTGGCAGGCTTCCTCGCTAGCTGGTATACCGGCCCCCGAGTGATGGTCCTCAACGCACCGCATTCCCCGGATAATCCGGGAGCCAGAAACAAAATGGAGGCGGTCGCCTTCGACACTTTCGCCAAATCGCGCCGGCGCAGGATCTGAGACACTCTCGAAATGAACGCTCGGACTTCGCCATTCGTCCTGCCCGACGTGTTGCGGCCGGGCCTCAAAATCGTGTTCTGCGGCACGGCGGCGGGAACAGTGTCGGCGCGGCGCGGCCATTATTACGCACATCCGCAGAATAAATTCTGGCCGACGCTGCATGCGATCGGGCTGACGCCGCGCCGGCTCGACCCGTCGGAATTTCCGCTGGTCGGCGAATGGGGAATCGGGCTTACCGATATCGCCAAAACCGTCTCGGGAATGGATAAGGAACTACCCGCCGGCAGCCTCGGCCGCCTCGCGTGCGAGGCGCTGCGTCAACGCGTCCTCGCGCATCAGCCCGCCATTCTCGCCTTCACCAGCCTGACCGCCGGACGGCGCTATCTCGGACCCGCGGCCGGCTTCGGCGAACAGGGCGAGACGATCGGCGCGACGCGCCTGTGGCTGCTGCCTTCGCCTTCGCCGGCGGCGAACTGGAACTGGCGCGAGCATGAGCGCTGGTGGCGGGCGGTGGCGGAAGAGGCGATGAGCGTGGGGTGACCCGTCATTGCAATGACGAAAATCACCCCGTCCCATCAAGAAACGCCGCGACTTTCGCATCGGCGCGCAGCGCCGCCAGCTCTTCCGAGCTCGGCAATTGCGGGCGGTCGCGCTCGGCGTTGACGAGGCAGAGGAAGCCGAGATTCTCGCCGGGCGCCGGGCGAAACTGATGCCAGGTCCAGGACGGAATGGTGATGAGGTCATGCGTCTTGACGTCATGAACCTTGTCGCCGACGAGGACCTTGCCGGCGCCGCGCAGGATCATCACCGCATGCATATGGTCGTGGCGCTCGAGCGTCGAATAACCGTCCGGCGCGACTTCGAAATAGCGCAATTCACCGGCGAGCTTCGGATCGGAGAACAGCACCTGCCGCGACACCGTCTTGAACGGCGCGGCATCCTCGTCCTTGTACTGGCGCAGCGTGACGTCGGCCCAGCGGAAATCCTGCTCGGCTACGCGCAAACTCGGCGGATGATCGTCAGACATCGGCTTCACCATAGTTATGATCGGCCACGGCGCGTACGAAAGCGGCGGTTGCAGCGGCAAGCTCTTCGCGCGGCGCCGACAGAAGCGCGCCGCCGATCAGCATCATTGTGTCCTTCCCGTAGAAACGCAGCATTTCGGGCACGCGCTCAACATTCATGCCGCCGGCCGGCACGGGAATGCTGGATTTAAGATCGCCCCAGGCTTCCCGCAATCCCGCGGCGATCTCGCCGCATGTCCGGCTCGAATAGCCAAAGCGGCCGCCGTAATTGGGGAAGATCGAAGCGTCGGCGCCGAACAGGCGGAACAGCCTGGCGTAGAGAATAGGCGAGATGCGCGCGGCGCCCGTCAAGGTCGGATGGGCGATGAAGGCGAAATCGGGATGGGCGCGCACGAGCCCTTGCAAGGTCGAGACGCCGACGATGGCGGGCGCGATCAGCACTGTGTCGATCCCCTCGTCGCGCGCGACGCCAAGCTGCCGCTCGATCTCACCGAAATGGCCAGAAACGCTGGGGATATACCGGGTCGGCGCGCCGGTCGAAGCGGCGGCCTTGCGCACCGCTTTGGCGCAGGCGACAACCCGTTTGGCGAACGGGCTGTAGACCTGGTCGGCGAGGCCGTGATCGTCCTTGACGAAATCGAGTCCGCCTATCGCCAACGTGAAAGCGATTTCGGCGAGCGCATCGGGGGCGAGGCCCTGCGGCTTCAGCGCGGAAGCGGTCAGCGCGCGATGCTTCGCGCCGGCGCGTCGCCGCAAGCCGTCGAGCCCGTGGGTAGGGCCGCCGAACGCGGCGACCAGCTCTGGCGGCAGAATGGCGTCATGGAGGACGACGTCCTCATGCAGCGATGTATTGCCGAACAGCATGTTGAGGAGCTGGCCGGCGTCGTCGCCGATGGTCGCGCTCGCCAGCGCGATCTCGACATCGAACCAGCCGTCGCCGCGATCGGCGATTGCGGCGACCTCGCCGAGTATGTCGGAGAGGATCGACGGCTCGCGCACCGCCGCGGGCGGCATTTCGATGCTCTGTTCGACGGCGATCGTGCGGGCGCGCTCCTCGATTCCCTTGGCGTCGCCGCGGATGCGATAGCGGGCGATCAATCTTGAAGGCGAGGCGGTTCCTTCTCGAACGCTCTGGCCTCGCGCCAGATTTTCAATTCCGTAGTCGTTCATCGCTGAGCCGCCCAGTTTTCAATGGATAAATCGGGAATGTCCCGGAAATCGGCGCTGTTGTTGGTGACAAGAACCGAGCCGGTGCTGATGGCATGGGCCGCGATCATGCGATCATAGTCGCGCCCCTTCACCCATCCGCAACGCGCGATGATCTGGCCATAGACGCGGGCCGCCGTGGAGTCGAACGGCAGAACCGGAATATGCTGAAACAGCAGTTCAAGACGTGTCTGGCGCAGCGCCGCATGGGCTGGATATTTGTAGAGGCCTCGCTGCAACTCAGCCAGACTCAGCGCCGACAACAAAACCGCGCCGTCATGTTGGGCCAGCTTGTCCAATATCGGATCGGCGCCGTCACGCGCGTCGATCGCGATATTGGTGTCGATCAGATAGGCCAAGACTTTAGGCCCGGCGCCGATCCGGCATTTCGATCGGCTCCCTCTTTTCGACCGTGGGAGGTTTAGGGAGGCTACGCAACGCCGCCACCGCGTCTTTCAAACTATGACGCGCGGGAGAAATCGTGATGACATCGCCAAGACGCGTGATCTTCAGCTCCATGCTCAAATCGGCATAGGCCAATTCCGCCGGAATGCGGACGGCCTGACTGTTGCCGGATTTGAAGATTCGCGTGACGGGCATGGCGGCGGCTTCCAATAGGAATGGCGACGCCGGCTAAATAAGGACGATTCCGCCGCGCGTCAATCTCTGTATATACCTCCGCCTCGTTGCGGATAGGGGTTGATGAACATCCCGACCATCCCCGCCGCGCCTTTGGTGTGCCCGGCGAGGCGCGCCCAGAGTTCCGGCATGGTCAGGCCGGGCGGCAATTCCCTGGCGTCGAGATCGGTGGCGATGATGACGAAGGTGTAATGATGCGGCGAGCCTGGCGGCGTACAGGGGCCGGAATAAGTGGCGACGCCCTGCGTGCTCTTGCCGCCGATATATTTGTGGACGGTTTGCTGATCTCGCCTTCCGCCAGAGAGGTCACATCGAGCGGAATGCCATAGCCGAGCGCGGTCAAAATGGGGTTGCGCCAAAAGTCGCCGGACGTGCGCTTCCATTGCCGGGAGGGACGATCTATCGACGCTCCTCGCCCAGGGCCGCGAAGGGCGTTTCGGCTTGCGGGGGTTGCGCGTTGCTTCTTGCTCGAATCGCTGCGACGTCACAGCAATGACGAACTAACGGTTGCAGTTTAAATCAGCGCGGCTACCTGCCGCCGCCCAAATCCAGCGCCCATGTCTGCCCGTTCAATTTCTTGCCGAACGAGATATGCTTCTCCTCGCCGATCAATTTGAACCCAGCGGCTTCGTAGAGGCGGCGGGCGGCGATGAGGATGTCGTTGGTCCACAGGGCGAGCCTGGAATAGCCGGCTTCCCTCGCCCTGGCGACGCAGGCCTCGACCAGCGCCGCGCCGATGCCGAGCCCGCGCGCGCCTGGCTCGACATAGAGCAGGCGCAATTTGCCGGTCGCCGCGTCATCGCCGCGCACCAGGAAGATCGAGCCGACGATTTCGCCGTGGCGTTCGGCAAGCCAGGCCTGTTCGCGGGCGGGATCGAAATTCCTGACGAAGGCGCCGAGAATTTCAGCGACCAAAGCTTCGAACGTCCAGTCCCAATCATACTCGGCGGCATAGAGGGCGGCCTGGCGGTGGATCACCCAACCGAGATCGCCGACTTCAGGGTCTCTGAGGGTGAATTCCGGGGCAGTCGAGGCGGCGGGAGGGGTGAGCGTCTCCTCGATCACGTCCGCGGCCTGGATCAGGCGCCGGCGCCTGCCTTCGCTGAGCGGCGCCAGCAGAGCGCCGATCTCCGCCATTGTCGCCTGTTCGAGCGCGGCGAAGGCAGTGCGGCCGGCGGCCGTTAGCGACAGCAGTTGATGCTTGGCGTGCGTCGCGCTCGGTTCGCTCGCGAGCAGGCGCTGCGTTCTGAATAATTTCACAATCCGGCTGAGCTGCGCGGGGTCGAGATCGAGGTCGCGCGCGATTTCGGCGGCAGTCGGGCAGGCACGATGGGCGAGCTCATAAAGCACGCGCGCTTCGGTCAGCGAGAACGGGCTCTGCGACAGGCGCTCGTCGAGCAGGCCGAGTTGGCGGGTGTAAAACCGGTTGAAGCGCCGCAGCCGATCGATCGCCTCCATGATGTCCTCGTCTCCGCGAGCGAGCACGTTAACCCCTGTGTTGACAAAGTCAACACAGGGGTGGCGATAGTCGATCGGGTGGCCGGGCGAGGACGCCCCGCGATCCCAAAACGCCGCGGTCAATCAATCTTGTCTTGAACCTTGGCCATGCCGTCCCGATCTTGCAATGATGACAACAGCCATCAAACCGACGCCCGTTTCGATCCTGGATCTTGCGCCTGTGTCGCAGGGCTCGACGCCGGGGCAGGCGCTGCGCAATTCGCGCGACCTTGCCCAGCATGCTGAACGCTGGGGCTATAATCGCTACTGGCTTGCCGAACATCACAATATGGTCGGCATCGCCAGCGCGGCGACGGCGGTGGCGATCGGCTTTGTCGCCGAGGGCACGCGCACCATCCGCGTCGGCTCGGGCGGCATCATGCTGCCCAATCACGCGCCGATGGTGATCGCCGAACAATTTGGCACGCTGGAATCGCTCTATCCCGGCCGCATCGACCTCGGCCTCGGCCGCGCGCCGGGCACGGATCAGATGACGCTGCGGGCCTTGCGCCGCGCGCCCGAAAACGCCGATAATTTTCCCCATGACGTGTTGGAGCTGCAGGCCTTGCTCGGTCCGCTACAGCCGGGCCAGCTCGTGCAAGCGGTGCCGGGAACCGGCCTCAATGTGCCGATGTGGATTCTCGGATCGAGCCTGTTCGGTTCGCAACTCGCCGCCGCGCTCGGCCTGCCTTACGCCTTCGCTTCGCATTTCGCGCCTGACGCCCTGATGCAGGCGCTGCAGGTCTATCGCGACAAGTTCGAGCCCTCGGCGCAATTGGCGCGGCCTTACGCAATGGTCGGCGTCAATGTGGTCGCCGCCGAGACCGACGACGAGGCGCGCCGGCTGTTCACCTCCGCCCAACAGAGCTTCACCAATCTGCTGCGCGGCACGCGCGGGCAATTGCGCCCACCGATCGACGATATCGAGACCTATTGGACGCCGCCGGAAAAAGCGCGAGCGTCCAATATGCTGACCTATGCTTTCGTCGGCGCGCGCGAAACGGTGCGCGCCGGGCTCGAGGCGTTCATCGCGCGCACCGGCGCCGACGAATTGATGGTCGCCTCCGCGATCTATGATCACGGCGCCAGGTTGCGCTCTTATGAAATCCTCGCCGAAATCAAAAACGCGCTGGGCCTCGAGCAGGCGCTGGCGTGATCGGCGTTTCGGCGTTGCTGTCAGCGCGTGCGGGAGACGGCGCGATCGCGCGGGGGCGTCGCCGACGCCGCGCGAATGCCGCGGCCGGCCCATGTTTTCATAGTTGGCTTGGCCGGCGCGACAATGGCCTCTGCGGGCGGCGGCGCCTCGGCGTCGGAGCGCGTAAGTTGATGTTCCGCCACGACCCGCTCATAAGGCTCGGACGCGCTTTTGATGCGGTATTGCAGCACGTCGCCGAGGGGGGGCATTTGCGCGCTGATCACATAAGCGCCGGTGGTCTTCGAAAAATGTCCGGAATGGGGGGTCAAGTTAACCGCATCGCCCACGTTGTAGAGGTGACGGCTCATATTCGTTCTCGCTGCAATTTATAAAGTCGACGGCGGCCGGTGATCCGGCATCCGTCAATAAGCCTCCGGCCGGGATCGGAAGGCGGAGGATAAGTGTCAGGCAGCCGGTTTGAGGGCTGGGGGCGCGTTCGAGCGCGCTTTGGCCAGACGGCCGACGAACAGCGTTGGCGGCGGAGGACGCCAGCCGGCATCAATGTTTAGCATGAGAATTGAACTCCATAGCCGCGCGAACTCAACCATACGGGCGCCGCGCTGGCCGAGACGCAAATATCGCCGCTGATTCCCAAAGGATTTTGCCGAAAGGATTTGCCGACGGCGTTTTGCGGGTCGAATTGTCCTTATAGGGCAAAGCCAGGCAAATGAACACGAAATAAGACGAAATGGCCTTTTATCCATGATGGCGGATATGGCGATGACGAAGGCGCGATAAAAGCGCTCACCCGCAAAAGGATCGCCATGCGGTCGTCGGGTCGCGAACCGCCGATACGTCCCACAAATAGGCCCTTTGGTCCAGACAGAGAACGGAACCGGCACGAATCGGCGTTGGCGGCGATCGCCGCCGAGTCAAGAGATTTCGGCTTGCCAGGCCTGTGGCTGGTCCTTACGGCTAGGCCCTGTTGGCCAGTTTTGTGCGTGATTCTGTGGATTTGAGGGCAATCGGGGGGCGCGCGCGAGCGAAACCTTTGTCCGTGAATGACGTTAACACAGCCGGCAGCGGAGCGTTTGGTCGCGCGGCGTCGGCCGGGGGCGGGGTTTGGCGTGGTTGCGATCAGAGCACGGACTTGGCTTCGCGTGCGCAGAACTATCGCCGTTTTTGTCGACGCTTATTTGAGATTCGTGGCCGATGACGGTTGGGCGATCTCGAGCCATATCGCTCTGACAACCTTGACTTCTCTGTTTCCATTTCTGATTTTCGTGACGGCTCTCGCCTCCTTCCTCGGGTCCGAAGATCTCTCCGACGAGGCCGCCAAGCTGATGTTCGATGCGTGGCCGGCGATCGTCGCCAATCCCATTTCGAATGAAGTTCACAATGTCCTGACCGCGCCGCGCGGCGGCCTGCTGACGGTGGGCGCCGTGCTCGCCCTTTATTTTTCCTCGAGCGCGATCGAGGCGTTGCGCGTCGGCCTCAACCGGGCCTACGAGACGGTGGAGGCGCGGCCCTGGTGGCTGCTTAGGCTGGAATCGATCGCCTATGTGCTGGTCGGCGCGATTGGGCTGCTCGCGCTCGCTTTTCTCGTGGTGTTGTGGCCGTTGATCTGGGCGGCGATTCTCCGTTTCGCGCCGGGGCTGGCGCCGCTCCAGGGAATGGTGACGTTCGTGCGCCTGGGGATCGCCTGCGCGCTGATGGCGATCTCGCTGCTGATCGCCCATCGCTGGCTGCCGATGGAGCGCCGGAGCCTGGTCGAGATCGCGCCGGGGGTCTTGCTGACCTTCGTCTGCTGCGTCGCGTTCGGCGAGATTTTCGGCGCCTATCTCGGCGAATTCGCGCGCAATTATGTGTCGACCTACGCGGGCCTCGCCTCGGTGATGATCGCGCTGGTGTTCCTGTACACGATCGCGGCGATCTTCGTGTTCGGCGGCGATCTCAACGCCGCGATCATGCGCGCGCGCAAGGAACGCCGTCGTTAGCCGCGGCCCGCTTCGATCACGTCCTCGAGCGTGCGCAGCCCGGTTTTCGGCGCGTTGACGAGCACCGCCATATTGCCCGGCGCATGTTCGTTTTTCCACATTTTCGTATGGGCGGCCGGGATTTTATCCCAGGGAAAAACCTCCGACATGCAGGGGTCGATGCGGCGGTCGATGACGAATTTATTGGCGGCGGCCGCCTGTTTCAGATGGGCGAAATGCGATCCCTGAATGCGCTTCTGCCGCATCCAGACAAAGCGCGCGTCGAAGGTCAGGTTGAAGCCGGTGGTGCCGGCGCAAAAGACCACCATGCCGCCGCGCTTGACGACGAAACAGGAGACCGGAAACGTCTGCTCGCCGGGATGTTCGAACACCGTGTCGACATCCTTCTTTCCGGTGATGTCCCAGATCGCTTTGCCGAACTTGCGCGCCTGCGCCATGAACGCGGCATATTCGTCGGAATTGACCTTGGGCAATTGGCCCCAGCACTTGAAATCCTTGCGGTTGATGACGCCCTTGGCGCCGAGCGACATCACATAGTCGCGTTTTGATTCATCCGAGATGATGCCGATCGCATTGGCGCCGGCCGCCGCGCAAAGCTGCACGCCGAATACGCCAAGACCTCCCGAGGCGCCCCACACCAGCACGTTATCGCCCGGCTTCAGGCGATGCGGTTCATGGCCGAACAGCATGCGGTAGGCGGTCGCCAGCGTCAGCGTGTAGGAGGCGCTTTCCTCCCAGGTCAGATGGCGCGGACGCTCCATCAATTGACGATCCTGCACGCGGCAGAATTGCGCGAAAGACCCATCGGGCGTCTCATAACCCCAGATGCGCTGCGAGGCGGAGAACATCGGGTCGCCGCCGTTGCACTCCTCGTCGTCGCCGTCGTCCTGGTTGCAATGGACGACGACTTCGTCGCCGATCTTCCAGCGCTTCACCTTGGAGCCGACCGCCCAGACAATGCCCGATGCGTCGGATCCGGCGATGTGAAAAGGCTGCTTGTGGACGTCCAGCACCGAAACCGGCTCGCCCAATGCCGCCCAGACGCCGTTGTAATTGACCCCGGCCGCCATCACGAGCACCAGCACGTCATGGCTGTCGAGCGGCCAGGTCGGGACGATCTCGACTTTCATCGATTGTTCGGGCGGCCCGTGCCGGTCCTTGCGCACGGCCCAGGCGTACATCCTCGCCGGGACATGGCCGAGCGGCGGGATTTCACCGATTTCATAGAGGTCCTTGAGAATCTCCGCGCCCATTTTGTCCTGGCGATCGAAAGAGCCCCCGCTTGTCGCGCGTTTGGTCATGTCCGCCCTCGTCAAGCCCGAATATCAGGTTGGTCGCCCCGATATTGCGGCGCAGCATTGTTTTCATCGCGCCGCCGCGAAAGAAAATCAATCCCTTCCTTGGGCCAATGTCGCCTTGGGGCTCGCTCAATCTCGCGCGTTAACCCTCCCGTCACCATCAATTGCTAATATGAGCCGGCGTTCGGCGGCTTTTGCGAGAACGCGTCGGATTTCGACATGAATTCAATTCCCTGGCTTTCAGACTTGGAAGAGCTTTCAGGTTTTGACCTGGCGTTTTTCGTGCTCGTTGTGATCATCGTGACCTTGGCGGCCGGCTTTTTTGCCGACGCAATAACCCAGCGTTCGGGATTCGGGCCTATCCCGAACGGCATCCTCGCCCTGATCGGCGTCTGCGGGGGAATCTATCTGCGCTACCGGTTCTTCGCGACCTATCGCGCGGATGACGCCTTGCTGACGTTCGGCATCGCGATTGCGACCGCAATTATTCTGCTCTTCGTTCTCATCCTGGCCAAGAGCCGCCTGCTTTAGCCGGACGGGCGGGATATTGTGCGAGGCCGCGGCCGCGGGCGATCGGCCTTGCACGCCGCCTCCGCCTGCTGGCGCCGCGCGAAAATTTCTGCAATTGTGCTTCGCAGCAAAAATTGTGACGCGGCAGCGAAGGCGGATCATGCAGACGACGCCGAACGGCGGGCGCCGGGCGCGAAAACGGGATGCGCCCTGGATTTTCCGCACCTATGCGGGCCATTCCTCCGCGGCGGAATCCAACAGGCTCTTTCGCGACAATCTGGCCAAGGGCCAGACCGGGCTGTCGATCGCCTTCGATCTGCCTACCCAGACCGGATATGACAGCGATCATCCGCTGGCGCGCGGCGAGGTAGGCAAGGTCGGCGTCGCCATCTCGCATATCGGCGACATGCGCGCGCTGCTGGCCGATATTCCGCTTGGCCAGATGAATACGTCCATGACGATCAACGCGACCGCGCCCTGGCTGATGGCGCTTTATATCGCCGTCGCCGACGAGCAGGGGGCGGCGCGGGCCAGCCTGCAGGGCACGACCCAGAACGACATCATCAAGGAATATCTCTCGCGCGGCTCCTATGTGTTCCCGCCCGGCCCGTCGCTTCGCCTGACCAAGGATCTGATCCTTTTTTCGGCGCGCGAAACGCCGAAATGGAATCCGATGAACGTCTGCTCCTATCATTTGCAGGAGGCCGGAGCGACGCCGGTGCAGGAACTCTCCTTCGCGCTGGCGACGGCGGTGGCGGTGCTCGATATGGTGCGCACCGCCGGCGAAGTCGACGAAGCCGTCTTCGCCGAAGTCGTCGGGCGCTTGTCTTTCTTCGTCAACGCCGGCATGCGCTTTGTCACCGAACTCGCCAAAATGCGGGCCTTCGCCGAATTGTGGGATGAGATTACGCGGGAGCGCTATGGGGTCGCCGATCCCGCCAAACGGCGCTTTCGCTATGGCGTGCAGGTCAATTCGCTGGGACTTACCGAGCAGCAGCCGGAAAACAACGCCTATCGCATTCTCATCGAAATGCTCGCGGTCGTGTTGTCGCGCAACGCGCGCGCCAGGGCCGTGCAATTGCCGGCCTGGAACGAGGCGCTCGGCCTGCCGCGCCCGTTCGATCAGCAATGGTCGCTGCGCCTGCAGCAGATCATGGCCTACGAGACCGATCTCCTGGAATTTGACGATATCTTTGCGGGCAGCCGCGAGATCGATGCTCTGGTCGCTTCCCTCAAATCCGAGGCGCGCGCCGAACTGGCCGCCATCGGGACGATGGGCGGCGCGGTCGCCGCGATTGAATCAGGCTATATGAAACGCAAACTGGTCCAGTCGAACACCCAGCGCCTCGAGGCGATCGAGCGGGGCGAACAGATCGTCGTCGGCGTCAATCGGTTCACACAGAGCGAACCTTCGCCGCTGACCGATGGCGGCAATTCTATCACGATTATCGCACCCGAGGTCGAGAGTGCGCAGGTCGCGCGGCTGCGAAGCTGGCGCGCGGCGCGCGACGAAGGCGCGGTCGCGCGCGCACTCAGCGATCTGCGCAAGGCGGCGAGCGAGGGAACCAATATCATGGCGCCTTCGATCGAGGCGGCCAAAGCCGGCGTCACGACGGGCGAATGGGGCGCCGCGTTGCGCGAAACATTTGGCGAATATCGCGCGCCGACCGGGGTCAGCCCGCTCGCCCGTCAGGAGGCCGCCGACCTTGACGGCGTGCGCGCGGAAGTCGAGCGGGTGTCGTTGAAGCTTGGCAGGCGGTTGAAGTTCCTGGTCGGCAAACCAGGTCTCGACGGCCATTCCAACGGCGCCGAGCAGATCGCCGTGCGGGCGACGGATGCGGGCATGGATGTCGTCTATGACGGGATCAGACTGACGCCGGCGGAGATTGTCGAGCGCGCCAAGGACGGGGTGCATTGCGTCGGTCTGTCGATCCTGTCGGGTTCGCATCTGGCGATGGCGTTTGAGGTCGCTGACGGCCTGCGTGAAGCCGGATATGGCCATATTCCGATTGTGGTCGGCGGCATCATTCCCGAGGCGGACGCGGAGACGTTGCGGGAGAAGGGGATAGCGGCGGTCTATACGCCGAAGGATTTCGCGATAAATCGCCTGATCGGCGATATCGTCCAACTGGTCGACGCGCGAACGGATTGACGTCATGTCCGGGGACCTGCCGGGCAATGGTTAACTTTCGACGTCGTTGACGCGAACGTGAGCGCCTTCAAGATATTTGATCTTGCCGCCAAGGGACGGCTCAGCCATGTTCCGCCGGTTTTTGAACGGCCGCTGCAGGAGAAGGTTGCGGAATTGAGCGCGACGGCGACGTTGGATCGAGATTGAAATGGATATGTCGCCGCCTCAAATAATATCGCACGAACAACGGCGCGATATCGTCATCGGCGTTTTGGTTGCGATGATGCTCGCCGCGCTTGACCAGACAATCGTCGCGCCGGCGCTGCCGACGATCGGCGCCTCGCTCGGCGACGCCGACTTTCTGGCCTGGATCATCTCCGTCTATCTGCTGACCGGCACGGCGGTCACGCCGCTTTACGGCAAACTTTCCGATATTTACGGCCGTCGTCCGATCATGTCGCTGGCGCTTGGCGTTTTTCTGATTGGATCGATCATTTGCGCACTGGCGCCGAGCATGCCCGTCATCATTGTCGGGCGCGCCGTGCAAGGACTTGGCGGCGGCGGTCTCGTCGCGCTAGCGCAGACCGTGATCGCCGACGTTGTCCCGCCTCGCGAGCGCTCGCGTTATGTCGTCTATATCTCGACGGTCTGGGCAACTTCGAGCGTCGCCGGGCCGATCCTCGGCGGCTTTTTCGCACAGCATCTTTCATGGTCATTGATCTTCTGGATCAACCTGCCGATCGGCGCGCTGGCGTTCTTCATGACACATACGAGGCTCCAGGGGCTGCCGCAGATCCGGCGCAACCATCGCCTCGATGTGTTGGGCGCGGTGCTGATCACCAGCGCGACCGTGGCGTTCATGCTGGTGCTCACGCTGGGCGGCGCCCGCCTTGCCTGGACCTCGCCGATCATCCTGTCGCTTGGCCTGGCCGGCGCTTTGCTGTCGGCCGTGTTGATCGCACATCTCAGGCGCGCGCCGGAAGCGCTGATCCCGCTCGACATATTTCGCAACGAAGTGGTCGGCACGGCGACGGCTTCGATTTTTTTCTCGATGTTCGCCTTCATCGGCTCGACCGTCTATCTGCCGATCTATTTTGAATTCGTGACCGGCAAGGATTCGACCGTCGCGGGCGCGGGCCTGATCGCATTGGTTGGCGGCAGCGTGATCGGCGCGACGATCGCCGGCCGCGCCATGCCGCGCGTCGTGCACTATAAGCGCATTGCCGTCGTCGGGCTTTATTTTGCGATCGCCGCGCTGGCGCTACTGTCTTTCTTCGCGCCGAGCCTGAACTTTTGGCAGGCCGAAGCGCTGGTTCTGGTGCTCGGCGTCGGCGCCGGCACGTTGTTTCCGACTGCCACCGTTTCCGTCCAAAATGCGGTCGACTTGCGCGATCTCGGCGTCGCCACGGCGACGCTTGCTTTTCTGCGCACCTTCGGCAGCGCCCTGGGCGTGGCGCTGATGGGGGCGGTCATCATCGGGTTTGGCATCGTCACTGACGAAGGCCTCTCCCAGACGGCCGCAGCCTTCGACCCCGCTGTCGCCAAGACCGCCGGACAGGCATTTTCTGTGATGTTCGCGATGCAGGCGCTGGCGCTGGCGATCAGCCTCGCATGCTTTCTCAAAATGGAGGAAAGACCGCTGCGCGGATCAGCGCCCAGCGCGCCGGTGCTGGCCGAATAAAGTCCTGAGCTTCGCTCTTGGGCGCCGTCAACGAACAATCGAATCGACCGATGCACGCGCTGCCTCTGGGAACGCGGCGGCGGGACGCCCGCGATCCCAACGGCGCCTTCATTGCCCGACGGCGCCTTAGTGCATGATCTGGCCGCCGTTGGCGCTGAGCGTCGAACCGGTGATGAAGCCGGCGTCGTCGGAGGCCAGAAAGACCACGCAGCGCGCGATTTCTTCAGGCTGGCCGAGCCGGCGCACCGGAATATGCGGCAGAATCGATTTCTCGATGACCTCTTTGGGAACCGCCATCACCATCTCGGTCGCGATATAGCCGGGGCAGATCACGTTGACGGTCACGCCTTTGCCGGCGTTCTCCTGCGCCAGAGCCTTGGTGAAGCCGATATCGCCCGCCTTCGACGCGGAATAATTGACCTGGCCCATCTGGCCCTTTTGGCCGTTGATCGATGAAATGTTGATGATGCGCCCGAAATTGCGCTCGCGCATGCCCTCGATAACGGGGCGGCACATGTTGAACAGCGAGTTGAGGTTGGTGTTGATGACGCCGTACCATTGCTCGGGCGTCATCTTGTGGAACATGCCGTCCTTGGTGATGCCGGCATTGTTGACCAGCACTTCGACCGGGCCGAGCTCTTTCGTCACCGCAGCGAGGCCGGCGACGCAGGATTCATAATTGGAAACATCCCATTTGTAGGTTTTGATGCCGGTCTCCGCAGTGAATTTGGCGGCGGCTTCATCATTGCCCTGATAGGTTGCGGCGACGCGATAGCCCGCCGCCGCGAGCGCCTTCGATACCGCCGCGCCAATGCCGCGCGTGCCGCCGGTGACGACTGCGATCCTTGTCATTGCGTTCCCCTCTTTTTAGAACTTCCCAGCACACGTTCGTTGATCGACGTGGCCAATTCCGTCACCCGGCCGCCAGGAGCCTGGCGTCCGGGCCCGCCCGTCGATTAACGCTCGAGCGTCATTGCAATGCCCATGCCGCCGCCGATGCAAAGCGTCGCCAGCCCCTTTTTGGCGTCGCGTCGTCCCATTTCATGCAGCAGCGTGACGAGAACGCGGGCGCCCGAAGCGCCGATCGGATGGCCGATCGCGATCGCGCCGCCGTTGACGTTGACGATCGCCGGATCCCAGCCCATGTCCTTGTTGACTGCAAGCGCTTGCGCGGCGAAAGCCTCGTTGGCCTCGACAAGTTCGAGACTGCCGACCTTCCATCCCGCCTTCTCCAACGCTTTGCGGGAAGCCGGGATGGGCCCGGTGCCCATGATCGCCGGATCGACGCCGGCGGTGGCCCAGGAGGCGATGCGCGCGATCGCGGTCAGGCCGCGCTTCTTGGCTTCCTGCGCGGTCATCAGCACCAGAGCCGCCGCGCCGTCGTTCAGCCCCGAGGCGTTGCCGGCGGTGACCGAACCTTCCTTGGAGAAGGCCGGCTTCAATTTGGCCATCGCGTCATAGGTCGCGCCATGGCGGATATATTCGTCGTCGGCGACGATGATGTCGCCCTTGCGGGACGCGACGGTGAAAGGCGTGATCTCGTCCTTGAAGCGCCCCGCCTTCTGCGCCGCTTCGGCCTTGTTCTGCGAGGCGACGGCGAAACGGTCCTGGTCCTCGCGGCTGATCTGCCATTTCGCCGCGATATTCTCGGCGGTGTTGCCCATGTGATAGCCATGAAACGCGTCGATCAGGCCGTCCTTCAGCATGGTGTCGACGAGCTTCAACTCGCCCATCTTCACGCCCGAGCGCAGATAGGCGCCGTGCTGGGCCTGGGACATGGATTCCTGGCCGCCGGCGACGATAATATTAGCGTCGCCATTGCCGATCTGTTGCAGGCCGAGCGCGATGGCGCGTAGCCCGCTGCCGCACAATTGGTTCAGGCCGAAAGCGGTCTTCTCCTGCGGCACGCCCGCTTTCATCGCCGCCTGGCGCGCCGGGTTCTGTCCCTGGCCGCCCGCCAGGATCTGTCCGAGGATCACTTCGTCGACATCGCTCGCTTCGATTTTGGCCAGGGCGATCGCCGATTTGACGGCGGCGGCGCCGAGTTCATGAGCCGCGGTGTTGGCGAAAGCGCCGCTGAACGAACCGACGGCGGTTCTCGTGGCGCTGACGATGACAATGTCTGTAGCCGGCATGAGATGCTCCTGAACCAAATGGATGTCGCGCCGGCCTCGACCGGGCGCGACGGCGTTAAACTGCTTATACTCATTGTTGGCCGCGGGTGAAATGAGCGCTTGAAAAGATTTGAGTGGCGTTATTTGATCCGCGACCCGTCCCGACGGGCGGATCATTGACAAATATCGGTCAAAAATGGCGTTCTGTCCCATCGAACTTACGAATGAGGCGCTGCCGACGCCTAAAATGGCCTATCGTCCCATCCGCCCAGCCAGGGCGCCGCGCCGACGTGGAACCCAATCGCCATGACCAATTCGCCTGCACCGATCACCATCAAGAAATATGCGAACCGGCGCCTGTACAATACGGCGTCAAGCGCTTACGTAACTTTGGCCGATCTGGCCAAGATGGTGAAAGCTGGCGAAGACTTCGTCGTCTTCGACGCCAAGACTTCTGAGGATATTACCCGCTCGGTGCTGACCCAGATCATTTTCGAGCAGGAGGGCAAGGAAGGCCAGTCCCTGCTGCCGACCACTTTCCTGCGGCAGCTCATCCGGTTCTATGGCGATAGCGTCCAAGCGCTCCTGCCAAGCTATCTGGAATTTTCGATCGACCGCTTCACCGGCGAGCAGCAAAAATTTCGCGAGGAGGCCGCCCGCGCCTTTGGCGTCGCGCCTTTCGCAACGCCGTCTTTTGGCGCGCTCGAGGAATTGACGCGCAAGAATCTCGCGGCCTTCACCAAGGCGTTGGGCATGTTCACGCCGTTTGTCGGCCCGCTGCCGACGCCGGTCGACCCCAGCGCGCCGAACGCGCGAGCGGAGAAGGCGGATCTCGACGAGTTGAAGACCCAGCTCTCCGAAATGCAGCGCCGCCTCGACAGCCTCGTCGACAAAAGGTGAGGCGCAAGAAGCCGCCGGCGGCCGATCGCTAGAATTTGTCCTTGCGGGTGCGGATTTCGGCGAACACGGCCGCCGGGTCGGCGCCGATCATGCCAAGCGTCGCCTGAACCTCCGTCTCTTCGGCGCGCAGGAAGGGATTGGTGGTCAATTCCAGGCTCATTGTCGTGGGCAAGGTCGCCTGACCTGCCGCGCGCCGCCGCGAAATTTCTGCGACGCGGTCCTTGAGGACGACATTGTCCGGTTCGATCGTCACGGCGAAGCGGGCGTTGGATTGGGTATATTCGTGGCCGCAATAGATTTCAGTTTCGCCTGGCATTCGGTCGGCAAGTTTGACCAGCGAATCCCACATGACGCTTAGCGGCGTCTCGAAGACGCGCCCGCAGCCAAGCGCGAACAGCGTGTCGCCGCAAAACGCAATCGCATCTTCCTCGAACCAATAGCAGATATGGCCGGCGGTATGGCCGGGCGTCTCGATAATATGGGCGGCGATATCGCCGACATGCGCGTAATCGCCTTCGCTTAAGAGGACATCCAAAGCGCCGATGCGCGAGGCCTCCTTGGCCGGCCCCATGATGCGCAGTTTGGGAAAACGCGCCTTCAGTCCCGGTATGCCCTGAGTGTGATCGGCATGGTGGTGGGTGATCAGCAGATCGGTCAGCTCCCAGCCCTGCGACGCCGCGGCGGCGATGATGGCGTCGGCGTCCGGCGCATCGATCGCGGCGGTGCCGCCCGAGCCGGAATCGTGGATGAGCACGCCGAAATTGTCTTGCAGGCAGATGAATTGATGGACGTGCGTCGTCATGTCGGGCCTTTCCTCACAAGGGGTCGGCGTCCAGAAATCCCCGAACGGGCTTTTCGGCGCGCCGGCGAAATGCAAGAACATCGCGATGCCTCTCGATGTCAACGAGCTTCGTGGTTTTTATGCGTCGCCGCTGGGCGATGTCGCGCGTCGGCTGATCGGGCGCGTCCTGCGCGTGCGTTGGGACAATTGCGTCGGCCTGTCGCTGATGGGCCTCGGTTTCGGGGCGCCTTATCTCGATCGTTTCCGCGACGAGGCGATGCGCTCGCTCGCCTTCATGCCGGCCGAACAGGGGGTGGTGAATTGGCCGCCCTCAGGGCGCTCGTCGTCGGCCCTGGTGGAGACCATCATGCTGCCGCTTCCCGATGCTTCGATCGACCGCATTCTGGTCGTGCATGCGCTCGAGACGGCTGAGCATCCCAACGCCTTGCTCGAGGAGGTCTGGCGGGTGCTGACGCCGGGCGGCCGTGCGCTGTTCGTGGTGCCTTCGCGGCGCGGCGTGTGGGCGCGGGCGGACGGCACGCCGTTCGGCTTTGGCCGGCCTTATTCCAAAGGGCAATTGCGGGAATTGATGCGTGAGACTTTGTTCTCGCCGATCTATTGGGGCGAGGCGCTCTACGCGCCGCCGTTTCAGCGGCGCCTGTTCCTGAACTGGGCGACGATGTTCGAACGCGTCGGGGCGGTGCTGGGCCTTCCCTTCGCCGGCGTTTTCATCGTCGAGGCGACCAAGCAGCTCTATCGCCCGGTCAGCGTGCGCCGCGTGCTTCGGCGCGAGGCGCCCGAAATGCATCCGGCCCTGGCGCCCAGCGCGCATCGCGGTTAAGCGCCGGACAATCAGATCAGCCGCGTCGCCTTGAAGGTGAAAATGAAGATCAGAACTGCGTGGCTGAGCAGTCCCTGAATTGAAAACTCGGTCCAGGCGAGCCATTCCAGATGGGCGTCGAAGAACCACGACAGGCTCCCGGCAGCGCGTTGGGATCGCGACCGTCTCGCTCGCTCTTTGCCGCCGTGGGGTGGCCTCGTCACAATGTGGTTAAGAGCGACCGGGGCGCCCGCGATCCCAGGGCTGCTCGCTACTTCGTGAACGCTTCGCTTGCGGCCTATTGCCAGTTTCGCCGTAATCTTCCTTAACGATCGCCGTGCGACATATCCGGCTCGCCCTCGCGGGCGGCGCGAAGCGACGGAGCCCGATTGGCATGCTCTCTCTTTCGATCAATGGTGAAACCCATGACCTTGATATTGAGCCGGAAACGCCGATGCTATGGGTCTTGCGCGATGAGATCGGCCTGACCGGCACGAAGTTCGGCTGCGGCATCGCCCAATGCGGCGCCTGCACGATCCATGTCGATGGGGTCGCGACGCGCTCATGTCAGTTTCAGGCGGCCGATGCGGTGGGCAAGAAAATCCTCACCATCGAAGGGCTCGGCGCGGCGCATCTGCATGCTGTGCAGCAAGCCTGGATCGAGAACGACGTACCGCAATGCGGCTATTGCCAGTCCGGCCAGATCATGGCGGCGGCGAGCCTCATCGCCCATAATCCCACGCCGACCGACGCCGACATCGACGAAGAGATCACCAATATCTGCCGCTGCGGGACCTATCCGCGCATCCGCGCGGCGATCCATCGCGCCGCCGCCCTCGCCAGACTCTCAGAGGCGCCGCGATGAACGTGACTGTCTCGCGTCGCTCCTTCGTCACCGCCGGTCTTTCGGCGGTGGGCGGCCTTGTCGTCGCCGTCGCGCTGCCGCGCTTGGCCGAGGCGATCCCGCTCGGTCCCGAGCCGTGGGGGCCGGAAGAGCTGAAGACCGCCCATGAGGTCAACGCTTTCGTCGTCGTCGAGCCCGACGGTACGATTCTGCTGCGGATCGCCAAATCGGAAATGGGGCAGGGCGTGATGACGTCGCTGGCGATGATCGTCGCCGAAGAGCTCGAATGCGATTTCGCCAGGGTCAAGGTCGAATATGCTTCGGCGAATCGCAACTACCTCGACGGCGAGCCCTATGGCGACATGCAGACGGGCGGCTCTTCATCGGTGCGCCGCTCGCGCGTCGCTTTGCAACAGGCCGGCGCCTCGGCGCGTGCGCGTCTCGTCGCCGCGGCGGCGGCGCGCTGGAACGTCGCGCCGACGCAATGCGCCGAGCGCGGCGGCGCGGTCTTTCACGACGCGTCGGGCCGCACGGCCGCCTATGGCGAACTTGCCGGCGAGGCCGCCAAGGTCTGGTTGCGCAAAGAGCCGACCATCAAGACGCCAGAGCAGTTCAAGCTGATCGGCCAAAGCCAGGCGCGCCTCGACACACCCGTAAAAGTCACGGGCGCCGCCAAATTCGGCATCGATACGCGTCTGCCCGGCATGGTCTATGCCGCGGTCGCCAATTGCCCGGTGTTTGGCGGCAAGGTGAAGAGCTATGACGAGGCGGCGATCAAGGGCCGGCGCGGCTTCATCGCCATCGTGCCGGTCGAGAACGGCGTCGCCGTCGTGGCCGACCGGTTCTGGCGCGCCAAGGAAATGGTCGCCGCTCTGCCGATCGCCTGGGACGAAGGGGCGGCGGCGACGACAGACAGCGAGAAATTTCGCGCCGATTATCGCGCCGCGCTCGATGGTCCGCTCGCCAATGCCGTCAGGCGCGGCGACGCCAGGAGCGCGCTCGGCGCTTCGCCCAAAATCGTGGAAGCGCTCTACGAAACGCCCCATCTCGCGCATGCGCCGATGGAGCCGCTCAATGCGACGGTCGATTGGCGTCCCGATCGGATCGACGCCTGGATCGGCACGCAATCGCCGGACGCCGCCTTGCGGCTGGCCTCGGAAGTCGGTGGCGTCGATCCCGCCAATGTGTTCATCCACAATTGCTATCTTGGCGGTGGTTTCGGGCGGCGCGCGGTCAATGACGAATTGCGCCAGGCGGTTCAGGTTTCAAAAGCTGTCGGCAAGCCCGTCAAGCTCGTGTGGACGCGCGAACAGGACATCCAGCACGACCGTTATCGCCCACAAGCCGCGCTGCGCCTGAAAGCAGGACTCGACGCCAACGGCATGCCGAGAGCCTTCGATTTTCGCACCGCCGTTGGTTCGATCACGCGCTCGCTGGGCTGGGGGATGGCGCTGAGCGGCGTCGAGCCGAGCGCGGTCGAGGGCCTCTCCAACGTTCCCTATCTCTGCGACGCTTTGAACGTCGATTGCCTGCTGAAGAATACGCATGTGCCGGTGATGTTCTGGCGCTCGGTCGGCTCGTCGCAGAACGCCTTCGCGGTGGAGAGCTTCATCGACGAACTCGCGCATGCCGCCGGCAAGGACCCGCTCGATTATCGCCGCGCCCTGCTTGCGGGAAAGCCGGATTTCCTCGCCGTGCTCGACAAGCTCGCCGACAAGGGCGAATGGGGCCGGGCGTTGCCGGCAGGCTCCGCCCAGGGCGTCGCGATCCACGAAAGCTTCGGCACGATCGTCGGCGAAATCGTCGAGGTTGCCGTCACCAAGACCGGGGAGGTCAAGGTCGAACGCGTGGTCGCCTGTGTCGATTGCGGCCATGTCGTCAATCCGCTGAATGTCGCCATGCAGATCGAAAGCGCGGTGCTCTATGGACTCACCGCCGCTTTGTTCGGCGAGATTACGATCAGGAAGGGCGCGGTCGAGCAAGGCAATTTCGATGATTATGAGATCGCGCGGATGGCCGACGCGCCCGCCATTGAAACGCATTTCGCACTGTCCGGCGGCGATAAATGGGGCGGAATCGGCGAACCCGGCACGCCGCCGATCGCGCCCGCCGTCGCCAATGCGATTTTCAAGATCACCGGCAAACGCATCCGCTCGTTGCCGTTGAAGAATGCAGCTTTGGGGGCGTAAAGTGCGCCCCTGAGGCTTCCCATGCGGCTGCTCGGCTGCTAGCAGCCGCGCAATGACGGACGTTTCTCTCGTTTCCACGCCAAATTCGCGCGCCGCGACGCTGATCGGCTGTCTCGCCATCCTGCTCTGGTCGGCGCTCGCCTTGCTGACTGCGGCCTCGGGCGCGGCGCCGCCGTTTGAACTGGCCGCGCTGACTTTCGCTATCGGCGGCGGCTTCGGTCTCGTCTATGCCGCTGCGCGCGGGCGCCTCGGCGCCTTCATCCAGCCCTGGCCGGTCTGGATGGTCGGCATCGGCGGCTTGTTCGGCTATCACGCGCTTTATTTCGCTGCTCTGCGCCGCGCGCCGCCGGCCGAGGCGAGCCTGATCGCCTATTTCTGGCCGCTGCTGATCGTCTTGTTCTCGGCGCTGCTGCCGGGCGAGCACCTGGGCCCGCGCCATATCCTCGGCGCCGTGCTGGGCCTTGCCGGCGCGATCGTCCTGTTCGCCGGCAAAGCGACCGGCGGGCTGTTCGCCAATGCCGGCGGCGCCGCGCTCGCCGGTTACGGCCTCGCGTTCTGTAGCGCCTTCGTCTGGTCGGCCTATTCGCTGCTGTCGCGCCGCCTCAGCCAAGCGCCGACCGAGGCGGTGGCGGGATTCTGCCTGGCGACGGCAGCGCTCGCCGCGGTCTGCCATTTCGCCTTCGAGACGAATGTGGCGCCCGCCAATGCCGGGCAATGGCTGGCGATCGCCGGCCTCGGCCTCGGGCCGGTCGGCCTCGCCTTCTATGTCTGGGACTATGGCGTCAAGAACGGCGACATCCGCCTGCTCGGCGTCGCCGCCTATGCAGCGCCGGTGCTTTCCACGCTGATCCTGGTCGCCGCCGGCTTTGCGCCGGCGACGCCCTCGCTGGCGCTCGCCTGCGCGCTGATCGTCGCGGGCGCGGCGATCGCCTCTTTCAAGCCGAAGGCGGCCCAACGAAAAAGCCGGCGCGCGGCCGGCTTTCGGCAAACGCGATAAGGCGCTGCTTCAGGCTTCGACGGCGGTCTTGGGCTTCAGCACTTGACGGCCGCGATACATGCCGCTTTTCAAATCGATGTGATGGGGACGGCGCAACTCGCCCGAATCCTTGTCTTCGACATAGGTCGGGGCTTTCAGCGCGTCGGCCGAGCGGCGCATATTGCGGCGCGAGGGCGAGGTTTTGCGTTTTGGAACGGCCATAATGCTCTCCAAAGGGGGACCGGGGAGGCATGCCCGCCACCGGGAAGCGCGCCTCCTACAACAAAAGACCCGATAAGGCCAGCCCTTTCGCCGTCGCCCGCGCGCCGCCGCGCGCCCGGCTCAAATCAGCGTGATTGTCATGGTCCTGTCGAGGAAAGAACCCAAAGTAATGCGACGTAGCGCATCCATGATTTGGAGACTGACGTTGTTGTATTGGTTGGATTTAAAACTGGCGGGGATTTCGGCGCTTTTGATCGCCTTGGCGATCGCCGGAATCCTCAACATCAGTTGGCCGGCCCAGCAGGCGTCCGCCCATACCCCTTCGCAAGCCGAGACCCGAACGATCCTGATCGAATCGCCGGTGCCTTTTTGAGCGCCGCGCGCAGCCGCCGCTCCAGCGCCGGCCTGTCCTTCAGCGCGCATTCGAAGACGACCAGAGTGCGCCAACCGAGCGCCGCCAGCGCCGCCAGATTAGCGGCGTCGCGCGCACGATTGCGGGCGATCTTGCCGCTCCAATAGGCGGCGTTTTCCTTAGGGGCGCGCGCGCCGCGCTTGCAGTCATGGCCGTGCCAGAAACAGCCATGCATGAAAATGGCGAGGCGGCGCGGGCCATAAACCACGTCCGGCTTGCCCGGCAGGTCGGCCCGATGCAGCCGATAGCCGGTCTTTATGCTGCGCAGCATTGTGCGCAGCATAAGCTCAGGCCCGGTGTCTCGCGACTTGACGGCGCGCATGATCGCCGAACGCTTCGCCGCGCGCACTTTGGCGTCGTCGGAGACGGCGGTTTTCCTGGGCTTGCGGTTCATTGCGCCGCCGCGAGCGCCACGCCATCCTGCGCCGCCAGCAGCGGCCGCAGGAGATTCTCGCTGAGATAGCGCACCACCGGCGCTGCGACGCCGTCGCCGATCAAGTGATAGGCGTCGTTGTAACGCCGAGGCAGCCGGTAATCGTCAGGCAGCCCCATCAGCCGCGCGGCTTCGCGCGCGGACAACAGCCGGGAGCGCGTTTCGGGCCCCTCGATCCACAGCAGGAACTGGCGGCTGGAGCCGCCGCCCGGCGTGCGCAGACAACCTGCCAGACCATCGAAACGCGCCTCGGCGCGCATGCGGCGTCTCCCCTCGCCATCGGGGCGTGTGCGCCGATAGAGCGCGCCGATGGCGAGGCCGCCCATGGCCCGCGCCGCCGCCACCTTCTTGTGCGAGCCTTCCGAAAGGATCGCGATCATCGCGCGCGTTTGCGCGTCGCTGCGCCATGCGACATCAGCGGGAGCGGCTTCGATCATATCGGCCAACGCCAGATTGGCGCGCGGCGGTGCGGGCAGCGCCCACCAGCGCCATGCGCTGGCGATGTCCGCATCGAGCGCGGCATGGGCGCGCAGCAACGCGGAGGAAACAAAAATCCTTGCGGGCGCCGGCGTCGCCAGCCGTGCGGGGATCGCCAGATCGCCCTGGGCCGCGACGATAAACAGCCGGGGCCGCGACTGCGGCAGGAAATGCGCGGCGTCGATCGTCAGCGCGCCGAGGACATAGCCGAGCCGCCGCAGCGCAAGGCAGATCTGGGCAAAGTCGCCGCCGCCGTTCGACGTCAGCGCGCCGATGACATTCTCGATGACGATCAGGCGCGGCGCGCGGCCTTCGGAGTGCAAGGCCGCCATGAGCGCCTGAAAGCCCCAGAATGCGCCCGAGCGCGCGCCCGCCAGCCCAGCGCCGGCGCCGGCGAGCGAAAGATCCTGGCAGGGGAAGGACGCCCAGGCGAGATCGGCGCGCCCGGGCAGGTCGCTGGCGGCGAGTGCATGGATGTCGCCGAGGCGCAGCGCCTCGGCCCCCCAGTTTTCGGCGTAGCTCAGCGCCTTTTTCGCGTCGAAATCATTGGCGAACAGACATCGCCAATCCTCGCCGAGACCGGCCCGCGCCATGCCGCCGCCGCAGAAAAACTCGTAAAAGCCGGGCCTGTCCATCGCGCGCGATTCGCCTCCTCGGACAAGCCTAGATCATTTTCCGACGGATCGCCCCTCACGCGCCATCTTGACGCCCGCGCTCATTCCTAGTGAATGGGCGTCATGAGCGCAGAATCCTTTCCGTTCCCGATCTTCGTTTGCGACACCGGCGGCACCAATGTGCGCTTTGCCTTGAAGGACGCGCCCGACGCGCCTTTGGGCGAGCCGGTCCATCTGAAGACACATGAATATCCCGGCCTCGCCGAGGCGACCGAAGCGGCGGCGGCCCAGCTTGGCGCGCGTCCGCGTTCGGTGATCGCCTGCGGCGCGGGCCCGGTCGACGGCCGCACGCTGAAACTCACCAATGCGCCCTGGCTGATGGATGGTCCGAAGGTGGCGCAGTCTTTCGGCCTCGACCAGGGCCTTCTTCTCAATGATTTCGAGGCGCAGGCTCTTTCATTGCCGACCATTCCCGATCAATGGGCGAAATTGATCGGGCCGGCGCGTTTTTCGGCCGGCTCAGGGCCGCAGGTCATCCTGGGGCCGGGCACCGGCCTTGGCGTCGGCGCGCTGGTCGAAGCGGCCGGGCGCCATACGCCGCTCGCCTCGGAGGCCTGCCATACCGATTTCGGGCCGATCGACGACGAAGAGGCGGCGATCTGGCCGCATCTGGAGCGCGCGCATGGCCGCATCACCACGGAAAGCGTCATGGCCGGCCCCGGCCTCGTGCGTCTGCACGCGGCGCGCCTCGCCTCGCTCGGCATGCCGGCGGAAGGCCTCGACGCGGCCGCGATCACCGATCGCGCGCATCAGAACGGCGCAGGTCAGGAGGCCAAGACGATCAACCTCTATTGGCGGCTGATCGCGCGCTTCGCCGGCGATATGGGGGTGACCTTCGTCGCCACCGGCGGCGTCACGCTGTCCGGCGGCGTGCTGCCACGCATTCTCGATCTGCTCGACGAAAGAGCCTTCCGCGCCAACTTCGAAGCCAAGGCGCCGGTCGATCAGATGGCGCGCCGCATTCCGACGCGGCTCATCACCCATCCCGACGCCGTGCTGGTCGGCATGGCCGCCATCGCCGCCAGGCCCGAGCTTTATGCGATCGACTATGCTGGGCGCTGCTGGAAGTAGAACGTCCGGCGCAGCGACGGCCGCGCCGAAAGGTTCTCACGCCGCCGCGAAAATCATCCGATGGCCCTTGGCGGTGTCCATATATTCGCGCATGCGCCGGATCCGGCCGTTCTCCATTTCGAGCACGAAGCAATAATCGTTGTCGTAGGGCGCGCCGTTCGCAAGCGTCGCCCGCAGACGGTGCTCGACCACGACGATGTCGCCATCGCCATAGAGTCCCTTGAAGTCGAGCTTGACGTCGCGGGCAAAGAGTTTGCCGAACTCGAATGCGATGAACTGAACGATGTCAGCCTTTCCCATCACATGTTTGGTCGTGTTCAACGCCGCCGCCGTGGCATTGCCCGGAGGGGCGAACCATTCGGCGTCTTCGGTGAACATTGCCGCGATCTCAGCGGGATCGCGGCTGGCGAAGGCTTTCCATGTCGCCTTCGCGGCGCGCTTGTTGTCTTCGGCGTTCATTGCGCGATCTCCTGTTGAACTTTTTGTAAGAGAGGAACGCCGCCGCCTTCGTGGGCGAGCAGCCAGCGTTTGCGGTTGAGCCCGCCGCCATAGCCGGTCAGCGAGGAATCGGCGCCGATCACCCGATGACAGGGGACGAACAGCGCGATCGGATTGGCGCCATTGGCGAGGCCGACGGCGCGGACCGCTTTGGGGCGGCCGATCCGCATCGCCAGAGCGACGTAGCTGAGCGTGGCGCCTGCTGGAATCTCGCGCAGCGCCGCCCAGACTTCGCTTTGAAAGGGCGTTCCGCTGGCCGCGACCGCCGCTTGTGCAAGGGCGTCGAGATCGCCCCCGAAATAAGCATCGAGCGCCCGCCTCGCCGCGGAGGCGCGCGGCGTCTCCTTGAGCGCGACCGCGTTCTCGCCGTAGCGGCGTCGGAGCAGGCGCCACATTCGATCTTCGTGGTCCTCCCAATCGACGGCGCGCAGGCGATGTTCATCGTCGCTGACGATCAGCATGGCGCCGGTCGGCGTCGCGACGCGTTCGAGATGGAAGGTTCGGACGGACAAGGCGGCCTCCAGCGAGGGACGCGCCGACACTCGCCAATGCGGTCGTCCTCGTCTGGCGGTTTTCGGACATGGTCATTCCGACTGGCGCCTTGGCATGACCGTGTCCGAAAACCGCTAGACGGGGGCGGCAATCTTTCCCATGCTCGGCGCATGGATCTCGATCACGACGCCTGCTATCGCGCGATCAGCCAGCGCGACGCCCGTTTCGACGGTCGGTTGTTCATTGGCGTGAAGACCACCGGCGTTTATTGCCGCCCGGTCTGCCCGGCGCGCACGCCGCGCTCGCAGAACGTCAATTTCTACCCGACGGCGGCGGCGGCGCAGGAGGCAGGTTTCCGTCCGTGCCTGCGATGCCGGCCGGAGACGGCGCCGGATATGGGCGCCTGGCGCGGCACTTCCAACACGGTGTCGCGCGCGCTGGGCCTGATCGAGCTTGGCGCGCTCGACGCCGCCGATGTCGATGCTTTGGCCAATCGGCTGGGCGTCGGCGAGCGACAATTGCGGCGTCTTTTCCGCCAGCATCTTGGCGCTTCGCCAGTCGCCGTCGCGCAGACCCGACGGGTGCTGCTCGCCAAGCAATTGATCCATGAGACGCGCCTGCCGATGACCGAGATCGCTTTCGCCGCAGGCTTCGGCAGCGTGCGCCGGTTCAACGAAACCTTCCAGGCCTTGTTCGACCGCGCGCCCGGCGCTCTGCGGCGGCTCAGCGGGTCGGAGATTTCGGCTGGCGCGCGCGGAGAAGTCAGCCTGCTGTTGCGCTATCAACCTCCCTATGAATGGGCGGCGATGCTGCGTTTCATGCAATTGCACGCCATCGCCGGCGTAGAATCGGTAGCCGACGACAGCTATTCGCGCACGATCGAACTGGAGGGCGTCCAGGGGACCGCATCAGTGCGGCCGACCGACAGCAATGCGTTGCGCGCGACGATCCGCTTCCCCAGATTGTCGGCTCTTCCGGCGATTATCGCGCGGCTAAGGCGTGTGTTCGATCTGGCCGCTGATCCCATCGCGATCGCCGCTCATCTCGCGCGGGACCCGGCGCTGGCGCCGCTGGTCGCGGCCCGGCCAGGCTTGCGCGCGCCGGGCGCATGGGACGGGTTCGAACTTGCGGTGCGCGTGGTTCTGGAGCAGCGGAGCGGGGCTGCCGCCGCCGCGCGTCTGGCGGGGCGCCTCGTCGCCGCCTATGGCGCCCCGATGTTCGAACGCCATGGCGATCTCGCCACGATATTCCCGCGACCGGTGGTTCTGGCGGGCGCCGATCTGACCGAGCTTGGCGTCGCCAAGGGCCGGGCGACGGCGATTTCCGCGATTGCGACGGCGATGGTCGCTGATCCCAATCTGTTCGGCGCTCATCGCGGGCTGCAGGAGACCGCCGAAAGACTGCGGTCCATTCGCGGCGTCGATCAAGCGACGGCGCAATATATCGCCGCGCGACTGCTGCGCGAACCCGATGCGTTTCCCGGCGCCGACATCGACGTCGCGCGCGCCCTCGCCGATGCCGATGGGCGGAAGCCCGGGCATAACGAAGTTCTCGCCCGCGCCGAGCTTTGGCGCCCCTGGCGGGCCTATGCGGCGCAGCATCTATCGAGCGCCGCCTGAGCTGGAAAGGCGGGGCTCTCTTCCCGGCCGTCCGCTGCCGTTCGGCGACCATCGCGCGCTTCTCGGCGGCGCCGACGGCGAGGGGATCCCGCAATGACAGAACGCGGATCGCTCGACTGCGGCGGAGGCGCTGAACGGCGCCGAATGCACGGTCTCAGTTACGATCTTCGGCGCGCCGACGCTGGCGCGACGCCTAAGCTAAGCGATTGAAATATATGATTGTTATCATGCAGAATAATGGCGAGAGTCGGTGAACGAATTCATCGGGCCTTAAGTCGCGGCGGCTAGTTCTCCCCAATCTGGCGCGTTGGGCAATTCGTCCTCGGCCTCGGGACATGGGGAAGAGGATAGATGCTCAAGCAAGCGCAGCGCCGAAGCCGCGATCGCGCCGCAGGATTCGACGATTTGTCCGCTGATGGCTTTGGCTCGGTCACCAAACAGCTTCACAGCGAAATCGCGCAGCTTCGACGGGCGCTTGGCCAGCATGCCTCCGACCGCCTCTCGCTGCAGGCGCTGATCGACCGGGTCCCCGACCATCTCTATGTCAAGGATGCCGAGAGCCGCTTCGTCATCGCCAACAGAACGGTTGCGGATAATTACGGCCGCGCCGAGCCCGGCGACATGTTCGGGCTGACGGATTTCGACCTCGGGCCGCTCGAGGCTGCCCAGCAGTTCTACGATATCGAGCAGAATATCATTCGCACCGGCCAGCCGATGATCGATATGGAGGAGGTCATCGTCGATCGCGTCGGCGCCAAAAAATGGCTGTTGACCTCCAAAGTGCCGCTGCGCAACGATCAGAACGAGGTGGTCGGTCTGGTCGGCATCGGGCGCGACGTCACCGCGCGCAAACACGAGGACGTCCTGCGCGACGGGCAAGCGCAAATCCTCGAAATGATCGCGACGAACGCGCCACTTGGAAACGTCCTCGATCGTCTCGCGCGCCTGATCGAATCGCAATTAACCGGCATATGCTGCTCGATCCTGCTCCTGGACGATGATGGGCTGCATTTGCGCCACGGCGGCGCTCCTAGCTTGCCGGCCGCCTACACCAAGGCGATCGACGGCGTGCCTATCGGCCCCAATATCGGCTCATGCGGCTCGGCCGCCTATCGGCGCGAGACGGTGGTCGTCGCCGACGTCATGACGGACCCGCTTTGGAGAAATTATCGGGATCTGGCCGCCGCGCATGGTCTGCGCTCATGCTGGGCGACGCCGGTGCTGTCGCATCAAGGCGCGGTCCTCGGCACATTCGCGATGTATTCGCGCGAGGTGCGCTGGCCTGGCGTGGCCGAGGGCCGCCTTATCGAAGCGGCGACGCGTTTTGCCGGCATTGCGATCGAGCGTAAGCAGGCCGAAGACCGAATTCAGTTCATGGCCAATCATGATGCGCTGACCGGACTGCCGAACCGAACCTTGCTGAAGGATCGCCTCGCGCAAGCGATGTCGAATGCGCGGCGCCAGGATCGCTGCGTGACCGTGGCGTTCATCGATCTGGACAATTTCAAGTTGGTCAACGACAGCCTTGGCCACAGCGCTGGCGATGAACTGTTGAAGGTCGTCGCCGGCCGCATGGTCGATCGCGTGCGCGCGACCGATACGGTGGTGCGGCTTGGCGGCGACGAATTCGTGATCCTTCTCTTCGACCAGCCCAGGAATGTCGACATCATCGCGGCGACCCTGCAAGAAATCCGGGCGGCGATCGCCGAACCGATCCGTATCGCCGGCCGCGATTTCCAGATTGCGAGCAGCATCGGCGTGGCGAACTATCCCAATGATGGTACGGACGCCGACACGCTGCTGGCCAATGCCGACGCGGCGATGTATCGCGCCAAGGAAATCGGTCGGGACAACCTCCAATTCTATAAGCCGGAATTGAACATCAGAGTCCACGAAAGATTCGTGCTGCAGGAAGAATTGCGAAACGCAATTCTCCGCTCGGAATTTGTGCTGCTCTATCAGCCGCAGGTCGATCTGCGCACGGGGCGCATTTTCGCGCTCGAAGCGTTGATCCGCTGGCGGCATCCGACGCTCGGCATGACGGCGCCAGCGAAGTTCATTCCGATCGCCGAGGAGACGGGACTGATCGTGCCGATCGGCGACTGGGCGTTGCGAGAAGCTTGCCGGCGGAACAAGGCCTGGCAGGAGGCGGGGCTGCCGCCGATGACGATTTGCGTGAACGTGTCGGCGCGTCAATTCATGGAAAGGAACTGGGTCGGCCGCGTCGCCGACGCGCTGCGCGACAGCGGCCTCGAGGCCAGATATCTCGAGCTGGAATTGACCGAAAGCCTGATCATGCAGGACGCCGAACAGGCGGTCGAAACGATGAAGGAATTGCAGCGCCTCGGCGTCCAGCTCTCGATCGACGATTTCGGCACCGGCTATTCCAGCCTGAGCGCGCTCAAGCGTTTTCCGGTCGGTCGATTGAAAATCGACAAATCGTTCATCGACAACCTTCCCGACGACGAGAATGACAAAGCGGTCGTCAGCGCGGTCATCTCCCTCGGGCAAAAGCTCAAGCTCCAGATCATCGCCGAAGGCGTCGAGACGGAGGCGCAGGCTGCGTTCCTGCGCGAAAACAATTGCGACGAAATGCAGGGCTATTTCTTCAGCAAGCCGCTTCCCGCTTCCGACATCGAAGAAATGATCAGGGCGCGGTCCTGACGCCGGACGCCGTCAGGCAGGATCCGCCGCGGCGGCGGGCGCCGTCGTCACCGGAATCCGCTCTTCCAACCGCCGGATGATCTGGATCAGTTCGGACACCTCGGTCTCTCGCAACAAATCGAGCTTCTGGTGCAGCAGTTCGATTTCGAGTTCGGCCTTGGCGTTTATGCTGTAATCGGTCTGCGCGGCGGCGCGATCGATCGCCGCCTGGCGGTTCTGGCTCATCATGATGAAGGGCGCCGCATAGGCCGCCTGGAACGACAGCGCCAGATTGAGCAGGATGAAGGGATAGGGATCCCAGTTCTGGACATAGGCGGTGACGTTCAGCACGATCCAGACGAGCAGCAGCAGGCTCTGGATGATGATGAAATTCCACGATCCCATGGTCGCGGCGACCTTGTCGGCGATCTTGTCGCCCATCGAGAATTCCGGATGGACCTTGTCGGTCTTGCCGCGGCGGGCGGAGCGGAGCTGGGCGAGAAGCTTGATCTCCTGTTCATGCAGACGATGGGTGATGTCGGCGACAGCGTTCATGGCGAAGACCCCTTTGAAGATCGCTTCCTAGTGCCGTGGAATATGTGACAGATTGATGAAGCTTGTCGACGCCGAGATCTTCGCGCGGACGCTCTACGTGAGCGCCTTCGCCGCCGCGCGCCCCGCCGTTCGGCCGGAGAACAGGCAGCCGCCGAGGAACGTGCCTTCCAGCGAGCGATAGCCGTGCATGCCGCCGCCGCCAAAGCCGGCGACCTCGCCGACCGCATAGAGGCCGGGGATGACGGCGCCGCCGGCGCCGAAGACGCGCGCGTCGAGATCGGTCTCGAGGCCGCCGAGCGTCTTGCGGGTCAGGATGTTGAGGCGCACGGCGATCAGCGGGCCATGGGCGGGATCGAGAATGCGATGCGGCGGCGCGGTGCGGATCAGCTTGTCGCCGAGGAACCGGCGCGCATTGTGGATGCCCATCACCTGCGCGTCCTTGGTGAAGGGATTGGCGATCTCGCGGTCGCGTGCGTCGATTTCGCGCCGCAGCGCGTCGAGCTTGATGAGATCGCTCCCGGCCAGCGCGTTCATCGCCGCGACGAGATCGGGCAGGTTTTCTTTCACGATGAAGTCGACGCCATGGTCCTTGAACGCTTCGACGGGACCGGTCGCCTTCTTGCCGACCGCGCGGCGCGCGACAAGACGCCAGTCGCGCCCCGTTATATCAGGGTTCTGTTCGGAGCCCGACAGCGAGAATTCCTTGCGCACGATGGTCTGGTTGGTGACGAACCAGGAATAATCATGGCCCGAGCGCATGATGTATTCGAGCGTGGCGAGCGTGTCGTAACCCGGAAAGAGCGGCGCCGGCAGGCGTGCGCCTTTCGCGTCGAACCACAGCGAGGACGGGCCGGGCAGGATGCGGATGCCATGGGCGGGCCAGATCGGCGCCCAATTATGGACGCCCTCGACATAATGCCACATGCGATCGCGATTGATGAGGCGGGCGCCGACGCCTTGTGCGATTCCGATCATGCGTCCGTCCACATGGGCGGGCACGCCGCACACCATGCGCGCCGGCGCCGCGCCGAGCCGCGACGGCCAATTGGCGCGCACCAGATCGGCATTGCCGCCGATGCCGCCGGAAGCAACGATCACGACTTCGGCTCTCAGTGCGAAATCGCCGACGACATGGCGCGCGCTCGCCTCGCCGCGCGCGATGGCGCTCGGCTCGAGAATGGCGCCATTGGCGCCGTCGACCGCGCCATTGGTCATGTTCAGGAGATCGACGCGGTGGCGGAAGCGAAAGCGCAGCCGCCCGTTCTGTTCGGCCTCGCGGGCGCGACGCACGAAAGGCTCGATGACGCCAGGTCCCGTGCCCCAGGTCAGGTGAAAACGCGGCACGGAATTGCCGTGGCCGAGCGCCGCTCCGCCGCCGCGCTCGGCCCAGCCGACGATCGGAAAGAAGCGATGTCCCATCGCGCGCAGCCAGGAGCGCTTGTCGCCGGCGGCGAAGCCGACATAGGCCTCGGCCCAGCGGCGCGGCCAAAAATCCTCGTCGCGATCGAAGCCGGCGGTTCCCTGCCAGTCCTGCCAGGCGAGATCGAACGAATCCTTGATGCGCAGGCGGCGCTGCTCGGGACTGTCGACCAGGAACAGGCCGCCGAGCGACCAGAAGGCCTGGCCGCCGAGACTCTGCTCGGGCTCCTGATCGAGGACGATGACGCTTTTGCCGGCGTCGGCGAGCTCGCAGGCGGCGACAAGGCCCGCCAGGCCCGCGCCAATCACAATTGCGTCGGCGTCGCTGCTCATGGCGGCCCTCCCTGGTTGGCGCCAGTCTAGCCGATCGCGATGCGTTCGCCACGCTCGTCGAACAGGTGGAGGTCGCGGTCCGGCGCGCCGAGAATGATCGAATCGCCGGCCTTTGGCGCATCGCGCCCACGCATTTCGGCGATCAGCGTGACGCCTTCGGCGACGCGCACATGCGCGTAGGAGGTCTCGCCGAGCCGTTCGACGAGCTCGACCGCGCCGCCGATGCGGAACTGGCCCGGCGCATCGGCGATCAGATGTTCGGGGCGCACGCCGATCGTCACTGGCGCGCCGGGCGGCGGCGCGAAGGCGGCGGCGGCCAGATCGAATGGCGGCAGGCCGTCGCCCGACAAAGTGACGGTCGCCGCGCCTTTTTTGTCGACTTTGGCCTTGAAGAAATTCATCGCGGGCGAGCCGATGAAGCCGGCGACGAACAGATTGGCGGGATCGTAATAGAGATCGAGCGGCTTGCCGGACTGGGCGACGCGGCCGTGGTTCATCACGACGATACGATCGGCGAGCGTCATCGCCTCGATCTGGTCATGCGTGACATAGACCATGGTGGCGCCGAGCAGGCGATGCAGCTTGGCGATTTCGACGCGCGTCGAGACGCGCAACGCCGCGTCGAGATTGGACAAGGGCTCGTCGAACAGGAAAACGTCGGGTTCGCGCACGATCGCGCGGCCAATCGCGACGCGCTGGCGCTGGCCGCCGGAAAGGTCGCGCGGGCGTCGCTCCAGCAGCGGGCCCAGTTGCAGCATGCGCGCCGCCTCGGCGACGCGCCGATCCATTTCCGGCTGCGCGAGCCCGGCGAATTTGAGGCCGAACGTCATGTTCTTCTTCACGTTCATATGCGGATAGAGCGCATAGGACTGGAACACCATCGCGATTTTGCGCTGCGAGGGTTCGAGATTGTTGACGCGGCGTTCGCCGATGAAAATATCGCCCGATGTCACGCCGTCGAGCCCGGCGATCATGCGCAGCAGCGTGGATTTGCCGCAGCCCGATGGGCCGACAAGCACAACGAATTCGCCTTCGCTGATCGAAAGGTCGATATCCCTCAGGATGGCGGCGTCGCCGTAGGATTTGTTAAGTTTGTCGATGCGCAGGGTCGCCATGATTTCAGGTCCGTTTCACTTGACCGCGCCGGCCGTCAGGCCGCTGATCAATTGCCTGGAGAAAATGACATAGATGACGACGACCGGCAGGATAGCCAGCGACAGAGCCGACAACACGCTGTTCCAGTCGGTCGTATATTGGCCAAGGAATTGCTGCACGCCGAGCGTGATCGTATGCGTGCTGTCGCTCGAAGTGAGCAGCAGCGGGAACCAAAGGTCGTTCCACACCGGCACCATCGTGAACACCGCGACTGTCGCGATCGCCGGGCGCAGCAGCGGCGCGATCACCTCGAAGAAAATGCGCGTCTCCGGCACGCCGTCGCAGCGCGCGGCGTCGCGCAGATCCTTCGGGATCTGTTCGATGAATTCGGACAGGATGAAAATCGCCATCGGCAGGCCTTGCGCGACATAGACCAGCACCAAAGCGGTCAGCGTGTCATTGAGTCCGGACTGGCGCATCATTGCGACGATCGCCACCGAGCCGAGGCGAATCGGCACCATAATGCCGATCGACAGGAACAGCGCGAGGAGCGTGGAGCCGCGGAATTTATATTCGGTGAGCGCCCACGCGGCCATGGCGCCGAACAGCAGCACCAGGAACATGCTGCCGAGCGTGACGATCATCGAATTGAGGAAATAGGTGACCGCGTGCGATTTGGCGAGCACCTTCTGATAGCCGATCAGCGAAAAGGTGTCGGCGTTCGGCAGCGCCAGCGGCGCGCCAAAAATCGCGTCGTGGCTTTTGAAGGAATTCATCACGACAAGCAGAATAGGCAGGATCGCCAGAAGGACATAGGCGAACAATACCGCGTGAACGCCGAGCCGAGTGATGCGTGAACGCGTCAAGGGAGGACCCGATCTTTTAGAATGTGTAGCGCAGCATGCGCCGCTGCACGAGAAACAGATAGACGCAGACGCCGACCAGAATGATGAGGAACATCACGGTCGCCACGGTCGCGCCCATGGTCGGGCTGCCGACCTGCAATTGGTAGCCAAAGAAGGTGCGGTAGAAATAGGTGCCGAGAATGTCGCTGGCGAAATTGGGGCCAGCCAACGCGCCCTTGACCGCATAGATAAGGTCGAATGCGTTGAAATTGCCGACGAAGGTGAGGATCGACACCATGCCGATCGTCGGCAGGATCAGCGGCAGCTTGATATGAAAGAAGATGCGCAATTGCCCGAGACCGTCGACGCGCGCGGCGTCGACCAGCTCCTCCGGGATATTGAGCAACGAGGCATAGATCAGCATCATCGGAATGCCGATGAATTGCCAGACCGAGATCAGCGACAGAGTGACGAGCGCGGTCGAGGGCAGGCCAAGCCACGGCGCAAACCAGGCGCCAAGGCCGATCGCCTTCAGGAATCCCTCGGCGACGCCCCACAGCGGCGACAGGATCAGGTTCCAGGCAAAGCCGATGATCACCACCGACAACATGGTCGGCAGGAAGATCAGCGTGCGATAAGTGGCGCGAAAGCGCAAAGCCGGCAGGCTGAGCAGCCCCGCCAGCGCAATGCCGATCGGGTTCTGCACGACCATGTGCACGAGAAACAGCAGCAGATTGTTGAAGAAGGCGTTCCAGAACGGCTTCGACCAGACCGAGTCGGTGAGCAGCGTGATGAAATTGGCGAGGCCGACAAATATATGATCGCCGGTCGGACCCGTCGAATAGGTCGAAAGCGAGATCGTCGCGAGCAAGGGATAGATCGAAAACAGCGTATAGATGGCGACGGCGGGGCCGAGGAACAGCAGCATCAGCCCGATGAATCGGGAGCGCGGCATGGCGGCGACGACTTGCGATGGCGTTGGCATGATCGTCAGGATGTCCGTGAGCATCGCTGGTTTATGGGCGACCCCGGCGCGTCATGCCCGGCCTTGTGCCGGGCATCCACGCCAAGCCGCCATCGCCAACTTCGAAGGTAGTTGCAACGGCGCGGCGTGGATGGCCGGGACGAGCCCGGCCATGACGTAGAGGGAGCGACTCTGAGCCTTATTTGGCTGGCTTGTACCATTTGTCGAGGCCGCTCTGGAGCTGGGCGCCGGCGGCGTC
>DATBZF010000160.1:0-3358 GCA_036513315.1 Roseiarcus sp.
ATGGCGTCGAACCCAGCGGCCGACGGGGAGACTCTCCACTCCTCGAAAGCATTGGCGGTCAGGGCGATAATGGGCGTCGGCGACCAGCCGCAGGAAGCCTCGAGCCTCCGCAAACGGCGCGTGGCCTCGTAGCCGTCGAGAGCTGGCATCTTAAGGTCCATCAAAATGACGTCGAAGGGTCGAGATTCTAGAGGCGCGATCGGCGAGGCCAGACGCAGGGCCTCTTCGCCGTCGGATACGCGAATGACCTCGAAACCCAAGCGCCGCATCGCCTTTTGAGTAATGAGAGCATTGATGTCGTTGTCTTCGGCGACAAGGGCGCGGCGGACTAACGGGGGCGATGAGAGGCGCGAGGTAGGGCCGGGGGGCGCCTCAACATCCCATCCCACGCGCTCGAAAAGCGAGCGCGCGCGAACCGGCTTGACCAGCCAGCCGTCGAAACCCTTGAGCGCCATCTGACCGAACGCGTGGCGTTCAAAGGGCGAAAACAGCACCAGGCTGCGCCGGATCGCCGCTTCCCGCGCGGCTTGCGCCAGCCGCCTGGTGGCTTCAGGTCCGAGCGCGCAATCGACGATGACGACATCGGGCTTGTGCGGGGCGTTTAACGCCTCGAGGCCGGAGTCCAGGCCCTCGGCGCGGTCGACTTCGACGCCAGCTTCCATGAGGCGCGCTTCGATAGCCGGCGCCTCGAATGGAGAATTGGCGATGATGAGAGCGCGCGTTCCACTGGGAACGCGGCGCATCGTCTCCGGTGTGGCCAGCGGCTCGACTGAGGCGCATCTCGGCAGCCGAACGGCGAAGGCGAAAATCGACCCTCCACCTGGATTGTCAGAAAGCGACAGCTCACCGCCCATGAGGCGGACAAGCTCGCGCGAGATGGCGAGCCCCAACCCCGCGCCCTCGAAGCGGCGCGCGTGCGGGCTATCGCCTTGCTCGAAACGGTCGAAAAGCGCCTTCCGGCGATCCGCCGGCACACCAGGCCCAGTATCGATCACGGAGAATCGCGCCGCGCCCATTTCGCCGCGCTCGACCGTCACGCAGACACCGCCCCGATCGGTGAATTTGATCGCATTGCCAGCGAGATTCATGAGGATTTGGCGCAGGCGCGGACCGTCCGCGCGGACGAAGCGCGGTGCGTCGGCGCTGAACGAGGCTGCGATCTCGATGCCTTTGCTCTGAGCGCGCGGCGCGAGCAGTTCGACGACACCCTCGATCAGTCGACGAAGATCGACCCTTTCGAGAACGAGATCGAAACGGCCCGCTTCGATCTTGGCCAGATCGAGGATTTCGTCGATCAGGGCGACAAGCGCGCGGCCGGAACTCCGAATCGCTTCGACATAGCTGGCGTTTTCCAGATCGAGTGAAGCCTCCCGCAACAGATCGGCCATACCGAGAATGCCGCTGATCGGCGTACGGATTTCGTGGCTCATCGTCGTCAGAAAGCGAGATTTGGCCTCACTCGCCGCCACTGCTTTGTCGCGGGCGGCCGCCGCTTCCTTCAGGCGCCAGAGTTCGTCGCGCAATCCGTCGTTTTCCGCGGCGACCTGCGCCCCCCGCGCTTGCGCTTGACGCCGGCCGCAGTCGGCGGCTCCGGCGAGCGCAGCCGCCAAAGCGATGACCACGCCAGCCTGCAGCCACAGCGCATGAACCGCGAAATCCGCCAATCCGGCGCCCAGATCCATTTCCAATCCCGCTCGAGCGCGGCGTCGCGCCGATCCGCTCGAAATCCATGGTCTCAGGCGGCCGTTGTGAACTCCTTGCGGAATTCGGCCGAATTCTAAGGTTTGCGCCGATTCCGACTGTCTATGCCGCCGCGACCGCGCGGTCGGGGGCGCCTCGGTAGGAGAGCGCTTCGGCGAAATGCACGCGACGGGTCGGGCCGCCGCCGTCGAGGTCAGCCAGTGTGCGCGCAAGCTTAAGCACGCGATGATAACCGCGCGCGGACAGACGGAGCCGCTCGGCGGCGTCGCGCAACAGCGCGAGACCTGACGCGTCCGCCTCCGCGATCTCCTCGATGGCGCTGGCCGGCGCGCGGGCGTTGCAAACGACGCCGTCGAGCCCGAGGTCAGCATACCGCGCGAGCTGGATCTTGCGGGCCGCCGCCACCCGGGCGGCCGCTTCCGCCGAGCCTTCGCGGGCTGGCGGCGTCATCAGATCCGCCGCCAGCACTGACGGCACGTCGACGACGAGATCGAAGCGATCCAAAAGCGGCCCGGAGAGGCGGCCGAGATATTGCGCCACACAGCGGTCGTTTGGCGCGCGCTTGCAGGCGTAACCCGGCTCGTTGGCCATGCCGCACCGGCACGGGTTCATCGCCGCGATCAATTGAAATCGCGCCGGGTAGACGACGCGGTGATTGGCGCGCGCGATCGCCACTTCGCCGGTCTCGATCGGCTGGCGCAGGCTGTCCAGCACCTGGGGCTGGAACTCCGGCAGTTCGTCGAGGAACAAGACGCCGTTGTGGGCGAGCGAAATCTCCCCGGGCCTGGCGTGCACGCCGCCGCCGACCAAAGCCGGCATCGAGGCCGAATGATGGGGACTTCGGAACGGGCGCCGGTCGGTCAGGACGCCGCCGGCGAGCGCGCCCGCGACCGAATGGATCATCGACACTTCGAGGAGTTCGCGCGGCGTCAAAGGCGGCAGGATCGACGGCAGACGCTGGGCGAGCATCGACTTGCCCGCGCCCGGCGCGCCGCTCATCAGAAGGTTGTGGCCCCCGGCCGCCGCGACCTCGAGCGCGCGTTTGGCGCTCTCCTGGCCCTTGATGTCGCGCAGGTCCGGCTGTGGGCCGCCCGATGCGCGCAAGGCAGGCTCGGGGCGCGACAGCACTTGCGCGCCCTTGAAGTGGTTGGCGAGCTGGATCAGCGAGCGCGGCGCTAGGATCTCGAGATCGGCCGACGCCCACGCCGCTTCTGGTCCGCAGGGCGCTGGGCAAATCAAGCCTTTGCCTGCGGCGTTGGCGGCGATCGCGGCCGGCAGCACGCCGGCGACGGCGCTGATCGCGCCGTCGAGCGCGAGTTCCCCAATCACCGCAAAGCCGTCGAGCGCGTCGGGCGGTATGGCGCCGATCGCCGCCATCACCGCGAGTGCGATGGGCAGATCGTAGTGGCTGCCTTCCTTCGGCATGTCGGCTGGCGCAAGGTTGACCGTGATCCGCTTCGCCGGAAGGGCGAGGCCGGAGGCGATCAGCGCCGAGCGCACCCGCTCGCGCGATTCGGCCACCGCCTTGTCGCCAAGCCCGACGATGGTGAAGGCGACCGTGCCTGATGCGATCTGCACTTGGACGTCGACCGGCCGGGCCTCCACGCCCTCAAAGGCCACCGTCGATGCGCGCGCCACCATGTCCGCCCCCCGCCGG
>DATBZF010000161.1:0-14038 GCA_036513315.1 Roseiarcus sp.
GCCGAGCGCGGCAATCCATTCGATCGTCAGTTTGCTCGCGAACTCAACGAATTGGCGACGGAATGCTCCGTCAATTCCGCGGTCCGCTCCGTTCTCATCGACGCCAAAGGTCGCTACTTCAGCGTCGGCGGGGACTTGAACGCCCTGGCGAGCGATCGTGACGAACTGGCCCGCTTCGTTTCGAGCGCGACATCCGATCTTCACATGGCGATTTCACGCTTCGCCAGAATGAACGCGCCGGTCGTCGTCGCAGTCCACGCCCTGGCCGCAGGCGGCGCCGTCGCGCTGATCGCGGGGGCCGACTTCGCGCTCGCCGCGCCGGCGGCGAAATTCTACTCGGCGTTCTCCGGCATCGGGATCATCAGCGATAGCGGCGGCTCCTACTATCTGCCGCGGCGCATGGGTCCAAGACGCGCGGCTCAGTTTCTCATGTTGAACGAGACGCTGAGCGCCGAAGAGGCCGCGGCGACCGGCCTCATCAATCGGGTCGTCGAGGCCGATGCGCTCGTCGCCGAAGGTTGGGCGCTGGCGAGCCGGCTGGCGCAAGGGCCGACGTTAGCGTTCGGCGAGCTGAAGAACCTCATGATTTCAAGCGCCACGGAGAGCCTTGAAGGGCAGCTCGAAAACGAAGCGCGCGCGATGGCGCGGATCACCAGCACCGACGACGCCTGGAACGCGATGCGCGCGGTCCTGAACAAACAGAAGCCAACATTTGCAGGACGCTGACCGCCGCGAACCCCTAAACCGGACTGGACGCCGATGATTCCGAATGAAGACCAAGTCGCCATCCGCGATCTCGCGCGGCGCTTTGCGCGCGAACGCCTCGCGCCGCACTACCAGGCGCGGGAAGCTTCCGGCGTCCTCGATCGCAGCCTCTTACGCGAAATGGGCGGTCTCGGGCTGCTTGGCGCCGATCTGCCCGAAGCGTTTGGCGGCCTCGGCGCCTCAGGCGTCACCGCGGGCATCATCGCCGAGGAGCTCGCCTATGGCGACTTCAACATCAGCGCTGTGCCCGTCGGCGTTTCATTACTTGGCGCGATCATCATGAGCAGTGCGGCGCCGGCGATCGCCGGCCATTGGGTTCCACGCATGATCAGCGGCGAGGCGCTGCTTGGCATCTGCGTGACCGAGCCGAGCGGCGGGTCCGACGCGGCCAATATGACGCTTCGGTGCCGCCGCGATGGCGACTCGTACGTCCTTAATGGCGAAAAAACGTCGATAACTTTTGCCGACTGCGCCGACGCCTTCATCGTATTCGCACGAACGGGAAGCCCCGAAAGCGGCGCGGCGGGGATCACCGCGATGATCGTGCCCGCCCATACGTCTGGCGTCGCCAGAACGCGCTTCAATGATGTCGGCAGCCGCATCATCGGCCGCGGGTCGGTTTTCTTTGAAGACGTCCGGGTTCCCGTCGAGAACCGCCTGGGCGAGGAGAATCAGGGCTTCACCCATGTCATGCGCGGCTTCGATTACAGCCGCGCGCTTATCGCGCTCGAATGCGTCGGCAGCGCGCAAGCCTCGCTTGACGAAGCCTGGGAATACACCAAGACACGCACCGCCTTCGGCGCCCCGATCGCCCAATATCAGGGCGTCACATTTCCGCTTGTCGAAGGTGAAACCAATATTGCGGCGGTGCGCCAGCTTTCTTATCACGCTTTGGAATTGCGCGATGCCGGGAGGCCGCATACCGCGGAAGCCGCGATGGTCAAGTGGCTCGGCCCCAAAACTGCGTTCGACGTCATTCATCAGTGCCTTCTGACTTTCGGGCACTATGGCTGGTCCATGGATCTTCCGCATCAGCAGAGAATGCGCGATGTGATGGGCCTCGAAATCGGCGACGGCACCGCAGGCGTCATGAAGTTAATCGTCGCACGCGAACGTATTGGTCGCGTCGCGGTACAATACGCCAAGCGATGAAGGCAATGTCGCCGACGTGAAATGGTCCAAGCCAAACAGGCAGAACAACGGGAGGAAATACTATGGCGACGATTATGAAGGACGCCGAGCCATTCGCTTTTGATGGCGGCGACGTCGGGGTGCTCGTTCTGCACGGCTTCACCGGCTCCACGCAAAGTATGCGCTACCTTGGAGAAGGCCTGCACCGCCGTTTCGGGTTCACGGTCAGCGCGCCTTGTTTGCCGGGTCATGGAACGTCGCCCGACGATATGGAAACCACAAGCTATCTCGATTGGTTGGGGGCCGCCCAGAAGGCGCTACAAGACCTGACGGCGCAAAAGCGGAAGGTTTTCGTGACCGGCCTCTCGATGGGCGGCGTGCTTACGTTGAACCTCGCGGCGCGGTTTCCTGCTCTCGTCTCCGGCATCGTCCCGATCAGCGCGCCGGCCGGCGTGCTGCCTGAGGCCATCGCGGAAGTGATATCGATGGGCCAAGCGCCGACGAGAATTCCAGGCATCGGGTCGGACATCAAGGCGCCAGGCATCAAGGAATTGGCCTACGAGGAAACCCCGGTCGCTTGCTTGCGTCAGCTCTACGTGCTCGTCGCCGCGACGACAGATCTCTTGCACAAGATCGCCTGTCCGACCCTCGTCATCCATTCGCGCGAGGACCATCTCGTTTCCATGGCCAACGCCAAGCGGATCGCCGCCAGCGTCTCTTCGGATGACGTGCGGTTGCTCTGGCTCAACAACTCCTATCACGTTTCTACACTGGACAATGACAAGGACCTCATTCTGCAACGCGCGGGCGATTTCTTCACCGAACTAGCACGGTCCTGAATGTCGGCGCACGCGCCGACGGACAGCTACGAAGGAGGCAAAGGACCGCCCCTGGTTCTGCTGCACGGCATCGGCGGCTCCTGGCGTATCTGGCGGCCGGTGATTCCGATGCTTGAACGACGGCATCGGATTTATGCGCCGACGTTGCCGGGGCATCTGGGAGGAGAGCCGTGGCCTTGGGATAGCGAGGCGACTGTCTATGGCATTGTTGACAAACTGGCGGAGGACTTCGCGCAACGCGGGATTGATCGCCCGCATGTCGTCGGCAATTCGCTCGGCGGCTGGATCGCGCTCGAACTTGCGAGGCGAAACATCCCGGCATCCGTGACCGCCCTTTCACCAGCGGGCGCGTGGCGGAACGACCGACACTACCAGGCGGTCGCGCGACCGTTTCGCATCGCTCACGCCCTGATGCCGCTCCTCATTCCGTTGGTGCGCCCCCTCCTTGGAATCGCCGCCGTGCGGCGTTCGCTGAATGCGCAAGCCATGGAGCATGGCGATCGCGTGCCCCGCGACGAGATGCTCCATGCGATGCGGTCGCTAGGCGGGACCAGAATATTGCCCCAGCTTCTCGCGACGATGGGACGAAAAGGGCCGATCAAACCGCTCGTGGGCATCCATTGCCCGATCACGATTGCATGGGGCGAGCATGACAAGGTCATTCCATTCGAGACCTATGGCGCCCCTATGCTGGCGGCGGCCCCGGGAGCCGTGGCGGCGACTTTGGCGGGTTGCGGTCATGTTCCCATGTACGACGCCCCCGAAATGGTCGCGGCGCTGATCCTGACCATAACATCGACCGTCCGCGGCGAGCCGATCTAGGCATGCTCGGAGGTCGTCGATTGCGTCGACGAGTCGCCTTTCCACCCATGATGTCGAAGGCCCTCGCCAATTTAGTACCTGCCTTCGAAAAGGGAGCCAGTGAGGCAGAGTGACCAGCATGGGCGCGAAGCTGACCGGCCGATTTATGCGCCATGCTACGCCACAGTACCGTTCCTCGTGGACAGCGCTTTACATCCAATGTCCAACGCGTTTGATGTCGATCATGCCTTCTTCAAAGGAGCTCGTCCCGAAAAACAGGGAACGGCGAAAGCAAATCTAAGGTGGGCCAAAGCCCGCCGAACCTACGCTATCGCCGCCGGATGGTATCCGGTCACTCCCACTCGATCGTCCCCGGCGGCTTGCTGGTCACGTCGTAGACAACCCGGTTGATGCCGCGCACTTCGTTGATGATGCGGGTGGCGGCGCGGCCGAGGAAGGCCATATCGAACGGGAAGAAATCGGCGGTCATGCCGTCCGACGAGGTCACCGCCCGCAGCGCGCAGACATGGTCGTAAGTGCGCCCGTCGCCCATCACGCCGACGGTGCGCACCGGCAGCAGCACCGCGAAGGCCTGCCAGATCACGTCATAGAGGCCCGCTTTGCGGATTTCGTCGAGATAGATCACATCGGCCTTGCGCAGGATTTCCAGGCGCTCCGGCGTGATGGCGCCGGGGATGCGGATGGCGAGGCCGGGGCCGGGGAAAGGATGGCGTCCGACGAAGCTGGGCGGCAGGCCGAGCTCGCGCCCGAGCGCGCGCACCTCGTCCTTGAACAATTCGCGCAGCGGCTCGACCAGTTTCATGTCCATCCGCTCGGGCAGGCCGCCGACATTGTGATGCGATTTGATCGTCACCGACGGGCCGCCGGAGAAGGAGACGGATTCGATCACGTCGGGATAGAGCGTGCCCTGCGCGAGGAATTCGACGGCGCCGCGTCCGTCGCCGGCGATCTTGCGCGCCTCGGCTTCGAACGTGTCGATGAACAGCCGCCCGATCGTCTTGCGCTTGGCCTCCGGATCCTCGACGCCTTTGAGTTCGCCGAGGAAGAGATCGGCGGCGCGGACATGGACGAGCGGAATGTTGTAATGGTCGCGGAACAGCCGCACCACCTCTTCGCCCTCGTCCTGGCGCATCAGGCCGTGATCGACGAAGACGCAGGTGAGCTGGTCGCCGATCGCCTCATGGATCAACACGGCGGCGACCGCCGAATCCACCCCGCCCGACAAGCCGCAGATCACCCTGCCCTTACCGACCTCAGCGCGGATTCTCTCGCGCGCCTCGGCGCGGAACGCCGCCATCGTCCAGTCGCTCTTCAGCCCCGCGACCTTATGCACGAAATTGGCGATCAGCCTGGCGCCGTCGGGCGTGTGCACCACCTCGGGATGGAACATCAGGCCGTAATAGCCGCGCGCCTCGTCGGCGATCAGCGCGTGCGGCGCATTGGGCGAGACGCCGATCGTCGCAAAACCTTCCGGCAGGCGGGTGATGCGGTCGCCGTGGCTCATCCAGACGGGATATTGCGCGCCCGCCTCCCAGACCCCCTCCAGCAGCGGGCTCGGCGCCCCCACCGTGACTTCGGCGCGGCCGAATTCGCGGTGATGGCCGCTCTCGACGCCGCCGCCGAGCTGCGCCGCCATCGTCATCTGGCCGTAGCAGATGCCGAGCACCGGCACGCCGGACTGGAAGATGGCGTCGGGCGCGCGCGGACTGCCTTCGTCCGGCACCGAAGCCGGCCCGCCCGACAGGATGACCGCCTTGGGCTGCAGTTCGGCGAAGGCCTTGGCGGCGTTCTGGAACGGCGCGATCTCGCAATAGACGCCGGCCTCCCGCACGCGCCGGGCGATCAATTGGGTGACCTGGCTGCCGAAATCGACGATCAGCAGCTTGTCGTGCAGCGCCTTGCCCTCCGCGAGGGGGCCGTCCGATGAGATTATCTGGGGCTGCGCTGTCATGTCAGGTCCGCCTTGGGCGCTAAGGGTTTTGAGCGGGCGCCGAAGCCCCGCGCCGCCGGCGCGGACGCCAAAAGCCGCTCGGCCCGTCCATAAGGTTCGATTAGGCAAAAGCGCGACAAGGCGCAACTTTGTTGAAATGACGCGATTCGTAAACGGAATTTAACCAGCATTCGAACGAATGAATTGAAGGTCCCCAAAGACCCAGGGCCTAGCCTCCTCTCACGAATCGCCAATCTCCACGGATTGGCCCCAGAGGAGCCCGGCATGTCGCTGCCGCTGCGCACAGGCAATTTTGGACGGCTGTTTTCGGAGGGCGTCGAGCCCGAGCCGCCGCCGCCTCCGGCCGCCCTTCGCCTGCGCCGCGAGGCCGCGCTGCATGAGAACCTGTCCGTGCGGGCGCGGCGCCTGATGCGGGTGGTCGCCGGTCTCGTGCGGCCCAAGCGCGCCGGAGGCCTGGCGGCGACTTTCGATCTCTTTCTGCGCGATAGCCTCGTCAAATCGGCCAGCCTGCCCGATCCGCGCGGCGCGCTGCCTTCCGCCGACGGGCTGGCCGGCCTTGCCTCCGATCTCGCGCCCGCCGCGATGATGGAAGCCTATGGCAAGGGCCTCTGCCCGAGCGCTTCGCTCGGACCGATCGCCTGGCATTCGCGCGACCAGCGCTCGGTCGCCGCGCCCGCCGACATCATCGCCGCGCATGGCGCTCTCACCCAAGGCGCCGATCCCGCCTGGAGCGTCACTTTCGATCGCGACATCGAGACCGCCTTGGCGCGCAGCGGGCGCCCGCGCGGCCATTCGACGATCATGCCAGCGCGCTTGCTCAGCGCCTTCGCCGGTCTATTCGACACCGGCTTCGCCCATTCCTTCGAGGTGCGAGACTCCGCCGGCGAGACGATTGGCGGCGGCTTTGGCGTCGCCGTCGGCGGCATATTCACCATCGAAGGCGCGTTCGAAGCCTCTGATAATGCAGCGCTTTTCGGCCTCGCCCATCTCGCGGCGCGACTCCACGAATCACATTTCACATACGTTGAATGTGCCCCAGACGCGGCGTGGCTCGGCCCGGACCTGTTCCATGCCTTGCCGCGCGAGGATTATCTCGCGCAGCTCGCCCTGCATATGGGCGACGAGAGGGTCGGCCGCTGGCGCAACCGCGACCCCGCCAAGCCCGCGCCGACGCCCGCCGAAGACGGACGTCTGGCGGCCTGAATCTTACGCCGCCGCGCGATAGTCCGAAGGAAGCCGCGCCAGCGCGCGCGCGAAACGCTCGAACATTTCGTCGACTTCGGCTGAATTGATCACCAGCGGCGGACAGAAGGCGATGATGTCGCCGATCGCGCGGATGATCAGCCCTTCCTCCTGGCACAGTTCGGCGAGGCGCGCGCCGACGGCGCCCGGCTTTTCGAACGCTGCTTTGCTTGCCTTGTCGGCGACCAGCTCCAGCGCGCCGATCAGGCCGATGCCGCGCGCCTCGCCGACGAAAGGATGCCCGGCAAACTCCCGCAGGCGCGCCTGGAATTGCGGCGCCAGAGCGGCGCAATTGCCGACCAGGTCGCGCTCTTCGATGATGTTGAGGTTCTCGATCGCGACCGCCGCCGCCACCGGATGGCCACTGGCGGTGAAGCCATGCGCGAACACGCCGATCTTGGCCGAATTGTCGGCCAGCGTCTGATAGATCGCATCCGAGAAAACCAGCGCCGACAGCGGCATATAGGACGAAGTCAGCGCCTTCGACACCACCAGCATGTCAGGCGCGATGCCATAGGTTTGCGAGCCGAACATCTTGCCCGTGCGGCCAAATCCGGTGATCACTTCGTCGGCGACGACCAGCACGTCATGGCGCCGGCAGACCGCCTGGACCTTCTCCCAATAGCTACGCGGCGGCGTGATGACGCCGCCCGCCCCCATCAAAGGCTCGCCGAAGAAGGCGGCGACGGTATCGGGCCCCTCGGCGAGGATCTTGTCGTCGAGCTCTTTGGCGAGGCGGCTTGCGAAAGCCTCCTCGCTCTCGCCGGCGGCGCCGAAACGCCAATGGCTCGGGCACGAGACATGATGCATCATCGGCAGCGGCAGGTCGAAATCGCGCTGGAACGCCGGCAGGCCGGTCAGGCTCGCCGAAGCGATGCTGACGCCGTGATAGGCGCGCTGGCGCGAGATGATCTTCTTCTTTTGCGGGCGGCCGAGCGCGTTGTTGTAATACCAGATCATCTTGATCGCGAGATCATTGGCCTCCGAGCCCGACGAGGTGAAATGCGCCTTGGACATTTTGCCCGGCGCCATGCGCACCAGCCGCTCGGCGAGCGCGATCGCCGACGGGTGCGATTTATGCGAGAACGAGTGGTAATAGGGCAACTGGCGCATCTGCGCCGCCGCCGCCGCCACGAGCCGCTCCTCGCCAAAGCCGACCGCGACGCTCCACAGGCCGGCGAGCCCTTCGATATATTCCTTGCCCTGGTCGTCATAGACATGAACGCCCTGCCCCCGCTCGATCACCATCGGCCCGATCGCCTCATGGCGGCGCGCATTGGTGGCGGGATGGAAATAATAGGCGATGTCGCGCGCAGCGATCGAATTGGGATGGGCGGTCAAGGCGACAGGCTCCGGGCTGGATGAGTGTGAAGGCAGACTATTCCGAACTGAGCGCCAAGTCGCGTGCTTCCGCAAAACCGATGGCGGCTGGGGAGTCACGCCAAATCTACAAGGCGCGGACCCCCACCGGCGATGCGCTGAGCGCACAAAAACCAACGTTTCGGGGTTCTTTTTCCAAATTCTTCCAAGCTTTTATTTGGATTCTGCTGGGTCGGCTTCAACAATATCAATGGGTTGCGGAACAGAAAATTGAAATTGGTCCAATTGTTTGTCGCCTTCAACTTCGACGCGTCCTGCCCGGGCTTGTCCCGGGCATCCACGCCGAGCCGCCGCCGCCAACTTTCCAACGTTGCCCGCAACCGCGCCGCGTGGGTGGCCGGGACAAGCCCGGCCAGGACGCCGAAGGGTGTTGCAACGCCATCGTCCTTCCCGCCGGCGACCAAACACCGGCATAGGGTGCGACTGAAGTTCTGGAATGTCCAGAAAATGTTTCTCTAAAACAGAATTCTCAGCCTACTTTTGAACCTCCCCCAAATCCCGTCGCGCGCTGATCGCGTTCTCAACCTGCGAGGGGGAATAACCGAGAGCGGATCCCCTCATTGTTTGCATGGCGGCGCGAGGGCGCGAGAGGAATTCGAAGTCAAGGATCGCCGTCAGGCGACCGCCGGAGGCGGCGATCACCTTGTGATCGTCCTTGAATTCGAATTCCTCTCGCGCGCACAATCGCCTGCATGCAATCAATGAGAAGCTGACGCCCCGACTGCCCGCGTCAGCCAGATCAAAAAAGCGCAATCGCCCTCTTCTCCCCTTGCGGGAGAAGATGTCATGCGGAGCATGACAGATGAGGGGTGGTCGAGCGAAGCGAGACGACTTAGCCGCGCCGATCGAGGACGACGTCTTGCTTCATGCTGCCCGCTCCGCCATGTCCAGCGGGATGCTGTGCGACAAGTCAGCCCGGATAGAGTGGTAACAGATCGGACTGGATAGATGGGTAACACTTCCCCAACCCCCGTCGCCCCGCCGCGCAAGCGGATCGAAAAGGCCCTCCTCCAGGCCCTGACGGCAACCATGCCATTTGACGCTGAAGGCGCCGCCAAACTTGTACGATGGTCTATCGAAACACGACAACAACATTACCGAACTGGTCGCCGCTTCATCATGAGCATCCGCGTGGCATCGCCCATGAGACAGACACGCATTTTGTGCACATGTACAGCCGGAACTCCGGGTTGTGGGTCATCTCACCAGGTCTAACTGTCACCGTGAGGAAAACCGGCGCCTTGCGGCGATGCTGGCGGTCAGCGCCATCGGCCCCGAACTATCCCCGGCGCCGGACCGACTGTTGCTCGCGCTTGAAAAAGGCGGGCGCGTCTTCATCGCTAACGTGAAGCCCACCACCCAGATCAAGCCTATCGCCGCCTGAGATACGCTGCGCGGGACCTATGAACACAAAGCCAATCTCGCGGGGAAGGCCTATAACAATTCCGGCGCCAACCAGAAACTGCAGGAAAAGCTGGAAAAGCAGATGGAGAAGCTCGCCGCCGAGGGTCAGGCCGCCTTCCTCTCCTGCTTCAACGACAAAGCCAAGACCACGCCTGGACTCGAGGCCGCGCGGAAACAGACGGCGGCGATTGTCGAGGCGCGGGCAAGACTGTCCAATTGAGCAAATTCCCATAGGTTGGAAAGGCCAAAGATGGCCGCCGCTTGAGACGATTTGTGCCACGCCTGTCCGGTTCAGCAAGACCGGTTATAAATCTTAAGTCGCAGACAACCCCCGCGCGTCGTGCCCGGGCTTGTCCCGGGCATCCACGCCGTGCGGAAGCCGCCGACTTCGAAAGTTTCTTGCAACGGCACGGCGTGGATGGCCGGGACAAGCCCGGCCAAGACGCCGAGAGGTTCTATTCACAAGGATACGACGTTCTGCGATTCACCAATGACGAGATTTTCCGCAATATCCATAGCGTACCGGAAACGATACGATTGAAGCTGAGACCCCGCTTTCGAGGGCAGCGCGACCCCCTCCCTAACCCTCCCCCACAAGGCGGGAGGGAATAGGTAAGGCGCGGGCGAAGAACTGAGCCGGTCGCGGGACGGCCCCGGGCAACGACTCCCCCATCACTCCCCCGCAAAGCGCGCGACGAGGCTCTGCGCTTCCTTGACCAGGCCGGCGAAGGAGCCCTCCTTCGGAGCGTGCTGGCTGAAACAGGCGCGATAGTTTTTCGCCGCCGAAGAATCTGCGTCCGCTAACCCGTCGTGCTGGGCTTTCGCCCATAGTGGCGCGCAGGCGCGGATCTTGCCAATCGGCGTCTTGCGGGGAACGCTGGCGACAAACACCTTGTCGCCCTTGACGATGGTGGCGACGATCGTATCCGGCAGCTCGGCCTCGAAACCCTGCGAGAGTCCGCCAAGCGCGGCGACAACGAGATCAGCGCCTGCGGGCTTGGCCAACGGCAGATCGGAATATTTCGAGAAGGTGACGTCGGTGTAGAGCGAAGCGTTGTAGAAGTCCTCCCCTCGGGCGGCGGCGTCGATGTTCGTCGGCTGCCGTCTCGTCTTGTCATTGTCCTTCGCACTCGCTTCAAGCCATTTCTGGGTCAACGATCGCGTCGTCACAACAAACGTCTGGTTGTCCTTGCCATAGGCGGCGAGGCCGTCCAGCTCGCCATAACCCTGTTCTTCTCGCAGGGCGATATTGAGGTGATAAGGGGACGCAAAGCCTTCAATCGTGAGCGGCCCGATAATGTCCTTGAGTTGTTTCACAAGATCGGCGGTCGCTTTGTCCTCCGCCGCCTGGATCGCGCTTTCGCTCGTCTTCGCGTCTTGCAGGGCCTTGATCTCGGCGATGGCCTTGTCGCGCGCCGCGAGATAGGTCGCCTCGGGCGAAGCCGCCAAAGCGCCGCCCGCCATCAGCGACAGAAAGACCAGAATCGCTGCGGACCTTGTCATGTTCCCCTCCGTAACATGGCGATGCCATCTACTTGGCTGGGGTGGCCAACGGAATCAACAAGCGAATTAATGGAAGATGTCTTCAGCCGCCACCGCCATGTTTTCAGCTCGCAGGCTCACCACGGGATCGTTTCGCCCTCCCAGCGCGTAAACGTCCCCGTCGGGCCGTCCGGGCCGAGCAGCGCGACGCGCACCGCCTCGCGGGCGCCCTCCTCAAGCGTCTCCGTGCCGGCATAATTGTTGAGGTTGGTCTTGGTGAAGCCCGGCGAGACGGCGTTGACCTTGATGCCTTCCGCCTCCAGTTCGAGCGCCATGGCGAGCGTCAAAGCGTTGAGCGCCGTCTTGGACGCGGGATAGACCGGACCGAAGATCGCGCGCCAGGGATAGGCCGGATCGGCGGCCGCCGTCAGCGAGCCGACGCCGCTCGACACATTGACGATGCGCGCCTGCCGCGCCGCGCGCAGCAGCGGCAGCATCGCCTGGTAGACGGCGAGGACGCCGAAAACATTGGTGTCCCATACCGCGCGCATTTCATCGAGGGATACATTGCTCGGACGGGTGGTCTTGGCGTAATCGGCGACCGACTGGCCGGGCTGCTTGTTGGTGTTGGAGATCGCGGCGTTCTGAATGAGCAGATCGAGGCGGCCAAAGTCGTCGCGGATGCGCGCCGCCGCTGCGGCGATGGAGGCCTGGTCCGTCACGTCGAGCTGGAGCGCCCTTGAGTCTCGCCCGATTTCCCAGGCTGCGGCCTCGCCGCGCTCAAGATTGCGCGAGCCGACGAGCACGATGAAACCATGGTCTGCGAGATCCCTGGCGATCTGGAGGCCGATGCCCTGATTGGCGCCGGTGACGAGGGCGACGGGTTTGTCTTGCATGTTTATATCCTCCTCCGCGCCGCTGTGGCCAAAGCCGCAACGCTGCGCTATGAGTACCAAGTGGAACACGATTCCGTTTATACGGAACAATGTTCCGTTTTGCAAGCGCGAAGTGATGGCCGGTAAACCAAAAAAGCGGGACGAGGCTTTGAAACCGGGCGAAAGCGCCGATCGGCCGGTGCGCGCCGACGCGCAACGAAACATCGACAATCTGCTGAGCGCCGCAATGGTGGTGTTCGCCGCGTCCGGCGTCGACGCGCCCGTGCGCGAGATCGCGGAGAAGGCCGGCGTCGGAATCGGCACGCTCTACCGCCATTTCCCGCAACGCGCCGATCTCATCGCCGCCGTGTTCCGTCGCGAAATTGACGACTGCGCGGATGCCGCGCCGGCCTTGGCCGCCGAGCACAGGCCGTTCGAAGCTTTGTCCAAATGGCTGCAACGCTATGCCGCCTTCGTCGCCGCCAAGCGTGGGCTCGCCAACGCCCTGCACTCGGGCGATCCGGCGTTCGACGCCCTGCCGGCTTATTTCGACCAGCGGCTGCGGCCGGCCCTTCGCACGCTCCTCAAATCGGCGGTCGCCGCCGGCGAGGTCCGCGCCGATATCGACGCCGACGATATTCTGGGCGCCGTCGCCAGCCTGTGCATGTCCGCGAGCAATGCCGGACCCGAGCGCGCACGACGCATGGTCGCGCTCCTCGCCGACGGACTGCGCTATCGCGCCGAGCCATCGGCGGACACGCCCGCCTGAGATTTTTATGACAGCATTCCTTCTTGCGGGATCGCGCGCGATCGCGATATTTTCGCGCTGGATCGCTCTGTTCCCTCGCCAAAGCGGAGAATTGTCAGATGTCCGAGAAAAGCTGGGACAGAGTGCCGATCGACGCGCAGAGCGTCGATGCGCCGCTCTCGACGGCGGCGGTCTTTCTCGTCGTCACCGTCGCAAGCGACCAGGCCGCTCTCGCCAAGGTCGCCGCGGCGCTCGGCGAGCTTGACGATCTCGTCAAGAATGTCGGCTTTCGCGATCTCGGCGCCCGGCTGTCCTGCATTGCCGGCATTGGCGGCGATCTCTGGGACCGCCTTCATCTCGAGCAGCGGCCGCATGAACTCAAACCTTTCGCCGCGATCAAGGGCGCGGCGCATGATGCGCCATCGACGCCGGGCGATCTGCTCTTCCACATCCGCGCCGAGCGTCCAGATTTCTGCTTTGAATTTGAACGCATTCTGCTGAACGCTCTTGGCGACAGCGTGAGCGTCGTCGACGAAGTCTCCGGCTTTCGCTATTTCGATGCGCGCGACCTGCTCGGCTTTGTCGATGGCACGGCGAACCCGACCGGCCTCGATCTGCCCGCCGCCGCGCTGGTCGGCGAGGAGGACGCGGAATTTGCCGGCGGCAGCTATATCGTCGTTCAGAAATATCTCCACGATCTCGGAGCCTGGGCGAAGGTTCCCACCCATGTCCAGGAAGCGATCATCGGCCGCACCAAGATCGACAATATCGAAATCGACGATGACGACGCGCCGCGCAAATCGCATAAATCGCTCGCCACCATCGTCGACGCCGACGGCAATGAATATGACATCCTGCGCGACAACATGCCCTTCGGCCGACCGGGACAGCGGGAGTTCGGCACCTATTTCATCGGCTATTCCCGCTATCTCTGGGTGATCGAAAAGATGCTCCAACGCATGTATGTCGGCGACCCCCCCGGCGCCTATGACCGCCTGCTCGATTTCTCGACGCCGCATACCGGCGCAACGTTCTTCGCGCCGGCCCGGCCGACATTGCAAAGGCTGGTCGAGGCGGCGCAGCAGAAGCTGAACGCAGCGCGACCGTAGCTCCCCGCCCGTCATGGCGAGGGAACGCAGCGACGAAGCCATCCAGACTAAGCTACAAACGCGTCATCAGCTTCTTTTCGCGAGGCGCCTGCGGCTCAGTCTGGATCGCTTCGTCGCTACGCTCCCTCGCGATGACGGAGAGCCGAGCAGAACCGTGAATGCGTCAGCGACGCCGCAGGAGAAACCACCGCCGTCATGGCGAGGGAGCGCAGCGACGAAGCCATCCAGACTAAGCTACAAACGCGTCATCAGCTTCTTTTCGCGAGGCGCCTGCAGCTCAGTCTGGATCG
>DATBZF010000162.1:0-2292 GCA_036513315.1 Roseiarcus sp.
GGACGCAGCGGCGTCAAGGGCGCCGCGCGCTTCGAAGGGTCCAACTGGATGTCGCTCGTCACCGGCGCTCCGCTTCTGCGTGACGCGCTCGCCTGCATCGACTGCGAAGTCGAAGAAGTGCTGGACCGCCACACCCACGCGATCGTGATCGGCCGCGTCGCCGCGGTGCGTCGCAACGATGGCGAGCCCGCGCTTGTCCATTGGCGCAGCAAGTTCCGGCGCCTCGACTGAAGGCGAGGCATGGCTTGGGCGACTCCATAGACATGGTTGAACCGCAAGACGCCGCGGCGGCGACCCCGCGCGATGCGGATCGTTCGTCGACGCCGGCGCGCGCGTGGATGCGCGCCCTCGAAGCGACGGCGCGCGCCGCCGACGATCCCCGGCGGACCCTGCCCATCGTAATCGGCGAGCTCGGCCAAACGCTTGGCGACAAGCCGGCGCTGCTCAGCGACCGGGAGACGATGAGCTTCGCAGCGCTTGCGCAAAGAATGAACGGCTATTCCCGATGGGCGATCGCCGAGGGCGTCAAGCCGGGCGTCAGCGTCTGCCTGTTGATGCCCAACCGGCCGGAATATCTCGCGATCTGGCTTGGCGTCACGCAGGTTGGCGGCGTCGTCGCGCTGCTCAACACGAATCTCACCGGCCAGGCGCTCGCCCATTGCATCGCGATCGCCGCGCCCGCCCATATCATCGTCGCGGCCGAGCTGGCGCAATCTTTAGCGACGGCGACGGCCCATCTCGCCGCGACGCCGAAAATCTGGCTGCACGGCGGCCAGGCTCTGTCGCCGCCGCGCATCGACCTCGCGGTGGATGCGCTCAGCGGCGCCGAACTGGCCGCCGACGAGAAATGCGAAATGCGCCAGGCCGATCGCGCGCTGCTGATCTACACCTCCGGCACGACCGGCCTGCCAAAGGCGGCCCATGTCAGCCATCACCGCATCATGATGTGGAGCCATTGGTTCGCCGGCCTCGCCGACATCAGGCCGGACGATTGCATGTACGATTGCCTGCCGCTCTATCACAGCGTCGGCGGCATCGTGGCGACCGGCGCGGCCCTGGTCAGCGGCGCCTCTGTCGTGGTGCAGGAACGCTTTTCGGCGCGCCAGTTCTGGGACGACATTGCGCGCTGGGATTGCAGCCTGTTCCAATATATCGGCGAACTCTGCCGCTATCTCGCCGCGGCGCCGCCCCATCCGGCCGAGCGTGGCCATCGGCTGCGGCTCGCCTGCGGCAATGGCATGAACGCCGATGTCTGGCGCGCCTTCGAGAAGCGCTTCGCCATTGCGCGCATCCTGGAATTCTATGCGGCGACCGAAGGAAATTTCTCGCTCTACAATGTCGAAGGCAGGGTCGGCGCGATCGGGAAAGTCCCGAGCTTCCTGATGGCGCGCAATCCGATCGCGCTGGTCAGGTTCGATTTCGATTCGGATCAGCCCTTGCGCGGCCCGGACGGTTTTTGCATCCGCTGCGCCCGCAACGAGGCGGGCGAAGCGATCGGGCGGATCGCCAGCGACGGAGGCGATCTTTCGGCCCGCTTCGAGGGCTATACCAACAAAGCCGACACCGAGAAGAAAATCCTGCGCGACGTTTTTGCGCCGGGCGACGCCTACATGCGCAGTGGCGATCTGATGCGCGTCGACGAACAGGGCTTTTATTATTTCGTCGATCGGATCGGCGACACGTTCCGCTGGAAAGGCGAGAATGTCGCCACGCTGGAAGTCGCTTCGGCTTTGTCCGCCTGCCCCGGCATCGCCGAGGCGGCGGTCTATGGCGTCGCCGTTCCCGGCGCCGAGGGACGCGCCGGCATGGCGCTCATCGCCGCGACAAGCGCGCTCGACCTTGCCAAAATCGCGGAGGGAATGCGGGCGCTGCCCGATTATGCGCGCCCGGTCTTCCTGCGCGTGCGGCGCGAAATCGATATCACCGCGACCTTCAAGCACAAGAAGCACGACCTGGCCAAAGAGGGCTTCGACCCCTTGGGCATCGCCGATCCGCTCTATGTCTTCGACCGCGCCCAAGGCGCCTATGTCGCGCTCGACGCCGATCGCTTCGCGGCGATCGAATGCGGCGCCATGCGGCTGTGAGAGCGTGCTGATCAGCGCTCGTCCGTCATTGCTGTGCAGGTTCACAATTTCGTTGATCGGATCTCCAATATGGGAGGACGTTCAGGATGCGAGACAACAGCTTCGCGAGGCTTATCGCCCCTACTGACTTCGCTATTGAGCCATTGTTCGCATGGAGGCAATTCTTTCACCGCTGAGACCTTTGTCAATGACGACCGCGAAAGCGGTC
>DATBZF010000163.1:0-9955 GCA_036513315.1 Roseiarcus sp.
AGCCGTTGCAAGAAACCTTCAAAGTTGGCGTCTTCCGCACGGCGTGGATGCCCGGGACAAGCCCGGGCACGACGCGCGGGGTTGTGTGCGACTTAAGATTTACAACCGATCTTGCTGAACCGGACAGCCGTGGCACAAGGCCGGGCACGACGTGCTGGGGTTGCAAAGGGCGGAGTCATGCGACCGAATTCTGTTGCTCGGATAGCCGTGCGACCCGCTGAGAATCGCAGTTGGACGATCCCGAGGCTTCGTTCTATCCTGTCCCGGCGAACTGGATCAGACGGCCGGATAAGCGCCGCCGCCTCTTCGCGATCCGAGGGAGGAAGTCATGACGTCTTATCTGTTTCGCAATGTCACGATCTGGGATGGCGTCAACGACGAGGAATATCCCGGCGAGATCGTCGTCGAGAACAATCGAATCAAGACGGTCGCGCGCGGGCGCAATGCCATAGCCGCCGAAAACGCCGCCGAAATCATCGACGGTGAAGGCCAGTTCCTGATGCCCGGACTGGTGGAGGGCCATTGCCATCTCTCATTCGTCGGCCCCGTACGCAATCAGGATCTCGGCGAAATCCCGCCCGAGGAACATTTGCTGCGCACCTGCCGTAACGCGACCCTCATCCTCAACCACGGCTTCACATCTTGTTATTCCGCCGCCTCGGCCAAGATGCGCATCGACGTCGTCGTCCGCCAGGAGATTGCAGACGGCTATCTCGCCGGCCCACGCTATCGCGCCGCGGGGCCGGAGATCACCACGACAGGCGGCCTTGGCGACGAGCGCAAGCAGCACATGCACGCCGAAAGCTTCGGCATGATCGCTGATGGCGTCGATGAAATGCGCAGGGCGGTTCGCCTGTGCTGTCGCGAGGGCGTCGACAATGTCAAAATCAATGTTTCGGGCGACGAGTTTGTCAGCCACGCGCGCGCCGAAGTCGTTTCCCTCAGCGAGGAGGAACTGACGGTCGGCGTGCGCACCGCGCATGATTGGGGCAAGCGGGTCGCCACTCATTCGCGCGCCGCCGAATCGGTGAAGCGCGCGGTGCGCGCTGGCGTCGACTGCATCTATCATTGCGATTTCGCCGACGCGGAAGCGCTCGACATGCTGGAGGCGGCCAAGGATCGGGTCATCATCGGGCCGGCGTTCGGCCTGTTGCATAATACGGTCTTCGAAGGCGATGTGGTGGGCATGACCAAGGAGGTGGTCGAACGTATGGGCATGATGCGCAAACTCGAATTCACGATCGCGACCTATCACCAGATGCGCAAGCGCGGCATGCGCGTCGTCGTCGGCGGCGATTATGGCTTCGCGCTGACCCCGATGGGCCAGAACGCCCGGGACATCGGCCATTTTGTGAAATTCTTCGGCTACAGCCCCGCCGAGGCGATGAAATGCGCGACCGCGGTTGGCGGCGATCTGATGGGACACAAGGGCGAACTCGGAATCATCAAGGAGGGCGCCTTGGCCGACCTGCTGCTGGTGGACGCCAATCCGCTCAAGGACCTGTCGGTTCTTGTCGGGCCGGGTCATTTCTCGATGATTATGAAGGATGGCGCGATGCATCGCGATCCGCGCAACATGCGGCGCGCCGACAAACGCAAGGTCGCCGCCGAGTAGGCGCCGCATGTGGAGCGAACGGGCTCGGGAAAAGGCAAAATGAGGGTCGCACGCCTGCTCGCGAAATTGGTCGCCGGCCCGGCTCTTTTGCTGGTTTCGCTCGCCGCCGGGGCGGCGGATTATCCGCCGCCGAGAGAAGGCGACTGGGTCGTTCGCGGCTTCCGGTTTCATACCGGCGAGGTCCTGAACGAATTGCATCTGCACTATCTCACCATCGGCGATCCCTCCGGCGAGCCTGTCGTCATTCTGCACGGCACCGCTGGTTCCGGCGCCAGCTTTCTGACGCCGGCATTCGCCGGTGAACTCTTCGGGCCCGGACAGCCTTTGGACGCCGGCAAATTTTTCATCATTCTGCCTGATGCGATCGGCGCGGGGAAGTCATCCAAGCCTTCCGACGGCCTGCGCGCGAAGTTCCCGAGGTATAATTACGACGACATGGTCGCCGCGCAGTACAGGCTGCTGAACGAAGGATTGGGAGTGCGCCACTTGCGCTTGCTCATCGGCAATTCGATGGGCGGCATGGAGACCTGGATCTGGGGCGAAACCTATCCGGATTTTATGGATGGGCTGGTTCCCATGGCTTCGCAGCCGGGAGAAATGTCCGGCCGCAACTGGATGATGAGGCGGATGCTGATCGAGGCCATCCGCAACGACCCCGATTGGAATAATGGCGATTACCTTGCCCAGCCACGCTCGATTCTTTTCGCCAATGTTTTCTTCGGCATTGCGAGCAATGGCGGGACGCTCGCTTATCAGAAGATGGCGTCGACGCGTGAGGAAGCTGACAAACTGGTTGAGAAGCGTCTGGCGGCGCCGTTCACCGCCGACGCCAACGACTTCCTCTATCAATTCGAAGCTTCGCGCGATTACAATCCCGCGCCCGGCCTGGCGCGCATCCAGGCGCCGCTCCTCGCCATCAATTCGGCGGACGACGAGCGCGATCCGCCGGAAACGGGGATCATGGAGCGAGGGTTGCAGCAGGTGAAGAACGCGCGTCTGTATCTGATCCCCGCCAGCGAAGAAACGCTGGGTCATGGCACGGTGGGGATTGCGAATTTTTGGAAGCTTCAACTCGAGGAATTCATGCAGAAAACGATGGCGCCGCCCGCGGGAAAGTAAGCCCGCTTATAAAACGCTCGAGATTTCGAGCCATTCTCGCCAATTACCATTAACCAACAGTAAGTCTTTGTCGGCTATGTTGCTTGGCCGTGTCCTGCCGCCGCCGCCCGGCCGGAACGGCCTGACGTCGTTCCGGACGCAAGAAGCGAACAACGCCAAGGGAAGACTGGGGGTCATGTCGCATCGCTGGGAATCTAGGATTGGCGGATGATCAAGCGAGACGATTCCACCGCTCCCGGCGACGCGCTGTCGCCCACGCATCAGTTGAAAACGCTCGCCGCGGACAACCAGCGGCTACTCGGCGAACTCGCGAGCGACAAGATCGCCCAGAAGCAATGGGGTGAAGAGCGCGCCTTGCTGATGGCGATGATCAACCAGGTGCCCGATTACCTCTTCGTCAAGGATACGAACTCGCGGTTCCTGATGGCCAATCGCGCGGTCGCCCGGGATATCGGTCTGGCGGGCCCCGAGGAGATGATCGGTCAATCGGATTTCGAGCACCATTCCTTTGAGGTGGCGCAAGGATTTGCGGCCGACGATCGCATGGTCATGCAATCGGGGCGGCCGAAGCTCGATATCGAAGAATTCGTGATCGACGCGTCGGGCCAGAAAAAATGGCTGTCGACATCGAAAGTGCCCCTGCGCAACGAGCGCAATGAGATCATCGGTCTGGTCGGCGTCGCGCGCGACGTCACGCGGCGCAAGGAAGCCGAAGAACAGGTTCATTTTCTCGCCCATCACGACGCCTTGACGGGTCTGGCCAACCGCAACACTTTCACCAAAATCCTCGATGAGGCGATCGAAGCGCATCGCGCCAATGGCCTTCATATGGCGGTGCTGCTGCTTGACCTCGATCGATTCAAGGAGGTCAACGACCTCTTCGGCCATGCAGCGGGCGATGTGCTTCTCCAGACCGTCGCGCGATGCCTGAGCGATGCGCTGGAACCGGCCGCCGGCCAGATCATGGCCCGCCTAGGGGGAGACGAATTCGCAATCGTCGCCCCCAATCTTACCGACCCGACGCACGCCGGACAATTGGCCGAACGTCTGCTCGAAATCATACGAGTCGAGAACCAGGGCTCTTCGACCGCCGCGCCGATCGCAACGAGCATCGGCATTGCGATCTTTCCGGGCGACGCCCTCGATCGCGCCTCGCTTCTCACCCATTCGGACACCGCGCTCTATCGGGCAAAGTCCGATGGCCGAGGGACCTATCGCTTCTTCGAGGTCGCGATGGGCCGGGAGGTCCGCGAGCGTCGGCTTCTCGAGAACGACCTGCGCTACGCGGTCGCGCGAGACGAATTGCGGTTGGTCTACTAGCCTCAATATTGCATCGGCAGCGACGAGCCCTTCGGCTTCGAGGCGCTCTTGCGCTGGCGTCATCCCGAGAAGGGCGACGTGCCGCCGTCGGTCTTCATTCCGCTCGCCGAGGAGAGCGGCCTTATCCTGCAAATCGGCGAATGGGTGTTGCGCGCGGCCTGCGGCGAAGCGGCGAGCTGGCCGCGGCCATTGAGCGTTGCGGTGAATATCTCGGCCGTGCAATTGCGCGCGCCGAATCTGGCGCAACTCGTCCACGAAATTATGCTTCAGACCGGCCTGTCCGCCAGCCGGCTTGAACTCGAAATCACCGAAAGCGCGTTGATCGAGGATCCGAACCGCGCGCTCAATACGTTGCGTCAGGTCAAAACGCTTGGCGTTCGCATCGCCATGGATGATTTCGGCACTGGCCATTCGTCGCTGTCGAACCTTCGCGCCTTTCCCTTCGACAAGATCAAGATCGACCGTTCCTTCGTCAAATCGGTGAATTGCAACGAACAGGCCGCGACCATCGTTCGCGCCGTGCTTGGCCTCGGCCGCGGGCTCGGCATGCCGGTTCTCGCCGAAGGCGTCGAGACGGCGGCGGAACTTGAATTCCTCGGCCATGAATCTTGCAGCGAGGCGCAGGGATATTTTCTAAGCAGGCCGCAACCGATCGCCTCGTTCCGGCAGGCGACCCATGGCGAGCCCTGTGTGGAAATCGAGGGCGACTTCCCGAAGATTCAGGTCGGCTGAGCGCGCGCGCCATCTCTCGGGCGCGGCGAGACGCTTCCCGCGCCCAGCAATTCCCTGGCGATAATGACGCGCTGGATCTGATTGGCGCCCTCATAGATCTGCGTGATTTTCGCGTCGCGATAGAGGCGCTCCACTTCGAAACCGCGGATATAGCCGCTGCCGCCGAATATCTGCACGGCATTGGCGGTCTGCGCGACGGCGATATCGCTGGCGAAACATTTCGCCATCGAACAGGCCATTGTCGCGGGCGCCCCGGCGTCCATCGTCTCGGCGGCGTCGCGAACCAGCAGACGGGCGGCGGCGATATCCTTGGCCATGTCGGCGAGCATGAATTGCAGCCCCTGAAATTCAGCGATCGGCTTGCCGAACTGACGACGCGTCTTGGCATAGGCGAGCGCCGCTTCCAGGCCCGCCTGCGCGATGCCAACGGCGAGCGCGCCGATGCCGATGCGGCCCTTGTCGAGCGCGCTCATCATGATCGGAAAGCCGCGCCCCTCTTCGCCGAGCAACGCGTCCGCGCCAAGGTCCACCGCCTGGAAATCGAGGGCGCCGACGGGGGAGGCCCGCTGCCCCATCTTATGCTCGCGACGGCCGCGCGAGACGCCGGGCCGGTCGAGCTCGACGATAAAAATGCTCATGCCGCGCTTCCCCATTTCCTTGTTGGTGCGGGCGAGCACGAAGCCGACATCTGCGATCGGCGCATTGTGAATCCACAATTTGGAGCCTGACAGGCGCCATCCGGTCGTAGTGCGCTCGGCAAAGGTTTTGACGCCCGAAACATCGGAGCCCGCTTCGGCCTCGGTGATGCAATAAGCAGGTTTGAGCGCGAAGCTCAACAAGGGCGTTAGCCAACGTTGCTGCTGATCCGGCGTTCCATGCGCGGCGAGCAGCGTGCCGATCAGTTCGAACAGACCGCATTGATCGGCGACCGACGAATAACCCCGGGCGAGCTCCTCCATCGCCAGCGCGTAGCTCACGACATCCATTCCCGCGCCGCCGAGCGCGGTGGGCACGGTGATGCCGAACAGGCCGATCCCAGCCATCTTCTGATAGATCTCGGCGGGATAAAGTTCGTCCCGGTCCAATGCCTCCGCCTGCGGCCGGATGACGTCATCGGCGAAGCGCCGCGCGGTCCGGCGGATTTCTTCATGACTGTCCGAAAGACGCATCAATCCTCCCGCGCTCGCGCCCATTCCAGCGCCCGCCGCAGCTTGTCGCCCAAGCCCGGTTTTGATAAGTAACCATCTAGTTATTCACTGCGCAAGATGTCGCCGGACGGGAGAGGAAACGCCGATGGCCGCTTATCCCAGATTGAAGTTCGCCGCCATCGGTCTCGACCATCGTCACATCTACGATCTGGTGCGCGGCCTCCTCGATATCGGCGCCGATTGCGCCGGATTCTGGTCGCGCGACGAGGCGATCCCGCTCAAGGATTTCGGCGCGCGCTTTCCCGGCATCCCTCGCGTCGACGATAGGCGCCGTCTGTTGGAAGATGCTTCGATCCATCTCATCGTCACCGCGGCGATTCCCGATGAGCGCGCCGGCATCGCGATCGAGGCGATGCGCCACGGCAAGGACGTGATGGTCGATAAACCGGGCGTCACCGATTTTGGGCAGCTCGAGGAGGTGAAGCGCGCGCAGCGCGAGACGGGCCGCATCTTCTCGGTCAATTTCACCGAACGTTTCGAAGTGCGCGCGGTGACCCGCGCGTCCGAAATCATCGAGGGCGGCGAGATCGGCCGGGTGTTGCAGACTGTCGGCCTCGGCCCGCATCGCCTCAACCGGCATCTGCGCTCCGGCTGGTTTTTCGACAAGACCAGGTTTGGCGGCATTCTCAACGACATCGGCTCGCATCAGATTGATCAATTCCTGTTCTTCACCGGATCGCGCAACGCCGAGATCATTGTCGCGCGCGCCGGCAACCTTGCCCATCCCGATGATCCCGGTTTCGAAGATTTTGGCGAAATGATACTCGCCTCGGGACCGGCGTCCGGTTACATCCGCGTGGATTGGTTCACGCCGGATGGCCTGCCGACCTGGGGCGACGGACGGCTCACCATTCTTGGCGCGGAAGGCTATATCGAGCTGAGAAAATATGCCGACATCGCCGGACGGCCCGGCAAAGACCATCTGTTCCTCGTCAACAAACAGGGCGTGCGCTACGTCGATTGCTCGGATGCGGACTTACCCTATTACGCGAACATTGCGCGCGACATCTTCGAGCGCACCGAGACAGCGATGCTGCAGGCGCATTGCTTTACCGTGTGTGAGCTGGCGTTGACCGCGCAGGCCAGGGCGCTGGGGGTGGCGTGAACCGCGCGTACGTCAATGCGAGGGAGCGAAGCGACGAAGCAATCCAAAATGAGCCGCGCCAGGACCGGTACGAAATGCTTCGCGTATGCCCTGGAGAACCCATCCAGATGGAGGCCGCGGGAGCTTAGCCTGGATTGCTTCGTCGCTTCGCCAAGGCGAATGAGTCATTCGCCTGACCTCGCAAAGACGGCGCCACGACTACCGCGGCGGCGTTGGAATCTCGACGGCGCGGCCGCTCCGCGCCGATTCCAGCAGCGCCTCGATCAGGATCTGCACCTTCAACGCCTCTCGCCCGCTGATTGCGGGATCGTGTTTCTCGTCAAGCGCATCGAGAAAATCCGTAATGAGGGCCTTATGAGATTCATGCGAGAAAGCCATCGGATCGGCGCCGCCGCTGTTCGACTCCGCGCCCGCTTCGCGAAGAATTCGTCCGTCCTTGTAGAAGAGCTCGAGCGATTCGGCGGTGAGCACGGCGGTCGCCGCCTCGAAGGCGAGTTCGATGCGTTCGGGAAAGCCCGGATAGGCGACGGTCGTCGCATCGAGCGCGCCGACCGCGCCATTGGCGAAGCCCAACGCCGCGCCGACCACGTCCTCGGTATCGATCTGGCGCAGCGGCGAAGTCGTCGCCATTGCCGCCACGCGCGCGATCGGGCCGGCGAGACTCTGAAACAGGTCGAGTGTATGGATCGCCTGGGTGAGCAGCACGCCGCCGCCGTCGCGCGCTTTCATGCCCCTGTCGTGCTGGGCGAAATAGTCCGGGGCCCGCCACCAGCGGATCGAAGCCGAACCCGAGACGAGCATTCCCAATTGGCCGCGGGCGATCAGGCCGGCGAGCCGCCGCGCCGCCTTGCGAAAGCGGTGCTGCAGGACGATTCCAAGGCGAAGGCCGGCGCTCTCCATCGCCTCGACCGACAATCGCGCGCGTTCAACGGAAACGTCGAGCGGCTTCTCGGCGAGAACATGTTTGCCGGCGGCGGCGCAACGGCGGATGAGATCGAGATGGGTGAAGGGCGGGGTCAGCAGCAAAACCGCATCGATACTGTTGTCGGCAAGCGTGGCGTCGAGGTCGGCGACCACAGGCAAATCCGGCTGCGCTGCGGCGAAAGCCGCGCGACCCTCGGCGCTCGGCGAGAAACAGGCGGCGATTTCCACGCGCAGGCCAAGTTCGCGCAAGGCCGCGAGATGAGGCTTCAGCGCCATGCCGAGCCCGACAATGGCGATTCGTCGTTTTTTGCTCACGCGATTTCTCTCCGGTTACGTCATTGCGAGGGAGCGAAGCGACGCAGCAATCCAGACGAAGCTAACAGGGCTCAGTCTGGATTGCTTCGTCGCTTCGCTCCCTCGCAATGACGGACGATTGACTCGGCCGACAATAAAACATTCCATCCCGGATAAGCAGCACCGGAATTGCAGGAGACGCGCATGGCCGTCGAGACCTATCTCGAAATCGGCGAACAGGCTGAATATTCGCGCAGGATCAGTGAAGCCGACGTGCTGCGCTTTGCCGAGATCAGCGGCGATTTTTCGCCGATTCATGTCGACGAGGCGTTCGCGCGCACAACGCCATTCCGGCGCCGGATTGTGCATGGCGCGCTCTTGATGGGGTTGCTGTCGACGACCTCGACGATCGTCGCGGAGCGCTCGATGCGTCGCGGCGCCAAGGGCGTTCCGGTGTCGCTTGGCTATGACAGGATCAGGATCATCCAGCCGGTGTTCATCGACGACGAGGTCACCGCCCGCTACACCGTCGAGACGCTTGATCGCGACGCGGGGCGCACGATCTCCAGAATCGAAATCGTCAATCAGCACGGCGCGCTCTGTCTTGTCGGCTCCCATGTGATGAAATGGGTGACGCCCGCTTAGCGGTCTGGCGCGGCGCCGCCGCATCAGTCCAAGCGCCCATGGGTCGCGAAATGGCGCCGGATCGTCTGCGAAAGCGCGAGGAAGATCGGGTCCGCCATCATTTCGAGCGTGCGTGGTCGCGGCAGCGGCACATCATAGATCGCGGCGACGGCGCCCGGCCGCTCCGTCATGACAAGCACGCGGTCGGCGAGGAAAACCGCCTCCGGGATCGAATGAGTGATGAGGAAGATCGTCTTGCCGGTCTCGCGCTGGATCTGCTGCAATTCGACGTTCATGCGTTCGCGTGTCATCGCGTCGAGCGCGCCGAATGGCTCGTCCATCAACATGATCTTGGGGTCGTGGATCAACGCCCGACAGATCGAGGCGCGCTGCTGCATGCCGCCGGACAATTGCCAGGGCATTTTGCGCTCGAAGCCGCCGAGGCCCACCGTCTGCAATAGTTGCTCGGCGCGCGCCAGATATGGCGCGCGCGGCAGGCGCTTCATGTCGACGGGAAGCATGACGTTTTTCAGCACATTGCGCCATGGCAACAGAAGCGGGCTCTGGAAGACGATGCCGACGTCGCCATGCGGCGCCACGATTGAGTTGCCCTCGAGCCGGATTGCGCCTGTCGTCGGCGCGAGCAGGCCCGCCAACATTTTCAGCAGAGTTGATTTGCCGCATCCCGATGGTCCGACCACGACAAAGAATTCGCCGTCGTTGATGGTGAAGTCGAGCGGCCGGAGCGAGGGTACGTCGCCGTCGCGCGTTCGATAGGTCTTCGAGGCGCCGGCGATTTCGATGACCACGCGCGGCGTGGCGGCGGCTTGCGGGGTAAGGGAGAGATGGGCGGCTGGATGCTGCATGTTCAGAGCAGCCATGAGAGGGGCCGCCGCGCGACCACTCTCTCGCACGGGCGCCAGATTATCCGTGGAGAACGAAGAGTTGCGGATTCGAAAGTGCAATTCAGTCCAATGCGACCTACCGACGTCATGGCCGGGCTTGTCCCGGCCA
>DATBZF010000164.1:0-3866 GCA_036513315.1 Roseiarcus sp.
GGTGATCATGCAGGCGCTGGACACGACCATCGCCAATGTCGCGCTGCCCTATATCCAGGGCAGCGTTTCGGCGAGTTCCGACCAGATCAACTGGGTGCTGACCTCCTATATCGTCGCCGCCGCGATCATGACGCCGCCGTCCGGCTTTCTCGCCAGCCGGTTCGGGCGCAAGCGCGTGCTGCTGACCGCGATCGCTGGCTTCGTCATCGCCTCGATCCTGTGCGGGCTGTCGCAATCCTTGCTGCAGATCGTCGCCTTCCGCTTGATGCAGGGGCTCTTCGGCGCCGCGCTGGTGCCGTTGTCGCAGGGCTTCCTGCTCGACATGTATGAAGTCGAGGAGCGCGGGTCGGCGATGGCCCTGTTCGGCGTTTCGGTGATGGTCGGGCCGGTGCTCGGCCCTGTCATCGGCGGCTGGCTGACCGACAACATCTCCTGGCGCTGGGTGTTCTACATCAATCTGCCGATCGGCGCGCTCGCCTTCGCCGGCATCAGCTTCTTCGTCATCGAGACCAAAAAGGATGCGCTCGCCAAGCTCGACTGGCTCGGCTTCGCCGCGCTCAGCGTCGCCATCGGCGCCTTGCAGATATTCCTCGATCGCGGCGAACAGCTCGACTGGTTTTCTTCCGGCGAGATCATCATCGAGGCGATCGTCTGCGCCTCGGCCTTCTATATCTTCCTCGTCCATACGTTCACCGCGCAGCGCTCCTTCGTCAATCCGCGCCTGTTTCTCGATCGCAATTTCGCGCTGAGCTTCGTCTTCATTTTCATCGTCGGCGTCACCTATCTCGCCTCGCTGGCGCTGATGACGCCCTATCTGCAGACGCTGATGGGCTATCCGGTGATGACGGCCGGCATCGTCATGGGGCCGCGCGGGCTCGGCACCATGCTCTGCATGTTCATCGTCGGGCGGCTGATCGGGCGCGTCGACACACGCTGGCTGCTGACCCTCGGCCTCGGGCTCACCGCCTGGGCGATGTGGGTGATGACGGGCTGGACCCCGGACGTGTCGCAATGGACGATCGTCTCGGTCGGCTTCATTCAGGGCGCCGGGCTCGGCTTCCTGTTCGTGCCGCTGACCACGGTCGCCTTTTCCACACTGCCCGCCGCCATGCGCGGCGAGGGAACCGGACTTTATAATCTGTCGCGCAACATCGGATCGAGCGTCGGCATATCGGTGGTTACCGCGCTGATTACGGAAAACGTCCAGGTCAATCACGCCGACATCGCCGCCTATGTGACGCCGTTCAACCACGCTTTCGCGGCGCCTGCGATGATGCACGCCCTCAATCCGCTGACGGCGGCCGGGCGCGCCGCTCTCGACGGCATGATCAGCCTGCAGGCGACCATCATCGCCTATACCGACGACTTCAAGTTTTTGATGATCGTGGCGCTCGCGGTGATGCCGTTGGTGCTGCTGCTGAAGCGGCCCGCCACGCCGGCGACGGTCGACCACAGCGTGGTGGCGGACTAAGGCTTGTGGCGGGGGGCCACGCCGCCGAGCCGCCGTCAAGCGGCTTCGCCGCTTCTCCGCTTCGCTTCGATCCCTTCGGGATGACTGCGTCTCGCCAGCGTGGCAAGTGGCCACCATGATCCTTTGGTGAGCGGTCGCGGCCGCTCCGGCCGCGCCGCTCACCAAAGGATCATGGTAAGCCAAGCGCCATCGTCGTGCGAAGCGGTCAAGGCCGGCGAAGCCGCCCGCGAAGCGGGTCGCCTTGAGGGCTTCGCGCGGCGATGGCAGCGCGACGATTGGGGCTGGCGTCTTGGGTGGTGCGTCTGCCATCTGTCCGAACCTCATACCAGCGCCGGTTGATTTTCAGCCACGTTTCTGGTTATCTCCGCGCATGCGAATTCGGCTTGAGACCCTTGCCCTGCGACTTAGCCGCCCGGCGCTGTGAGCGCGCCGGGTCGTTTGGCTGGTCTTTCGCATTGAACGGCGCGGTCTCCGCTCTTTATGAGCGATGCGGCTGGCGCCCATTAAGGGTCTCCTAAAATGTCCAATATGCCGATCTCCAAATACAGCGCCTATGCGCCTGTTCCATTGCCCGACCGCCGCTGGCCGTCGCAGGTGATTTCCAAAGCGCCGATCTGGTGCTCCGTCGATCTTCGCGACGGCAATCAGGCGCTCATCGAGCCGATGGGCGTCGACCGCAAGAATCGCATGTTCGATCTCCTGGTGAGGATGGGCTTCAAGGAAATCGAAGTCGCCTTTCCCTCGGCCTCGCAGACCGATTTCGATTTTGTGCGCTCCGTCATCGAGAGCGGCGCGGTCCCTGACGATGTCGCGATCCAGGTCCTCACTCAATGCCGGAGCGAGCTGATCGCGCGCACTTTCGAGGCGGTCAAAGGCGCCAAAAAGGTCATCCTGCATTTTTATAATTCGACCTCGACCTTGCAGCGCGACGTCGTCTTCCGCACCGGCCGCGAGGGCATCAAGGAGATCGCCACCAGCGCCGCCAAACAGGTGATGGAACTCTCCGCCAAGACGCCGGAAACCGAATTCGTCTTCCAATATTCGCCGGAGAGCTTCACCGGCACCGAACTCGATTTCTCGCTGGAGATCTGCGAGGCGGTCAAAGCCATCGTCAAGCCGACGCCCCAGCATCGCCTGATCCTCAACCTGCCCGCCACCGTCGAAATGGCGACGCCCAACGTCTATGCCGATCAGTTCGAATGGTTCGGCCGCCATATCTCGGATCGCGACAGCGTCATCCTCTCCGTTCATCCCCATAACGACCGCGGCACCGCCGTCGCCGCCGCCGAACTCGCCTTGATGGCGGGCGCCGATCGCGTCGAGGGCACGCTCTTCGGCAACGGCGAGCGCACCGGCAATGTCGATATCGTGACGATGGCGTTGAACCTGTTCACGCAAGGCGTCGATCCGCAGCTCGATCTGCACGATGTCGACGCGATCAAGCAGGTCGCCGAATTCTGCACGCAATTGCCGGTGCATCAGCGCCATCCTTATGTCGGCGAACTCGTCTACACCGCCTTTTCCGGCTCGCATCAGGACGCCATCAAGAAAGGCTTCGAGGCGCAGGAGAAGCGCAACGCGCCTTTGTTCCAGGTGCCCTATCTGCCAATCGACCCGAAGGATGTCGGGCGCGATTATGAGGCGGTGATCCGCATCAACAGCCAGTCCGGCAAGGGCGGCCTCGCCTATATCCTGCGCGCCGATCACGGGCTCGACCTGCCGCGCCCGCTGCAGGTGGAATTCTCGAAAATCGCCCAGGCGCGGATGGACCGCGACGGCAAGGAGCTGACCAGCGCCGACATCTGGGCTCTGTTCGCTGAGACCTATCTTCTCTCCGGCGCGCCGGTCTCGCTGGTCTCGCAGCAGATGATCCCGACCAGCCGCGAGGGCCGCGAGCTTTCCGCCGTTCTGAGGCGCGCCGACGGCTCGAGCCTCACCATCGAAGGCAATGGCAACGGCCCGATCGACGCTTTCGTCGACGCCTTGAAGCGCGCCTTCAGAATTGACTTCTCGTTCCTCGACTATCACGAACACGCCGTTGGCCGCGGCGCCCATGCGACCGCGGCGACCTATGTCGAACTGCAGGATTCCGATGGCGAAATCATTCATGGCGTCGGCATGGATCCCAATATCGTGATGGCCTCGCTGAAAGCCGTGCTCAGCGCCGTCCTGCGCCTGCTCGCGCGAGAGGGGCGGAGCGTCTGAGGGGGCGAGGGGAGGGAGCGCTTGGCGCTCCGCCCGCTACACCCACCCCCGTCATGGCCGGGCTTGTCCCGGCCATCCACGCGGGGAGGTTGCCGCGACCTCTCGTAGGTATGAGCAACGTCTCGGCGTGGGTGGGAGACCGGTTGTAAATTGCAGGTCCCCTACAACCCTCGCGCGTCGTGCCCGGGCT
>DATBZF010000165.1:0-40099 GCA_036513315.1 Roseiarcus sp.
ATGCGGAATGGCTCGCCAAGCTTAATTACATCGATTTCCTGCGCGACGTCGGTCGCCATTTTTCGGTCAATCGCATGCTGGCGATGGATTCGGTGAAGCTGCGCCTCAGCCGCGACCAGGAGCTGTCTTTCCTTGAATTCAACTACATGTGCCTGCAGGCCTATGATTTCGTCGAACTTTATCGGCGCTATGGCTGCGCGCTGCAAATGGGCGGCTCGGACCAATGGGGCAATATCATCACCGGTCTCGATCTTGGCCGGCGCCTTGGAACCGAGCAGCTCTACGCGCTGACTTCGCCGCTGATCACGACTGGCTCGGGCGCCAAAATGGGCAAGACGGCGGCGGGCGCGGTCTGGCTCGACGCGGCTTTGCTGTCGCCCTACGATTATTGGCAATTCTGGCGCAACACGGAAGACGGCGACGTTGGTCGCTTCCTGCGCCTGTTCACGCTGCTGCCGCTTGGCGAAATCAGCCGGCTGGAGGCGCTCGGCGGGGCGGAGATCAACGAAGCCAAGAAGATTCTCGCCAGCGAAGCGACCGGCCTGCTGCATGGCGCGGAAGCAGCGACAAGCGCCGCCGAAACCGCCCGCCGCACCTTTGAGGAAGGCGCGCTGGCCGAGAGCCTGCCGACGATCGATGTCGCGCGCGCGGAATTCGACGCCGGCCTCGGCGCGCTCGCCGCTTTCGTGCGTGCTGGCCTTGTCGCCTCGACTGGCGAAGCGCGGCGGCAGGTTCGCGGCGGCGGCCTGCGGATCAATGACGAGGTGGTCACTGACGAGCGCGCGATCATCGGGCATGACGCGCTTGGCGCGGCGGGCGTCGTCAAGCTTTCGTTCGGCCGCAAGAAGCACGTGCTGCTGCGGCCCAATTGAGCGATCGTTTGCTGTCGCGCGAAAGTTCTACCGCACCCTCGGCGTCGGGTCTGCCTGCGGGGCGTCGCCTTCCGGCAGGTTCGGCGTCGTGCCGTCGATCGCGCCGAACACTTTGCGCAGGAATCCCGGCGTCATGGCGGAAAATGGATTGATGGTGAGGACGGGCGCGCTGGTCGCCCCGGTCAGACGGTAATTGACGCCGAACATCCCCTCGTTGGTCCCCCCGCCCAGCAGCAGGCCGACAAAGGGAATATGGGTGACGAGATTGTTGACCTGGTAGGCGGGAACGAACGTCCCGTTCAGATCGATGCGATCATGGGCGTAATCGATGTAGCCCTCGGTGGTCAGGCCCATTTGAAGGTCATAGATGACCGCCTCGCGCAAATCGACGCGACCGGCGCTTTTGCTGAATTTCGCTGTCATTTTCTGGAACGGTACAGCGTCCGGATCGATGTGCGGGACCGGGTTCGCCGACACCCCGTTTTGCAGGCCGCCGCTCAGCGCCGGGGCCTCGCCGGCCACCACAAGCTGGCGCAGCGCCGGCTCGTTGCGAAGCACGAAATCCCTGACGACCGCTTCGCCCTCCTGGCGCCCGCCGACATTGCGCGTGACGAGGTTGAGCGTGCCGCCCTCGAGATGCGAATAGAGATTGAAGAAGCGCACCAATCCCCCGGCGTCGGTCGTCTCCAGCCGGAGCACGCCGTTCTCGTCGCGCCGCAGGCTCACCACCGCCGAACCGATTTTCGCGTCGGCCCTCGCCTGGGCGAGTTCGCCGCCCCGGCGTGAAAGGCCGATGTCCACCTGGCCAAGCGTCACCTTATTGGCGCCGATCGCGCTGTTGACCTTCAGATCGAGATCGAAATCCTTGGCCGCCGGCTCGCTCGAGACCTGGTCCAGCGCCGCCTTGACGATTGGCCTTGAGTCGAGGACCGTGCCGCGCACGACAATCTTCATGACGCCGTCGGCGGCGCTGACATCCGCCCTCAAGTCATCGCCGCCCGAAAAACGGAGCTGGCTCAGCTTGGCCGAGGTAAAGGCCCCATCGCCGGACAATTGCGCGGCGCCTTTGATCGAGACGGCGCCAATATCGATGGACAGATTGCTGACATTCGTCCCTTCGGAATCGGATTTGACGCTGAACGTCGCCTTGCCGGGTTTGCCCGCCGGCTTGACGATGCCTGGCGCGGGATTGTCGATGTTGACCTTCGAGAGATCGACTTCGACGTCGGCGCCTTTCTGCGACAGCGGCGCCTTGACCTTAAACGCCATCGGACCGGTCACCGACGGACCGAGGTTGAACCCGCGCTTGGCCCGCGCCGCATCGTCAAGCGCAAAGTTCAGAACTACGGAGCCGTCGTCGGACGGACCTTTGTCGATCTCGACATTCGCCGGAACGCCGAACAATTTGCCGTCGCCGGCGATTTTCATTGTGCCGGCGTCACTGCTTATGTTCAGCGCGCCTTGTTCGAAATGTTCATTGCCCAAGAACTTGTCGACCTGAAAGTTCGACAGCGTGGCGGCGGCGTGGAGGACCGCATCCTCGGGGCGGGCGGTCTTGCCGAGTTTGAGGTCAAGGGCGAGATCGCCGTCAAACTGCCCTTTCACCGATGCCGGGTCGATCGGCAAACCGACAAAAGGCTTGAGGGCGTCGCGCGAAACGAGATCGGCCAGCGCATCGGCTGGCCCCTGCAGATGGGCGCTCGCTCGCGCGGGATTCAGCGGCTTGGGCGTCGTATCAGGAACCGTGAAAACAATATTGCTCGCTAGAATTCGCCGGCTTGGCGACACGTCCATGTAGCCGTGGCTGCCGCTCATCGCGAAGTCGTGACCGGTCATGACCCCGCCGCCTTCGAGCCCTGAAACGATGGGCACGCCGGGGAGCAATTGCAGCGAAATATCCTTGGCGGAGAATTCGCCATGAACGCTGTCGGCCGGAACCGCCTGTTTGCGCAAGGCCGTCGAGAACGTCGGCGCATCCCAATCGATCGAAAGGGCCGCCGAGGCAAGCTCGCCCCCACGCAGATTCTGGATGCACCAGTTGCGCACGTCGGCGGCGATGAAACTTGGCCACAGGCGCGCAATATTGAGCGCCGCGGTATGCGCCATTTCGAGTTTCAGCTTCAGCGTCGGCCCCGCGTCCGTCAATGCGATTTCGCTTTTCAGGGAGCCGTTCGCGCCGGGACCGGCGATTGAAAAATTATCGACGACGAGGCGGCGTTCGTCAGTGAGGTAGCGCGCATGAAAAAGCGCCTGATCCAAACGGACAGGCTGTTCGCCCGGCCGCTCGCCCGCCAGCACCGTGTCGCTCGAACTCATATCCGCGACCCAGTCCGGATTGGCGGCCGACGGCGGCGTGACCGAACCGTCAAAGAACACATGCGTCTGGTCGGCAAAAAGCTGTATATTTTCAACGAGAAAGCGTTGGGTCGCGGCGTCCCAGCTCCAGCCGCCGGTGATCTCGTCGACCAGAAACGGCTCATGATCGGGATCGTCCAGCTTGAAATAGCCCGCGCCCAGACCGAAGCGGCCGCGCATCGCCGCCAGACTCTTGTCGGCAGCCAATTGGAGATCGAGCTTGGCCGAAATCGGCATTGTCGCCTCGAAGGGCGCCTTGCGTCCCGTCGCCAACATCAGATCGTCGAGATCGAGGTCTTTCGCCTCAATGTCGAGCGAGCGTAATCCTTCGCCTTGCGCACTGACGGCGACCGACCAGCGGCCGGCCGGACCAAGCGCCGACAAAGTGAGCGCGGCGGACGCCGCCGATTTGTCGAAGGCAAGATCAAGGTCTTCAAAAACCACCTTCTGATGGGTGGCGCCGTTCTCGACTTCGAGGCGGCCATGCGCAACGCCGAGCCTGTCGAGCGCCTGATCCTGGCCGGTGACGGCCTCGATCAAATTCCAGACCAATGGCCCCAGTTGGGCGGCGAAGGCAGGTGGCGCGCCCTGTTTCAGGCTTACGGCCGGCGCGCCTTTCGTCGGCTTGGGCGCCGGCAAATCGAAGGCGATCGCGTCGGGCTCCTTGGCGCCCTCGACAGATACGGAGCCGTCGGGCTGCACCGTCAACCGCAAATCAAGCCCGACCAGCTCTAACCGCTTGGCTTTCACATCAAGCGTCGCCAGCGCCGGCAAATCGAGCGAAATATCGCCCTTGGGCGCGGCAAGCAGCGTCCGGCCCGCCCGATCCTTGATCGCGACGCCCTGAAAGCTGACGGCGACGCCATTGTCGCCGCGCTCCAGGGCGGTCGGGCCGAGCACGAAGGAATAGCGATGGCCGAACCGCTCCTCGAGGCTTCGCGCAATGCGCGGCGTCAGCGAGTCCAGGCCGATCGGGCCTGCGGCGAGGCGCAGAGCGAGGACGCCGAAGGCCAGCAGAGTCAGCGCCAGCAGGCCGCCCGACACGCCCATCAGGCCCCAGCCGAGCCGGCCGATTCGAAAGACCCGCCACCTGGGGCGCAGGCGAGGACCCTCGTAATCGGCGAGCATGGTTTTCAGCGCCAGCCGGGCTTTTGCTTTTGTTGTGCTGTCGAAGCGGTGAGCCAATCCGGTGACGTCCCCTATCTCTGCGGGTTCAACTCAAACCATCGCGACATGACCGGTTCCTCGAACCGCGGCTCGTTTCGCGCGACATCCAGAATCCGGAGATTGGCATGAGAGGTCTTGGTTGCGAAGGCATTTTCAGTCAATGATGGCGTTGCGAGCATTCGACGCTTGCCTGCGCAATAGGGTGAAACGAGGGCAATATGACGGCGCAGCCGCAAGCGGGCGACCAGGCCCCCGATTTCTCCCTCCCGATCGGCGCGGCCGGCCCTCTTCGCCTCGGCGCCCTGAAGGGGAGCAAGGTCGTCCTATATTTCTACCCAACCGACGACACCGAGACCTGCACCGCCGAGGCGATCGCCTTCAACGGCCTGCGCGCCGAGTTCGCCCGGGCGCACACCGAGATCGTCGGCATATCTCCCGATTCTCTCGCCAGCCATGACAAATTCAAACGCAAGCACAAGCTCGCGCTGACGCTGGCCTCGGACGAGACAAAAGCGATCATCGAAGCCTATGGGGTCTGGCGGGAAAAGAGCTTGTTCGGCCGCAAATATATGGGCGTCGAACGCACCACCGTGCTGATCGACCAGCAGGGTCGAATCGCGCGCGTCTGGCGCAAGGTCAGGATTCGCGGCCATGCCGAGGAAGTCCTCGAAGCGGCCCGGGCGCTCTGAGCGAGCCTTTGCGCAACCTCGGACAGCTCGGCCCGTTTGCGATCGGTTAACCCTAATAAGGTGTAATCGCCGGCATCGACTTCCCCGTGGGCGGGGGCCGGAGCTTTGTTCAATGGCGGGCCGAGACGCGTATCCAGGGCCAAAACTGCCGACATCGCACTATTTCTTCTCCCTGGCGCGCGGCGAAAATATGCGCACTTTCGCACTGCGGCCGAGCCTCGTCTGGTGCATCCTTTCGCTCGGGCCGATCCTGGCGGCATGGAGCCTTGGCGCCTCGCTTTTCATCGTCTTTCACGACGATATGCTTGGCGCGATCGTCGCGCGCGAAGCCGATATGCAATATTCCTATGAAGATCGCCTGGCCGAAGCGCATGCCCAGCTCGATCGCGTGACCAGCCGGCAATTGCTCGACCAGAACTCGTTCGAAGGCAAGGTCCACGAATTATTGTCGCGCCAGGCCCAGCTCGAACAGCGCACTTCGATCGTCGCCTCGATGGCGGGGCAGGCCGGCCTCGGCGGCGAAACCTACGCTTCGCTCGCCGAGCACACCCGCCTCAAGCAGGCCAGCGTCAATCCGAAAGCGCCGACGACGGCGTTGATGGCGATTGGCGCCGGGCGCGTCCAGGCCGCCGGCGCCGATAGCGTCCTTGATCCGGTGAAGGCCTTCGCGCCGATCGATTCGAACGAAAGCCCGCCTCCTGTCCAGATCAAGCCTCGCCCGCTCGAGGAGCCGCGGCCCGAGCACACCAGCGCGCTCCCGGCGGACGACCATTCATTCGCCGATTTGAGCGACGCCGCCAACAATCTCAATGTCGCAGCCCCCACCCGCCTCAGTCTCATTTCCCATTCGCTCGATCGCATGGAAAAGCGACAGCTCACCACGCTTGGTCAAATCGGATCGGCGGCGAGCGAGACGATATCGCGTCTGAATGGCGTGATGGCCGATGCGGGCATTGCCGCCGACCGGCTGCCGCAACCCCAGGCGGCGGCCGGCGTCGGCGGCCCCTTCATCCCGGTCAAGATCGACAAGGATGCGCCAGCTTTCGACAAAGCCGTGTCGAGCGTCGAGCGCAACCTGATCATCGAAGATCGTCTGCGCCGCGCGATCCCGTTCATGCCCGTGCGCCGCCCATTGACTGGCGAGGCGGAGGTTTCTTCGCCATTCGGCTATCGGCCTGATCCGTTCCTGGGCCGCCCGGCCCTGCACCCCGGCGTCGATCTGGTTGAGCCCTATGGCTCAACCGTCAAAGCGACCGGCGCGGGCCGCGTCGTTCATGCCGGCCCGATGGGCGGCTATGGCAATATGGTCGAAATCGACCATGGCAATGGCCTCGCCACCCGCTATGGCCATATGTCCGAGGTGCTCGTCGAGGAAGGTCAGGAAGTCCAGGCGGGCGCAACGCTCGGCCGCCTCGGCTCGACCGGCCGTTCGACCGGCCCGCATCTGCACTACGAAGTGCGCGTCGATGGCGAAGCCGTCGACCCCACGCGCTTCCTGCACGCCGGCGCCGGGCTTCTGGCGGCCGAATAAGAGCGATCGCATTCCGCGCGCCGGCGCCGTCCGCGCTCCGTTGGCCTGAAGTATGCGGACGCGCAAATCCCGATGGCGACGCGCCGCCCTGTTTGATCGATCCAGAAAATTCCAGGATGCGAATTTAATTTTACCCAAATTGGACGAATGTATTCAAATTCACATTTCCCTTGAACAAGCATTGTCGAGACAACGCAGAATATTGACTCGACCTATTCGCGAATTTGTCTGACGATTTCTTCATTCTTTTTTCGACAGCGATGGATCGAAGAAGCGTGTGTTCGGGCCTTATGGAACTTGAAAGGCGGCGGCGATCGCTCTCAACGATGTCCTGTCTCGCCAGCTCCGCGATCTCCACACACCAACCCGCCGACAGCCCGACATGATCAGTTTCGTCCATTCTCTCGCCGATCTCACATCCCTGCGCGACAGGGAGGAAGTCGAACTCATCATGACGCGGCTGCTCGGCGACCTGCTCGGCGCCTCGGCCGTGAAATTATGGAGCCTCATCAGCCATTCGCATCGGCTCCGGCTGCACGAGCGCGTCCTGCTCGCCGATCGCATCGCCACGATTTCCGATGTTCCAGCAGATCCCGCCAATCTGCCGACGCTCGAGTCGGCCCGAGAACTGAGCGCCTGCTATCGACGCCGGGCCCCATTTTCCGCCCGCCCCGACGCAGAAGGACGGCGCCGGCAAATATTTCCCGTGACCAACGCCAAAGGCGTTGTCGGCTTCCTCGACGCCTGCGTCGCCACGACGCCGCGGCGCGATCAGCAGGAGCTGGCGGCCGGCCTCATCCGCATCTATCAAAATCATCTCAGCCTTCTCGACGATAGTGAAAAGGATGAACTGACCGGTCTGTTGAACCGCAAGACCTTCGACGCCGCTTTTGGCCGCCTGACGCCAATCGAAGCCCCGCGCCGGACGAGCGCTCTCCAGTTTGAGCGCATCGACCGCCGCCGCCCGGCCGATCCGGCGCAGCCGCGCTGGCTGGCGATTATGGACATCGACTTTTTCAAGCGCGTCAACGATCGCTTTGGCCATGCGCGCGGCGACGAGGTGCTCGCCGCGATGGCGCGGCTGATGCGCGATTCCTTTCGCGAGTCCGATCGCCTGTTCCGCTGCGGCGGCGAAGAATTCGTCGTGATATTGGAGCCGACCGACGCACGATATGTGGCGAGGATTCTCGAGCGCTTTCGCCGCCTGGTGGAAACCCATGACTTTGCCGGCTCCGGCCCTATCACCGTAAGCATGGGCTATACGAGCGTCGCGGCGGATGATGATTGCGCAGCCGCGTTTCGCCGCGCCGACGAAGCCCTTTACGCCGCCAAACGGCGGGGCCGAAACCAGGTGATCTCTCACGAAGAGTTGGCGAACGAAGTTTTCGCCGCGGCCGCGGCCAGCCAAGCGGCGCGTCCCGCGGCGCTGATCGACGCCTAGCGCGCGTCCTCGAATTCCGACGGCCGCGCCTCGCGCGCCAGGCTGTCGAGCACGGCGTTGATCATGCCCGATTCTTCGCGCGCAAAGAACGCGCCGGCGATGTCGACATATTCCTTGATCGCGACGCGGGCGGGCACGTCGGCGCGCGACTTCAATTCATAGAGGCCGGCGCGCAGGATCGCCCGCATCAAGGCCTCGACGCGCCGCAGCGGCCAGCCTTCGGACAAAGCCTGGTCGAGCTTGCGGTCGATGGCGAGCTGGTCGGACTGAACGCCCGAAACGACGGCGCGGAAGAAGGTGAGTTCGGCCGGCTTATATTGGTCGCCCTCGACCTCCTGGCCGATCCAATGCGCCTCGAATTCGACGAGGATGTCGTTCAGGCCCTTGTCCGCCACTTCCATCTGATAGAGGGCCTGCACCGCGGCGAGCCGCGCCGAAGAGCGTTGTTCGGCGCCGCTCATCGAGCGGCGCCCGGATATTTCAAGCCAAGTTCGCGCTTCAGCGCGGCCAGAGCGATGGCGGCGCGCGCGGCGTCGCCGCCCTTGTCTCCGCGCGCCGGATCCGCGCGCTCTTCGGCCTGCGCCTCGTTTTCGACCGTGAGTATGCCATTGCCCAGGGCCACGCCGCGCGCGACCGCCAGTTCGATCAACGCGCGCGACGACTCGCCAGCGACAATCTCGAAATGATAGGTCTCGCCGCGGATGACGCAGCCGAGCGCCACCGCGCCGTCATAGGGCGCGCCCGCGCGCGCCGCCGCCTCCAGCGTAAGCGCCATCGCCACCGGAATTTCGAGCGCGCCGGGCACATTGACGATTTCAAAGGAAGCGCCCGCCGCCGCGATCGCTTGGGCGGCGCCATCGAGCAATTGAGCGCCGATTGCGTCGTAGAATCGCGCCTCGACGATCAGGATTCGGCCGCCGGCCAGGAGGACGGGCGGTTTCGAGGCATCGCGGCGCGGTTCGGCCATCTGTTCCTGCTGTGCGGCTTTGATTTGCTGGTTTTGATTTGGGAGGCGCCTTGCGCCGGCCCCTGACTTAAAGGGGACGGCGACGCGAGGCAAGGCGCGCCTTCCGAACCGGCGTCAAGGCGCCTTGAATTTGGCCGCCAGCGCGGCTGCGACATTCGGCGGCGCGAAGGGCGAGCAATCGCCGCCCATCGCGGCGATCTGACGCACCAGGGTCGCCGTGATATGGCGGACTTGCGGCGACGCGGGCAGAAAAACGGTCGGAGTCTGCGGCGCCATCTGACCGTTCATGCCTGCCATCTGCATTTCATAGTCAAAATCAGTCCCGTCGCGCAGCCCGCGGACAATCAGATGGGCGCCCGCCGCCTTCGCCGCCTCGACGGCGAGGCCCGAAAAAACCACGATCTCGAGCTTGACGCCCGCCCTCGCCACGACGGCGGCGGCCGCCTCGCGGATCATCGCCTCGCGTTCGCCGGTGGTGAAAAGCCCGGCCTTGGTGGCATGCGCGCCGATGCCGACGACCAGGCGATCGCAAAGATGCGTCGCCCGCTCGATCACATCGAGATGGCCATTGGTCGGCGGATCGAACGAACCGGAATAGAAGGCGGCGCGCGACATGGTCATAGGGTTAGCTGGCGAAACGGGCGCCGGCAAGTGGCTGCGGAAACAGCCCTAACGCGAACTCAAACGGCGCCCCCGTTTTTCACGCGCCGGCGCAAGCGGCGTTTAATTAAGAATTCAACCGCCCCACGACGATCGGCGCCGCAGGCCGTATGTTGGCAGGACCCCGACACTGAAGTCACATGCAGGAGCCGACGATGAAACGCCTATCCCTAGCAATGTCGACGCTCGTTTTATGCGTTTGCGCGGCCGCGGCGCAAAGCGCGAAGCCGCCGGGCGACGCCGACGGCAAGCCGATAAACATAACGGCCAATTTCCAGATGCGAATTCCGATTGACGCCTCGGCGTCGATGGCCGACGTGACCAAAGCCCTAACGCAGGCGAACCAGTCGCTCGGCGATCTTGCCAATCGCGAATGCGACCTGCTTACTGATGCGTTCAAGAGCGATTGCCGCGTCGTGCAACTCAACATGGGCGCTAATGTCAATGACCGCAGGGGCATGCAACAGTTCAACAATGATTTTGGCGGCATGCAAAGATCGGTGAATGCTAACCTCAACGCGACCTATGAGCTTACGTCGCAGGCCGATGCCGCGAAAAACCCCGCTGCTGCGAAATGAACCTATCGGGCCGTCGCCGAAACGCAATGTTCGCCACTGAATGAAAGCCGACGGCGCTCGCCTCACGTCTTCAACCGGTAGCCGGTCTTGAATATCCAGGCGACGATCGCCAGGCACGCGGCCAGGAACACCAGCGTCATGCTAAAGCTGATCCCAACGCTGACGTCGGACACGCTGTAGAAGCTCCAGCGAAACCCGCTGACGAGATAGACGACGGGATTGACCAGCGTCAGGGCGCGCCAGAATGGCGGCAACATGTCAATCGAATAGAAACTGCCGCCGAGGAAGGTCAAGGGCGTCACGACAAGCAGCGGAATCATCTGGAGCTTCTCGAAACCGTCGGCCCAGATGCCGATGACGAAGCCGAACAGGCTGAAGGTGATCGCGGTCAGCAGCAGGAATCCGAGCATCCAGAAGGGATGGTCGATCCGAAGCTGCACAAACAAGGCGGCCGTCGCCAGCGTGATCAGACCGATGATGATTGATTTGGTCGCCGCCGCGCCGACATAGGCGATCACGATCTCAAAAGCGGAGACCGGCGCCGACAGCAACTCATAGATCGTCCCGACGAAGCGCGGAAAATAGATGCCGAACGAAGCGTTGGAAATGCTCTGCGTCAGCAGCCCCAGCATGATCAGGCCCGGCACGATGAAGGCGCCATAGCTGACGCCGCCGACTTGCGACATGCGCGAGCCGATCGCGGCGCCGAACACCACGAAATAGAGCGATGTGGAAAGCACGGGCGACACCACGCTCTGCACCAGCGTGCGCCGGGTTCGCGCCATCTCGTAGAGATAGATGGCGCGGATCGCATGGAAGTTCAGGCCCACGTTCATGGCGCGCTCCTGACCAGGTTGACGAAAATATCCTCCAGGGAGCTTTGCTCGGTGCGCAAATCCTTGAAGGCGACATTGGCGGCGGCGAGATCGTGCAGCAGCGCCGTGACGCTGACCCGCTCGGCGGCGGTGTCATAGGTGTAGACGAGCTCTTTTTTGTCCCCGGAAAGCGCCAGCGGATAAGCCGAGAGCGCGCCCGGAATATCCGCCAAAGGCGCCGTGAGCGACAGCGTCAAACGCTTCTTGCCGAGTTTCCGCATCAGCTCCCGCTTGTCCTCGACCAGGATCAATTCGCCTTTGCTGATGACGCCGACGCGGTCGGCCATCTCCTCCGCCTCGTCGATATAATGGGTCGTCAGAATGATGGTGACGCCGGTGTCGCGCAAGGAACGCACCAGCCGCCACATATCGCGCCGCAATTCCACGTCGACGCCCGCTGTCGGCTCGTCCAGGAACAATATCTGCGGCTCATGCGCCAAGGCCTTGGCGATCATCACGCGGCGCTTCATGCCGCCCGACAGCGTCATGATCTTGCTGTCCTTCCTGTCCCACAGCGAGAGATCCTTGAGCACCTTCTCGATATAGGCGGGATTGGGGCTCTTGCCGAACATGCCGCGGCTGAGGCTGACCGTGCGCCGAACGATCTCGAAAGTGTCGGTGGCCAGTTCCTGCGGCACGAGGCCGATCAGCGATCGCGCGGCGCGATAGTCGCTGATGATGTCGTGTCCGTTAGCCTGCACACGGCCGGCGCTCGGCGTCACGATGCCGCAAATGATGCTGATGAGGGTCGTCTTGCCCGCTCCGTTCGGACCGAGCAGCGCGAAGATTTCACCACGACGAATGTCGAGCGAGACATCCCGCAACGCGACATAGCCGGAGGCGTAGGTCTTTGAAAGATGACTGACGGAAATAACAGGCTGCATGGGGAAAGACGGCGGGCTCGAAGGAGTTGCAATTGCAAAAACAGATAGTCACGAGGCGGCCCTTGCGGAAGGCCGTCCGAAATTCTCAGTGACCTTCCAGACGTGAAGGCCGATCGTCGTGTCGACGCCGCAAGCGTCCTCAGGCCTCGACTTCGTCGACGCCTTCTTCGCCGTCTGGCTCGGAAATACGCTCCACGGCGACGACGCGCTCCTGTTCGGCGGTGTCGAAGACAATGACGCCCTGGGTGGCGCGGCCGGCGACGCGAATGCCGTCGACCGGGCAGCGGATCAGCTGGCCGCCGTCGGTGACCAGCATGATCTCGTCGCCGTGCTCGACCGGGAAGGATGCGACCAGCTTGCCGTTGCGCGCATTGACCGCCATCGCGACAATGCCTTTGCCGCCGCGTCCGGTCAGGCGATATTCGAAGGACGACGAGCGCTTGCCATAGCCGTTTTCGGAAACGGTGAGGATGATCTGCTCGGCGGCCGACATGGTCGCATAACGCTCCGTCGATAGCGCCGCCTCCTGCGCGGGCATAGCCTCGCCTTCAGCGTCGGCGCCCGCTTCCTCGCCCGTCTCGCCCGCCATCGCGCGGCGCATCTTGAGATAGGCGGCGCGCTCTTCGCCGGTCGCGTCGAATTCGCGCAGGATCGCCAGCGAAATCACGGCATCGCCCTCGGCGAGCGTCACGCCGCGCACGCCCATGGAATCGCGGCCCTTGAAGACGCGCACTTCATCGACGGAGAAGCGGATGCACTGGCCGAGCATGGTGGTCAGCAGCACGTCGTCCTTGTCCGAACAGATCTGCACGTCGACGATCGATTCGCCCTCATCGAGACGCATCGCGATCTTGCCGGCGCGATTGACCTGCGCGAAATCCGACAGCTTGTTGCGCCGCACCGTGCCACGCGTGGTGGCGAACATCACGTCGAGATTTTCCCAGCTCGCCTCATCCTCGGGCAGCGGCATGATGGTGGTGATGCGCTCGCCATTTTCCAGCGGCAGCATATTGACCAGCGCCTTGCCGCGCGACTGCGGCGCGGTCAGCGGCAGCCGCCAGACCTTTTCCTTGTAAACCTGCCCCATCGACGAGAAATACAGCACCGGTTGATGCGTGGTGGCGACGAACAATCGCGCGACGAAATCCTCCTCGCGCGTCTGCATGCCCGAGCGGCCCTTGCCGCCGCGGCGCTGCGCGCGATAGGTCGACAGCGGCACGCGCTTGATATAGCCGCCGTGGCTGACGAGCACGACCATATCCTCGCGCTGGATGAGGTCCTCGTCCTCCATATCGGCGTCGCTGTCGAGGATGATGGTGCGGCGCGGCGTCGCAAAAGCTGTCTTCACCGCGACGAGTTCGTCGCGGATGATGCCCATCACGCGTGCGCGGGAGCCAAGAATCTCCAGATATTCGGCGATCTCCGCCGCCAGCTTGTTCAGCGCCTCGGCGATTTCGTCTCGCCCGAGCGCGGTGAGGCGGGCGAGGCGCAATTCGAGAATCGCGCGCGCCTGCGCTTCCGACAGCCGCACCGTGCCGTCCTCCGCCAGGACGTGGCGCGGATCGGCGATCAGCGCCACCAGCGGCGCCATGTCGCGCGCCGGCCACGCGCGCGCCATCAGCGCGTTGCGCGCGGCGGCGGCGTCAGGCGAGGTGCGGATCAGGCGGATCACTTCATCGATATTGGCGACTGCGATGGCGAGGCCCACCTGCAGATGGGCGCCGTCGCGCGCCTTGGTCAGCAGATGTTTGGTGCGGCGGGTGACGACCTCCTCGCGGAATTCGATGAAGGCGACCAGCATGTCCTTCAGCGTCATCATCTGCGGACGCCCGCCGCTCAGTGCAATCATATTGGCGCCGAAGCTCGACTGCATCGCGGTGAAGCGCCAGAGCTGGTTCAGCACCACTTCCGGCACGGCGTCGCGCTTGATCTCGATGACGATGCGCATGCCGTCGCGATCAGATTCGTCGCGCAGATCGGAAATGCCCTCGACGCGCTTCTCGCGCACGAGATCGGCAATCTTCTCGATCAGGGTCGACTTGTTCACCTGATAGGGTATTTCGGTGACGATCAGCGCCTCGCGGTCCTTGCGAATCTCTTCGACCGCCACTTTCGAGCGCATCACGATCGAGCCGCGCCCGGTCGCATAGGCCGAGCGAATGCCGGCTCGCCCAAGGATCGAGCCGCCGGTGGGAAAATCGGGACCCGGAATGATTTCGATGAGGTCCTCGAAGCTGAGGTCCGGCCGGTCCATCACCGCCAGCACGCCGTCAATCGTCTCGCCAAGATTATGCGGCGGGATATTGGTAGCCATGCCGACTGCGATGCCGCCGGCGCCATTGACGAGAATATTGGGAAAGCGCGCCGGCAGCACCACCGGCTCCAGCTCTTTCTCGTCGTAATTGGGCCGGAAATCGACGGTGTCCTTGTCGAGATCCTCGAGCAATTGCATCGCGACTTTTTCGAGCCGCACTTCGGTATAGCGCTGCGCCGCGGGCGGATCGCCATCGACGGAGCCGAAATTGCCCTGCCCGTCGAGCAAAGGCAGGCGCATCGAGAAATCCTGCGCCATGCGCACCAGCGCGTCATAGATCGCAAGATCGCCATGCGGGTGGTATTTACCCATGACGTCGCCGGTGACGCGCGAGGATTTGTTATACGGCCGGTCGGGCGTGAAATTGTTTTCGCGCATCGAAAACAGAATGCGCCGATGCACCGGCTTCAAGCCGTCGCGCACATCGGGCAAGGCGCGGCTGACGATGACGCTCATCGCGTAATCGAGATAGCTGCGCTTCATTTCGTCGGTGATCGAAACGGGCTTGATGTCGGAGGGGCCGCCGCCGGCCGGCCTCTCGTCTTTATTGTCAGCCAAGTTCTGCGAATCCTGGGGCAAGAATTTTGTCCGGCCCTTCTAACCGATTCCGCAGCCCGCCGCCACCTCTGGAGGGGGATAAAGGTGGGCTAATTTTGCGTTATGTTTCAATAGGATGGCGGGCGACGCAAACCTGGGCGGGAATCCAACCATCGACCGCGTCGCAAAACGCTTGCGCGCCGCCGCGATTTGCCCGACCAGAGCGCCTGGGGGGCGCCGCCGCAATGTTGCTGGATTTTCTCAAAACGGCTTTCGTGACCATGCTGGTCACGCTCGATCCGCCGGGCCTGGCGCCGGTGTTCATCGGGTTGACGCTCGGCATGACGCGGGCGGCGCAGCGCGAGGTGGCGCTGCGCGCGACGATCATCGCCTTCGCCATTCTCGCCGCCTTCGCATTCGGCGGCGGCGGCGTCATGGACCTGCTCGGCATCACCATCCCGGCCTTCCGCATCGCCGGCGGTCTGCTCCTCTTTTATATCGCCTTCGAAATGATTTTCGAATTGCGCGTCCAACGCAAACAGACGCTGGCGAGCGACGCGGTGACGATCGACCGCATCCGCAATGTCGCGGCCTTCCCGCTGGCGATCCCGATCATGAGCGGCCCCGGCTCGATCACCGCGACCATGCTGCTGGCGGGCCGCGCGGGCGGCGACTGGCAGGCGCTCGCCGGCCTGATGGCGATCATCGCCGTCGTCATGCTGCTGTGCTACGTCATGTTCCTGACGGCCGAGCGCGTGTCGCGCCTGCTGGGCACGACGGGCAATCTCGTGCTGACGCGCATGCTCGGCGTCGTCCTCGCCGCGCTGGCGGTGCAATTCGTGATCAATGGCGTGCTGACGGTCGGCAAATGACGAAGCCTGAAGATGCTCTCGCCTGGCGCGCCGAGCGCGCGCTGCGGATGGCCTGGCCGGCTGTCGAAGAACAGGCTTGCGGCGATTGGCTTGTGCGTTTCGCGCCGGGCGTATCGCGGCGCTCCAATTCGGCCAATCCGACGCGGTCCGACCCCAGAAACATCGAGGCCGACATCGCCGCCTGCGAAGCGCTCTATCGCGCGCGCAAGGCGTCGGCGATGTTCCGGCTGCCGACGATCGTCGCGCCCGCCGCCGACGAGCGCCTTGCGCGCCTGAACTATACGATCGAGGGCGAGACCGTCACGCTCTACGCCGAGCTTGAGCCGCAGCCGCGCGATGCCGGCGTGGAGATTGACACGCAACCGCGGGCCGCCTGGCTCGCGGCGATGGCCGCATTGCAAGGTCAGACGCCGGATCAGGCGGCGATCTACGCGCGCGTCGTCCAATCCCTCGCCATCCCGGCGGGATTCGCCGCCTTGCGCGAAGACGGCGGATGGGCGGCGCTCGCCTATGGCGCCATTCATGACGGCCTCATCTGCTGCGAATCCGTCATCGTCGATCGCAATCGGCGCGGACGCGGCCTTGCGCGGCGGCTGATGACGGCGCTGCTCGCCTGGGGCGCCGGGTGCGGCGCCCGCGACGTCTGCCTGCAGGTGGCCGCCGACAACGCGCCAGGGCTGGCGCTCTATCGCAGCCTTGGCCTCAGGACCGAACTCTATCGCTACCATTATCGGCGCGAACCGAAGGCCGATTGAAGCGGGCGCGCCTTTCAGCGCCCGCCCGTCACATCGAGGATCGCGCCGCTGATGTAGGAGGCGGCGTCGCTGAGCAGCCAGACGATCGCCTCGCCGACTTCGTCCGCTGTGCCCGGACGCCCGAGCGGCGCGGTCTGCCCGAGGCGCCAGGCGCGATCGGGGGCGCCGCCGCTGGCGTGGATTTCGGTCTCGATGAGGCCGGGCCGGATGGCGTTGACGCGCACGCCTTCCGGCCCGAGCTCCTTCGAAAGCCCGAGAGTCAACGTATCGATCGCGCCTTTCGAACCGGCGTAATCGACATATTCGCCGGCGCCGCCGATCCGGGCCGCCGCCGAGGAAATGAGGACGATCGAACCGCCGGCGCCGCCCCGGCTTTTCGCGAGGCGGCGCGCCGCCTCGCGCGCGCAGAGATAGGCGCCGAGGATATTGATGTCGAAAACGCGCCGCATCCGCTCGACGCTCATATCGGCGAGCCGCGCGCCCGGCGCGACCACTCCGGCGTTGACGACGCAGCCGTCGAGCGGGCCAAGCGCGCGCACCGCGCCTTCGAACATTTCGATCACATCCCCCTCGAAGGCGACGTCGCCATGCAAGGCGACGGCCCTGCCGCCCGAGCGCTGGATTTCGCGCACCGTCTTTTGCGCGCTCTCCTCATCGCGCACGTAATTGACGCCAACCGACCAGCCGCGTCGGCCGGCGAGCAAGGCAGCGGCGCGGCCGATGCCGCGTGAAGCGCCGGTGATGAGAATGGTTTTCCTGGTCATGAAACCTCTAACGGAGACAAGCAAATATTGGGCCGTCAAAACGGGGAGATGGCATGTTTTCGTCTATAGGTTCCGCCTCGGGCCGCCAAGCGAAACGAATGGGATATCAATGCGACACGTGATGATTGGTTTTTGCGCGTTCGCCTGCGTCGCTCTATCGGCCGCCGCCGCGGCGCGCGCCGCCGAATGCGCGGATCAGACCCAAAACGGGCTGAACGCCTGCGCCGACGCCGCCTACAGAAAAGCCGATGCCGCGCTGAACGCCGACTACAAGGAAATCATCCGGCGGCTGACGGGCGACGCGGCGGCGACCAAGCTGCTGGTGACCGCACAAAAGGCCTGGATCGCCTATCGCGACGCCGAATGCGACTTCGCCAGTTCCGCCGATGCCGGCGGCAGCATCTACCCGATGGTCTATTCGATCTGCCTGGAGGCGGCGACGAAAGAGCGGACGAGGGAGCTTGGCGAGTTTTTGAAGTGCGGCGACGGCGATACGGGGTGTCCTGTGCCGGCTCATTAAGCGACAAGATGAGAGCGCGGAAATTCCCTCCCCCACAAGGGGGGAGGGAGTTCTCGCCGCCGATCTGGCTTTGGCCCGCAGGCGCAAACGAGAGTTCAGCTAGGGAAGCGAAAATGGCGACGATCAAAAAACTGCGCCGCGCCGAAGGGCTGACGACCCTGGATGCGTTTCTTGGCGAACAAGGCGTCCGCGAAGCGTTTCAAGCGGTCGCCATCAAAGAGGCTCTCGCGTGGCAAATGGCGCAGGCGATGAAGGATCAGAAGCTTTCCCGCAAACGGCTTGCGGAGCGCATGGGCACGAGCCGCAGTCAGATCGGCCGATTGCTCGACCCGACGGATGGCAATGTAACCCTCGCCACCCTGCAGCGCGCCGCCGAAATGCTCGGCCGTAAGGTTCGTCTCGATCTGGTTTGAACAGCGACCGTGCGACAAAGACGGCGTCGCGTATGACGCCGACTCCCGATCAGAACGGAATATCGTCGTCGATATCCCCGCCCCCACCGCCGCCGCCGCTCGCCAGCGCCGGCTTGCGGTCGACGGGCGAGGAGCGGCCGAAGCTGGAGCCGCCGGAAGAGCGCTCTTCGCCGCCGCCGAAACTATCGCCGCCGCCGCCGCTCGCGCGGCCGTCAAGCAGCGTCAGTTCGCCGCGAAAGCGTTGCAGCACGACTTCCGTCGTATATTTCTCGGCGCCGGAGGCGTCGGTCCATTTGCGCGTCTGCAACTGGCCCTCGACATAGACCTTGCTGCCCTTCTTGCAATATTGCTCGACGATCTTGCCGATGCCGTCGTTGAAGATGACGACATTATGCCATTCGGTCTTTTCCTTGCGCTCGCCGGTGGTCTTGTCGCGCCAGTTCTCCGATGTCGCGATGCGGATATTGACGACCTGGTCGCCGGAATTGAGGCGGCGCACTTCAGGGTCGCGGCCCAGATTGCCCACCAGAATGACCTTATTGACGCTGCCCGACATATCGCTCTCCTACCGCCGTCCCAAGATGCGCGCGCAACAAGACGCGCGCTCACAATCCCGCTTGGCTTTCGCCTAAACTAGTCCTTTGGGAGCGCTGGCGCCGCCCCTGATCGCACTTTGTCCACAGTCACGCCGTTCCGTCATTTGGCGTGGCGCGCTTTCGCACTACATTAGGGGAAGACTTCCCATCGTTCCTCTTTTGTTCTAGCATCGCTTCCGGCGCGGCGCAAGCCCGTCCGCAGCGATTCGTTTGTCCCATGAAGGTTGCCATGGCGAGCCCGAAACCCATCAAGAAGCCCGCGCGTTCCAAGCCGAGCGTCGCCGCCGTCGAAAAATTGTTCGATGGGCGCGCCATCACCGTGCGCGGGGCGCGCGAGCATAATCTGAAGAATATCGATCTGACGATCCCGCGCGACAAGCTCGTGGTGTTCACGGGCCTCTCCGGCTCGGGCAAATCCTCGCTCGCCTTCGACACGATCTACGCCGAGGGCCAGCGCCGCTATGTCGAATCCCTGTCGGCCTATGCCCGGCAATTCCTTGAAATGATGCAGAAGCCCGATGTCGATCAGATCGACGGGCTGTCGCCGGCGATCGCCATCGAACAGAAGACGACATCGAAAAACCCGCGCTCGACGGTCGGCACCGTCACCGAAATCCATGATTACATGCGCCTGTTATGGGCGCGCGTCGGCATTCCCTATTCGCCGGCGACCGGCTTGCCGATCGAGAGCCAGACGATTTCGCAGATGGTCGACCGCGTGCTCGCTTTGCCCGAGCGCACCCGCCTCTATCTGATCGCGCCGGTCATTCGCGGCCGCAAGGGCGAATATCGTAAGGAAATCGCCGATTTCATGAAGCGCGGCTTCCAGCGCCTGAAGATCGACGGCGAATTCTATGAGATCGCCGATGCGCCGGCGCTCGACAAAAAGCTGAAGCACGATGTCGAAGTGGTGGTCGATCGCCTTGTCGTGCGCGCCGATATGGCGAGCCGGCTCTCCGAAAGCTTCGAGACGGCGCTGGAGCTCGCCGACGGCATCGCGATCGTCGAATTCGCCGACGCGCCGGCCGAGGGCGGCGAGCCGCGCCGCATCATGTTCTCCTCGAAATTCGCCTGTCCGGTCTCGGGCTTCACCATCCCTGAGATCGAGCCGCGCCTGTTCTCGTTCAACAACCCGTTCGGCGCCTGTCCGACCTGCGGCGGTCTCGGTTCGCAGATGAAGGTCGATGCCGACCTCGTCGTTCCCGACAGCCGCCTCACCTTGCGCAAGGGCGCGATCGCGCCCTGGGCGAAATCTTCCTCGCCCTACTACGCCCAGACGCTGGAGGCGCTGGCGCGCCATTACAAATTCCGCCTCGATACGCCCTGGGCCGAACTGCCCGCCAAGGCGCGCGACGCCATCCTCAACGGCTCGGGCAATGAGGAAATCCGCATGGCCTATGAAGACGGCCTGCGCTCCTATGAGGTGAAGAAGCCGTTCGAAGGCGTCGTCGTCAATCTCGAGCGCCGCTATCGCGAGACCGAGAGCGAATGGTCGCGCGAGGAAATCCTGCGCTATATGAGCGCGACGCCCTGCGCCGCCTGCGAAGGCTTTCGCCTGAAGCCGGAGGCTTTGGCGGTCAAGATCGACGGCCAGCATATCGGCGAAGTCAGCCTTCTCTCGGTGAAAACCGCCGTCGACTGGGCGCGCGCGCTGCCAGGCAAGCTCGACGCCAAGCGCAACGAGATCGCCCAGCGCATATTGAAGGAAATCGGCGACCGGCTGACCTTCCTGCGCGATGTCGGCCTGGACTATCTGACGCTGGCGCGCGCCTCGGCGACGCTATCGGGCGGCGAGAGCCAGCGCATCCGGCTGGCCTCGCAGATCGGTTCGGGCCTCACCGGCGTGCTCTATGTGCTCGACGAACCCTCGATCGGCCTGCATCAGCGCGACAATGCGCGCCTGCTTGATACTTTGCGTCGGCTGCGCGGCCTCGGCAACAGCGTGATCGTTGTCGAACATGACGAGGACGCCATTCTCGCCGCCGATTTTGTCGTCGACGTCGGCCCCGGCGCGGGCATCCATGGCGGCGAAATCGTCGCCAAAGGCACGCCGCAAGAGATCATCGCAAATCCCAATTCGCTGACCGGCCAATATCTCTCCGGCGCGCGCACGATTCCTTCGCCGGCGCGCCGGCGCGCCGCCAAGCCGGGACGCGAGATCAAAATCGTCGGCGCGCGCGGCAATAATCTGAAGGATGTCACGGCGACCATTCCGCTCGGCCTGTTCACCTGCGTCACCGGCGTTTCGGGCGGCGGCAAATCGACGCTGGCGATCGACACGCTCTACAAGGCGGTGGCGCGCAATCTCAACGGCGCCAGCGAACATCCGGCGCCCTATGAGCGCATCGAGGGGCTCGAACAGCTCGACAAAGTGATCGACATCGACCAGTCGCCGATCGGGCGCACGCCGCGCTCGAACCCGGCCACCTATACCGGCGCCTTCACCCCCATGCGCGAATGGTTCGCCGGCATGCCTGAGGCGAAAGCGCGCGGCTATCAGGCCGGGCGCTTCTCTTTCAACGTCAAGGGGGGTCGCTGCGAGGCGTGCCAGGGCGACGGCGTCATCAAAATCGAAATGCACTTCCTGCCCGACGTCTACGTTACCTGCGACATCTGCAAGGGCAAGCGCTACGATCGCGAAACGCTCGAGGTGAAATATCGCGACCATTCGATCGCGGATGTGCTCGACATGACCGTCGAGGAAGCCGCCGTGCTGTTCAAGGCGGTGCCGTCGATCCGCGACAAGATGGACACGCTGGTGCGCGTCGGCCTCGGCTATGTCAAAGTCGGCCAGCAGGCGACCACGCTGTCGGGCGGCGAAGCGCAGCGCGTCAAGCTCGCCAAGGAATTGGCGCGCCGCTCGACCGGCCGCACGCTCTATATCCTCGACGAGCCGACCACCGGCCTGCATTTCCACGACGTCGCCAAATTGCTCGAAGTGCTGCACGAACTGGTCGACCAGGGCAATTCAATGGTGGTGATCGAGCACAATCTCGAAGTCGTCAAAACCGCCGACTGGATCATCGACATGGGCCCCGAGGGCGGCGACGGCGGCGGCGAAGTCGTCGCCATGGGAACGCCGGAGGAGATCGCCCGCAACAAGCGCAGCCACACCGGCGAATATTTGCGCGCGGTGCTGGCGCGACGGCCGGAGCGGCGGAAGCGCGAGGAGGCGGCGGAGTAGTGGGCGCGCGCTGGGTTTGGGGCGGTGCGAAAGCGTCTGCGGTGGCTTCCACGCCACCTCGCCCTGTTGGTGATGGGTAACGCCGTTGGGGCGAATAGCAAAGATTGCTATTTTTAGGCATTTCACCTACATTGTCCGTATTGAAAGGACGAATCCATGAACATGAACGTCTCGCTGACTGACGAGTTGGCGAATTTTGTAAAGGCCAAGGTCGCGGCCGGCCGTTACACCTCCTCGAGCGAGGTCATCCGCGAAGCGCTCCGATTGATGGAGAAAATTGAGCAGCAGGAAGTTGAGAAACTGCGCTTCCTTCGTGGCGCCTGGAAAGAAGGTCTAGAGAGCGGCGATGCCGGTGAAGTGGATTTCGCCACGCTGAAAAAGGAAGCCCGTACGCGTCTCGCCGCGTCTTAACGGGTGAGGCAAGTTCGATTTACGCGCCGCGCCCCCGAAGACCTGCTCGACATCTGGCTCCATATCGCGCCGCAGAATCCTGTCGCCGCTGATCGCGTCCTCGATCGCATTGAAGCGAGCTGCCAACTTTTGAGAGACTATCCTGAACTTGGCCCAGCGCGCTCTGAAATTGCTGACAATGCCAGAGCGCTGGTGATCGAACGGTGGCTGGCGCTCTATCGGCTGATAGAAGGTGGGGTGCAGGTGGTCCGCATTGTCGATGGCTCTCGCGATCTCGCGAAGCTTGAATGGCCTCCGGAATAGAACGCAGAAGGAAGTATCGCATACCACGCACGTTGCTGCGACCTTAGAGGACTCCTTTTGATTGGGAGCGGTGGCGCCCGCGGCCAAGCCTCACCCCGTCAGCTCCACGACCGTCACATGATTGTCCTTCGCCGGCCAAGCCCGCGCGACAATGCGCTCTTCGTTGAATTCGCCGACGATCGGCCGGTTCTCGACCGCTGCCAGTTTCAAGGCCGTATGCCAGCTCGCCGGCACGCCCGTGGGCACATCGGCGGGCTGCTTGCCGTCGAGCAGCACGATGTCGCGCGGGATGCCGAAATAGCCGCGCGGCCGGTCCATCCGGACGATCGCCGCCGCGTCGGCATCCTCCTTGGCGATCGCCGCAGCGGGCCGCAGATTCAGCATGCCGAAGGAGCGCGGGAACGCTGATCGATAAATATGGGTGATCGGCGCGCCCGGCGCCGCCACGACAAATTCCAGTGGCGTCGCCGGGTCGAAATTCGCCGGCCCCCAAATGCCGTCGGCGCTGGTCTTCTTGCTATGAACGGGGCCGCCCTGCCGTTCGCCGGTTTCGGCGGATAGACGATAGATTTCCACCGTCGCGCCCTCGACCGACCTATTGGTCGGCGTGCCGTCGACGACGCCCGTCACAAGGCCGTTCAGAACGACGTCAGCCTCGGGCGCAACGGCGATCCGCGCCGGCGCGCGACCGACGATGAATTTATAAATCTCGGCGAAGGCGCGCGGGCTGCACGCCGTCTCGCGATGATCAACTTCTCCCAGCAGAATATTGGTCGCGCCCTTCAGCGCCGGTCCATCGGCGGTGACATTGGTGGGCGTGCCGGCAAAGCCGATGAAACGCCCGTCCGGCTGTGCGTAGAGATCAAAACCGTCGCTGCGCAGCGTCAGGAACGGCACGTCGGGCGTCACCTCGCTGGCGCCCGCATTGAGCCGCGTCAGGAACGGGCCGCGGCCGTTATATTCGCTGCCCGGCAGCGCATCGATGGCGAACACGCCATGATTGGGCGTACCGCAAAGCACCGCGTGGCTGACGTTTTCCGGATGAGCCGCGACATAGCCGCGCGTCGCATAGCCGCCGCGCGACAGCGCGACGATGGCGATCTTGCCCGCGCCGGTCTGCGCTTTCACATTGTCGATGAAAGCAGTGAGCTCGCGCAATTGGTCCTGAGTGGAGGAGCGGTTGGGCTGCGACTTCGCATCGTCGTCGCGCGCCTGCGGGTCAGTGAAGTTGATCGCGAACAGACGATTGCGCGGATAATCATTGCTCTCGAAGCGCCAGAAGATTGTTTGCCAGATCGACGCCGCGTCGCTGTCGCCATGCACGAAGACGATCGGAACCGCCGGCTGATCCTGCGCGAGGGTCGCGCCCGAAAGCCCGGCGAGAGCAAGCGCGGCGGTCCCCTGCATCATGCGGCGGCGATTCAGCATAATCATTCTCCCTGATAATGTTTTGGCGGATTTTGCAATTGTGGGAGTGTACGCGGATCGCGAGGCGGCGCAAGACGACGCGCGGCTTTCACCCATTCGTGAAGCGCCGCTCCGTTGAATTCGTCCCGTAAATAACGACATCGAATGTGTGGCGGAAGTTGACTGCCCGGAGGAGCGATCAATGGCCGAAACAGCGGTTTGTCGCGGCGCCTGAGCCCCGCTCGGTGGTTCTTCATCGAGATTCCGGGCGCTCGGACGCGCTACGGAGTGAAGATGATGACAAGCTATCTTACGCATGGATTGAGACAGGGCCGGACAATCGCCGTGAGCGTTATCGCGCTATGCGCGCTCGCCGCGCCGGCGATGGCCGCGCAATGCGCGCCGCGCGAGGAAGTCGCCAAGACTCTCGCCAGCAACTTCAACGAAAAGCCGGCGGGCATGGGACTTGCCGATTCCGGCGCGCTTGTCGTGATTTTCGTATCGCCGGCGGGAACCTGGACCGCAACCTCCGTTTCGGCCGAGGGCACAGCCTGCGTCCTCAGCGTCGGCAATGGATGGACGGACATGACGCCGCCGGTCGGCGCCGTCGCGCAGTCGGATTCGACGCCGGCGCGGTGACGTTCTTCCCTTCTCCCCTTGCGGGAGAAGGTGTCGCGACGAAGTCGTGACGGATGAGGGGTCGGCGCAGGATAAAGCGCGATGCGGGTCGCAACGCGCGTGGACAAACATAGCGCTGGCAGCAGTCGACCCCTCATCCCAAGGCAAATGCGAAGCATTTGTCCGCGACCGGCTCCGCCGGCCACCTTCTCCCGCAAGGGGAGAAGGAGCGCATATCAGCCGACGATCTCGTTGCCGGAGAAGAATTGCGCGATTTCGATCGCCGCCGTCTCCGGCGCGTCCGAGCCATGTGCGGAATTCTCGCCCATCGACAGCGCGAATTCCTTACGGATGGTGCCCGGCGCCGCCTTTTCGGGATTGGTCGCGCCCATCACTTCGCGGTAGCGGGCGATTGCATTGTCGCCTTCCAGCACCTGCACGACGACCGGTGCGGCGGTCATCATCTCGACGAGTTCGCCGAAGAACGGCCGCTCCTTATGCACGCCGTAGAAAGCCTCGGCCTGGGCGCGCGTCATTTGCAGGCGCTTCTGGGCGACAATGCGCAGGCCCGCCTTCTCGATCGCGGCGTTGACGGCGCCGGTCAGATTGCGCCGCGTGACGTCGGGCTTGAGGATCGAAAAGGTGCGCTCTTTGGCCATAAAACAGTTCCGATTTCGGCATGAGTGGAAAGAGCCGGCCTTATAAACAAGCGCGATGGGGCCGGCAAGGACGCCGCCTTCATCGCAACCAATTCTCGCGCTTCAACCCCGCAACCCGCGCAAATTCCGCTTCATTGTCGGTCACCACGATCAGCCCCAGCGCCACAGCCTGCGCGGCGATGAGCAAGTCGTTGCCGCCGATCGGCCGGCCCTCTCGCTCCAGTTGAAAGCGAATGCGGCTGTAGGCGGCGTCCGCCGGCGGTTGGAGCGGGAGAATGGCGAGGGCGCCCAACACCGCTTCGACCTGCTGGGAAAGCCGAGGCGAGCCCCTTCTGGCGGCTCCGTAACGCAATTTCGCTGCGACGATGATGCTCGCAGAGACCTGCGCCTCCCCGACCTTGCGGATATGCGCGGCGACGCGGCCTTGTGGGTTGCGTATGAGATCGGAGACGATGTTCGTGTCGAGGCTGTACCGCATCAAAGATCGACGCGTTCGGGCAGCGGGTCAGGGATCGGCGGAAAATCCTCGTCGAGCGGCGCGAGAAGCGCCAGCACCGCGAGCAGCGATTTCGGCGGCGCCGGTTCGATGATCAACCTGTCGCCGTCCTTGCGCATGATCGCATCCTCGCCGGGAAGCTCGAACTCACGCGGAATCCGTACCGCCTGGTTGCGTCCGTTCTTGAAGAGCTTGACGTGTCGCTGTGGAAGCATCGTTCACTCCGCGCGGCATATGCCATAGCATAGGCCAGATTGGCGGATGTGTCCATCCGTAGCGTCTGTCCACAAACGCCCACAGACGAAATGATCGCTCCGGGTAATGACCGGACTATCCCTCCCCACGCTCCCGCCGCAGCTTCTCCCAATAGTCCAGCCGTTTCCTGATTTCGCGCTCGAAGCCGCGCTCGACCGGTTCATAGAGCTTTTGCCGTCCGAGCGCCTCGGGCCAATAGTTCTGGCCGCTGAAGGCGTCGGGCTGATCGTGGTCATAGGCATAGCCGGCGCCGTAATTTTCAGCGCGCATCAGCTTGGTCGGCGCGTTCAGGATGACCTTCGGCGGCATCAACGAGCCGTGCTCCTTGGCGAGCCGGCTGGCCTCCTTGAAAGCCACATACATCGCATTGGATTTGGGCGCCGTCGCGACGTAAACGACCGCCTGGGCGATCGCCAGTTCGCCTTCCGGCGTGCCTAAAAAATCGAACGCGTCCTTGGCCGCGTTGGCGATGACAAGCGCCTGCGGATCCGCGAGTCCGATGTCCTCGCTCGCCATCCGCACCACGCGACGCGCGATGAACAGCGGATCTTCGCCGGCGTCGAACATGCGCGCGAGATAATAGAGCGCGGCGTCGGGATCGGAGCCGCGTACGCTTTTGTGCAGGGCCGAGATCAGATTGTAATGGCCCTCCTGCGCCTTGTCGTAGATCGGCGCGCGGCGCTGCACGATTTCCGCGAGCGCCGCGGTGCCGAACCTCTCGTCGGGACGCGCCGCGCGCCAAACCTCTTCGGCGAGCGTCAAGGCGGCGCGCCCGTCGCCGTCGGCCATGCGCACCAGCGCCGCGCGCGCCCCCTCATCGAGCGGCAGCGAGCGCGCCATCAGGGTCTCGGCGCGCGCCAGCAGCTTTTCGATCGCCGCCTCGTCGAGCGCGCGAAACACCAGCACGCGAGCGCGGGACAGCAGCGCCGCGTTGAGTTCGAACGACGGGTTCTCGGTCGTCGCGCCGATCAGCGTGACCGTGCCGTCCTCCATCACCGGCAGGAAGGAATCCTGCTGGGCGCGATTGAAGCGATGGATTTCATCGACGAACAGCAGCGTGCCCTGCCCCATCGTGCGCCGCTCGCGCGCCGCTTCGAATATCTTTTTGAGTTCCGCGACGCCCGAAAAGATCGCCGAGACCTGCACGAAGGCGAGCTTGACGCCGAGCGCGATCAGCCGCGCCACCGTCGTCTTGCCGGTGCCCGGCGGCCCCCAGAAAATCATCGAGCCGAGCGTCGGCGCGCCGATCATCCGCGTCAGCGCGCCGTCGGGGCCGATGAGATGATCCTGCCCCGCGACCTCAGCGAGGCTTTGCGGGCGCAGCCGGTCGGCGAGCGGACGCGGCGCATCGCTGGCGAGCGAAGAGGCTTGAAACAGATCGGCCATATCAGGGACATTGTCGCGCGGGGCGGCGCAAGTCCAGCGGGCGAAAGGAGACCACGGGTGGCGTCGAGTGCGCGCCGCCGCTTGCCCGCAACGCCCGATTGCGACAATCTCCCGGCCCCTCGCAATCGCACTCGAACCTCCTGAGCCCGGACGCCATCATGAACGATCATTCGGCCAGCCTCTCCCTCGCTCTGCCGACCGCCAAACCAGAGGATGTCGGCCTGTCGCCGGCTGGCCTCGCGCGGCTCGAAGCGGTGATGCGGCGCGAAGTCGATTCCAAACGCCTGCCGGGCGTGACGATGCTGATCGCCCGGCAGGGGAAGGTCGCGTGGCGCGGCAATGTCGGGGCCTTGCGGCCCGGCGGTCCGCCGATGCGCGGCGACGGCATATTCCGCATCTATTCGATGACCAAGCCGATCGTCTCGGTGGCGCTGATGATGCTGGTCGAGGAAGGACGCCTGCTCATCGCCGATCCGCTCGCCAAATTCATTCCCGAATTCGCCGATGTAAAGGTTGGCGTCGAAAGGAACGGAAAGCTGGAACTGACGCCGCTCGAGCGCCCGATCGCCATCCAGGACCTGCTGCGCCACACCTCAGGCCTCACCTACGCCTTCACCGGGGCCTCGGTAGTGCAGCGCCTCTATGGCGAAGCGCAGTTGCGCAGACCCGAATACGACAGCGCCGCCTTTGTCGCGGCTCTCGCCAAGCTGCCACTGATCAATCAGCCCGGCGCCTCGTGGGATTACAGCCATTCGACCGATGTCGTCGGGCGGGTGGTGGAAATCGTCTCCGGCCAGAGGCTCGGCGTGTTTTTGCAGGAGCGCATCCTCGGGCCGCTCGCCATGAACGACACGGCCTTTTTCGCGCCGGCGGAAAAACACGAACGCCTCGCCGAGGGATTCCCCATCGATCCCGACACCGGCGCGCCAGTGAAGCTCGCCGAAACGCGCGTCGCGCCCAAATTCGAATCAGGCGGCGGCGGCCTTGTTTCGACGATCGAGGATTACGCGCGCTTCCTGCAGATGCTTTCTCTCGGCGGCGCGCTCAACGGCGTCCGTATTCTCGGGCGCAAGACCATCGCCTATATGGCGTCCGACCATTTGAGCCCGGGGGTGAGAAACGGAACCCCGTCGCTGTTGCCGCCGGGCCATGGCTTCGGCCTCGGCTTTGCAGTGCGGCGAGAGGCCGGCATGGCGCCGACGCCGGGAACGCCGGGCGAATTCTTCTGGGGCGGCCTTGCCGGCACCAGCTTCTGGATCGCGCCGGGGGAAGAGCTCTTTGCGATCATGATGATCCAGGCGCTCGGCCAGCGCGACTATTACCGCCAGCTTTTCCGCAATCTGGTCCATGCCGCGCTGGCGTAGCCATGCGCGCGCCGGGCAGCTATGGCGCCTGCTGGCGTCACAATACGCACATACTGAACAAAATTACATGGCCCCTCCGGCGCTTGTTAAGGATTGTTACGTTTCGTTAACCATATTTGGGCGAAGGTCGTATCGATTCGTTAACCAGAAGCGCCGGCCATGATTCGCGGGCCAACGCGCGAATCTCAGAAGGGGCAGGATCTGATGCGCACCATAGCTTTCGTTACGCAAAAAGGCGGTTCGGGTAAGAGTACGCTGGCGTCCTCACTGGCGGTCACCGCCCATGAGGCCGGCGAGCGTGTGTTCGTCCTCGACATGGACCCGCAGCATTCGCTGCTGAGCTGGGCCAAAACCCGCGGCGTCGACGACGTGCCGGTCAGCGCCGTCACGCCGGGAAGATTGCCGGCAACCCTGGCGGCCCTCGAAAAGAACGGGTTCACGCTGGCCATTATCGATACGGCGGGCGCGGAAGGCGGCTCCGCCGAAGCGGCGATGAAAGCGGCCGACCTCAATATCATTCCCTCACGGCCGAATATTTTCGACCTGTGGGCGAGCGAACTGACGCGTAAGACGCTGAAGGCGCTACGCGCCGAATTCGTCTTCGTCCTCAACCAGTGCCCGCCGGCGCAGCAGACCGCCCGCGTCGAGGAAGGCGCTGCGGCTCTCGAAGCGATGGGCGGCCTGATCACACCCCTGGTGCTCGCCCGCGTCGACTACCAGGAAGCGGCGCGCCACGGCTGGGGCGTGACCGAAATCAATCCAAATGGGGCCGCGGCCGAGGAAGTAAAAGCGCTGTGGTCTTCGATCAAGCGCCGCCTGGCGCGCGGCAAAGCCAAGGCGCCCGTCCGCAAGGCGGCCTGACGCTTCCAGTGCTATCATGGCGGTCCTTAAAAAGAGGACCGCCATGACCTATCAATCCGCCTGGATGAATCCGGAGCTGAGCGCCTTTCGCGATCAGTTTCGTCGCTTTCTCAAGGCCGACCTCGCGCCCAAAGCCGAAGGCTGGCGGCGCGCCAAAATGGTCGACCGCGACGCCTGGCGCGCCCTCGGCGGCATCGGCGCGTTGCTGCCGAGCGTGCCTGAGGCTTATGGCGGCGGCGGCGGCACTTTCGCCTTCGAGGCTGCGGTCATCGAGGACATCACCGGTCTCGTTCCGGAACTGGCGACCGGCGTCAGCGTCCATAGCGCGATCGTCGCCCATTACATCCTGAACTACGGCTCGGATGAGCAGAAGCAGCGCTGGCTGCCGAAAATGGCGAGCGGCGAATTCATCGGCGCGATCGCGATGACCGAGCCCGGCGCGGGCTCTGACCTGCAGGCCGTGCGGACCACGGCCAAAAAGGTCGGCAATTCCTACCAGCTCAATGGCCAGAAGACCTTCATCACCAATGGCCATGCCGCCGATCTCGTCGTCGTCGTCGCGCGCACCGGCGAGCCGGGCGGCAAGGGCCTGTCGCTGCTGGTGCTGGAGACCAAGGATTGCGAGGGCTTCCGGCGCGGCCGAAGTCTCGACAAGATCGGGCTGCACGCTTCCGACACCGCCGAACTCTTCTTCGATAACGCGATCGCGCCGCCGGAAAATCTGCTCGGCGGCGAAGAAGGCCAGGGCTTCGTCCAGCTCATGCAGCAATTGCCGCAGGAGCGGCTGGCGCTGGCGGTCGGCTCGGTCGCGGCGATGGAAAGCGCGATTGCGCTCACCGTGGACTACACCAAACAACGCCAGGCGTTTGGCAAGCCGATCTTCGAATTCCAGAACACTGCCTTCAGGCTCGCCGAGCGCAAGACGGAGGCGACGATCGCGCGCATCTTCGTCGATCATTGCATCGGCCAATTGATCGCCGGCGAACTCGACACGGTGACGGCGTCGATGGCCAAATATTGGTGTTCGGACAAACAGGCCGAGACCGCCGACGAATGCCTGCAACTGCACGGCGGCTACGGCTATATGGAGGAATATCCAATCGCACGGATGTTCGTCGACGCGCGGATCCAGAAGATCTACGGCGGCGCCAATGAGATCATGAAAGTGATCATTGCAAGATCGTTGTGAGCGGCGCGCGCGGCGGCGAGGAAATGCCGGCGTGGGTCATAAACGAAACGAAGATGCGATTGAGCTGCGCGACGCCCTTCGACGTCATGGCCGGGACAAGGCCGCGGCTGTTCGGTTGAGCAAGACCGGTTGCAAATCTTAAGTCGCACACACCCCGCGTCGTGGCAACCCTGGCACGTCATGCCCGGCCTTGTGCCGGGCATCCACGCCCAGAAGCCACTGCCAACATCAAAGTTTGTTTGCAGCGGCGCCGCGTGGATGGCCGGGACAAGCCCGGCCATGACGACGAAGGACGGTACACAGACTATTTGCATCTCCGTTTGCGCAGCTTTTCGTTTCCCCGGACAGCCCTGCAACAAGGGGGGAGGGAGTTCGCGGCGGCAACATCTCCGAAAAACGCTAACCCAACAATCGCGCGACCCGTCCTCTGTTGGCGCATCTGTCACAAGACAGTGACAAAACTCGCCGGCTGAGTCCTCAGTCTCACCTCGCGGAATGGACGGATGTGTCATGGTGGCGATGATTGTAGACGCCTCCGGCGTGCGCGCCGCGGCCGATCCGGCCGAACTGCGCCGGCAAGTGGGCGCGGGCGCATTTTTCTGGCTCGACATATTCGGCGAGGACGCAACGACCCGTTCGCGTTACTTGAGCGAAATTGGCCTCGAAGCCGGCGACATTGCCTGGGCGCAGCGCTTCGGCCAGGCCGGCCGTATCCATATCGGACGGCAAAAATTGCGCGCCGTGACCTGGATGGCCGATCCTGCCGGCAATCTCATCGAAGTCCATGTGATCTGCTGGCGGCGCTGCATCGTGTCCGCGTGGACGGGCGAGGCCGGCGCCCTTGACGAAATCCGCGAGCAATTCTCCGAACGCGCCTGCGGGATCGAAAAGAGCCCCTATCACGCGACCGCGGTTCTCCTTCAGCTCTTGCTCGGCACGCTGGACAATGCGATCCGCGGGCTGGACGCGACGCTCGACGACATGCGTCTGCGATTGGACAGAGACGTCGGCTCGGTCGACTATTCCCTGATGGCGCGGCGCGGGCAAAGGCTGCAATCCTTCGCCGCCGGCTTCGACCGCTATTCGAGCGCGGTCCGCTCGGCGATCGTCGGCATCGAGACGATCGCCGGCATGGACCCCGCAGCCGCCGCGGAATTCGACGATTACGCCGAACAGGTCGAGGATATCGAAGAACAGCTCTATCAGCGGCGGCGCTGGCTCTCGGAGCTGATGCACGACCACTCGACGGCGATCGCGGAACGCCAGGGCGAGCAGATCAATCGCCTGACGCTGGTCTCACTGATCTTTCTTCCCGTGACCGCGCTGACCGGCTTTTTCGGGATGAACTTTGAATGGATGAACCAGGCGCTGACCAGCAAAGAGGCGTTCTTCATACTCGGCGTCGCCCTGCCGCTCGTCGGCATGGCGGCGACAATCGTTTGGCTCGTCCATCATGGCCTGATTCAAATCAACGGGCGGCGGCTCAGGCCGGCCAAGCCGCAGGTAGAAACTGAAGAGCGCGGATTTTTGGCGGCCAGCCGATGGGAGGGCGCGAGCGCCGTCAGCGACGCGGCTTCCGCGCGGGCGAAGTTGACGGGTTAGGTCACAGGCTCGGCGCATGGACAGCATCCGGCGGCCAAGCTAGCTTGGCGCATGATCCGTGTCCTCGCTCTCGCCCTGTTGGCCGCCGCTGCCATTTCATCGGCGCGCGCGGAAAATCTCCGGACCTATTCGAATCCGCGTTTTGGCGCGACCGCCGAATATCCGAGCGACTGGCGTCCCGATCCCCCGCCGGAGAATGGCGACGGGCTGGTATTCCGGGCGCCGGACGGCAAGGCCACGATCACTATCTCAGGCATTCTGAACATCGCCGATACGCCTGAGGAAGCGATGCGCGACGAGGAAAAGGGCTATGACGGCCAGACGGTCACCTTTCACCAGCATGGGCGGCGATGGGTCATCGTATCGGGCACGCATGACGACGCTATATTCTATCGCAAGTCGATTCTCGTCTGCCGCGATCAGATCTGGAACCAAGTCTATCTCGACTATCCCGCCGTTCGCAAAACCGAATTTGACGCGCTGGTCGCCAAGGTCGCCGCGTCGCTGCGTTTTTCGGGGGCCAGCGAGCAGATTCCGGACTGCCGCTGACGCGCGCCGAGGGCGGACCCGTCCAACCGTGGATATTTTGGCTCACCTTCTCTTCGCATGGCGTTCCTGAACAATGGACAAGCTCTTCGCACAGATCGCTACGAAGAAGGCGGAATTGGATCGCCTGCGGGAGCGCAAACCTGGCGCCTTGGAAAACCTCGAACACACTCATGACCTTGAGTTGACCTATACGTCGAATGCGATCGAGGGGAATACGCTGTCGGCCGCCGAGACCACGTTGATCGTCGAAAAGGGCATTACCATCGCCGGCAAGCCATTGCGCGATCATCTCGAAGCGCTCGACCATCATGATGCGATCGGCTATGTGCGCGCCCTTGCTCGGGGGACCGCGGCGATCAACGAGGCCGATGTCCGCAATTTGCATCGGCTGATCGTTTTGCGCTCGCATCCGGCCATCGCCGGGCGTTACGCCGACCAGAGCCGCTATGTATTGACGGATGCAGGTCGCCACGCCTTTCCGGCGCCCGCTCTCGTCCCGGCGTTGATGGGCGATTTCGCGGCTTGGCTGGTCGCCGCTCCCGGCGAACCGGTCACGGCCTTCGATGCGCACCGCCGCCTGGTGGATATCCATCCCTTCAATGACGGCAACGGACGCACGGCGCGTCTTTTGATGAACCTCATTCTCATTCGCGCGGGCTATCCCCCGGTCGCCGTGCGGCCTGAGGATCGCCCCGCCTATATCCACGCTTTGCAGGAGGCGCAGGGGGGAGGCGGCGTGGCGCGATTCAACCGCCTTCTCTTCGAACGCCTGGACGCGACCCTGAGCGATTATCTGACCGCGCTGCGCGAAGCGCTGCCTCCTTCGACATCGGATGTCGCGCCGCCGAGGAGCGGTTAGAGCATCAGCTCCCGCGCGGCGCCGCAAGCCGGAATCGCGCCTGACGACGCCGCCGGGCGCCTACCCGCCGATCACCGTCTGAATGACCTGCCCTCCTCGCTCGATCGTCAGCTTCCAATAGTTCGGGCGCGCCGCCGAGGCTTTTTCGAGATCGCGCGTCGTTTCGATCTTCTGGTCGTTGACGACGAGGATGATGTCGCCTTTCTGCACGCCGACATTGGCCGCTGTGCTGCCTTCGGGCGCATCGGCGACGACGACCCCCTCATGCGAAGTGGCGAGCGACAATTCCTCGATGACCGCCGGAGAGATGTTCATCACCGTCGCGCCCTGAAACGGCGACAGGGCTTTGATCTTGATCGCATCGCGTGGCGGCGCCTCCGGCGCGGCGATCAATTTCAGCGACAGCGCGACAACATTGCCATTGCGCTGAACGCTGAGCGCGGCGGCGCCGCCGACCGGTTTTTCGCCAAGGCGGAAGCCGACGCCGCCGCTATCGTCGACCGCCTGCCCATCGACGGCGATGATGACGTCGCCGCGTTTCAGGCCCGCTTCCGCCGCCGGGCCGCCTTCGGTCACGCTGGCGACCAGCGCGCCGATCGGGCGATCGAGGCCGATCGAATCGGCGATATCCTTGGAGACATTTTGTAGCGCGGCGCCGAGCCAGGGGCGCCGCACCGCCTTGCCGCCACCCTTGGCCGCCGCAACCACGCCCTTGACCATATTGACGGGGATGGCGAAGCCAATGCCCATGCTGCCGCCCGAGCGCGAATAGATCGCCGAATTGATGCCGACCAGTCGTCCGCTGAGATCGACCAGCGCGCCGCCCGAATTGCCGGGATTGATCGCCGCGTCAGTCTGGATGAAGAAGCCGTAATCGCTGATGCCGGCCTGCGTGCGCGCCAAAGCCGAAATGATCCCCTGCGTCACCGTCTGGCCGACGCCGAAGGGATTGCCGATCGCAATGACGAAATCGCCGACCTCGATCGCATCCGAATCGCCAAGCTCGAGCACCGGGAAATTTTCGTCGCTCTTGATCTTCAGCACGGCGAGATCGCTGCGCGGATCGCGCAGCACGATTTTCGCCTCGAATTCCCGGTGGTCGGAAAGCGCGACCTTCACCTCCGTCATGCCCTCGATGACATGGTGGTTGGTGACGACGAGGCCGCTCGGATCGACGATCACGCCCGAGCCAAGCGATTGCGAGCTGCGCGCGTCGCCGCCCTCCTGGCCAAAGAACTGGCGAAAGATCGGATCGTCGAACAGCGGATTCGAGGCGCGCCGCTCGACCCGCGAAGCATAGACGTTGACCACCGCCGGCTGCGCCTTTTTGACCACCGGCGCGAAGGACAGATGCACTTCGCCAGGGCTCTGGGGCACGAGCTTCGGCGCATCGGCCATCGCCGGAGCGAAGAGCAACGCCAGAACCGCGACCATCAAAAAACGAAGCAAGGCTGACCTCCAGCAAGACGCTTATCGCCAGATATAAAGCGGGGCGCCGACCGGCGCAAAAAACGCGGTTCCTGACCCGCTTGGCCAAAGAGCATGGCGGTTTCAAGTCGGCGATTTTTCCCCCGCTGGGCGCGGCGGCGCGCCCTTGCGCTTCCTGCGGCGGCGGGCAGCGAGCTGGTTCAACGCCTCAATGAGAATCGAGAAGCTGATCGCCGCGTAGACATAGCCCCTGGGCACATGGAATCCGGCGCCGTCGGCGACCAGGGTCATGCCGATCAGAAGAAGGAAGCTCAGCGCCAGCATTTTCACGGTGGGATGAGCGTCGATGAATTTGGCGAGCGGTCCGGCGGCCACCGCCATGATCACGACAGCGACGACGATCGCCGCCGCCATCACCCAATATTCGCTGGCGATGCCGACGGCGGTGATGACGCTGTCGAGCGAAAACACGATATCGAGCAGCATGATCTGCACGACGACGGCAATGAAACTCTGACGCTCGCCGCCCGATTCATCGCCAGGTTCTTCGCCCTCGAGGCGGTGATGGATCTCGCTCGTGCCTTTATAGAGCAGGAACAGGCCGCCAGCGATCAGGATGAGGTCGCGCCACGAAAAGCCATGGCCGAACGCTTCGAACAACGGCCTGACGAGCCCGATGATCCAGGCGATCGAAGCGAGCAGCGCGAGGCGGCCGACCAGCGCCAGGCCCAGCCCGATCCGCCGCGCCCGATTCTGGAGTTTTGTCGGCAATTGGCCGGCGAGGATCGCGACGAACACGATATTATCGATGCCGAGCACGATCTCGAGCGCGATCAGCGTCAACAGGCTCGCCCATATCTGGGGATCGCTCAACCATTCCATCGTCAATTCTCCGACGCATTCCCCTTCGGAACGCCCGCTGTCTGTTATCTCCTGAAAAGAGACCGCCCGACAGCGGCGACATTCCGGCTTTGCTGCTCATCCCGAGCAAATTGCTTTCGGGGCTTGGGCGGCGGCGCACGCAGCCATCCCAGACGCAAGGCGCGGGTCGTTCGGCTCCGCGCCTTAACTCGTCGATGAGGGAATGGGAATTGCTCGGTTCGGCAAATCAGTTCCGCTTTTCGGCGCGCGACGCGTCTTCGGGAAACTGGCCGATCGATCGAGGGCGCTTTCATCGTCAGGCTCCGCGACATCGACCGTGTCCCGTCGCGCAGCGACACAAGACACGGCGATCCGACATCGCGGAATGAGGCCGATACGCTTTCGGCTTTCCCGCCAGAGGGGCCCGGATCAATTCGTAAAAGAGCAGTTGGGCGGTCGTGGCTCAGTCTTCAAGAAGAGCGCGCGCAATTTTTGTGAATGAGCGCCGTTGGCGCAGGCGCGCCAAGGTCAATTTCCAGCGTAGAGCGCATGGTGAATCTCATGAGCCACGCGATCCGGCTCATCGAGCGGCAACAGGGTGCGCCCACCCGCGACCGCGACCAATTCCGCGCGCGGAAATATGTCGCGCAACCGACGCGCGAAGTCGATTTTAAAGAACCGGTCCGCAGCGCCCCAGAGCAACAGTACAGGTTTGGCGAAAAGATTGAGGCGGGTGGAGACATCGAGCAATTCCGCAGGCCGAATGGCGTCCAGGAAGCGCGCGGCGTCGCGGCGCACCCCGGAATCCGCGATCGCCGGGCTGATCCACCGAAGAGTCATTTCCGGATCGAGGTGTTTGCGGACGAGCGGGCCATAGCCGAACGCCGAATGTCGCGCCCAGACCGGACGCATCATCCTCATCATGAAGCCGAGCCGCCCCGGCCGCCTTCCCGCCTTCACCAGCAAGCCGAACGGCGGCGGCGGAAATTGGTCGAAAGCGTCGCAATTGGTCAGCACGAGACGCCCGATCCGCGTGGGATCGGCGTCGATGACGAACTGGCACAAAGCGCCGCCGGTATCGTTGCCGACCAGCGTTACGTCAGTGAGCCCGAGGGCGTCGAGAAAGGCGAGGATCAGCCCGGCGATGCTGCGCGGGCTGACATCAGCGTCCGGCGTGAGCGCGATTCGATGGGCGCCGAGCGGCAGGTCCGGCGCGTAGGAGCGGATTCCCTGGGCGGCAAGGGCGTCGGCCACCCCCGTCCATATCTCGCCATTGACGAGCAGGCCATGCAGGAAGACCACGGGCGGCTTGGCGCTCTGCGCAGGCCCGGCGATCCGGTAATGGATCCGTCCCTGGGCGAGATCGACGGTCGGCATGGCGGCCTCCTCGTGATATGTTTTGAATCGTGGTCGAACAAACATACATACAGTCTGTATGAAAATCAACCGACAGAGTCAGGGGGAGCGTTCGTCGGCGACGCGCGAGGCTTTGGTCGCCGCCGGGCGGTCGCTATTCGCCGCGCGCGGCTATGCGGATGTGGGCACCGAGGAGATCGTTCGAACCGCCGGCGTCAGCCGGGGCGCGCTCTATCATCAATTCGCCGACAAGACCGAATTGTTCGCCGCGGTCTTCGAGGCGGTGGAGATGGACGTGATCGGGCGCATCCGCGCCGCCATCGAAAAGGCCGGCGTTGCTGATCCGATCGCCATCATGCGCCTTGGCGCCAGCGCCTGGCTCGACGCCTGCATCGAGCCGGAAATCCACCAGATCGGGCTGCTCGACGCGCCGGCGGTGCTGGGCCTCGCCCGGTGGCGGGAGATCAGCACACGCTACAGCATGGGAATGGTTGAGGGACTGCTGGCCCATGCGATCGAGGTCGGCCGCCTGCCGCCACAGCCGATCAAGCCGCTGGCGCAAGTGTTGCTGGGAATGGTGCGCGAGGGCGCGCTCTATCTCGCCGACGCCGCCGACCGGACGCAGGCGCGCCACGACGTCGGCGTCACCATCGACAGACTGATCCAGGCGCTCGGGACAGAGTGATCGCGATTCTAAGGGGGAAGCTTTGGGCCGGCGCGAACGCCGGCGACCATTGCCGTTCCGTCAGCCCTCAGCGGCCTTCTTTTCCTGCACGGGGCCGGAATCCTTGCCCTTCGCCTCGACGTCGCGGTCGACGAACTCGATCACCGCCATCGGCGCATTGTCGCCGGGGCGGAAACCCGCCTTCATCACGCGCAGATAGCCGCCGTTGCGGGTCTTGTAGCGCGGGCCCAGCACGTCGATCAGCTTCTTGACGAGTTCGGGATCGCGCAGGCGCGAGATCGCCTGCCGGCGCGCATGAAGATCGCCGCGCTTGCCGAGCGTGACCAGCTTCTCGACGACGGGACGCAAATCCTTCGCCTTGGGCAGCGTGGTGATGATCTGCTCGTGCTTGATCAGGGCCTGCGCCATATTGGCGAACATGGCCTTGCGGTGCTCGGCGGTTCGGTTGAACCGCCGCAATTTATGTCCATGATACATTGCGGCTCTCCTGTTTTTGCGGCCGCCGTGCCAAGGTACGGCCGTCCTTTATTGGCGCTATGCGCCGCCTTCTCCCGCGAAGCGGGAGAAGGATCTCTCTTGCTCAGTAATGCTCTTCGAAACGCTTGGCGAGGTCCTCGATATTTTCGGGCGGCCAGCCGGTGACTTCCATGCCGAGATGCAGGCCCATCTGGGCGAGCACTTCCTTGATCTCGTTGAGCGACTTGCGTCCGAAATTGGGAGTGCGCAGCATTTCGGCTTCCGACTTCTGGATGAGGTCGCCGATATAGGTGATGTTGTCGTTCTTCAGGCAATTGGCCGAGCGGACCGACAATTCGAGTTCGTCGACCTTCTTGAGCAGAGCCGGATTGAAGGCGAGCTCGGGGATCGACTGGGCCGCTTCTTCGCGGCGCGGTTCCTCGAAATTGACGAAGACGTTGAGCTGGTCCTGCAGGATGCGGGCGGAATAGGCGAGCGCGTCCTCCGGCGCCAGCGCGCCATTGGTCTCGATGGTCATTGTCAGCTTGTCTTTGTCGAGGTCCTGGCCCTCGCGGGTGTTCTCGACGCGGTAGGAGACTTTGCGCACCGGCGAGAACAGGCTGTCGATCGGCATCAGGCCGATCGGCGAATCCTCGGCGCGGTTGCGCTCGGCCGGCACGTAGCCCTTGCCAGTCGTCACCGTGAATTCGAAGCGGATTTCCGCGCCTTCGTCGAGCGTGCAGATGACGAGGTTCGGATTGAGGATCTGGATGTCGCCGGTGGTCTGGATTTCGCCCGCCGTCACCGCGCCGGGGCCATTGCGCTTGAGCACGAGGCGCTTCGGCCCCTCGCCCTGCATCTTGACCGCGATGTCCTTGACGTTGAGCACGATGTCGACGACGTCCTCGCGCACGCCGGGGATCGACGAGAATTCATGCAGCACGCCATCGATATGGATCGAGGTGATCGCGGCGCCCTGCAGCGACGACAACAGGATGCGGCGCAGCGAATTGCCGAGCGTCTGGCCGAAGCCGCGCTCCAGCGGTTCGGCGACGACGGTCGCAAAGCGGCGAGGATCGTCGCCATGGATGACTTCAAGCTTCTTGGGCTTGATGAGTTCTTGCCAATTCTTCTGAATCACTTGAGCCTGCCTTCCATTCGACGAAGCGGAGGATAATCGTCCTCACGCGTTCCGCGGATTCGCCGCTGTGCGAACATATAATGTTAGAGAGAAGCGCCACGTTGTTGGCGCTGCTCCAACGCCGGACCGGATCAGACGCGACGACGCTTGCGCGGGCGGCAGCCGTTGTGCGGGATAGGCGTCACATCGCGAATCGAGGTGACGTTGAAACCGGCGGCCTGAATGGCGCGTAGAGCCGA
>DATBZF010000166.1:0-10684 GCA_036513315.1 Roseiarcus sp.
TTTCACCGCTGAGACCTTTGTCAATGATGGCCTTTCAGGCCACCGCCGAAGGCGGCGACCGCTTTCGCGGTCGTCATTGACAAAGGTCTCAGCGGTGAAAGAATTGCCTCCATGCGAACAATGGCTCAATAGCGAAGTCAGCAGGGGCGATAAACCTGTCGAAGCTGTTGTCTCGCATCCTGACCCTCCTCCTATTGGAGGCCGATCAACGAAATTGTGAACCTGCACAATTGCGAGGGCGGCGATGCATGAGCAACATCGACTGAGCCGCGAAAAACGGAAATCGACAGAGTGGTAGGCGTCCGCCAGAGAGCTAATGGGTTGAGAAAGCCACGGAGACGCCCGGTTTTTGGGCTCTCCAAAACGAAGGTGGTTGGTGGGGGAGGTAGGACTCGAACCTACGAAGGCTAAGCCAGCGGATTTACAGTCCGCCCCCTTTGCCGCTCGGGACACTCCCCCTGATCCATCGGCCTGAGCCGCGGACGAAAAGGCCCCGGCGAGCCGGGGCCAAGTCGAGGGGGCCTTATCTTGCGCCGCGCCCTGCCCTGTCAACCTAAAAAGCGTTCCCTCGCTTTGGTTTGACGCGGCGGGCCCCGGCTGTTGCGCGCCGATGCCGCGCATGCGAACAGATGAGGCCCGCCGCCCGCGGCAAAGGAGAGGCGTTTGACCCGCAAAAAGAACCGCCGGGCGGGGGAGCGCCTCCCCCCCTCGACGCCGCAGCCGGCGCGCGATCTGCCGCTTCGGCGCCCCGCCCAGGGCGGCGCCTCTCCACGCCCCGCTCGCGAAGAGCGCGCCGCCGGCGCCGGCCGGCGCGAGCCGCGCCCGAGCGACGTCGCGCAGATCTACGGCTTTCACAGCGTCAGCGCAGCCTTGCGCGCGCCGCGCCGCAAGCTGATCCGGCTCTATGCGACCGAGGCCGCGGCCGAGCGCCTCAGCGCCGATATCGCAGCGCGCGGCGTCGAAATTCTCATCCTCAGCAATGAGGACATCTCCATGCGCGCGCCGCGCGAAGCGGTTCACCAGGGCGTGTTGCTGGAGGCGCGCCCGCTGGCGCCGATCGATCTGTCGGAACTGCCTGCCCAGGGGCTGGCGATTGTGCTCGATCAGGTTACCGATCCCCATAATGTCGGGGCGATCCTGCGCACCGCCGCCGCCTTCGCAGTCGACGCTCTGGTGACCACCGAGCGTCACTCGCCAGAATTCACCGGCGCCTTGACCAAATCGGCGTCGGGGGGGCTCGAACATGTCCCCATTTGCAGCGTCGTCAATCTGGCGCGCGCATTGAGGGAAATGGGAGAGGCGGGCTATTTGCGCGTCGGCTTGGATTCGGAAGGCCCGAAGACCTTGCAGGCGGCGGTCCTGTCGCGGCCGATGGCCCTTGTTCTCGGCGCGGAGGGCAAGGGATTGCGGCGCCTCACCCGCGAGAATTGCGATATTCTGGTCCGGCTCGACATGCCCGGCGCCATCAAGAGCCTCAACGTCTCCAATGCCTGCGCGGTGGCGTTGTCGATCGCCACGATGAAGCTGGCGGCGGCGGGCTGAACGGCGGCGGCGGCGATCCGCCAGGCGTCATTTCAAAACAGGAACGACCTTCGGATAATTCAGGTCGTAAGTGGTATTGAGCAATGGATCGAGCGGAGTGCCTTCGGAAGCGTCAAAAGCGCGCGGCCGGGCGCCGGGATGCGCCGTCGGCGTCTGCGCCGCCGTGTCGGCGGCCGCCACGAGCTTGGCGCTATTGTCCACCGGCGCAACCCCCTGCACGCCATAGCGCGCCGCACGGGCCTGCTGTTCGGCGAGCGCCGCCGCCGAGAGAGGATAGCTCTGGATCGGTCCCGTCGTCGCCGCGGCGCCATTGTCGGCGTCGAGCTGGTCGGACGCCGGTTGATCGTTGACGCCCTGCACGACGACGCCGATATCGGCGAGGCTCCTGGTCGTCCCTGTTGCGCCGGCCGACAGCGGGCCGCTGGGGCCGAGCAGAGCCTCACGCGTCTGCCGATCGGCGCCGACCCGCGCCAACCGTTTGGCGAGATCGCCTGTTGTCGGCGGTTTCGGCGCGGCGACCGGCGCGAGGGCGCCGAACGTCGTGGGATCGACCGGATCAAGCGCGCCATGGAATTTTGGCGGCGGCGCGGCGGGCCCCGGCGGCGTGGCGTCGGGCGCAAGCTTGTCCTTGGCGTCTTTCTCGATCTGACGCCAATGCGCCACGTTTTTCTGATGCTGGTCGAGCGTCTCGGCGAAAGCGTGTCCGCCGGTTCCGTCGGCGACGAAAAAAAGATCCTGCGTGTGCAAGGGATTGGCGACGGCCTCCATCGCTGCTTTGCCGGGATTGGTGATCGGACCGGGCGGCAGGCCCTCGATAATGTAGGTGTTGTAGGGCGTCGCCTGCTGAAGCTCACTCCTGGATATGCTGTGCCCCAGCGTCCCCTTGCCGCCGACAAGGCCATAGACGATCGTCGGATCGGATTCGAGCTTCATCCGTTTTTGCAGGCGATTGATGAAGACGCCGGCGACATGCGCGCGCTCGTCCGCCTTGCCCGTCTCCTTCTCAACGATCGAAGCGAGCGTCACCAATTCGCCCGGCGATTTGATCGGCAGGTCGGGCGCGCGATTCTTCCAGATTTCGTCGACCGCTTTGGCCTGCGCGCTTTCCATGACGCTGAGAACCTTGGCGCGCGCGACCCCGCGTTCGAATTCATAAGTTTCGGGAAGAATGGAGCCCTCGCGCGGGATCTCTTTGATGCCGCCGGTGAAAACATCATTGTCGCGCAGGCGCTGCACGACCTGATCGCTCGTCAGCCCTTCGGGGACCGTCACTTTGTGAAGAACGACCTTGCCGGAGATCAGCACGTCCTCGGCCTCGCGCAAACTCACATGCTCTTTGAAGAGATATTCGCCGCGTTTGAGTTTTCCGCGATTGCCGTCGAGCAGCAAAGTCAGATTGAACCACAGCGGACTTTCAATGATTCCGGCGCGTTCAAGCTGATCGGGAATGGAGCCGCCGTCGTCGTCGCGCGTGATCAACACGACCTTGTCGGCCTCCAGCGGACCCGGCTTGCGGGCCTCGACCATCGCAAATCCGAATCCTGCCAAAACGACGACGGCGGCGATCAGAAGAAAAGACAGCAGGCCGCTAAGCCAGGAAAGGCCTTCCCTTCGTTTTTTGCGCCCGGGCGGCGGCGGCGGCGGCGGCGGCGCGGCCTGCGGCTGCAGGGATTCGGCGGGCGAGCGCAATTTCGGCCGCCGGCCAAAAAGGCTCGCGCGCGGTTGCTCCGGAGCCGAAACCGCCTGATTTGAACCATCGCTCATCGGCGCCGGCCTCCGCGCGAACAAAAGGCGCTGCGCCACAAAGAGACGAGCGTCACCGGCGCCACGGTAAAATAGGGCGCCGTGATTTTTTCCTCAAGCGCTTGTCGCGCCCTAAGCACCGCTCCTTCCTCAAGCGCTGCCGGCGCGCTGGAAGATGAGCGACGCATTCGTGCCGCCAAAGCCGAAAGAATTCGACAGCGCGACGTCGATCTTACGCGGCCGGGCGGTATGCGGGGCAAGATCGATCGCCGTTTCGACCGAGGGATGATCGAGGTTGAGAGTGGGCGGCGCGACCTGATCGCGCATCGCCAGGATCGAGAAAATCGCCTCGATGGCGCCAGCGGCGCCGAGCAAATGGCCGACCGACGATTTTGTCGACGACATCGTCAGAGCGCCCGCCGCATTGCCCATCAACCGTTCGACGGCCCGCAATTCGATCTCGTCGCCGACTTGCGTCGACGTGCCATGCGCGTTGACATAGTCGATGTCGGACGGCGACAGACCCGCGCGCTTCAACGCGGCGCTCATCGAGCGGTAAGCGCCGTCGCCGTCGGGCGAAGGCGAGGTGATGTGGTAAGCGTCGCCCGAAAGCCCGTAGCCGACGAGTTCGGCGTAAATATGCGCGCCGCGCGCCTTGGCGTGCTCCAGTTCCTCGAGGACGACGCAGCCTGCGCCCTCGCCCATGACGAAACCGTCGCGATCGCGGTCATAAGGGCGCGAGGCCTTCTCGGGCTGATCGTTAAAATTGGTGGAAAGGGCGCGACAGGCGGCGAAACCCGCCATCGACAGCCGATTGACCGCCGATTCGGCGCCGCCCGCCACCATCACATTGGCGTCGCCCAGCGCAATGAGGCGGCCCGCGTCGCCGATCGCATGCGCGCCGGTCGAACAGGCGGTGACGACCGCATGGTTGGGGCCTTTCAACTTATGGGCGATCGACACATAGCCGCCGGCCAGATTGATCAGCCGCCCAGGGATGAAGAACGGGGAAATCCGGCGCGGCCCTTTTTCACGAAGCGTGACCGAGGCGTCATAGATGCCGCCGAGACCGCCGATGCCCGAGCCGATCAAAACCCCGGTTTCGATTTCTTCCCCATAGGTCGAAGGCGCCCATTTGGCGTCGCGCAACGCCTGCGTCGCCGCGCACATCGCGAAGATGATGAAATCGTCGACCTTGCGCTGTTCCTTGGGGTCCATCCATTCGTCGGGCCGAAACGCGTCCTCGGCTTCGCCGCGCGGGGCCTGCGCCGCAATCTGGCAGGCGATGTCGGAAACGTCGAAGCCCTGGATTTTCCCCACGCCGGATTCGCCAGCAACCAGCCGTCGCCATGTCGCTTCGACGCCGCAAGCGAGCGGCGTAACCATGCCAAGCCCGGTGACCACCACGCGCTTCATCAATGTCCTCGCCATTTCCGCCTGGGCAAGCCCCGGCGCGACAAGGGCCGGACTATCGCCGGCCCCGCCATTCCCGCATATCGATCGCCGCGCGACGGCGGACCCGTCCGGGTGTGTCCATCACGTCGGCATCGACCAATCCAAACTCATTTGGCCGCGGAAGCTTTTTCAAGAAACTTCACCGCATCGCCGACGGTCACGATCGTCTCGGCCTGATCATCCGGGATTTCGACGCCGAACTCTTCCTCAAAGGCCATGACAAGCTCAACTGTGTCGAGCGAATCGGCGCCAAGGTCGTCAATGAAATTGGCGTTATCGACCACCTTGTCGGCTTCAACGCCGAGATGCTCGACAACGATCTTCTTTACGCGCTCAGCGACATCGCTCATTTCGTTCGTCCTTACACTGGCGGCGCCCGGGGGCCCGCCTTTGATTGACCCCAAACCCGACCAAAAATCGACGCATGGCTTTCCTAAATGGAGCCATGCTCGTTCGGTCTGGCCCGCCCCCAATGGCGAGCAACCCCGACCATGCCTCGCCGCTCCCCCGGCGAGGCCGCGCGCAATAACTCAAGCATGGCCGACAGCCGCCGCATTCTTGGCGACCTCCGGGGTCGATAGCATATCTTTCCAGGCAAGGCGAGAGGCCGTGGGCGGCGTTGAAAAAAAGTAGTGCAATCACGCAATGCCTTCAAATCATTGCCATTCCGCCGTTAACATGAAGTGTTTGTCCGGTCACATAGCTGGCCTCCGCGCTGGCCAGATAGACCGCCGCCGCGCCAATATCGGCCGCCGCGCCGAGCCGCCCCATCGGAACGGCGCCCAGGACGGTGTCCCGTTGTTTCTCGTTCAAGGCGTCCGTCATCGGACTGGCGATGAATCCAGGCGCGATGCAATTGACGGTGATGTTGCGGGTCGCGACTTCGGCGGCCAGCGCTTTCGACATGCCGATCAAGCCCGCCTTGGCGGCCGCATAATTACCTTGGCCGGCGTTGCCGGTCACGCCGACGACCGAAGCGATTCCGATAATGCGCCCATATCGGCGGCGCATCATTCCCCTAAGACAGGCGCGCGACAGGCGGAACGCCGCCGTCAGATTGACGGCGATGACCTGCTCCCATTCCTCATCCTTCATGCGCATGAAGAGATTGTCGCGCGTCACGCCGGCGTTGTTGACGAGAATGTCGAGGCCGCCCATCGCCGCCTCGGCGGCCGGAACCAGCGCTTCGACCGACGGCGCATCCGAGAGATCGCAAGGCAGGACGAATGCGCGCGCGCCAAGCTCGCCCGCCAGCGCCTCGAGCGCCTCGCGGCGCGTGCCCGACAGGCCGACGCTCGCGCCTTGGCTGTGCAGCGCGCGCGCAATCGCCCCGCCGAGGCCGCCCGAAGCGCCGGTGACGAGCGCAAACCTTCCTGTCAGATCGAACAAGGACGCATTCCTTCTGGCTGGACCCCTCAGCGCCTTCAGGGAGCGCGGGCCGCTTTGAATGTTTCGACATCGACCGGCGCGCCGATGCTCATGGTTGTCACGCCCTCGGCGATGCGCCGGATCAGGCCGCTCAATACTTTGCCGGCGCCGATCTCGACGAAATTGGCGACGCCATGATGGGCCATATAAAGCACGCTTTCGCGCCAGCGCACGGCGCCGGTCACCTGCGCGACGAGGCCGGCGCGGATGTCGGCGGGAACTTGCACGGCGACTGCCGAGACATTGGCGACCAGCAGCGCCTTGGGCGTCTTGATTTCGACGCCGGCCAAGGCCGCCGCCATCGCGTCGGCGGCCGGCTTCATCAGCGTGCAATGGAAAGGCGCCGACACCGGCAGCGCCAGCGCCCGTTTCGCGCCGCCCGCCTTGGCAAGCTCCATCGCGCGTTCGACCGCCGCTTTGGTTCCCGAAATGACCACCTGGCCGCCGCCATTGTCATTGGCGGCCTCGCAAATAGCCCCCTGCAAATAGAGATCGCTGGCCGCCTGCAAGGCGATCGCCGACACTTGCGCGAAGTCGAGGCCGATAATCGCCGCCATCGCGCCCTCGCCGACCGGAACGGCGCGCTGCATCGCCTCGCCGCGGATGCGTAACAGACGCGCCGAATCGGCGATGGTCAGCGCGCCGGCGGCGGCTAAAGCGGAATATTCGCCGAGCGAATGGCCCGCGACGAAGCGCGCATCGCGCGCGATGTCGAGTCCGGCTTCCGCCTCGAGAACGCGGACAGCGGCGAGACTGACCGCCATCAGCGCGGGCTGCGCATTGGCGGTCAGGGTCAGCTCCGCCTCGGGACCCTCGAACATGAGCCCGGAGAGATTCTGCCCGAGCGCGCCGTCGACCTCGGCGAAGACGCGGCGCGCCGGCGCATAGGCCTCGGCGAGCGCCTTGCCCATGCCGACCGCCTGCGAGCCCTGCCCTGGAAACACGAAAGCCGTCAGCATGGTAGCCTCTTTGTGGTCGGCGCAGAGACAATGGTTGGCGCAGGCTGTCAAGAGAGAGGTCGCGGCGCGCAGCCTCTGTCCAAAGGCAACTTATGGCGCTCCATAAAAGCGAGCCAGCGCGGCCAAGCCGGCCGCGGCGCCGATTTATCGCCCGTTAAGACAGGCGAATGTAAAAGTTCAGCTTCGTTGCTCATGTTCGCATGCGCATCGCCTGACGGGTCTGATGGGCGCGATTCTTGGCAAAGCGATCGAAGGGCTGCGCGAGGCCGACTGGCTGTCGCGCGATCGCGCGACGGCCTATTGCCGAATATTGTTCTGGTTGACGTTCGGCGCGGCGCTTCTGTGGATCGCGCTTTCGCATGGCGGCGTCGACCGGTCGGGCAAACCGCTGGGGACGGATTTCGTCAGTTTCTGGACGGCCTCCAGAATCGCGCTTGGCGGCCATCCCGCCGAAGTCTACGACATCGCCGCGCATCAGGCGGCGCAAACCGCGCTGTTTCCACAAAGCGCCGGCGCCGGGTATGTCGCCTTCTTCTATCCGCCCACCTTTTTGCTCCTGTGCCTGCCGCTGGCGATGCTGCCCTATCTGTGGTCGCTTGGCCTGTGGCTCGGCGTTACCGGCTTTGCCTGCATCCGCGTGTTGCGCGCCTGGCTCGGGACGCAGTTTGGCGCGCTTCCGATCCTCGCTTTCCCCGCCATGCTCAGCAATCTCGGCCATGGCCAGAACGCTTTTCTTAGCACCGCCTTGTTCGGCGGCGGCGCGTTGATGCTGGATACGAGGCCGATGGCCGCAGGCCTCTGCCTCGGCGCCCTCGTCTACAAGCCGCATCTGGCGATCGTCGTGCCCATCGCGCTGATCGCCGCACGGCGCTGGCGCGTTCTGTTCAGCGCCGCCGCCTCGGCGACGGCCTTCTGCCTCGCCTCGCTCGCAATCTTGGGCGTCGATTCATGGCGGGCCTTTCTCAAGGCGTCGCCGCTGGCGAGGATCGCGCTCGAGCAGAACATGGTCGGCGACAACAAAATGCAAAGCGTCTTCGCCGGCGTGCGCTTGCTGCATGGCGGAATGACGCTCGCATATGGCCTGCAGATCGTTGCGGCCCTTGGCGTTTGCGCCGCGCTCGTCGATCTGCAGCGCCGCGCGTTCCGTTCGAGGGCCGAGGGGCCCGCGATGGTCGCCGCCGCTCTCCTGGCGAGCCCTTTTCTGCTTGATTACGATCTCGTCCTGTTGGGCGTTCCGCTCGCCTGGGTGGCGCGCGACAGCCTGCGCACGGGCTTTCTGCCATGGGAAAAGATCATACTCGCCATCGCTTTCGTATTGCCGCTCGCCTCCCGATCGATCGCGACCTATGCGGGCGTTCCCCTGGCGCCGTTGGTCATCGCCGCCGTCTTTGTGCTTGTGCTCAGGCGCGCCGGCGAAGCGGCGGCCGCCCCCACGCCGGGCGAAAAAGCGGACAGGCATGATGCCGCGCGAGGCGTGGCGATGCGCGACGCGCAAACTGCGTTGTCGCGCGCCGGCCAAACAGTGATAGACACAGCCTAGCCGCGCGTTTCGATTCGGCCGGCGCCGCGCGTTATGAGGTTTCCCGTGACATCGATCCCCGGCAAGAGCTGCGGCTCCTGCGTCATGTGTTGCACCGCTCTCGAAATACCTGAAATGCAAAAGCCGGCGGGACCTGCCTGCCCCAATTGCATTCTGTCAGGCGGCTGCACGATCTATGCGAGCCGGCCGCAAGTCTGCCGCGACTTCGAATGTCTGTGGCTGACCACGCGAGGGTTGCCGACCAATATGCGGCCGGACCGGATCGGCACGATCCTGATGGAAGATGACGACACCGAAGAGTATCGCGCGGTATGCGCTCCAAACCGGCCGCTCGCCTGGCGCGAGCCGCGCGTGTTCGCTCATCTTGTCGCGATCGCCAAAACCGGCCGCACCGTGGTCGCCAAAGCGGGCTTGAGTTCGTGGCGCGTCTTTGCTTCCGGCCAGGTCGGCCCAACTGTATGAATGGCGGCGCCCACTCCGAAATCAAGTCGCCTAAATTTTAGGCGCCGTCGCTCGCTGATACCGTCATGCGCCGAATAGCCAAACCGGCGCTGCGAAGCGCTGACAGCCCCGCAATTGGCCATGGCGCGGGCCCGAACGAGATGCTATGGACGCCAGATGTGGCGGCGCGACGAGGTTTTTGCGCGTTGCCGGCCGCTCGGCGGCCTGTCTCACAACGCGCGAAGAGACCGGATTCATGAAAAAGATCGAGGCGATCATCAAGCCTTTCAAGCTCGACGAGGTCAAGGAAGCGCTGCAAGAGGCTGGCATTCAGGGCATAACCGTCACCGAAGCGAAGGGTTTCGGGCGCCAGAAGGGCCATACCGAGCTTTATCGCGGCGCTGAATATGTCGTCGATTTCCTGCCCAAGGTGAAAATCGAGGTGGTAGTTGCCGACGAAGCGTTGGCCGGCGCGGTCGAGGCGATCCGAAAAGCGGCCCAGACCGGGCGTATCGGCGATGGCAAGATATTTGTATCGCACATAGAAGAAGCGATCCGCATACGCACTGGCGAGACCGGCGCCGACGCGGTCTGACTTCATGAAATTTCCGTGCTTCCCAACGCTCCCGGCGTCGGGCGGGTGAGTGACAATCCAATTCCGAGAGAGGCAAACATGAAGACCGCCAAGGACGTCCTGAAGGCGATCAAGGACAATGAAGTCAAATATGTCGATTTGCGTTTCACCGACCCGCGCGGCAAATGGCAACATGTCACCTTCGACCAGTCGTTGGTCGACGAAGACGCCTTCGCCGATGGCCTGATGTTCGACGGCTCCTCGATCGCTGGCTGGAAGGCGATCAACGAATCCGACATGACCCTGATGCCCGACCCGACGTCGGCCTGTATGGACCCGTTCTTCGCCGCCTCGACGATGGTCATCAATTGCGACATTCTCGATCCCGCCAGCGGCCAGCCCTATGGGCGCGATCCGCGCGGCATCGCCAAGAAGGCCGAGGCCATGGTCAAGTCCATGGGCGTCGGCGACACCATCAATTTCGGCCCCGAGGCCGAATTCTTCGTGTTCGACGACGTGCGCTACAAGGCCGACCCGTACAACACCGGCTTCAAGCTCGACCAGCTCGAGCTGCCGATCAATTCCGACACCGAATATGAAGGCGGCAATCTCGGCCACCGCATCCGCACCAAGATGGGCTACTTCCCGGTGCCGCCGCAGGACTCGGTGCAGGACATGCGCTCCGAGATGCTCGCCGCCATGGCCAAGATGGGCGCCAAGGTCGAAAAGCATCACCATGAGGTCGCGTCCGCCCAGCACGAGCTCGGCTTGAAATTCAGCCCGATGGTCCAGATGGCCGACCATCTGCAGATTTACAAATACTGCATCCAGCAGGTCGCCCACATCTACGGCAAGACCGCGACATTCATGCCGAAGCCGGTCTACGGCGACAACGGCTCGGGCATGCACTGCCATCAGTCGATCTGGAAGGACGGCAAGCCGGTGTTCGCCGGCAAGAAATACGCCGACCTGTCGGAGACCTGCCTGAGCTACATCGCGGGC
>DATBZF010000167.1:0-17054 GCA_036513315.1 Roseiarcus sp.
CGCATGGACTATGTCCATTGCCTGATGGAAATCGCCAAGGTCAGCTAGACGCTTCGCCAGACAGGCCATCGGATTCGTCATGCGCTATTCAATCTTCACGCTCGCCGCACAAACACTCACCGGGCATAGGGGCTGGAAGCCGGTCTGGCGCGACGCGAGCCCCAAGTCCGAATATGACGTCGTCATCGTCGGCGGCGGCGGGCACGGCCTTGCGACCGCCTATTACCTGGCGAGCCAGCATGGCCTGTCCAATATAGCCGTGCTGGAGAAGGGACATATCGGCTCGGGGAATGTGGGACGCAACACCACCATCATTCGCTCCAACTATCTGCTGCCGGGCAATGTGCCCTTCTACGAATTTTCGATGAAGCTCTGGGAAGGACTCGAGCAGGACATCAATTACAATGCGATGGTCAGCCAGCGCGGGGTGCTGAACCTCTATCATTCCGACAGCCAGCGCGACGCTTACGCCAGGCGTGGCAACGCCATGCGGCTGGCGGGCGCCGACGCCGAATTGCTCGATCGCGACGAGGTGCGGGCGATGCTGCCCTTCCTCGACTACGACAATGCGCGTTTTCCCATCCAGGGCGGCTTGCTGCAAAGACGCGGCGGCTCGGTTCGCCATGACGCGGTCGCCTGGGGCTATGCGCGCGCCGCCGACCGGCGCGGCGTGGATATCGTGCAGAACTGCGAGGTGACGGGGCTGACGATCGACGCCGATGGAATTCACGGCGTCGAGACGTCGCGTGGGCCCATCAAGGCGAGGAAAGTCGCGCTCGCGGTGGCGGGAAGCTCCTCGCGCCTGGCGGCGATGGCCGGCCTGCGCCTGCCGATCGAGAGCCATGTGCTGCAGGCCTTTGTCTCCGAAGGCTTGAAGCCGCTGCTCGACAGGGTCGTCACCTTCGGCGCCGGCCATTTCTATGTCAGTCAATCCGACAAGGGCGGTTTGGTGTTCGGCGGCGACATCGACGGCTACAATTCCTATGCGCAGCGGGGCAACCTCCCTGTGATCGAGGATGTGATGGAATCCGGCATGGCTCTGTGGCCGGGCCTCGGCCGCGTCCGCGTCCTGCGCCATTGGGGCGGCGTCATGGACATGTCGATGGATGGATCGCCGATCATCGACCATACGCCGGTTCGCGGGCTCTATCTGAACGCGGGATGGTGCTATGGCGGCTTCAAGGCGACGCCCGCCTCGGGTTGGTGTTTCGCGCATCTGATCGCGCGCGATCACCATCATCCCGTCGCCGCCGCCTATCGCCTCGATCGCTTCGCCACCGGCCATCTCATCGATGAGAAGGGCGTCGGCGCCCAGCCGAACCTCCACTGAATTTGCCAAGAGTTCCCGATAATGCGCCTGCCCTGCCCCCATTGCGGAACGCGCGACGTTCAGGAGTTCACCTATCTCGGCGATGCAAACGTCAAGCGGCCGGACGCGGACGAGATGTCCGAGGCCGCGATGACCAGATGTGTCTACGAGCGCGACAATCCAGCCGGCCGTCAGCGCGAATATTGGCATCACTCCTCGGGCTGCCGCGCCTGGATCGTCGTGACCCGCGATACCAGGACGCATCGGATCGAATCGGCCGAGCGGGCCCGACCTTTGGTCGAGGATTGATCGCCATGGCGAACGCGGATCAGCCTTTCCGGCTTCCTCATATTGGGCGCGTCGATCGTAGCGCGCCCCTGACGTTCCGATTTGACGGCGGGACATTGTCGGGATTTCGTGGCGACACGCTGGCTTCCGCGCTGCTCGCCAATGGCGTGCGCCTCGTCGGACGATCGTTCAAATATCATCGCCCTCGCGGCTTGCTGAGCGCCGGTCCCGAAGAGCCTAACGGACTGGTCGAGCTTCGCATCGGCGCCAGACGCGAGCCTAATACCCGCGCCACCGTCGCCGAGCTCTATGACGGGTTGGAAGCGTCGAGCCAAAACCGCTGGCCTTCGCTCGCCTTCGATCTCCTATCGATCAATTCGTTGTTCGCGCCCGCGTTGACGGCGGGCTTCTACTACAAGACCTTCATGTGGCCGGCGAGCTTCTGGGAGCGGCTCTACGAGCCGGCGATACGCCGCGCCGCCGGGCTCGGCCGCGCCGCCAATGCCGAAGACCCGGACATCTATGAAAGAGCTTTCGCCTTTTGCGACGTCTTGGTGATCGGCGGCGGCCCGGCCGGACTTTCGGCCGCCCTCGTAGCCGGCCGCGCCGGCGCGCGCGTCATTCTCTGCGACGACGACTTCGAACTCGGCGGCCGGCTTCTGTCGGAGCGGCGCGAGATCAACGCCTGGCCCGCATCGGAATGGCTGGCGCAAACCATCGCGGAGCTCGAGAGCCTTCCCGACATTCGCCTCATGCGGCGCACCACGCTATTCGGCGTCTACGATCACGGCGTCTTCGGCGCCTTGGAGCGCGTCGCCGATCATCTGGCGACCCCGGCGCCGCACCAGCCGCGTCAGCGCGCCTGGAGGATCGTCGCGAAGAGATCGATACTCGTCGCCGGCGCGATTGAACGGCCGATCGTCTTCGGCGGCAACGACACGCCCGGCGTGATGCTGGCCGGCGCCGTGCGCACTTATGTCAATCGCTTTGGCGTAGCGCCCGGGCGCCATGCGGCGATCTTCACGGCTGGCGATGACGGCTGGAATGCCGCACGTGATCTGGCGGCGGCGGGCGTGAAGATTGTCGCAATTGTCGATTCCCGGAAACAAATCGATCCCAGCCTTCATTCGCTGTGCGAGAGTTTCGGCGCGCCGCTTTATCCGGGCGCCGGCGTCATCAACGCGTCGGGCGGCAAATCCTTACGGCGCGTGACGATCCGCGAGACGAACGGCGGCGTCAGGAATTTGGCGTGCGACCTGCTCGCCGTTTCGAATGGCTGGAATCCGACCATCCATCTTGCCTCGCATCAGGGGCATCGTCCGAGCTGGGACCCCACAATCCACGCGTTCGTCGCGGCGGACCTGCCTGACGGCATGCGCGTCGCCGGGAGCGCTGCCGGTCGCTTTTCGCTCGCAGAAGCGCTTGCCGACGGCGCCCGGCTCGGCGCGGAGGCGGCGCGGGATTGCGGCCTGGCGCCGGTTCAAAGCGAGCCCGCGCATACGACCGATCCCGAAGCCGTCGCGGTCGCGCCGGTCTGGCGCGTCGCTGGGACCCGCGGAAAAGCGTTCGTCGACTTTCAGAACGACGTCACCGACCGGGACATCGAACTTGCCGCTCAAGAAGGCTTCCGCGCGGTTGAACATCTCAAGCGCTACACCACGCTCGGCATGGCGACCGATCAGGGCAAGACCTCCAATCTGGCCGGCCTCGCCATCATGGCCGAACTGACCGGCAAGACGATCGCAGAAACCGGCGTCACAATGTTTCGGCCGCCCTACGCGCCTGTGGCGATCGGCGCGCTCGCCGGACATCATCGCGGGCAGGATTTCCGCCCCGTGCGTCTCGCGCCGACCCATCAATGGTCGACAGAACTCGGCGCGGTCTTCGTCGAATCCGGCCTATGGCGGCGCGCGCAATATTATCCCCGATCAGGCGAAAAGGATTGGCTGACGACCGTCAACCGCGAAGTGCTCGCGGTGCGGCGCAGCGTCGGCGTCTGCGATGTCTCGACGCTCGGCAAGATCGACATCCAGGGCGCCGATGCTCTGACCTTGCTTGAGCGCGTCTACATCAACAATTGGTCGAACTTGCCGATCGGGAGGGCGCGCTATGGAATCATGCTGCGAGAAGACGGCTTCGTCATGGACGACGGCACGACGTCGCGGCTCGGCGAAGCCCATTTTCTGATGACCACGACGACCGCCAACGCCGTCAAGGTGATGCAACACCTCGAATTTTGTCTCCAGGTTCTCTGGCCCTCGCTCGATGTCCAAATCACATCGGTGAGCGAGCAATGGGCGCAGATGGCGATCGCCGGGCCCCGCTCGCGCGATCTGCTGCGCACGGTGATCGACGCCGCGCACGATATCTCGGACAGCGCATTTCCCTATCTTTCCGCCCGGACGGTTTCCGTCGGAGGCGGCATCGAGGCGAGGTTGTTTCGCGTCTCCTTTTCGGGCGAACGCGCCTATGAACTCGCCGTCCCCGCCGACTATGGCGACGCCCTCGCGCGCGCCTTGATGGCGGCGGGCCGCCCTTTCGGCGTCACGCCCTACGGCATCGAAACGATGGGCGTGATGCGCATCGAAAAGGGCCATGTCGCAGGCGGCGAATTGAATGGACAGACGACGGCGCGCGATCTGGGTCTTGCGCGCATGATGTCGCAGAAGAAGGATTTCATCGGCCGCGTCCTGGCCGGCCGCCCGGCATTGGTCGACCCTGACAGACCGATTCTCGCCGGCTTCAAACCGGTCGACTTCAATCAGCGGCTGCGGGCCGGCGCGCATTTCCTTGGCGTCGGCCGGCCGGCGGATCTGGAAAATGACGAAGGCCATATGACCTCCGTCGCCTTTTCGCCCAATCTCGGCCATTGGATCGGCCTCGGCCTGATCAAACGCGGCGCAGAGCGCATCGGCGAACGCGTGCGCGCCTATGATCCCGTTCGCAACGGCGATGTTGAAGTCGAAATCTGCAACCCGGTCTTTCTCGACGCGGAAGGAGAGCGGCTTCGTGGTTGACGCTTCGCTCCGGACAAATTGGCCGCGGCGCAGCGCCTGGGCCGGCGTTATGACGGAGAGCGCCGTCGAGGCGACGCGGCCGGTTGGCGTCCATGTGACCCCCCGCGAGGGTCTGGGCATCGCCAGCATCCTCGCGCGACGCGGCGGCGAGGCTGTGCTGTCGGCGCTGGTCAGGGCGCGCTATGGTCTCGATCTCCCAATGGTTCCGCGCGCCGCGCGCGGCCCGGCGCATGTGTTCGTCTGGTCCGGCCCCGGGCAATGGCTGCTTGTCGCCGAGCGGAGAGAGGACTTCACGGAACTCTCAGGGCTGGCTGCATTGAGCGACCAAAGCGACGCCCGCGCGGCGTTGCGACTGAGCGGCCCCAAAGTCCGTGACATGCTCGCAAAGGGCTGCATGATCGATTTGCATCCAGCCGCCTTCCCGCCCGGCGCCGCCGCGATGACGAGCATCGCTCATATTGGCGTTCACCTCTGGCGGCTGGACGCGCACGCCAACGACCGCGACGCCGTATTCGACATCCTCATCGCGCGGAGCATGGCCGCCAGCTTCTGGTCGTGGGCGACAGCCTCGGCGGCTGAATATGGTTGCGGCGTGAGAATTTCGATTTGAGCGCGAGCGCGGACCCGACTGCGATGCATCAGCCAGCGAACTGCGAAGCTTCAGGCAAGAGGCGCCGGCACAAGCCCGTGGCGCAGCATCGTTTCCTTCATTCGTGCCGGGTCCGGCGCGCCGCTGGCGAGCAACGCCGCCACTTCACGGAAATAACCGGGGCCGAGCACGCCTGGCGTCAGGACGCACAGACAGGTCGCCGCTTCCTCAGTATCGTTTCGGAATCCATGCACGATCCCGCGCTTGATAAAAAGCGACTGGCCCGATTTCGTGACGATGTCCTGGCCGTCGATGCGCCAGGTGAGCGCCCCTGTCAGACCATAAACGGTCTCGTCCCAACTCTCGTGATAATGGGGAACAGGCACCCGGGCATTCGGCTGCACAATCATCTCGAACAGATCAAGACTGCCGCCCGTGTCTTCTTTCGTTTGAAAAAAGCGCAGTTCCAGTCCGCCGATACGAATCGTCTCCGCCATCCTGCGCCTCCCCGCTCAGCTTGCGAGCGGCCCGCCGCCCTGGACGAAGACTGCCTGCTTTTTATCGCGACCACCAGCGGGAAATCCGTAAGCCCGAGCGCCGTTGCCCCTGCGAAACAGCGCCACTCAGCCAGGGTCTTGCCCTCCGGCGGTTTGTGTGTTGCTTTTCATCATCGGTCGCTGATCGGCGCTGGACGGGTCGCGCTTCGGGACGGAGGGATGTGATGGATCATCGCGTCGTTGCGGGTCTCCTTACGATGATGGCGCTAACCTTGCCCGCTGCTTCGGCCAGCGCCGGACCCTGCACGGCCGAGATCGCCGAGATCGAGCAATCGATACAGAAAATGCCGGATGAAGTCGGCTCCGCCCCGGAATCGCGCGAGGCCCTGCTGCGCCATCAACCGACGCCCGCTTCCGTCGAGATCGCCAAGCACACCGCGAAAGCCGGGGTCATGATGGTTCTGAGCGAAGCCAAAGCGCTCGATGCGCAGGGTAAGGCCGAGGAATGCCGCGACGCGGTCGCCAAGGCCAGGGTCTTGATCAATCCCTGATCAGCTTTCTTGCGAGAGCTGCTCACGGATCGCCTCCAATTCATCGCGGCGTTTGGCGTCCGTCTTCGGATAGGACATTTTCAACCCCTTCAGCGTATCGAGGATGATGGTGGAGACGATCAACCGCGCGTTCAGTTTGTCGTCGGCGGGAACGACATGCCAGGGCGAGTCGTCGGTGCTCGTCGCGCCGAGACAGTCCTCGTAGGCCGTCCGATATTCCTTCCAGAACTTGCGCTCTTCGATATCGCCAAGGCTGAATTTCCAGTTTTTCTCGGCATCGTCGATACGCGCCAGAAAGCGCCTGCGCTGTTCCTCCTTGGAAAGATGCAGGAAGAATTTGACGACCCGCGTGCCATTGGCGTGCAGGTGTTTTTCCTGATTGACGATCGAGCGATAGCGCCCATGCCACAATGCCTTGCCGCCGGTTGGCTCAGCAAGCGCTTCGGCGCGCAAAAGCTCGGGATGCACGCGCAGGATCAACACTTCTTCGTAGTAGGAGCGATTGAATATTCCGATGCGCCCGCGCGCCGGCAGATCGCGGGTGGTGCGCCACAGAAAGTCGTGCTGCAGTTCCGCCTCGCTCGGATGTTTGAAGCTGAACACCTGGCAGCCCTGCGGATTGACGCCTGACATCACATGTTTGATGGCGCCGTCCTTTCCCGCCGCATCCATCGCCTGAAAAATTAATAGTAGGGCGTAGCGGTCGGACGCGTAGAGAAGCTGCTGCAGCGCGCTCAACTGCTTTACGTGTTCGTGCAGCATCGTCTGGTAATCGTCTTTCGACCCATAGCAGGGATCGACGATCGTCGGCCATTTCTTGAGGTCGACCTTTTCGCCCTCGGCGACGCGGAAATTCTTCGAATTGATTTTCTTCATTTCGATCTCTTTGCGGCGTGAGCGACGAGGATGTGACGATCGCGGTCCATCGGATCAAATGTTGCGCAGGCGCTCGCGCTATGCAAGCTCAACTCTCGGGGCCTGCCAAAGCCAGGTTGGAAGCGGGCCGCCTCTTGGTAAACATCGCACTGGCGAACAGCATGGCCGATCTCACCCTCAATTCGAACGAAAAGACGTCCGAGCTGGAAACGGCGCTTGCCGATCTCGCCCTTCAAAAAGACGCCTGGGCGCGCACGACGATCGGCGAGCGCTTGGCGTTGCTCTCCGAGGTTAAGGACCATTTGATGGCGGTCGCCGAGCCCTGGGCGAAGACGGCGGCGGACAAAAAAGGAATACCGACGGGATCGCCGCTCGAAGGCGAGGAATGGTTCGGCGGCCCCTATGCGCTGATGTGCGCCTGCAACCTCTTCCTGCAAACCTTGTCGCGGATGGACGGCCGGCAATTCCTGAAGGGCGTTCCGGTCCGCAAACTGGCGAACGGACAGATCGCCGCCAGAGTCATGCCGCACACGATCTGGGACCGGCTGCTGATGGCCGGGGTGACTGCCGATGTCTGGATGCAGCCGGGCGTCACCCAGGAGAACCTGCCAGGCAATACCGCTTCGCGCTATGCGACGCCGGCCGCCGACCGCGGCGGCAGAATCGCCGTCGTGCTGGGGGCGGGAAACGTCGCCGCGATCGCGCCGCTCGATTGTTTCCAGAAATTGTTCGTCGAGCACCAGGTCGTCATCCTTAAGATGAATCCGGTGAACGATTATCTCATCGCCTTTCTCGAAAGCGCCCTGCGGCCGCTCGTCGCCTTCGGCGCCCTGCGCATAGTAACCGGCGGCGCGGATGTCGGCGCCTTTCTGTGCAACCATCCATTGGTTGACGAGATCCACATCACCGGCGCCGCCGCCTCGCATGACGCGATCGTCTGGGGCCCTGGCGAGGAGGGCGAAAGCAATAAGCGGAACGGCACGCCGCGCAACCATCGGCGCGTCACCTCCGAACTTGGCGGCGTCGGCCCGACCATCGTCGTCCCCGGCCCGTGGAGCGCCGCCGACATCGGCTTCCAGGCCGAGCAGATCGTCACCCAGAAGCTGCAGAATTCCGGCTTCAACTGCATCGCCTGCCAAATGCTGGTGCTGCCGGAAAAATGGGACAAGGCCGACGATCTCCTCAAAGCGATCGAGGAGACCGTGGCGGCCGCGCCCCCTCGCCCGCTCTATTATCCCGGCGCGGCCGAGCGCATCGCGGCGTTCGCCGGGCATAGCGACAACGTTGAGACCCTGGCGCGCCAGGATGCGCCTCCCGTCGTCCTGTCGGTCTTCCCGCAGGGCGGCGACCGATATTTCGAGACCGCGGAAGTCTTCGCGCCGGCCATGAGCGTCACCCGGATCGCGGGCGACGATGCGGAAGAATATCTGCGCGCGGCGATTGCCTATGCCAACGCCAAGCTGCATGGCACGCTCGGCGCCAATATCGTCATTCACCCCAAGACCATCAAGGAGATTGGCCGTGCGCGCTTCGAGGCGATCCTCGGCGAGTTGCGCTACGGGACTATCGGAATCAACGCCTGGTCGGGCCTCGGCTTCGCGCTGGTGCAGACGCCATGGGGCGCCTTTCCCGGCCACATTTCCGAGGATGTGCAGAGCGGCATTGGCGTCGTGCACAATACCTTCATGTTCGACCGGCCTGAACGCACATGGGTCGAAGCGCCGTTCCGGCAGTTTCCGAAGCCGCCCTGGTTCGTGACCAATCGCAACGCGCATCGGATCGGCAAGCTGATGACGCAATTCCAGTATCGACCGAGCTTCGCCAAACTGCCGCGTATTCTGTTCAACGCCCTGCGGGGATGACCAACGACGCCTGCGCCTATCGTCGTGTCGCCAGGCGCGGTTTGTTCGGTTACCATAGCCTCTGAAAACGAAATATCGCCCGGATGGCCCGGGCCGGGAGGAAAGCCAGAAATGCCGCCAGCCGCGAGCGCTCCCTCCAAACTCGGCGCGGTGCTGCGCGCGACGGCGGGCAATTTCCTCGAAATGTTCGATTTCTTCCTGTTCGGCCTCTATGCCGCGCCGATCGGCAAGGCGTTCTTCGCCACCGGCGACGCCTTCACCGACACGTCGGCCGCCTTCGTGGTCTTCTGGTTCGGCGCGCTGATGCGTCCGCTCGGCGCGATTTTTCTCGGCGCCTATGTCGACAGCGTCGGCCGGCGCAAGGGCCTGATCGTGACGCTGGCGATCATGGCGAGCGGCACGATCATCATCGCCTTCACCCCCGCCTATGCGACCATCGGAATTATCGCGCCGATCATCGTGGTGATCGGGCGTCTGCTGCAGGGTTTCTCGGCCGGCGTCGAGCTTGGCGGCGTCTCGGTCTATCTCGCGGAAATCTCCAAGCCCGGCATGAAGGGCTTCTACACCTCGTTTCAGTCGGCGAGCCAGCAGGCGGCGGTGTTCGTCGCCGCGCTGATCGGCTACGGGCTTAACCATTTTCTGCTCGCCGACCAGATCGAGGCTTGGGGCTGGCGCGTTCCATTTCTGATCGGCTGCCTGATCATTCCGGTGATCTTCATCCTTCGGAGCTCGCTGCAAGAAACGCCGGAATTCCTCGCCAAGAAGCATCATCCGACGCCGATGGAAATCTATGCCAGCGTCGCTGAAAACTGGGCGGTGGTTTTGCAAGGCATGCTGCTCGTCGTGCTGACCACGGTGTCGTTTTATTTCATCACGGTCTATACGCCCGATTTCGGCAAGACGCTGAACCTGTCGCCGGCCGACGCCCTGCTCGTCACGCTTCTGGTGGCGCTCACCAATTTCGTCTGGCTGCCGATCGGCGGCGCGCTGTCCGACCGGATCGGCCGCGAGCCGGTGCTGCTGGCGACCGGCGCGCTGGTGCTGGTTACCGCCTATCCCGCGCTGAGCTGGCTGGCGACCGCCCCGTCCTTCGCCAAGCTGATCAGCGTCGAAATGCTGCTGTCCTGCGCCTACGGGCTCTACAATGGCGCGATGGTGGCGGCGCTGACGGAAGTCGTGCCGGCGCATGTGCGCGCCTCCTGTTTCGCCCTCGCCTATTCCCTCGCCGCCGCTTTGTTCGGGACATCGACGCCGCTGCTGTCGAAGCAATTGATACGGCATTTCGGCGAATCCGCGCCCGCCCTCTGGCTCTGCGCCGCCGCTCTGTGCTCTCTTGTCGGCGCCTTGCTGCTTTACCGTCGAGGCGCCGCCGCCCGGCCCGCCACGGCCTGATCGGGGCATGGCCGGAAGACATTTGCTTAGGCGGGGAACCGCGCAATATACGCCCAAAAATCGAGCGCCAGGCGGGCCTGCCAGGGACTCACCCTGGACAAGCGGTTGCGCCATAATCGCGCGCCGCGATTCGGCGGTCCGCACAAGGGGACGAGGTCGATGCGCTATGAAATTTCCGGCACGATCATGCAGACGGTGGCGATCGATCTGAGCCCCGGCGAGACGGTCTACAGCCAGACCAACACCATGGCCTGGATGAACGACGCGATCCAGATGGACACGCATACCGGCGGCGGCTTCTTCGCCGGCCTCAAGCGCTCTTTCGCCGGCGGCTCGTTCTTCGTCACCGATTTCACCGCCACCGGCGCCGGCCATGTCGCCTTCGCCCCGCGCTTTCCCGGTTCCTTGGTGCCCGCGCAATTGCAGGCCGGCCAATCGCTCATCTGTCGCAAGGAGACGTTCCTCGTCGCGCAGAAATCGGTGACGCTTGAGCTTGCCTGGCAGAAGCGCCTGGGCGCCGGCTTCTTTGGCGGCGACGGCTTCGTCCTGCAAAAGGTCACCGGCCCGGGCGTCGTCTGGCTCGATCTTTCCGGCGAAGTGGTCGAGCGCGATCTGGCGCCCGGCGAACGCCTGCTCGTCCATGCCGGCCATGTCGGCGTGTTCGAGCCGACCATCGGCTTCGACATCCAGATGGTGAAGGGCTTCAAGAACATCCTGTTCGGCGGCGAAGGCCTGTTCCTCGCCACCCTCACCGGCCCCGGCCATGTCTGGCTGCAAAGCATGCCGATCATCAACCTCGCCGAGGAAATCGGCCGCTACCTGCCGGGACGAAGCGACAGCGGCTCGACCGGCGGCGCCGTGGCGACCGGCGTCGGCCTCGGCGCGGTGGGCGGCCTGCTCGGCGGCTTGCTGGGAGGCAGCAGCGACACATAGCCTCCGCCAAGACAGAAGCATGGAGGCCCACGGCCCCGCCTGCCGCGACCCGCGAATCCGACCAAAATTTTCCAAATAATAGCGCCGAAACGCCAAAACTGACCCCATTTCGCGCCACTAAACTCCTGCTAAGTCCTTGATTCTCGCCCTGCCCAAGTGCGCGAGATTTCAGAGAATCGTGTAATATCAAAGACTTAAACGTGATTTGCTTTCCGCGTCGCCGTTTTCTTGCGGAAAAATTCGGGGCGACGGCCTACAGACGAGCGATGGCGGAGGTAGCGGCGGCGCTCCTCCAGACACTCGTTTCAGAATGACCAAGCTACCACAAATACGCTTTTTCAGAAAGACTTTGTCCTGCGACTTTCTCATTCGATGCCCTCTCGGCGTCTTGGCCGGGACAAGTCCACGGTTGTCCGGTTCAGCAAAAGAGTGCCGTCACGCGAGAGAATCTAAGTGAAACAGAACCTTTCGGCGTCTTGGCCGGGCTTGTCCCGGCCATCCACGCCGCGCTGTTGCAATAAACCTTCGAGGTTGGCGGCTTCCGCTCGGCGTGGATGCCCGGGACAAGCCCGGGCACGACGCGTGAGAGTTGTGAACGACCAGAACCGGACAGCCGTGGCCTTGTGCCGGGCATCCACGCCCAGATACCCGTCGCCAACTTCCCCCTACCGCGTCCCCCATTAACGCCAGCCCCGCCGCGATCGAATGAAGCGGGTCCGCGTCCGATATTGTCCTGCCGGGAAAACGCGCCTGCAGCATCGCCCGCACCGCCGGCACGCGCGATGTGCCGCCCGTCGCGACGATCTGATCGACATCGCCAGGCGATGCGCCCGCCGAACCAAGCGTTTCATCAAGCGCGCGCCCGATCCGGCTGACGTCCGCTTTGATCCAGCCTTCGAAAGCGGCGCGCGAAATCGGCGCCCGTATCGTGACGTTTTCAAGATCCACTTCAAAAATCGCGTCGTCCCGCGTCGACAGATCCGCTTTGACCTTGGCGACCGCGCGGTAGAGCAAGAGACTCAAGTCGTTTTCGATGACATGCACGAAAGCCTCGATGCCCTCGCGGTCTCCGGCGAATTTCGCAATGGCGCGGAGGTCTTCGAGATCGCCATTGCCCTTCATCATGGTCAGATGATGCCAGGAGGCGAGGTTGGCGTGAAAGCGATTGGGAATGGCCAATTTTTTCCGAACGAGGAATAGCTCGTCCCCTTGCCCAGACGAGGCGCCACCACATGGTCGATAATGCGATAATCGAACGCGTCGCCGGCGACGCCGACGCCGCCCTGGCCGAGCGGCTTGATGCGGCGGCGATCGTCGGCGCCGCTCATCTGAAGCAGAGAGAAATCACTCGTACCGCCGCCAAAATCGGCGATCAGCACCTTGCCCTCAAGCGGCAGCGCGCGGCTGGCGTAATGGGCCGCGCCGACCGGTTCGTGCTCGATTCTCGCATGGCCGATGCCGAGCCGTTCGAACGCCTTGCGATAGCGCGCGATCGCCAGTTCGTCATCCGCCTGATAGCCGGCGAACCGCACCGGCCGTCCCACCACCACGCGGCAGTCCCGCGTCGCGATTCCCGCGTGATCCAGCACCGATCGCAGGAACGCAGCCATGATGTCTTCGTAATGATAGGGCGCGCCGAATATCCTGGTCTGGGCGAAGGCCTTGCTCGCCGCGAAAGTCTTGAAGGATTGCAGAAAGCGCACGCCGCCGAAGCGCTCGAGATATTGCTCCACCGCCCAGGGACCGGCCTCGCAAAATGTCCGGCGGCCATCCGGCGTCTTCTCGCTCCAGAAACACAGCGCAGAAAGCACGCTCGACAGACTCTCGCCGCGATGATCGAACCGCACCAGCCGCGCTTCGCCCGCCCCGTCCGCGATGGCGATAACAGTGTTGGTGGTGCCGAAATCGATGCCGATGGTAGGATGCGCGAAGGGTTTTGCCACTATGAAAGAAACCTGAATGAGTTAGGCGCGCGTCCTTCCCCCCTTGCGGGGGAAGGTGTCATGCGAAGCATGACGGATGAGGGGTGTCGAGCGAAGCGAGACGGCTTTGAACGTTGCAGAATTTCGCGCGGCGCGCGAGCATCATGCCATGACCTCGGACATTCCTCGCCCCATCTTGCTTCGCTTCTCCCGCGCGCAACGCGCCAACTGGTGCAAGCCGAAGCGTTTATCTGGCGCCCCGTTCGAGACCGGCGATGCGAAGGCGCCAAGTTCCGCCGGCAGGCGGGGATTGGGAATTTCATTGTCGACTTCGTCTGCTACGAGCGGCGTCTCATCGTCGAGATCGACGGGCCGAGCCATGAAGATGCTGAGCAACAGGCGAGAGATCGAGAGCGAGACCTTTGGTTGGGGGAGCAAGGTTTTCGCATCCTGCGCTGCGCTTGCCTAACGAACTGGTGATTGCTTCGACGGAGCTTGCCGTGGCTCGCATTCGAACGGCGCTAAGCAGATAGGTTCAAAGCCGTCGCGCTTTGCGCGACCACCCCTCATCCGACCCGACTTCGTCGGGCCACCTTCCCCCGCAAGGGGGGAAGGCAACGCCTCAGCCCTCAGCCGTCCGCCAGCCCCCGCTTGCGCAGCAGCGCGCCGGTCCCTGGCGCGCGGCCGCGGAAAGCCGCATAGGCGGCGTCGGGCTCGCGACTGTTGCCGGCGGCATAGACATAGTCGCGCAGGCGCTTGGCCAGGCTGGAATCGAATATGTCGCCGCTTTCTTCGAACGCCTCGAAGCCGTCGGCATCGAGAATCTCCGACCAGAGATAGCTGTAATAACCGGCCGAATAGCCGGACCCCGCGAAAATATGCTGGAAATGCGGGGTGCGATGGCGCATCGCGATCGCGTCCGGCATGCCGAGCTTTGCAAGCTCGCCCTTCTCGAAAGCAACGACATCGATTGCAGCAGGCGCCGCCTCGAGATGAAGGTCGAGATCGACCAGCGCCGACGCGGTGAATTCGACGGTGGCGAAGCCCTGGTTGAACTGCCGCGCGCGGAGCAGGCGTTGCAACAGGGCCTCGGGCATCGGTTCGCCCGTGCGATGATGCAAAGCGAAGCGACGCAGGATTTCCGGCTGCTCCAGCCAATGCTCATAGAGCTGCGAGGGAAACTCGACGAAATCGCGCGCGACATTGGTGCCCGACAGCAGGGGATAGGTCACATCCGACAACATGCCGTGCAGGCCGTGGCCGAATTCATGGAACAGGGTGCGCGCGTCGTCGAAGCTCAACAGGCACGCCTCGCCGGCCCCCGCCTTGGCGAAGTTCATCACATTGACGACGATCGGCGTCACGGCGCCGTCAAGCTTGTGCTGGTCGCGGAACGCGCTCATCCAGGCGCCGCTGCGCTTTGACGACCGCGCGAAATAATCGCCGATGAACAGCGCGATTGTCTCGCCGTCGCGCCCACTTACGCGCCATGAGCGCGCGTCGGGATGGTAGAGCGCGATGTCTTCTCGCTCAGTGAAACTCAAGCCGAACAGGCGATTGGCGACGTAGAAGGCCGCTTCGATGACTTTATCCAGTTGCAGATAGGGCTTGATTTCACCCTCGTCGAGATCGAACAGCGCTTTACGCTTTTTCTCGGCATAATGGCGCCAGTCCCAGGGCGCGAGACGGAAATTGCCGCCCTCTCCGGCGATGATTTCCTGCAGCGCCTCCCCTTCGCGCAAGGCCTGCGCGCGCGCCGGCGCCCATACCTTATGCAGGAGATCGAGCGCCGCCTGCGGCGTCTTCGCCATCGTATCGTCGAGGCGGAAATGCGCGTAGCTGTCGAAGCCCAGCAGCCGTGCGCGCTCGGCGCGCAGGCGCACCGTCTCGGCCATGATCGCGCGATTGTCGCTCGCTCCGTCATTCTCGCCACGCGCGATCCAGGCGCGAAACGCCTTCTCGCGCAAGTCGCGGCGGGTCGAAAATTGCAGGAACGGCTCGATGCTGGAGCGCGACAGCGTGACGCCATGCCGGCCGGGCAATCCACGCGCGCTCGCGGCCTCCGCTGCTGCGCCGAGGAGAGAATCGGGCAGCCCGGCACAGTCCTCAGGCGTCTCAAGCGCCAGCATGTAAGCCTTCTCGTCGGCAAGAACGTTCTGGCCGAATTGCGTGCCGAGCGTCGCCAGACGCTCGTCGATTTCCGCAAGCCGCGCCTTGGCTTCAGAGGCGAGCGCTGCGCCATTGCGCAGAAAAGCGATGTGGCGGAGCTTCAGCACGCGCGCCTGCTCGGCGTCGAGGCCGAGACCGCCCTGTCCCGCCTGCAATTGCGCGATGCGGGCGAACAAGGCGTCGTTCAGATAAATCTCGCTGCTGGCGCGCGACAGGATAGGCGCGATGTCGCGCTCGATCGCCTCGAGCGCATCATTGCTGTCGGCGCCGGAAAGATTGAAGAACACTGAGGCGACGCGGTCGAGCGTCCGCCCGCTGCGCTCCAGCGCGTCGATCGTATTGGCGAAGGAAGGCTTTTCCGGACTACCTGCAACGGCGGCGATTTCCGCGCGCATTTCGGCGAGCGCGATTTCAAACGCAGGCATGAAATGCTCGGGCTTGATCGCCTGGAAAGGCGGCGCGGCGAAAGGGCCGGTCCAGGAGGCGAGAAGCGGATTGGCGGATGCGTCGGTCGATAGGCTCACGGGGCGAAATTCCTCAAAGTCTCAGGTTACGGCGATATCACGTTTCATCTGTCAAGCCCCATCTTCACTCCTCCCTCACGCAAGACGATGCGCCGGTCGCCGCGATCGTCGCATCAGAGGCGGGTCACGGCGACGATTTTGACGCTTCAGACCAGAGAGGAGCGAGAACGGCCACGCCGCGACCCGCGAAAAGCTGAATCTCCTCGAGCGAGAGCCGCGGGCGCAGACGCCGCGCCTCGCGGAGCGCCGCGATTGCTTCTTCCTTTCTGCCAAGATGGGCCGCGATGAGCGCCAGAACGATACGCGCGACATAAAACTGCGGATCGCGACGGCAGGCTGCTCGCGCTTCCTCATGCGCCTCCGCCAGCCGACGACTCCTGGTCAAAGCCAGCGCATAGAAGGTTCCCCAGAACCCCAACCGATGATCGCGGGGGCTAAGCCGCATCCCATGCCGCAGTTTTTCAAGCCCCACATCGCCCGCGTTCTGAAGAAGGCATAGCGTGGTCCCCAGCGCGACCCATGCCTGCGCATTGCTCGGATCGTTCTCGATCGCCCGCTAGAGTATTTCGGAGCCTCTTTGCACGTCGCCGAGTTCCGTCAATGCACAGCCGGCATAGCCCAGAACCTCGGATGTATCCTGGTCGATCGTCACCGCGCATTCGGCCTCCGCACGCGCTTCCGCCACCGCCGCTGCCGCGTCTGCGAGGAGGCCGAGCCGGGCGCCCAATGACAAAAGCAGCGCCAGCTGCGCGCGCGCGAGGGCAAAATCAGAATCCAGAGCCGCAGCTTGCCGCAGCAGAGCCGTCGCCTCAGTCAGAGTTTCTTCGCTCCAGCCTTTGAGGCTGATCAAACCCGCGCCCTGCCGGTAGCATGACCAGGCGTTCGGGTTGCCATCGCGCCGACGCCGAATCAAAGCAATTTCGGCGCGAACGAGTTCCGGTTCGATCCGGCTGGCGATCGCGCGCGCAATTTGATCTTGCAGTTCGAGGACATTTTCGGCTTGACCGTCAAATCGGTCAGCCCAGAGCTGCGCCCCGGTCGTCGCGTCGATCAGCTGCGCGCCGACGCGCAACTGCTGGCCGGCGGGCCGCAGACTGCCCTCGACGATATAGCGGACCCCAAGCT
>DATBZF010000168.1:0-7431 GCA_036513315.1 Roseiarcus sp.
CGCTCATTCGCAAGGCCGGTTTTGGCCATGTCCGCATCAATTTTTTCGGATTTCGTTTTATGGATGCGGATGATCGGCTCGACCCCGCCGTATTGGCGCGTCTCGACATGGTGATCGACCTGGCGGCGCGTAATGGCCTGATCCCGATTCTCGATCAGCACGACAATCAGCTCTGTCAGGAAAAGCCCGACCGCTGCCAGGCCAGGCTCGTCGCGTTTTGGCGACAGATCGCGGCGCGCTATGCCGACAAGCAGCCGCGAATGATCTATGAAATCCTTAACGAGCCCGGCGGCGAAATGTCCGCCGCGACCTGGAACGACAATCTGCGCGTGGCGCTTGAAGCGATCCGCGGCAGGGATATGAAACGCATGGTCATCGTCGGCGCACTGAACGCCGGCGGCGCCCACGCAATCGATAAACTGATTCTGCCACCGGCTGACCGCCGCCTGATCGTCACCGTGCACTATTACGATCCGATGACTTTCACCCACCAGGGAGCGCCCTGGGCGCCGCTCCTGGCCGCGCTGCACGATGTCGATTGGGGGTCCGACGAGGCGAAGGCCAAGATCGTCGACGATTTCACGATCGCCAAAAATTGGGGAATCGCAAACCGGCGCCCCATCTATCTCGGCGAATTCGGCGTCTACGAGAAAGCGCCGCCGGCGGCGCGGGTCGCCTGGGTCCGCTATGTCGCCATGACCGCCGAACGCTTCGGCTGGTCATGGGCCTATTGGCAGTTCGACCACGATTTCGCGCTTTTCGATTCGGCCAGTCATAGCTGGAACCAGCCGCTCCTCGAGGCTTTGATGCGCTGAAGAACAGCCATTTAGCTTCGATCGTAACTTATAGTTAATGCTTTCGATATTCTATGAGTCCAGCCGGTTCGACCTCATGTCGTCACCAGACGTCCTCCTGCGCGCGTCCGAATATTCAATGAAGAGTTTTCTCCGTCCCTTGTCTCAAAAGGCCGCGGGCGCGGCCGGCGACGCGACGGGGCCGGCGTTCGAGGAGCGGACCCCGCCGCCGACGCCGGAATTCGTGATTTCGAGCGCGGCATTGTTCGTGCGGCGTAACCTCACGCGCATCGCGGCGGTCGGCGCGTTGGCGTTCGTCGCGACTTTCGGCGCCGCCCTTTTCATTTTCAACAAATATTCGGCGACGGCGATGATCGTGGTCGACCCGCGCGACGCGAAAGTCACCCAGACGAGCGGCGTGCTGGCCAATATCGGTCCGGACTTCAACGCCATCGAAAGCCTGTCGCTGATCGCCAAGTCAGACGGATTTCTCGGCACGCTCGTCGACAAGCTCGATCTTGTCCATGACTCGGAGTTCGCGGGCCATGGCGCGTCGGACGCCGCCATCCGCCTGGCGACGATAGAAAAGCTGCGCAATCGTCTGATCGTCGCGCGACGCGGAACGACTTATGTGATCGAGGCGACCGCGTCGTCCGCCAATTCAGAAATGAGCGCCAAACTCGCCAATACGGCCGCCCAGATGATCATCGACGATCAATCCGGCTTGCGTTCGCGGGCAAGCAACACGGCCGCCACCGGCATCGAGGGGCGTCTTGCCGAATTGCGCGCCCGCGTCGATCGCGCCGAAGAAGCGGCGGCCGATCTCAAAGCCAAGCTCAAAGTGACGGACGCCGGGCAAGGATCGACCTTGTTGCAACGCCGCGTCTATGAATTGACCCAGCAATTGGTGCTGGCCGGCGCCAAAACCGGCGAGGCGCGCGCCCGCCTCGAACAATTGCGCAAAGAGGGCGGCGGCGCCAGCGAAAATCCCTCGCAGACCAGTCAGTCGAGCGTGCTCAATACGCTGCGCGTTCAATATGCGACCCTGGCGCGCCAATTCGCCGACCAGTCCACGGTGCTGGGGGCCAGGCACCCCGAAGTCATCGGCCTGAATCAGCAATTGGACGCGGTGCGGCGACAGATCGATGGCGAGATCGGACGGATGATGACGAGCGCGCAGACCGATGTGTCGCGCGCCCAACAACAGGAGGACGCGCTCGCCCGCGATCTTAAGCAGGCGCAAACCGAAAGCGGCGAGCTCGAGCCACAGCTCGTCAAGCTCGGCGAACTCGATAGGGAAGCTAAAGCCGAAGACGCCGTCTATGAAGCGCTATTGGGGCGCCAGAAAGAACTCGCCGAGACCCAGAATCTCGAACCGGATGAAATCCGCCTCGTGTCGAAAGCGCTGCCGCCGACCGCGACGACGCCCGGAAAGGCGATTCTCGCCGCCGGCGCCGCGGCGGTCGGCTTGTTGGCCGGCCTCGCCGTCGCCTTTGCGCGCGAGGCGATGCGCGGGACGCTGAAAACAACGCGGCAAGTAGAACGCGTCGTCGGCCTCGACGTCGGCGCCCTCACGCCCTTCGTCGGCGCCGCGCCGCAGGTCGCGGGAGCGCTGCCGCAAAGTCCAGATCTCAGGCCGTGGCTTGTCGACCTTTGCTCTTCGCTGGGCAGCGAGCACGATCGCGACGACGGCGAGATGATCCTCGTCGCTTCGGCGCTGCGCGGCGAGGGCCGCTCGACGATCGCCGCCAATGTCGCCGCCTGCCTCGCCGGTTCCGGCGCCCGCGTATTGCTCGTCGAGGCGGATCGCGCGCCGTCCAGCGATACGCGCCCGCGCTTCGGCCTGATCGACGTTCTTGAGCGCGGCTCGGATCTCAAGCGCGCCTTCGTCGAAAGCGAGACGGAAGACTATACGCTGCTGCCTTTTGGCGGACGCACGCTCGACAAGAATGCGCGGGCCAACGCGGCGATGGGCGGCCTGACGCTGCGCGCCGCGCTTCAACTCTGCCGGCGGTGGTTTGATTTTGTCATCGTCGACGGACCTCCGGTTCTGGATTCCGGCCAAGCCAAGCTTCTTGCGCGCGAGGCCGGCCAGACCTTGTTCGTCGTCGAATGGGACAGGACCAGCCAGCTCAGCGTCAACGAGGCGCTCGACCGTCTCGATTCCTCGCACACGATCCTGCTGTTGAACAAGGTCGATATCGAGCGCTACCGGCTGCTCGATCCCGGCCAATCGCGCAGCCTCGCCGCACAGGCCGGCTATTTCAGCCGCGCGGCCTGAATGGGCTGCGTTACAGGCAACAACGAGACGGAGATATGAGCGATTTTCCTCAGCGCGAATTGATCGCGCGCGTCAAAGCGCTGGCTTGGCTGACGGCGACGCCATGAGCGGCGTTTCGGCTCCTCGCATCGTGCTGGTGCAGACCCAGGCCGAAAACGCCGGCGCGCAGGAGATTTCGCGGCTCATCGCCGCTGATCTCGCGGCGCGCGGCTTTGACGTCAGGCAATTGTTCTTCTTCCGCCGCACCGCCTCTTTCGACGCCAGCGCCAATGTCGAATTCTGCGCCGACCAGCGGCCCCGCGGCCCGTTTGCCTTCCTGCGCTTTCTCGCCGCGCTGCATCGTCGGCTGCGCGCCATCCGGCCCGATGTCGTCGTGACGTTCCAGCATTATGGCAATGTCATCGCGGCGCCGGTTGCGCGCATCGCCGGCGCGCGGCGCGTCATCGCCAATCAGGTATCGGCGGGCGGCATGATGTCGCGTTGGGTGGTGACAACTGACAAATGGCTCGGACGCCTCGGCGCCTATGACCGGATCGTGGTCAATTCCGACTATACCGCCAGCCTGTTCGCCGCCTATCCCGCTTCCTACCGCAACCGCATCCTGCGACTCGACCACGGCTTTGAGGACAAGACGCAGGCAATCGGCAAAGCGGAAGCGCGCGTCGAACTCGGTTTGCCGACGGGCGTTGCGCTGCTCGGCTGCGCGGCGCGCCTGCATCCCTCCAAGCAGCTCGATCTCGCCATCGCGATACTTCCGATGATCGCCGGCGCCCATCTCGCCCTGGCCGGCCAGGGGGAGGACCAGCCTCGCCTCGAAGCGCTCGCGCGCGAAGCGGGCGTCGACGCGCGCGTCCATTTCCTCGGCGAATTGTCGCCGGAAATGATCGGCGTTTTTCTCGCCGCGCTCGACTGCTTCGTCTTTCCAAGCGCCGCCGAGACTTTTGGACTGGCTCCGGTCGAAGCGGCGCAAACCGGACTGCCGGTCGTCGCCAACGAACTCCTCGTATTGAAAGACGTGCTGAAAGTGGACGGCGACCCCTGCGCGCTTTTCGTCGACGCGCATGATCATGCGGCCTTCGCCGCTGCGGTGAAGCGCGTCCTCGATGATCCCGCGCTCGCCGCCAGGCTCGGCGCGGCGGGCCGGCGGCTCCAGCAGCGCTATCCCCTCAGCGCGATGACCGACGCCTATGCCGAATTGATCGGCCTCATGATCGAGGGCGGCGATGCGCGTCGCCGTTGAAGTCGACCGCGCCGGCGCGCGCCGCTTTCATCGCCTGTTGCGGGATTGGCTGGCGCGGCGATTTCCCGAGGCCGGCGTCGCCCTCTGCGCGGTCGAGGGCGCGGCGCCGCCGCCAGGCGCCGTAGGCGCCTTGCTCGGTCTCGAACGGATGATTTTCCGGCGCTCGCGCGAAACGCTTTGCGACCCCCTGCCCGCCCACGAATGGGGGGCGCCGATTACGGGCGCGCCGGACATTGTCGTCGATCTCTCAGGCCGCCCGAACCCTCACGCCGGCGCTGCGCTCGTGTTGCGCCCGCTGTATGACGGCGCGCCCACGGAAGCGGCGATGATCGGCGCGATGATCGGCGGCCGCGCGCCGGAGATCGCGATCGAGAATCTGTCGACGGGGCAAATCGTCTGCGCGGGGGCGCCTTCGCTCGAGGCGGCCGACGGCCTAACCGGCGGCATGGAGGCGGTCTATTCGCGGTTGACGACCTTGCTCGAACAAGCGATCCGCGCCCCAGAAAAGGCTCTGCCGCGAACGGCGGTTCGAGCGCCTATCGCTTCGAGCCGCGCCATCGCGCGCTATGGCGTCAAGGGCCAGCTCGGCCATGTCGCGCGGCGCATCTATCACCTCTGCTGCTATGCGCCGCATTGGCGGATCGGCTGGCGCCGGCATGACGGGCCCGGCGTGATGGAGCTCGGCCATCTCGGCGGCCCGCAATGGCATGTGCTCGCCGATCCCGGCCATCGGTTTTTCGCCGACCCGTTTCCGATCACGCGCGATGGGCGAACGTATCTGTTCTTCGAAGATCTCGACCATCATATCGGCAAGGGGATCATTTCGGCGCAGGAATTCGGTCCCGGCGGCCCGATCGGCCCGGTCTTGCCGGTCCTCGAAGAGCGCTGGCACATGTCCTATCCCTTCCTGATCGAGGCCGAGGGGCAGCTCTGGATGGTCCCGGAAAGCTCGAAATCGGGACAAGTGACGCTCTATCGCTGCGTAGAATTCCCCGGCAAATGGGAGCGCAGCGCCGCGCTCGTCGAAGGCATCGAGGCGGCCGACGCGACGATTTTCGAACACGGCGGCCTGTTCTACATGATGTCGGTGGTGCGCCAGGATATCGGCGGCTATTCCGACACGCTCGCGATCCATTTCGCGTCGAAGATCGCTGGGCCATGGACGGAACATGCGCTGCGGCCCACATTGATCGACGCCGGCGCCGCGCGCCCGGCCGGCGCGATCGTCAGGAAAGAAGGGGCCCTCTGGCGCCCGGTGCAGGATTGCCGGCTGGGTTATGGCCGCGCGCTGCGCCTGGCGCGCATCGACCGCATCGACATGGAGGCCTTCGAACAGACGATCGGCGCCCCGATCGGCTCAAGCCCGCTCTGGCCCGGCGGCCGGCTGCATACGCTGAACCGCGCCGGTTCGCTGGAAGTGATCGACGGCGTCGCGATCAACCCGAAGCTGGCGCCGCTGCGCGCACTGGTCGCCCGCCGCCTGAAGCCGCGGGCGCCCGCGCAAGAAACGCAAGTCGCGGCCTCGGCATAGCAACTGCGGCGGCCCATCCCTAAATGAAAAGCGTCACTCCCCGTCGCGGAGGTTCCGATGCGCTTTCTCAAGGGGTGCGCGGCGATCGCCGCCGTTTTCGTCGCCTTTGCGCTCGCGACGACGGAACCGCCGGCGCGAGCCGCTCCAGGCGCGCCGGCGGTCGATGTCGCGTTGGTTCTCGCCGCCGATGTCTCGCGCAGCATCAATGACGAGGAATTCGGCCTGCAGCGCCGCGGCTATGCCGCCGCGATCGCCAGCTCGCGCCTGCTCGAAGCGATTCGCTCGGGCGCGCATGCCGCCATCGCCGTCAGCTTCATCGAATGGGCTGGCGAGGGCGAACAGAAGACGGTGGTCGACTGGACGCTCATCCGCGGCGAGGCCGACGCGCGCCAATTCGCCGCGACGCTGCTCGCCGCGCCGCGCTCTTTCGTCGGGCGCACGGCAATCGGCTCAGGGATCGATTTCTCGATGGGGCTGCTCGCTGAAAACGGCTTCGCCGCCGACCGCCAGGTGATCGACGTCTCCGGCGACGGCACGAGCAACCAGGGCCGGTCGGTCACCGAGGCGCGCGACGCAGCGCTGAAGGCGGGCGTGACAATCAACGGCCTCGCCATTTTCAACCAGCGCGCCGCCGCCGAAGGCGGCTATCTCGCGCTCCACACCAATCCGCCCGGCGGCCTCGCCCAATATTACCACGACAATGTGATCGGCGGCCCCGGCGCCTTCGTTCTGCCGATCGACGATTTCAGGAGTTTCGGCGAGGCGATGGTGCACAAGCTGGTCAGCGAGGTCGCGAGTTTGGCGCCAGGCGGACTTGGCAAGATTTAGCCAGCGCCCATCGCCCGCCGCAGCGCCGCGCGCGCAAGCAGGCGCGTCGAATCGAGCGTCGGCAGCGGCGCATTGGAATCGTTCATGATCAATGGAATTTCCGTGCAGCCCAGAATCACTGCGTCGCAGCCTTCGTCCTTGAAACGGCCGAACGCGTGTTGGAAATAGGCGACCGCCTCAGGTTTGAAAATCCCGCGCACCAGTTCGTCCATGATGATGCGGTTGATCGCCTCGCGCTCGGCGGCGTTCGGGCTGAGATAGGCGAGACCGCGCGCCCGCAGCTTGTCCGGATAGACCGCGCTGTCGACGAGCCAGCGCGTTCCGCTGAGGCCAAGGCGGCGGAAACCGCGCGCGACCGCCTCATCGGCGACGACCTCCGCGATATGCAGCCAGGGCAGCGGCGAACGCGCCGCGATGAAGGGCAGCGCCTGATGGATGGTGTTGTCGGGGCAGATGAGGAAATCGGCGCCGCCGCTGGCGAGCTTCTGGGCGGAGGACAGCATCAATTCGCCAACGCCAGGCCAATCCTCGCGCTCAAGACATTTGACGTAATCGCCCAGGGAATGCGTATGCATCGAGACTTCCGGATGAGCATGCCCGCCCGCAAGCCGCGCGCCCTCCACGCAGATGGTCCGGTAACAAAGCGCCGCGCCTTCGGCGGAGCAACCGACGATGCCAATATGCTGAGACATGGCGTCTCTTAAACCATCGCGGGCCGGTTTGTCACGACCGTGAGCCGTTGCGTGTTTCGAGAACC
>DATBZF010000169.1:0-4894 GCA_036513315.1 Roseiarcus sp.
GGCGTTGCGCGCGGGCCAAGTGTTCCTCAACAATTACGGCGCGGGTGGCGGCGTCGAGCTGCCGTTCGGCGGCGTGGGCAAATCGGGGCACGGTCGTGAAAAGGGTTTCGAGGCGCTGTACGGTTTCTCGGCGCTGAAGACGGTCGCGGCGTGGCACGGCTGAGACGAACCGTGCGACGTCTCGTGGCGGCTCGCGCCTGCTTGTGTTGCTTGATCGCTTTTGTAGCGACGGGCTGCGCGACGCCGCCCGCGGTCAAGCGCGACTATCTCGACGCAACGGCCTGGCGTGGATCAGCCCTGACCGGCGTCGGCCGGCAGATGGTCGTCGACGCCGCCGCCGGCGCCGCGCCGCAAACGGTGACGCTGATCGATGTCAATGCGCGGGCGGAAGTTGCGGGCGACGTGGTGCGACGCGCCCGCGTGCTCGACCGGCGTGTGGCGAATGTACAGAGAGAGCTGCACCGCAACGGAATCGCGCCCGTAGCGATCGGCGAATGGCCCGGGCCGGCCCCGGGCGGCGTCCAGACCTATCCTCCCGGGGAGTTGAAGACAAAACAGATGGTTGTCATCGCGCACTACTGACAGGCCGCATGCGCGGCGGCGGGGGCCGTGTTAAGCTGCGGTGCGACTCGTCAATTGACGCCGTCATTGCGAGCGCAGCGAAGCAATCCAGGAGTCATTGGGCGCTCCACGCCCCCTGGATCGCCACGTCGCTTCGCTCCTCGCGATGACGTGAGGCAGGGGGAAATCGCGTGAATCCGATCGTCGTTGTCCTGAACGGCCCCAATCTCAATCTCCTCGGCAAGCGCGAGCCGGAAATCTATGGCCGCGAGACGCTGGCCGACGTCGAAGCCGACTGCAGCCGCGTCGGCAAGGAGCTTGGGCTCGCGGTCGAATTCCATCAGAGCAATCGCGAATACGAGATCATCGACTGGATTCACAGCGCCCGCGAGCGCGCCGCCGGGATCGTCATCAACCCGGCCGCTTTCACCCATACGTCAGTGGCCATCCTCGATGCGCTGAACGCCTTCGAGGGGCCGATCATTGAGGTGCACATTTCCAATGTGCACAAGCGCGAGCCTTTCCGGCATCATTCGTATGTCTCAAGCGTCGCAGCAGGTGTAATCGCGGGCTGCGGAACCCAGGGCTACGTCTTCGCGCTTCAGCGAATAGCCAAGCTGTTTGAGGCGCCGAAGCCTTGATCTCGTGATGAAAGGAGAGGAAGCGTCAGGGTGAGAATCAAGGAGACCATCGACAGACTTCCGGGCGGCCTGATGCTGTCGCCGCTGCTGCTTGGCGCGCTTTGCAAGACTTTCGCCCCGAACGCGCCCGCTTATTTCAAGGGCTTCACCCAGGGAATCATGACCGGCGTCATTCCGATCCTGGCCGTGTGGTTCTTATGCATGGGATCGTCGATCAAGCTCAGCGCGACGGGGACCGTCCTGCGCAAGTCTGGCACGCTCGTGCTGACCAAATTCTTCGCCGCCTGGGCGATCATTCTCGTCGCTTCACAGTTCATTCCGCCAGAGGGCGTTCAGAGCGGTTTCTTCGCGGGCCTTTCGATCCTCGCTATTGTCTGCGCCGTCGATATGACGAACGGCGGGCTCTACGCATCGCTGATGCAAACCTACGGCACGAAGGAGGAAGCCGGCGCGTTCGTGCTGACGTCAATCGAGTCCGGACCGCTGATGAGCATGATCATCCTCGGCGCGTCCGGGGCGGCGCATTTCGAGCCGCAGGTGTTCGTCGGCGCCGTGCTTCCGTTCCTGGTCGGCTTCGCGCTTGGCAATCTCGATCCCAAGCTCAGAGAATTCTTCGCGCCCGGCGGCGTGTTGATGATCCCCTTCTTCGCCTTCGCGCTTGGCAACACCATCGATTTGCACAGTCTTCTCTCGCCGCTCGCGGGCCTCGGCGTCGTGCTTGCGCTCTCCGTCATTCTGCTGACCGGCGTGCCGCTGATCATTGCCGACAAGTTGATCGGACGCGGCACGGGCACGGCCGGCATCGCCGCCTCCTCCACCGCCGGAGCGGCGGCCGCGAACCCTGTGGCGATTGCGGCGGTCGCTCCGCAATTTGCGCCTGCAGTACAGCAGGCGACGGTGCTGGTGGCGATCTGCATCGTTGTCACATCGATTGTCGTGCCGATTCTCACCGGTCTTTGGTATCGGCGTTTCGGGCAAGGCATGGCCGAGCGAGCGCGCACGGACAGTTCAGCGCCTGCTCTGCAGTTGAATCCGGCGGACTAGCGAAGACTGCCATTTCCCTGAACGCTGTCGTTGACGGCGTCGCCGCGCTCCAAAGGTGTTCTGAAAAACGCCCGTCTTTTGACGGGCTACGGAGCGCGGCTACAATTGCCGGCGCCGCGGCGCGCCTCAATTTACAATGGCGAGCGCGAAGCCGTCCCAGCCTTTGGCGCCGACGGTCTGGATCGCGGTCGCGCTCAGTCGTGGCTCGCGCGCCATCAAGTCAAACATGCGCCGCACGCCGACGACGTCCGTGCTGCGGCTCGCCGCGTCGGCCACCTCGCCCTCACGCACGACATTGTCGACCACGATCGTTGTTCCTGGGCGGGAAAGGCGCAGCGCCCATTCAACATAGACCGCATTGTTGCTCTTATCGGCGTCGATGAAGACGAAATCGAACGGGCCAAGCCCCTTGGCTTCGATCTTGGGGAGGGTTTCCAACGCCGGACCCGTTCTGATCTCGACTTTGTCCCCAAGACCGGCGTGGGCGAGGTTGCGGCGCGCGACCTCGGCGTTCTTCGGGTTGAGTTCGAGGGTGATAAGCCGCCCGTCGACGGGCAGGGCGCGCGCCAGCCAGATCGTCGAATAGCCACCGAGTGTCCCGATCTCTAGCGCGTTGCGCGCGCCGGACATGCGCGCCAGGAGATGAATTAGCTTCCCCTGCGGCGCCGAGACGTCGATCGACGGCAACCCGGCCGCGGTGTTTGCGGCGAGCGCCGCGTCAAGCGCCGGGTCTGACCCGACCAGGGTCTTGGCGAAATAGGAATCGACCTCGCTCCACCGGCGCTCGTTCGTCAATCGTGATCTCCTCTGTTGCCGATCCCTGCCGCGAACTCACGTTTGCTCAGGCATGACCAGATTGGCGTCGCGAGCGATGCGCCAGCGGCCGTCCGCCTCCTTGCGCAGAATGCTCATTGCGTATCCGGACATGCGCTTCGGCGCTTGACCCTGCGAGGTCAGCTCGACCCGAATATGGTTGCGGACATAAGCCCGCGGCCCGAAGACCTCGATCTCCTGCATCTCGGCGCGGGCATCAATCGCGACGCCTTTCGTGCGTTCCACGTCGGCTGCGAACTCTGCCTTTCCAAACGGAGCGCGGCCCGGCGTCATGAAGACAACGTCGTCTGTCATCATGCCAATAAGCGCAGGGAGATCGTGAGCCTTGCTGGCCGCGATCCAGGAATCGACGAGCTGGCGGATTTGGCGCGCGTCGTCCTCGGCGCTCAAGGTTCGTCCTTCCCAGCCACGCCCGCTTCCGCAAATGTCGCCATGCCATTGTGACAGGCGACCGCCGCTTTGACGATTCCAACCGCGAGCGCGGCGCCGGACCCCTCGCCGAGCCGCATCCCGAAATCGAACAGGGGCGTCTTGCCGATCAGCTTCAGGGCGTGGCGGTGCGCGCGCTCGGCCGAGACATGAGCGGCGAGGCAATGGTCGAGAGCGGAATCGTCGAGGGCCAGCAGCACCGCCGCCGCCGAGCACACGACGAAGCCGTCGAGCAGCACCGGCGTTCTGCGCATGCGCGCGGCGATAATGGCGCCTGCGATCGCTGCGGTTTCGCGGCCCCCAAGGCGCGCCAGGATCTGGAGCGGATCGTCGAGGTGCGGTTTATGAAATGCGACCGCGGCGCGCACGGCGTCGGCCTTGCGCCTCAGGCCCTCGTCGTCGACCCCAGTCCCGCGGCCGACCCAGTCTTCCGCCGGCCCGCCGTAGAGCGCGTGATAGATGGCCGCAGCCGCCGTCGTATTGCCGATGCCCATCTCGCCAAGCACAAGCAAGTCGGGCTCAGAGGCGAGCGCCTCCATGCCGAAGGCCATCGTCGCCGCGCAGCTTTTTTCGTCGAGCGCCGGCTCCTGGGTCATATCCCCGGTCGGCTTTTCCAGCGCCAGTTCGTACACTTTGAGAGAGAGATCGAACGTCTTGCAGATCTGGTTGATCGCCGCGCCGCCGGCCTGGAAGTTCGCGACCATTGCCTGCGTGACGGAAGCCGGAAAAGCGGAGACGCCCTGCGCGACGACACCATGATTGCCGGCGAAGACCGCGACCAGGGGCGCATCGACATGCGGTTGCGCCGATCCCTGCCACTCCGCCATCCACTCGGAAATCTCCTCAAGCCGCCCAAGCGACCCAGCGGGTTTGGTCAATTGCCCCTCGCGCTCGCGGGCCGCCGCACGAGCTGCCTCGTCGGCCTTTGGCATTTTTTTCAAGAGATCGCGGATGTCGTCGAAGGGGCGGATAGCGGTCACGATGTTCTCCAGGAGGGCCGGGCCGCTATAGTCGATATTGCGCCGCAGTGGAAAATCGCGGGGGTTAATTGGCGTGCTGGCTATGGATTTGGTAGCTTCCGCTGAAGCTGGCCATGGGGCCCCAATGCGCGCGGTTCTTTGCGATCGATTCGAGGGAATTGCGGCGCTGCGTATGGGCGAGACGGCGGAGCCGATTCCGGCCGCTGACGAGATCCTGATCGACGTTCACGCCGCCTCGGTCAGCTACATGGATTATCTGATGGCCTCCGGCGGCTATCAGATGCGGCCGGCGCTCCCATATGTGCCTGGAACGGACGCCGCTGGGGTCGTCGTTGCGGTCGGCGACAAGGTTGGGCGCTTTCGCCCGGGCGACCGCGTCGCCTGCGGAAACTGGTTCGGCGGCTT
>DATBZF010000170.1:0-2162 GCA_036513315.1 Roseiarcus sp.
GCTGTGGACGGCGGCGCACCACAAGATTCCGATCCTCTATATCGTGCAAAACAACCGAGCGTACCATCAGGAATACATGTACCTCACGGCCATGGCGGTGCGGCACGGCCGCGGCGTCGACCGAATGGATATCGGCACCACGCTCAGGGAGCCGAACATCGACTACGCCACTGTCGCGCGCGGCATGGGCGTTCATGGCGAGGGACCGATCACTGAGCCGAACGACCTGGGACCCGCACTCGCGCGGGCCGTCGCCGTGGTCAAGAGCGGCGAGCCCGCTGTCGTCGACATCGTCACCGATCCGCGTTGAGGGCCTTTGGCGATGATCCGGTCCAGGCGTTTCGCCTTCACTGCGCTGGCCACGGCCGTTCTATCCGCCACTGCGCTCGCCGAGGCGCCTGCCCAGGTTAGCCCGCAAGGCGACGCCGCCAATGGCAAGCAGATTTATCTCAGAGACGCCTGTTTCACCTGCCACGGCCGCTCCGGGCAAGGCGGCGTCTATAGGGGGCCGGCCCCGATCCTTGCCCGGACGGCGCTGCCGTTCGACGGCTTTAGAGAATTGTTGCGCGACCCGCCAGGCGACATGCCGGCCTATTCGGAGGCGGTGCTGTCGGACAAGGACATCGCCGATATCTACGCCTTCCTCGACTCGCTGCCCGGCCCGCGGTCGCCGAAAGATATTCGAGTCCTCAATAATTGAAACGGTTCAAGCCGCAGCCTGTTCATGCCAAATCTCTGGGCTGACGTTGGCCGGATGCTCCCTGACCGTTAATGTCGTGCGGCCGTGCCTCCAGCGCGCGGCTCAAGTCATTCCGCGGCTTCGGGCGCGCGTTCGAGGCGCTGGTCGTGGCCGAGCGCCAGCGCGATGACGAGAGCGATCACCGGACAGGCGGCGATCGTCATAAGCCCCAGAGCGAAACCGCCGGTCGCGTCCTTGATCCAGCCTATGACGAAGGGGCCGAAAAAGCCCGCGAGGTTGCCGATCGAGTTGATCGCCGCAATGCCCGGCGCGGCTGCCGCGCCCGCTAGGAACGCCGTCGGCAGCGTCCAGAAGATCGACTGCGAAGCGAAGAGGCCGAAGGCCCCGATGGTCAGCGCAATCATCTTCATCGCCGGGTCGGCGAGGAAGGCCGAACCGCCAATGCCGATCGCCGCGAGCGCCTGCGCGACGGCGAGGTGCATCGTGCGCTCCCCCCGAAGATCGGATCGCAGCCCCCACCGGAGCATGCCTCCGAAGCCGACGACATAGGGAATGGCACTGACCCAGCCGGTCATCGCGATCGAAAGGCCAAAGCCCTTGACGATGGTCGGCAGCCAGAAGCTCAGGCCGTAGCCGCACGCCACGGCGCCGAAATAGACGAGCGATAGCGCGAGAACGCGATAGTCATAAAGGCTGGCCAAAACGCTCGTCGGCGAGACCGGCTCCCGCCGCGCGTCTTCGGCGGCGAGGCGTCCTTGCAACCATCGGCGCCGATCCTCAGGAAGCCAGCGCGCGTCCGCCGGGCGATCGGTCAAATAGAAGTAGGCGACGAACGCGAGAAGAATTGACGGCATTGCTTCGACGATGAACAGCCATTGCCAGCCGCGCAAGCCCGCGGCACCATCGAGGCCGAGCAGCGCGGCCGAGACTGGCGAACCGGCGGCGGCCGACAGCGGGATCGTCGCCATGAAATAGCCGACACTGCGCGCCCGGTAGGCTGCTGGAAACCACAGCGTCAGGAAAAAGATGATGCCCGGAAAGAACCCCGCCTCGGCGAAGCCGAGCAGAAAGCGAAGGGCGTAGAACACATGCTCCGCGCTCAGACCCGTCGCTTGAACGATCCGAGGGATGAAGGCCATCGCCCCGGAGACGACACCCCACGAGAACATGATGCGCGCGATCCACATCCGCGCGCCGACTTTGTCCAGGATGACGTTCGAGGGCACTTCGAACAGAAAATACGAAAGGAAGAACACGCCCGCGCCGAAGCCGAACGCCGTCTCGGAGAGCTTGAGGTCGGGATCCATCGTCAGCTTGGCGAAGCCGACGTTCACCCGGTCGAGATAGGCGACGAAGTAGCAGAGGATCAGGAAAGGGATGAATCGCCACGCCAACTGCGTGATCGTACGAGCTTCGATTTCGTCTTCCATGACCCACTCTCGCAATTCGACCCGTCTTACTA
>DATBZF010000171.1:0-46618 GCA_036513315.1 Roseiarcus sp.
CGCGATACCGCTTCATTCATTGATTGCATGAAGGCAATTATGCGCGAGAGGAACTCGAACTCAACGACGGCCCTTCGGGCCGCCGCCAGAGGCGGCGACGGCTTTGCCGTCGTCCTTGACTTCGAATTCCTCTCGCGCTCCGCTCCGCCATGCAAACAATGGGGGAATCTGCTCTCGTCTCTTCGCGCCATCGTCCTCGAGCCGCTTGTGCGCCAATTGGTTTACATATAAACTTTATCGCGACTTGCCGCGCAGCTATCTCAGCCTAAGCTGGCGGGTCAAGCGGCCTCACCAAGAGGCCCCGCAACGCCGCGCCGAGGAATCGTCCCGTGACCTATCGCTCGCCCGTCGCCGACATCCTTTATTCACTCCATCATGTCGCCGGCTTCCATGAGGCGATCAGCGAAGGCCTCTTCGGCGAGTTCGACGCTGACACCGCCGCCTCGGTGATCGGCGAAGCCGGGCGGTTCGCCACCGACGTGATCGCGCCGCTCAATCGCATTGGCGATCTCAACGGCGCGCGGTACGAAAACGGCCATGTCGCGACGCCATCAGGCTTTCGCGAGGCGTATCGCGCCTGGGCGGCGGGCGGCTGGGCCGGCGTGACGGGCTCGCCCGAATATGGCGGCATGGGCCTGCCGCATACGATCAACGCCGCCTGCGCCGAAATCTGGAACGGCGCCTCGATGGGTTTCGCGCTCTGTCCGCTGCTGAGCGAAGGCGCCATCGGCGCGCTCAACGCCTATGCCAGCGAAGACTTGCGACGCATCTATCTCGGCAAGCTGATATCCGGCGAATGGACCGGCACGATGAACCTGACCGAGCCGCAGGCCGGCTCCGATCTCAACGCGGTCAAGACGCGCGCCGAGCGGGTGGCGGATGGAACCTACCGTGTTTTCGGCCAGAAAATCTTCATCACCTATGGCGAGCATGACATGGCCGACAATATCGTCCATCTCGTGCTTGCGCGCCTGCCCGGCGCGCCGGCCGGCACGCGCGGCCTATCGCTGTTCCTCGTGCCGAAATTCCTGGTCAAACCGGACGGGACGCTTGGCGCGCGTAACGACGTGCGCTGCGCCAGCATCGAGCACAAGCTCGGCATTCATGCCTCGCCGACCTGCGTGATGATCTATGGCGACGACAAAGGCGCCATCGGCTGGCTGGTCGGCGAGGAAAATCGCGGCCTCGCCGCCATGTTCGTGATGATGAACAGCGCGCGGCTCGCCGTCGGCATGCAGGGCGTCGGCGTCGCCGATCGCGCCCTGCAGCAGGCGCTCGCCTATGCGCGCGACCGGCGCCAGGGACGCGGGCCCAACGGCGACGCCGAGATGAGCGCGATTGTCGAACATGCCGATGTCCAGCGCATGTTGCTGACGATGAAAGCGCTCGTCCATGCCGCGCGCGGCATCTGCCATCTGACCGCGGTGGCGATCGATCGCTCGCTGCATGGCGAAGCGGGCGAGGCGCGGCGTCAGGCGGGCGAGCGCGCGGCGCTGCTGACGCCGGTCGCCAAGGCGTTTTCGAGCGATGTCGGCGACGAGGTCGCCAGCCTCGGCGTGCAGGTGCACGGCGGCATGGGCTATATCGAGGAGACCGGCGCCGCCCAGCATTTGCGCGACGCCCGCATCGCCGCGATTTACGAGGGCGCCAATGGCGTCCAGGCGATCGATCTGGTGCAGCGCAAGCTGCCGCTGTCGGGCGGGGCGACCGTGGCGCGCGAAATCGCCGGCATGCGCGCCATCGCCGCCGAAGTCGCGGCGAAGGGCGACGCAGATTTCGGCGCGACGGCGGCGCGTCTTGGCGAGGCGATCGATGCGCTGGAGCGCGCGACCCAGTTCCTCAGCGCGGCGCTTGGCGCCGATATGCAGGACGCCCTGGCGGGCGCAACGCCTTACCTCAAGTTGTTCGGCCTCGCGCTCGGCGGCGCCTGCCTCGCCAAAGCGGCGCTTGCCGCGCAAAATCTCGGCGCCGCGGGCGATGCCTCGCAATTGGGACGTGTCGCGCTCGCGCGCTTCTTTGCCGAAAAGATCGCAATCGGCGCCGGCGGCCTTGAAAACTCAATTCGATCGGGCGCCGGCGCGCTCCAGCAATTCGAGGCGGCTCTCGCGGAGGCGACATGACGGATCATGTGGAAATAAGTCGCGATGGACAGGTGCTGTGCGCGACCTTGACGCGAACGGAAAAGAAAAACGCCTTGACCGGCGCGATGTATCAGACGCTGACCGAAGCTCTTGCGCAGGCGGGGCGGGACGAAACGATCGGCGTGGCGTTGCTACGCGGCAAGGACGGCATCTTCACCGCCGGCAATGACATTGCCGATTTTATCGCGGCGGTCGGCAGCGCCGAGGCTTCTCCCGCCTCGCTGTTCATCAGGGCTTTGGCGGCGTTCGAAAAGCCGCTGGTCGCCGCCGTCGAGGGGCCGGCGATCGGCATCGGCACGACTTTGTGCTTCCATTGCGATCTCGTCTATGCCGCGCCGGGCGCGCGGTTCCAGATGCCTTTCGTCAATCTCGGCCTGGTGCCGGAAGCCGGGTCGTCGCTGCTGGCGCCGCAGCGTTTCGGCTATGCGAAAGCCGCCGAATTCATCCTGCTGGGCGAAGCCTTCGATGCCGACGTCGCCCATGAACTCGGGCTGGTCAATGCGATTCTCGACCCCGGCGAGCTTTACGCGCATGCGCTCGCCAAGGCGCAGGCGCTCGCCGGCAAACCGCGCGATGCGCTTCTCGCCACACGCCGTCTGCTGCGCGGCGATCCCGCGCCATTGAAAGCGCGGATGGATGAAGAAATGCGCTTGTTTGGCGAAGCGGTTCGTTCGCCGCAGGCGCGCGCCGCATTCATGGCCTTCATGCAGAAAGCGAAGGCGTAAAAGTTTCAAAACCTAAGGGAGGCGCGCATGTCGGCACAATCGCTCAAGGGCAAGACGCTGTTCATCACCGGCGCGTCGCGCGGCATCGGGCTGGCGATTGGCCTGCGCGCCGCGCGCGACGGCGCCAACATCGCCATCGCCGCCAAGACCAGCGAGGCGAACGCCAAATTGCCCGGCACGATCCATAGCGCGGCGGCCGAGATCGAAGCGGCGGGCGGCCGCGCGCTGCCGCTGGTCGTCGACGTGCGCGACGAAGCGGCGGTGCGCGGCGCGCTCGATTCGACGGCGGCGCATTTCGGCGGCATCGACATTGTCGTCAACAACGCCAGCGCGATCTCGCTGACCAACAGCCAGGCGACGGAGATGAAGCGCTTCGATCTGATGCATCAGATCAATGCGCGCGGCACGTTCATGGTCTCGAAATTCGCCGTGCCCTATCTCGCCAAATCGGCCAATCCGCATATCCTGATGTTGTCGCCGCCGCTCGACATGAAAGAGAAGTGGTTCGCCGGCCATACCGCTTATACGATGGCGAAATTCGGCATGAGCCTGGTCGTGCTTGGCCTCGCCGGCGAACTGCGCGCCAAGGGCGTTGCGGTGAACGCGCTCTGGCCGCGCACGACGATCGCTACCGCCGCCGTCAACAATTTGCTCGGCGGCGAAGCGTTGATGCGCGCCTCGCGTAAGCCGGAAATCCTTGCCGACGCGGCGCATCTCGTCTTCTGCAAGGATGCGAGGAGTTTCACCGGGAATTTCCTGATCGACGACACCTTTCTCGCAGAAAATGGCGTCACGGATTTCGATTCCTATCGCGTCGATCCGACCCAGCCGCTGGCCGTTGATTTCTTCGTGCCCGATGACAGCAAGCCGCCGGCGAGCCTGGCGGCGATGAAGGCCTGAAGTGACGCCCGACGGGAGATCTATGCCCCGGAGCCTGGCCAGCCGTAATGGCTGTGAAGTTGCTTCATAGCGTCCTGATCCATCAATTTGTTTGGATCCCACGGCGGACTCGTCTGAACCTGTTCGCGCGTCACATTCAGCTTCACATGGCGATCGGACCAGTCGATCTCCCGCACGGCGGCGGGGGAGATCAGAACATGCTGGCCGATCCACCAATTACTGGTGGCGACGATCAGGTAGCGAATGCCCCATGTCGTGCTGTCGATGAGCAGATTCTCGACGTGGCCGATATCGCCGTCGGCGGCGTGGATATGATAGCCGACGACTTCGTTGCTGCTTTGCAGCGCTAGGTCCTCAGCCGGCGGCGCCGGGTCGATATCGGCCGCCGCGGTGGCCGCGCCAATGCCCATATAGGGCTCGGAGACCAACGGCGTCGCCATCGCGCCGGCGGTTCCGCCGAGATAATCGCCGCCCCAGAGCGGGTCCCAGCCATAATAAGAGTAGAGCTGGCGTTCCATCTGGCGCGACACCGGCTCGTGTTCGGAAATATTGGGACTGCCCTCGACCTGCGCTTTGGTGAGATTGGTGCGGAGCTTCTGCCCCTCATAGTCAGTCTGCGCGATGGCGGAGGGTTGCAGCAGGATCATCCGCTCGCTCAACCATGTGCCGACATCGACGACCAGCCAGCGCACCTGCCATTTCTCGCCGTCGAAAAGGAAATCGCCGGCCGAACCGATCTTTCCGTCGCTCGCCTCGATCGCATAGCCCTTCAGCGCCGATATCACCTCCAGCATGACCTGCTCCTCCTCAGAGACGTCTCTTGGCGTTCGTCAGGCCTGGGAACAACCCGATCGGCCGGCTTTTCAGAGCGTCTGATGCGAAACTTATCTGCGTAAAGCGTGTCGGCGGTCAGAAAGTTCCACTTGCGTCTCAATGCAATTTTTACCTCTGGCGGGGCATTGTCGCTGAGATGTGTGCGGGTTCTCTCGGCGACGATCCCGCGCGAACATGTGGCGGCGATGAAATGACGCTCGAGACGGGTTTTCACCAAGCGCCGGCCGCTCGCCAGAGCGATGAGGCGGATCGGCCCGCGCCCTTCCGCTTTGCGCCGACGTTCAAGATCGATCTGGCTTTTTCGGTCGTTTATGCCGCGCTGTTCGTCTGGACCTGGGCGCATGGCGGCCACCGGCCATGGCATTGCGTGATCGCCGGACTGTTCGGCCTGCTCCTCGTCCTTTGCTATGCCGGCAAGGTCGCGATCATCGGTTTCCTTAACCAGCGTGGCGGCGACGCCCGCACCTATGTCATTTCCTCCGGCCTGGTGACGACGGGGCTTTACGCCTACTCACGCAATCCGACCTATTTGCTGACCCTTGTTCAATGCGTCGTCTGGTCGGCGTTGATTGTCTTCCTGCAGCTTGTCGGGCCATCCGAGCCGGTTGTCCTGGCGTTGGCGGCGCTGCTGCCGCTCGCCTTTTTCCTGCTGCACGATCTGGTGATCATCGCGCGCGAGGACGCCGCCTTGAGCGCCGCGCATCCTGAGGCTTTCGCCGCCTATTCGAAGAGCGTCGGACGCTGGTTCGGCCGCAAGCGCGGCGGCGGCGCTGGCTAACCCCCGTAGCGATTGGCGACATCCGTCGAAATCTTCGCGGCCTCGTCGAGGAAGCGGGCGATGATCTCACGGGCGGCGGGCGTGCAGACGCGATAGGAAAGTTCGTAGCCGCGAAAACCATTGTTATAGGCGCCGGCGAGGCTTTCCTTGCGCGTCTCGCTTTTGGCCTCCGCTTCGAGAAGATTGGCCATTTTGGCATGGAAAGCATCGGCGTCATGGGCGCCGCAGAGATCGCGCAGATAGCTGAGCGCGCCCATCAGTTCGGCAAGGCGCAGCAATTGCGGTTCGTAAGGCGGCGGCGGTTCGGCGGCCGGCGCCGGCGCCGGTTGCTCGGCGGACGCCGCCGGCTTGGCCGGCGCCTGCTGCGCAAAAGCCTGTCCCGAGGCGGCCAGGCAAAACGCCGCGACGAAGGCCAGACGGCACGGGCGCCGGCTCACGGGCGGCCCCCGATGAGATGGGCGGCTCTGGCGAGTATATTCTCCAGGCCGGGAGTGGTGGGCAAGTCGCCCAACGCTAAAGGATCGATCCAGAGAACGGAATCGGCTTCCTCGCTTGTTCTGGCTTCGCCGGCGATCCAGCGCCCGACGAAAGACGCGATCACATAGTGGGCGCGGACGCCGCCGTCGTCGTCGCGGACGATCGATTCGACATGGTCGTTGAAAGCGACGATCTCCGCCTTGAGGCCAACTTCCTCATCAAGCTCCCGCAGCGCCGCCTCGCCCAGAGTCTCGCCGATCTCGACGACGCCGCCGGGCAGGGAATAGAGGCCGCGCAGCGGCGCCCGCGCGCGACGCGCAATCAGCACGCGGCCATCGCGAAAGACGGCGAGCGACACGGCCAGGATCGGACGCGACGGGTAGAGACGATCGTTCAGGGCGGGACCTCGATATTGTTCCGGCTCAAACACAAAAGACTCGGCCGCCACTTGTGGCGACAGCGCTTCATTGATTGCGTGGAGGCGATTGTGCGCGAGAGTAATTCCAACTCAAGGATCGTCCTTCGGACGACCGCCGGAGGCGGCGGGCCTACGGCCCGTCCTTGACTTGGAATTACTCTCGCGCTCCGCTCCGCCATGCAAACAATGAGGAAATCCGCCCTCGGTCATCCGTTTTGTATGTCGTAAGGGAAGAGTATGCCCGCTCACACGTGCTGACCGCCATTGATGTGTATCTCGGCGCCATGCACATAGCTCGATTGCTCGGAGCAAAGAAAGTAGATCGCCTTGGCGACCTCCTCGGGCGAGCCGAGGCGGCGCATCGGGATCTGCGCGACGATCTTGTCGGTGCCGGGCGACAGGATCGCGGTGTCGATCTCGCCGGGCGAGATCGCATTGACGCGTATGCCGCGCGGACCGAGATCGGAAGCCATTTCGCGCGTCAGCGCCGCCAGGGCCGCCTTGGACGTCGCATAGGCCGCGCCGGCAAAGGGATGAACGCGCGCGCCGGCGATCGAAGTGACGTTGACGATCGAACCATGCGCCTTTTCGAGTTCGGCGATGAGGCCGCGCGCGAGCATCATCGGCGCGAAAAAATTCACCTGAAAGATCGTCTGCCAGTCCGCAAGCTCCGTTTCGAACGCGCCAAGCCGGGCGCCGCCAGGGCCCTTCGGCGAGATTGCCGCATTGTTGACCAGCGCATCGAGCCGCCCGCCGTCGAGCCGCTCGCGAATTTCCGCGATCGCCCGCTTGGTGTCGGCGGGGTCGGCAAGATCGATCTGCAGATGATCCTGCGGGCCGGCCATCCACGGGCATTCCTCGGGGAAGGCATGGCGCGAGCAGGTGATGACCCGCCATCCCGCCGACGAGAATCGCTTGACGGTCGCATGGCCGATGCCGCGCGAAGCGCCGGTCAGCAACATCGCTTTTGGCGGCGCTTGAGTCTGGGTCTCGGCCATCTTGTTCCGGCGTGCGAAATCGGCGTTGCCTAAGCCTAGCACATTCGTCACAGTCCATCACAAGGACTCACGGTGTTGTGTGCGGCGCAGCAATTGAAAGGGAACAGTCGTTTCCTATTTTTTCGTCAGCGGTTGCGAAAAGTGTGATCGGCCACATCGGAACGGCCGTCGCGTTTCGTAAGATCGCTGAAGAATAAAGATGAAAGAGACTAAGATGCGTAAGATGATTTTGCTTGGGGCGACGGCTATCGCCCTCACCTTCGGCGCCGAAAATGCCTCTGCGATGGGCGGCGGCGATTTGAGCCCCGAACAGTCGCCCTATGCCCTGCTCGCCCCTCAGACGCTTCAGTCCCCGCCGATGAGCGAAGGTCGTTCGGCTTACCCCGCTCGCGGCCCGCACTCTTGGTCCGGCTATGGCGTGCAGCCCAATTATTTCGTGACGCCGCAGGACCGCGAAGATTATCTCAACGGCCGCTGAGGCCCGCCGAGCGGGCGGTCCGGCTTCGCCGGCCGGGAAAGCGCGCCCACTCCGCTGATCCTCGCGAGAGCCGCCCCTCGGCGCCTCTCGTTGTTTTGGGTCCGGCCTGCAATCCTCAGGGATAAAGGCGCTCCCGTCGCCACGGCGTTCCGACTGCCTCGCGCGTGAACAGGACCCGGTCATGCAGGCGGAATGGGCGGTCCCGCCAGAATTCGATCGCCACTGGCGCCAACCGGAATCCGCGCCAATAGGGCGGGCGCGGCACCTCACCGACGCCGAATTTGGCGACATAGCCGGCAATGGCTTTTTCAAAGGCGAAGCGGCTTTCAAGCGGCCGCGATTGCTGACTGGCCCAGGCGCCGATGCGGCTGTCGCGCGGTCGGCTCTTGAAATAGGCGTCCGCCTCCTCGTCGCTGACCAAGGCGACTGGCCCACGCAGACGGATTTGCCGGCGCAGCGATTTCCAGTGGAATAACAGCGCCGCCTTGGGCGACGCCGCCATTTCACGACCCTTGGCGCTCTCCTCATTCGTATAGAAAACGAAGCCGCGGTCGTCGGCGCCCTTGAGCAGCACCATGCGCACATCAGGCAGGCCGTCGGCGTCCACCGTCGCCAGCGACATTGCGTTGGGATCGTTGGGTTCGCTCTTGCCGGCTTCGGCGAACCATTGCTCGAATAGCGCAAAAGGCTCGTCGACTTCGGTGAAGTCACCGGTCGTTAACTCATTCAAAGTTTAATCTCCGCATTGTCATGGCATTCAGGGAGCGTGTCGCTGCGATCGGAACCCAAAACGATCCTCTATCATATCTCAGATTTCAACGGTCCTGATCGCGCCTCCGCCCCTCATCGGACCAACGCACGCGGGCGGCTGTCGCTAGCGGCGCTCGGTCTTTTGGCGCTCGGTCTTCTGGCTCCCGGCCTTGCTGGCTGCTCCATGTCCATTCCGCTGAAATCCTTCATGAACAACGATACGACGAGTTCGATCAAGCCCGCTTCCTCGCCGCTGTCGACCGATCTCGACATGAAAGATTGGCGGATCGCCGAGCCGGTCCTTGCACAGGCGCTCCAATCGGGCGAACCGGAGACGGCGGCGCATTGGTCCAACCCCGATTCGGGGCGTAGCGGCGCTTTTCAGCCCGTCGCCGCCACATTCTCGCGCGAGGGCAGGCCCTGCCGGGCGTTCGTGGCGCGCATCGTCGTCGCCGACGGGCCGAAAATGCTGCAGGCGATCGGCTGTCAGGAGGCGGACGGAATGGTCGCACTCGACAGGGTCGAGCCCTGGAAGGGCCTCTGATCCGGCGATGTCGCTGGGAGAAGAGCGGCGCAAGGTGGCGCCTGCCACTTGCGTGCGCGCGCCGCATCGCCCACATAAACGCGAAGACAATGGCGTCCGCGCCCTCAGGGCGGGCGCGTAAAGTGGGCTTATATGCGCGATCCATATGAAATTCTCGGGCTCGCCAAGACGGCGAGCGCCGCCGAGATAAAGTCGGCCTATCGTCGGCTGGCCAAGAAATTCCATCCCGATCAGAGCAAGGAGCTCAAAGCGAAGGACAAATTCGCCGAGATCGGGGCCGCTTACGAAATCGTCGGCGACGAGAAAAAGCGCGAAGCTTTTGATCGGGGCGAGATCGACGCGGAGGGCAAGCCGCGCAATCAGGGATTCGAGGGCTTTGCCGGCGCCGGCCGCCGCGCCCGGTCGGGCCGCGGCGGCGGGCCTGGCTTTCAGCATTTCGACTTCGATTTCGGCGGCGGCGAGTCCAGTCGCGGCGCTGGAGCCGGGGCTGGCATCGATCCGGACATTCTGGCCGAACTCTTCGGCGCTCAGGCGGGAGGCCGTTCGCGGGGCCCTCAGCGCGGCGAGGACGTCGTCGCCACCGCGACGGTTCCGCTCGCCATGGCGGCCGCCGGTGGATCGGCGCGCGTGACCCTGCCAACCGGCAAGACGCTCGACGTCGCCATTCCTGTCGGCGTCGAGGAAGGCAAGCAGATCCGCCTGCGCGGCCAGGGCCAGCCGGGGTTTCGAAACGGCCCGGCCGGCGATGCTTTGGTGACCATCCGCTACGCGCCGCATCATTTGTTCAAGGTCGAGGGGCGCGATTTGCGGCTTGATCTGCCGATCACGCTTTATGAAGCCGCGCTCGGCGGCAAGGTTCGCGCGCCGACACTGGACGGCGAGGTCGAACTCGCCATTCCGCAAGGCGCGAGCAGCGGGCGCGTCTTGCGCCTGCGCGGCAAGGGACTGCCAGCCGCCGGCGAGGGTCGCCATGGCGATCTGCTGGCGACGCTGCGCATCGTGCTGCCGGCGGACGCCGATCCCGACCTCCTCAGCCTGATGCGACGCTGGCGGGACGAAAAGCCTTACGATCCGCGCGAGGCGATGTGATCGGCCAAACGCCTCAAAGCGGCGCGTCGATATGGAGGAGCGCATCGCGCAGCGGCTGGCTCGACGCAACCAGCCAGCCGGTCAGCGGCGTATCGAGTTCGAGGATCATGAACACCGCCGACGATATCGACAGCGCGCAGAGCGCGATCGTCACATAGACGACCCGATTGCGCGGCGAACTCAGGCCGAATACCGCAAAAATCATCACCAGCCACGACGTCATCAGCGTCAGCAGGGGCCAGGAGACGGTGGAGGTCGAGGTCTCGATCAATCGCCAGCGTTGCTCCAGAGTCTGGCCCATCCGAGCTTTGAGCAGATCGGCGAGCTGTTGGTGAGATCTGTCCGTCGGCTCGAGGCCGCGGAGCGCCCTGTCGACCTGGCCCAGCATGGCGCTCAATTCCTCGCCCTCGATGCTGCCGGGAACGAAGGTTTTGATATGGGTGGGATATGCGCCTGTCGGCCGGGGTTCGTCAGGCCAGGTGTCGGCGATCGCGGCGGCGACATAGGTGCGCAGCAGCGCGCGGGTCGCCTCGATGCCATCGCCATATTCGCGCATTCTTTGATCGAGCTCGATAATATCGATCCCGTAGGCTCGCAGACGGTTGCCGTAATCGTCGAAAGCAATTTTTGCCGAGGACGTCAGCAGACCGAGCAGCAGCGCGGTGAACGTCACCAGAATGGAAATGACCAGCCGGATCGCGTCGATCGTCTCGCGGCTTCGGTGGCGCTCGTGCAACTTTCCCTGCAGGAACAGGCCGAGGGCGCTGCTAAGGAGCAGCAGCAGGAAGAGCAGCGCGCCGATGATCGCTTCTTCGGGCATCCGCCATGTTTGCCTGTCCCGGCGCCCCTGACAAGATGCGCGCATTCGCCCGGACTGGGCATGGGGCGCCGAACGCCGATTGCGCTGGGCCAATTGCCATGACGCCCGGCGCCGGGGCACAATGGCCCCCATTCCTCCGGCCGGGCTTTGGCAATGACTTCGACTGTTCTGATCCTCAACGGGCCAAATTTGAACCTGCTCGGCAAACGCCAGCCGCATATTTACGGTCACGAGACCCTCGCGGATGTGGAGGCGCAGTGCCGGGCGCTTGCCGGCGAACTGGGTCTCACGCTGGCTTTCAAGCAAAGCAACGCCGAACATCAGCTCATCGATTGGATTCACGAGGCGCGGGAGGCCGTCGCTGGTATCATCATCAATCCGGCGGCGTTCACGCATACCTCGATCGCGATCATGGATGCGCTGAAGGCCTGCGAATTTCCAATTCTCGAAGTGCACATCTCCAACGTCCACCAGCGCGAAGCCTTCCGCCACCATTCCTATGTCTCGCTGGCGGCGACCGGCGTCATTGCCGGTTTTGGCGTCCACGGCTATCGGCTGGCGCTGCGACATATGGCCTATTTGCTGGCGCCCAAGGTTTAGCGGAGCCGCCGCGCCGCGAGGCGGGGCGCACATTCGACAGCCCCGCGCAAGCTTGTCGCCGCACTTTGGCGAAATGTCGCATCTGATCGAATCCGTCGCCGACCTGACCGCTCGAAGCGATCGGGACGAACTCGAGATCACCCTGGCGTCGGTGACGGCTACATTGCTTTGCGCGACCAGGCTGACATTCTGGCGCATCGTCAGCTATGCCGGCGAGCTTCGCCTGCGCGAGCGCGTGCGGCTCACCGAGGGTCGCCTCGCCGTTTGCGAGCAGCATCTCGACATCGGCGAACTGCCGACGCTTGAATCCCGCGCTGACCTGCGCACCTGCTACCAGAGCAAGACGCCTATCCAGCTACGCCGCGACATATCCGGCCAGCATGGCCATATTTTTCCCGTGACGAGCGCGCGCGGAATCGTCGGGTTTCTGGAAATCTATCACCCGACGCCAATGGGAGAAGACCAGCACCGGTTGGTTTCCGGTCTGCTCGCCATCTATCGCAATCACCTGCGCATCCTCGATTACAGCGAATATGACGAGCTGACGGGCCTGCTTAATCGCAAGACCTTTGACGGGTCGCTAGCCAATTTTCTTCGCGCCGACCCGCCAACCATGGGTTTCGCCGAATCCCTCGACCGCCTTGGCGCGCGCCGGCCCGCCAATCCTAATCAGCAGGCCTGGCTCGCCGTGCTCGACATCGATTTTTTCAAGCGCATCAACGACCGTTTCGGCCATCTCTATGGCGACGAGGTTCTGATCCTGCTGGCGCAATTGATGCGCAGTTCCTTTCGCGAAGCCGACCGGCTGTTCCGCTGCGGCGGCGAGGAATTCGTTGTCATCCTGGCGCCGACCGAAGCGGAATTCGCCGCAAGCGTTCTGGAGCGCTTCCGCAAAATCGTCGAAGGCGCCGACTTTCCTCAGGTTGGCCGCGTCACCGTCAGCATCGGCTATACCGCGGTGACGCCGAGGGATAACGGACTGACCGCTTTCGGGCGCGCCGACGAAGCGCTCTATGTCGCCAAGCGGCAGGGGCGCAACCAGGTGCAATGTCACGAACATCTGATCAGTGGCGGCGTCTTGCAGGACCGCACTTTGGTCAGCGCCGACGTCGAAATGTTCTGATCGCCGACAAAGCAGGCGCGCTGAAAATTCTACCCACGCACCGGGATGACGTCGACGGCGACGTCGAGTTTCTGCCGTCCTGACGAGAGAATGACGCCTTCGACCGGCGCGGCGTCGGAATAGTCGCGCCCGAGGGCGATGACGATGTGATCGTCGCCGACCGGAATCGCATTGGTCGGATCGAGGCCGAGCCAGCCGAATTCCTGCCCGCACCAGACCGAAACCCAGGCGTGCGAGGCGTCGGCGCCGGCGAGCCGCGTCTTGCCGGGCGGCGGAATCGTGCGGATATAGCCGCTGACATAGAGGGCAGGCACGCCGAGGCCGCGCAGGGCGGCGATCATCACATGGGCGAAGTCCTGACAGACGCCGCTGCGCTTGGCGAAGGCGTCGGCCGGCGAAGTGGTGACGCCGGTCGCTTTTGTGTCATAGGCAAAGTCGGCGTTGATGCGCGCGTTGAGTTCGATCGCCGCCTCATAGACCGGCCGCCGCGGCGAGAAGCTCTCGCGCGCGTATCGGGTCGCCGCCTCGAAAATCCCGACGAGCCGGCTGGCGTAGAGCGCAAAGGCCGGGGAATCGGCGGCCAGCGAAACCGACGCGGTCGCCAGCCCTGCCACCGTCTCCCAGCCGGGGGTCAGGCCTGGAGCGGGCGGAGCGGGCCGATGCACGTCGACCTCGGCGCGCGAAGTGATGACCAGTTCCCGATGCGGCGTGTCGATGCGCATGCGCGCGACCCGATTGCCGAAAATGTCCGCGCGCTCGTTCCATTCATGGGGGCGCGGCGCGACGTCGATCCGGCTCTCTGCGACGGCCTGGCCGTCGATCGAGCGCAACAACAATCGCAGCGTGCAAGTGTTGGCTGCGACCGGCGCCTCATAGCGGTAGCGCGTCAGATGGCGTACGTCATAGATCAAGCGAGGCCCGTGACTTTTTCGGCGCGTGCATGATGCGCCCCTTGCAGGAAGTAGCGGGCGGCGATCGCTTCGGCGAGTATCATCAATCTTTGCTCGAGGCCGAGCACGGCCTGATCCTCGATTCTGTCCGCATCCTGCGTCGCCAGATCGGCGCGCAATTGCGTCGACAGGCGCTTGGGCTCTTCGAGCATCCCGTCCTGGCGCAGGATCGGCAGCGTCGCGATATGATCGTCGATGGCGGCGACCTGGAAAGCGACGCTGCGCGGATTGAACGGATCGAGCAGCGCCATGTCGCGCACCGGCCCGAGCGCGACGCCGGTGAGGTAGCGCGAGCGATAGGTAATCTGCGAATCGATCAGGTCGAGCAGGACGTCGAGATTATGGGCGCTCGCCGCCTTGCCGGAAAATTGCCGCGTCAGGCGGCAAGTGTTGATGCCGCGCTCGATGCGCCTTCCCATATCATAGAAAATCCATCCCGCGCCGCGGTTGAAATTTTCGTCGAAGAGACCGGATAGGGCGGCGATCGTGGTGAGCGCTTCCTCCGTGCAGTCGATGATTTCGGGCTCCGAAAGCGCACGATCGGGCGCCTCCGCGATCACCGATTCGAGACGCCCGATCAATCGCCATGTTTCGGGCGTCAGGCGTTCGCGAATGACCGAGGCGGCGTGGCGCGCCGCCCGCGCGATCGACAGCGCCGAGCCGTTGCTGTCCTCGTCGCGCAGCGCAGCGTCGCTCGCCAGCGCCGAAGGCGCCTTGGTCATCCCATAGGGCGCGGCGCCCCATGCGACCAGCAGGGACTTCAGCTTCTCGAGCGACTGGCGCGCGCTATTGGCGGGTGTGTCGGGATCGACGGCGCGGGTGCAGATGCAGCGCACCAGCCGCAAAGTCGCTTCCTCGCGCTCGAGGTAACGGCCGAACCAGAACAGATTGTCGGCAGCGCGGCTCGGCAGATTGCCGAGCAGGCGCACGATGCGCACCTTTTCCGGCGAGGGCAGGAGGCTGGTCGTCTCGACCGGATTGTCGGCAAGCACCCAGACGTCGGCCGATTCGACGCCTTCGCCCATCGAGACGGCGCGCGCGTCCGCCTTATCGGATATGCGACAGAACCCGCCCGGCATCACGCGCCATCCTTCCGGCGTCGCGGCGGCATAGACGCGCAGCACGAACGGGCGCGGAACCAGCCGCCCATTCTCCCATCGCGGGGTCGTCGAAAGCCGAACGATGTCCTGGCCGACGAAATCGAGGCCGCGTTCGCCGATCTCTCGCGCAAGCCGCTCCCGATCGGCGGGGCCAAGTTGCGCGCCGATGATGCTGCGCTCGTCGCCAAAGCCGGGAACCCGGTCGCCGAACGCCGCGGCGATGGCGATCTCACCGAGCGAGGCGAGCACCCTTTCGCGCTCGGCCGCCTGACCGCACCACCAGGTGGCGATGCTCGGCATCATCAGTTCGGCGCCGACCAGGCGGCGGGCGAGACCGGGCAAGAACGCCAGCAAGGCGCGCGATTCGAGCAGGCCCGAACCCGGCATGTTTTCGACTGCGACGGCGCCGGCGCGGATCGCGTCGATGAGGCCCGGCACGCCGATGCGCGAGGACGGATTGAGTTCGACCGGATCGCACCAATCGGCGTCGACATGGCGCCACAGCACGTCCGCGCGCTTCAGCCCGGCGATCGTGCGCACGAAAATATGGCCGTCGCGCATGACGAGATCGCCGCCCTCGACGAGCAGAAAGCCGAGATAGCGGGCGAGATAGGCCTGTTCGAAATAGGTCTGGCTCCACGGGCCCGGCGTCAGGATGCAGATCCGCGGTCCGGTCCGCTGCGCGCTCGTGCGCAATCCGGCGCGGAACTCGCGGAAGAACGGCGCCAGCCGCTCGACATTCATCTCGCTATAGAGGCTTGGAAAAGCCTGTGAAACGACCAGCCGGTTCTCCAGCGCATAGCCCGAGCCCGACGGCGCCTGCGTGCGGTCGCCAAGCACCCACCAGCGCCCGTCGGGCCCGCGCCCGATATCGGCGGCGTAGAGGCGCAGCCAGCGGCCGCCGGGCGGCGCAACGCCGCGCATCGTCGCGAGGAAATCGGCCGAGCCGGTCACCGCGGCGGCGGGCAGCAGGCCCTCCCTCACCAGCGCGCCCGCGCCATAAACGTCGGCGAGAACCCGTTCGAACAATTCGGCGCGCTGTTCGACGCCGCGCGCGATCTCCCGCCATTCGGCCTCGGGGATCAGCAACGGCATGCGACTCAGCGGCCAGCTCCGCTCGGCGCTCTCGCCCTGGACGCGATAGGACATGCCCATATTGCGGATGCGCCGGTCGGCCGCCTCGAAGCGCTGTTCGAACGCATCCTGGTCAAGCGCGGCAAGCGCGTCCAACAGGCGGCGCCAGTGCGGCCGCGCGACGCCGTCGCGCCCGATGAATTCATCAGGCGTGCCCGGGAGAGGCGCATAGTCCTTCGTCCAGGCCGCAATGCGATCGATCGCCGCCTCGCGCTGCTGCGTCGCGGACCGGGGTTTAGCGGCCAAGAGCTCTCCGCAGATCCAATGTCATGGGAAATTCGCCGCTCGCCTCATCGGATGGAATCGCGACATGGCCGCCAGTGTGGCCGTGATCCTGGAACCGCGCCAGCCGGCGCGCCTCCGCTTCATAGGAATTGACCGGGAACGTATCATAGTTGCGCCCGCCCGGATGCGATACATGATAGACGCAGCCGCCGAGCGAGCGCCCGCTCCAGCTATCGAGAATATCGAAAGTCAGCGGCGAATGCACCGGGACGGTCGGGTGCAGGCCCGAGGCCGGCTTCCAGGCCTTGAAGCGGACGCCGGCGACCGCTTCGCCGGCGCCGGCGGTCGCCGTCATCGGCATTTTGCGGCCGTTGCAAGCGATCACGTGACGGCCGGGCGTCAGCCCTTTGGTCTTCACCTGAAGGCGCTCGACGGATGAATCGACATAGCGCACCGTGCCGCCGCCGCCGCTTTCCTCGCCCATCACATGCCAGGGCTCGAGCGCCTGGCGGATTTCCATTTCGACGCCGCCGTGATCGACGCGGCCATAGACCGGGAAACGGAACTCGCGCTGCGCCTCGAACCATTCCGGCTGGAATCGATAGCCCGCCTCGCCAAGGTCGGCGAGCACGCCAAGAAAATCCTCCCAGATGAATTGGGGCAGCATGAAGCGGTCGTGCAGCGACGTACCCCAGCGGATCGGCGCGCCGCGCTGGGGCTCTCGCCAGAACCAGGCGACCAGCGCGCGCAGCAGCAATTGCTGGGCAAGACTCATGCGCGCGTCGGGGGGCATCTCGAACGAACGGAATTCGACGAGGCCGAGACGCCCCGTCGGGCCATCCGGCGAATAGAGCTTGTCGATGCAGATTTCGGCGCGATGGGTATTGCCGGTGACGTCGGTGAGCAGGTTGCGGAACAGGCGGTCGACGAGCCAGAGCGGCGGCGTGGCGTCGCCGGGTTGCGGCAGGTTGGCGAGCGCGATTTCGAGTTCGTAAAGCTGATCGTCGCGCGCTTCGTCGAGCCGCGGCGCCTGGCTGGTCGGCCCGATGAACAATCCGGAAAACAGATAGGATAGCGAGGGATGGCGCTGCCAATAGAGGATCAGGCTGCCGAGCAGGTCGGGCCGCCGCAGGAACGGCGAATCTTCCGGCTTGGCGCCGCCAAGCACGACATGGTTGCCGCCGCCGGTGCCGGTATGGCGCCCATCGGTCATGAACTTGTCGACGCCGAGCCGCGTCTGGCGCGCGTCCTCATAGATCGCAGTGGTCGTCGCCACCGCCTGGCGCCATGTGCCGGCCGGATGAATATTGACCTCGATCACGCCGGGGTCGGGCGTTACTTTGATGAGATCCATGCGCGGATCATAGGGCGGCACATAGCCTTCGATGCGCACTGGCATGGCCTTGTCGCGCGCGGTCTCTTCGACGGCGGCGAGCAATTCGAGGTAATCGTCGAGTTTGGGGACCGGCGGCATGAAGACGCAGAGAACGCCGTCGCGCGGCTCGATCGACAAAGCGGTGCGCACCGCCCCGTCTTCCTCGACCTGATCGGAAATCTCCTGCTGTCCGCTGCCCGGCGCCTGAGGCACGCTGACGACTTGCTGGAAATGCTGCTGCTCGGGCAGCGGCCCGCGCGGCTCCATCGGGTCCTGCTGGTGGATGTAGGGATAGGCGGAGGGCGGCACGAAGGCGAGGGATTTCATCGGCAGGCGATAGCCCACAGGCGAATCGCCCGGCATCAGAAACAATTTGCCGCGGCGCAAGGGCCAGCGTTCGCTGATCCAACGCGAGCGCGTCGAGGCCGCCGCGTTCCAGCGCTGGATCGGCAGCACGAAGCCGGTCGGGCGCGACAGGCCGTGTTCAAAAGTGCGCACCATGCGGGCGCGCTCTTCGGGATCGTCGATCTTGGGATCGGAAGGGTCGACATTGACCGGAAGCGCGTTTTCCTTCAGCAGCCAATAGGCGGCGTCTTCATAAGCCGGAACGATGTAATCGGCCTCGATGCCAAGCCGCGCCGCCAGTTCGGTCGCGATGGCCTGCGCGTCCTGATCCGTCGCGGCGGCGGGGCCCGATACGCCCGCGATCAGGGCGGGATCGCTCCAGATCGGCTTGCCGTCTTTGCGCCAGTAAAGCGAAAAGGCCCAGCGCGGCAGGCTTTCGCCGGGATACCATTTGCCCTGGCCGAAATGCAGGAAGCCGCCGGGCGCGAAGCGCTGCTGGAGTCGGCGGATCAAAGCCTCGGCGCGCGCGCGTTTGGTCGGCCCGACGGCGGCGGTGTTCCATTCCGGCGCATCATAATCGTCGATCGATACGAAGGTCGGTTCGCCGCCGAGGGTCAGGCGCACGTCCTGGGCGACGAGATCGCGGTCGACAAGATCGCCGAGTGCGTCGAGCTTGCTCCAGGCCTCATCGGAAAAGGGCAGCGTCACGCGCGGCGCTTCGCGCAGCCGTTCGATCTTCATGCTGAAATCGAAGGTCGTTTGCGCGGGCTCGACGACGCCCGAAATCGGCGCCGCCGATCGATAATGCGGCGTCGCGCAAAGCGGCAGGTGCCCTTCGCCGCAAAGCAGGCCCGAGGTGACGTCGAAGCCGATCCAGCCGGCGCCGGGGATATAGACCTCCGCCCAGGCGTGCAGATCGGTGAAGTCGCGATCCGTGCCCATCGGCCCCTCGATCGGATCGACATCGGCCTTGAGCTGGATGAGATAGCCCGACACGAATCTGGCGGCGAGGCCGAGCCGGCGCAGGACCTGGACCAGCAGCCAGGCCGAATCGCGGCATGAGCCGGAGCCCAGCTTCAGCGTCTCGTCGGGCTCCTGAACGCCCGGTTCCATCCGGATGACATAGGCGGTCTTCTTCTGCAGTTGCGCGTTGAGGTCGACAAGGAACGGAATCGTGCGCGTTCGTTCAGTCGACAGGCCCGCGACGAATTGCTCCAGCAGCGGCCCCGCCGGTTCGGCGACGAGATTGGCGGCGAGCTCGGCCTGCAATTCGGCGGGATAGGCGAAGGGGAATTCTTCCGCATAGGGTTCGACGAAAAAATCAAAGGGATTGATGACCGCCAGTTCCGCCGTGAGGTCGACCTCGACGCTGAATTCCTCAGCCTTCTCGGGAAAGACGAATCGCGCGAGCCAATTGCCATGCGGGTCCTGCTGCCAATTCACGAAATGATTGGCCGGCTTCACTTTCAGCGAATAGCTCGGCACTTCCGTCCGGCAATGGGGCGCGGGCCGCAACCGGACAATCTGCGGCCCAAGTGAAACCGGGCGATCGTAGATATAGCGGGTGACATGTTGCAGTCCGACCAGAATCGCCAAGGCATTCTTTCCGCAAGTTGTTCGCTAGAGCTCATCGGGAGCGCCGTTCATGCGATTTGGCCTGCACGGCGCGCGGAATGTCAATGCGCCGCGGCGCCTGCCGGCGCGATTGCCTAAATTCTCGCCAGGACGCCCATGACTTCGGCGCGGCGCGGCGATTTCACATAAAGCTCTGCGGGTCGACGTCTATGGCGACGCGCACGCCGCCGCGCGGCGGCGGGGCGGCGGCGATGAGCGCGCGCAGGAAACCTTGCAGGTCGGCGTTGCGCGGCGCTTTGACCAGCAAGCGAAAGCGGGCGCGCCCGCGCAGCATCGCAATGGGAGCCTCGGCAGGGCCCAGCAACACGATTTCGCCTTCCTGCAATTCGCCGCCGATCGGCGCAAGACGCCAACGATCGGTGGGGCCAAGCGAAAACGCGGCGCGCGCCAATACTCTCGCATAGGCCTCGGCGCCGCCGCGATCGACGCCGGAAACCACGATCGCCGCCAGCCGCCCGAACGGCGGCAGACCGCCGCGGCGACGCTCGGCGATTTCCTGTTCGTAAAAGCGCTCGATATCGCCCGACAGCAAAGCGGCGATCACCGGATGCTCAGGTTGCCAGGTCTGGACGAGGCCGCGCCCCGATTTTTCGCCGCGCCCGGCCCGGCCCGTCGCCTGTTGCAGCAATTGGAAGGTGCGCTCGGCGGCGCGCGGATCGCCGTTGGCGAGGCCGACGTCGGCGTCGACAATGCCGACCAGAGTGAGAAGCGGGAAATTATGTCCCTTAGCGACAAGCTGTGTGCCGATGATGATGTCGTAAGCGCCGCGCGCCGCCTCTTCCAACTGATGGCGCAAATGTTCCAGGCCGCCGGGAAAATCGGAGGAGAGAACCAGCAGCCGCGCCTGCGGAAACAGCGCCTGCGCTTCCTCCGCGAGCCTTTCCACGCCGGGTCCGCAAGCCGTTAGGCTGTCGGCTTCCTGGCAGGTCGGGCAGATGTCGGGCCGCTTTTCGACATGGCCGCAATGATGGCAGATCAGCGCGCGGCGAAAGCGATGCTCGACAAGCCAGGCCGCGCAATTGGGGCATTGGAAGCGATGACCGCAGGTGCGGCATAAAGTCAGCGGCGCGTAGCCGCGCCGGTTAAGGAACAGCAACGATTGCTCGCCGCGCGCCAGCCCCTCCTCGACGCCCGCGACAAGGCGCGGCGACAGCCAGCGGCCGCGCGGCGGCCCCTCGCGGCGCAGGTCGATGGCGGCCAGATGCGGCAGCTTGCGCTCGCCGAACCGCTGGGCAAGCCTGAGCCAGCCGTAGCGGCCCTGTTCAGCGTTGACGCGGGTTTCGATCGACGGCGTCGCCGAGGCGAGAATGATCGGCGCGCCTTCCAGCCTCGCGCGCACCACCGCCATGTCGCGCGCATGATAGGCGACGCCCTCTTCCTGCTTATAGGCGCCCTCATGTTCCTCATCGACGATGATGAGGCCGAGCCTGGCGAACGGCAGGAACAGGGCCGAACGGGCGCCGGCGACGACGCGGGCTTCGCCGCTGGCGACGGCGCCCCACAAACGCTCGCGCCGCCGCGCTGGAACGCCCGAATGCCATTCGGCGGGACGAACCCCAAAGCGCGCGGCGAAGCGATCGAGAAATTGCGCGGTGAGCGCGATTTCAGGAAGCAGGATCAGCGCCTGTCGTCCGGCGCGCAACGCGCTCGCCACCGCCTCGAAATAAACTTCGGTCTTGCCGGAACCCGTGACGCCTTCCAGCAGAAGCGCGCTGAACGCGCCTTTCTCGACCGCCGCCGTCAAAGCCTGCGCCGCTTCCGCCTGACCAGGTTCGAGCGTGGCCGGCGCGAAATCCGGGTCCGGGATTGGCGCGATCGGCTCTGGCGCCAGAGCGACGACCTCGAGGGCGCCGTCATCGACGAGCCCGTCGATGACGCCCGCGCCGCATTCAGCCAATTCCGCGAGCGCCGGTTTGGCGAGCGATGTTTCGTCGCCAAGGGCGGCCAGAACGCGCTGGCGCGCCGGCGTCAGCCGCGCGGGCGTCTTGCCAGTCTTGCGCACGCCGAAACGCGGCGCGGGCGCGCCGGCCGCCTCCGGCGCGCGCGTCGCCATGCGCAACACCATGCCGCGCGGCGCCAGCGTCCAGCGTGAAACCCAGTCAATCAGGTCAAGCAGAGGCTTTCGCAGGGGCGCCCAGTCGCGGAGCTTTGCGATGGATTTGAAATTGTCGCCGCCTGCGCTCTCGCGCAGCGCCCAGATGACGCCGGTGGTGTAGCTGCGGCCGAGCGGAATCTCGACGAATTGCCCTAGCCGCGGATGCAGGCCGGCGGGAACGCGATAGCTGTAGGCGATGTCCACCGCGACCGGCGCGAGAACGTCGGCGACGTCGTTTGGCGTCGCCGCCTCTTGATTGGATTCGCCAGTCATGACGCGGGGTTTAGCATTTTGCGATTGGCGATGCGGGCAAATCTCGGCGAGAGATATTTGGTTTCAATGGCATCGCGCCAACATCCCGTAAATTCTGTGAATGATGTAATACAATTTAAAGCGCGATAGCGGATCGCAGAACCGCGCGCCCCCAAATTTGCTAGGGAGACATGCGGGCGGCGAAAGGCTTTTCGCGAGGAATTGCCATGATGAAACCCAGCATTTTTATCGTCCTGAACAATCGCGTCGATGGCGCGCGCGGCATGTCGATCAACGCTCATGCGGCGGCGCCCGCTCTGTCGTTCGCCCGCCGCCAGGGGCGGAGCGTGAATCTGTAAGTCTTGTATCTGGGCGGATCGAATCGGGGGGTGGAGATCACGAAAGCGAAGTCAGCTTCGTCGTTTGTCATCTGTTCCCGGCGATGTCGATCCTAATCTCGCCTTGACGGAATTTTGCAGCCGCCAGCCCTGATCAACGGCTGGCCTGACGATTGAATGAAGGCCGACCTGAAATGCGCGGTTCCCAGAAAGTCGACTGGATATTTCTGCTGCTCGTCCTCATCATGATCGAATTCGCGGCGGCGACGATCTATCTCCCGATCCAGCACATGCGCGTCGCCGCCGGGATCGAACAGGCGTCCCGGTTCGAACTCGCCTTTGTCGCGCAGGAGGCAAGGGTCGATCTTGCGACTTTGAACCAGGATGTCGCCCGCTATCTGCAAGAGCCGAATGCGGATCGCGCGAGAAGCATCGGCGCCGATTATGCCGCCCTGGTCGAACGCGGAAGGGACTTTCGGCGCGGCGATTTTGGCGCTTTTGTCGAAGCCGCCGCAGACGCGCGGACGGCGGCCGATTTCTTCGATTCGACGCTGGCGCGGCTCGGGCCGCTCGTCGCCGATCTTGATCGTGGCGATAACGCGGCCAAGGCGGCTGAGATCTCCGGCGGGCTGAACGCGAGCGTCCAGACGCTGGCCGCGCGCGCGCTCGTGGCCAATCGCGAAATCGCCGCCGACCGCCAAAGGCAGCTGCGCGATCAACAGTTTGAAATGATAGCTCTCCACATCGGGCTCTTGCTGACGAGTTGCGGTCTCATCGCCATTCTCGGGCGTCAGAACCGCTTCATGCGTCAGATGCATAAAAAACAGATCGAGGCGACCAAGCGGTATGAATTTCTGGCCAACCATGACGTATTGACGGGCCTGCCCAACCGCGCCCATTTCAGGCAGATGCTGGCCACCGCGCTCTCGAGGCTGAACGAGCCGGGCCGCGAGGTCGCATTGCTCTCCATCGATCTCGATCGCTTCAAAATGATCAACGACACGTTGGGCCATGCCGCCGGCGACGCGCTCCTCGTCTCTGTCGCGCAACGTTTGGCGGCGGTGACGAAAGACGAGCCGAAAGCTGTCGCCGGGCGTCTTGGGGGCGACGAATTTCTGATGTTCGTCGAGGGCGAAACGACAAGCGCGCGCGCGCTCGGTCTGGCCGAGGACGTGCTCAGCGCCTTAGCGCGGCCCTATTTGCTCGACGGACGCTCGGTCGTGGTCGGCGGCAGCATCGGCATCGCCATGGCGCCGCGCGATGAGCGAAACGCCGATGAAATCGTCCGTCGCAGCGACGTAGCGCTCAATTGCGCCAAAAGCAGCGGGCGCGGCGTGGCGCGCCTGTTCGATGAAGAAATGGATCGCGAAAATAGCGAACGGCTGGCGCTCGAAATCGACCTTGCCGAATCGATCGGACGCGATGAGTTCGAGCCCCATTATCAACCGATCGTCGAGTTCGCCACTGGCGAGGTTATCGGCGTGGAAGCGCTCGCCCGCTGGCGCCACAGCCGGCGCGGTCTCACGCCTCCAGGCGTTTTCATGGCGGTTGCCGAAGAGACCGGCCTCATCGCAGCGATCGGCCGCAGAGTGCTTGAATTGGCGTGCCGGGACGCCTTCTCGATGCCCGCGCATATTCACATTGCCGTCAATCTGTCTCCGGTTCAGTTCTTGCGTGGCGACATCGTGGAAACGGTGGAGCGCGCGCTCGCGCGCTCAGGGCTCGCGCCGTCGCGCCTGGAACTGGAGATCGCCGAATGCGTGATGCTCGCCGACGAAAGCAAGACTTTCGAGGTGATCGGCCGCCTGCGCGCGCTCGGCGTGCGTATCGCTCTTGATGATTTTGGCACCGGCTACGCCAGCCTGTCGCATCTGCGACGCTATGGCTTTGACAAGCTGAAGATCGATCCAAGCTTCATTCGCGAAATCGATCGCGCGCCGCAGGGCTTCGAAATCATACAATCCATCGTCGCGCTCGGCCGCGCGCTTGGCATGAGCGTCATCGCCGAGGGAATTGAAACGGCCGAGCAATCGCGGATGGCCTGGCTCGCAGGCTGCAGCTATGGACAAGGCTTTCTGTTCGGCCGGGCGATGCCGCCCAACGATCTCACCGAGCATTGCGGCTGGAACAATAGCCGTCCCGCCCGCGAAATCGCCTGAGCCGGCGGGCGCGGCCAAAATGCGATCGGCCCTGCTCATGACGAGCAAGGCCGATGTTTAAGCCAATATCTGGTAATCTCGAAGGCGCGCCTTGTGAGGCGACGCCGGGCGTCAGTCGCTCTTCTTGGCGCCCTGGTTGTCGACGCGTTCGGCGATGCGGGCCGACTTGCCGCGGCGATCGCGCAGGTAATAGAGCTTGGCGCGACGGACCTTGCCGCGGCGCACCACTTTGATCGAATCGATCATCGGCGAATATATTGGGAAGACACGCTCGACGCCTTCGCCATAGGATATCTTGCGGACGGTGAAGCTCTCCTGCAGGCCGCCGCCGGTGCGCGCGATGCAGACGCCTTCATAGGCCTGAACGCGGGTGCGCTCGCCTTCCTTGACCTTGACGTTGACGATGACGGTGTCGCCGGGCTGGAATTCCGGGATTTTGGCGCTGGCGCCAAGTTTCGCGGCCTGTTCGGCCTCGATCGTCTGGATGATATTCATACTGGTCTCCATGCCGTGACGCCAAACAAGCGGGATGTTCTGGCGAAGCGCTTCGGCGCGCTGTTTTCAGTTAGGGGGCGGCTGTTACACCAAAGCGGGGCGGCTGTCGAGGCAGGCGGCGCTCATTTCTGGCGATGACTTGTCGCGCCAGTCATGTGAGTCCGGCAGGCTGGATATCGGTGTGCACAAAATCATCGCCTTTGAAAAGCAGAGGCGCCGAAGCATGGCTTGCGACGGCATAGGCCATGCAATCGCCGAAATTCAGCTTCGCGCGATGGCCGCGTCCCTTCCCAAATTTCTCGAATGCCTGATGGGCGATTTCGACATGGGCCGCCGAGAAGTCGACAATAGCGACATTCTTCCACGATAGGAGCCGGACGAGGTCGCGGTACAGATCGTCGCTGGTGAGGCGATGGGCGACCATCATCGCCTCAAATTGCGTTGGCGCGCCGATCAAGCAGTCGTTCTGCGCAAGGAGAGTGGCAAAATGCTCGGCTTCCTGTTCGCCGGCGATGATGGCGATCAGGGCCGACGTGTCGACGGCGATCACTTCGGCAAGCCGAAATCGTCGTATAAATCGTCATGGTTGGACGAAAGTTTTGCCGTGCGCTTTGCCGCGTTGCGACGCACTGATTCCATCAAGGCGGACAAATTGGCGTCGGCCTCCTCGGGGGTCACCAACTTGCTGGGAATGCGGCGCTTAGCTCTGAACTCGCGCAGGGCGGACACCACAATCTCGGTTGTCGTCGTGCCCAATTCCGCAGCGAGGCGATGCGCCGTTGTAAATGCCTCGTCGCTGCGAATGTTGAGTTGTTTGCGTGTGCTAGCAGGCATACAAGAATTGCTAGCACGAAGCGCCCCGGTTGTCGACATGAAAGCGCTGGCGAAAGGGTTGGGTCGGGACGCAAACTAGGACTCTACCGGGAGCTCCCGCTCCTCGCGCGGCGCCTCGACGGCCTCTTCCGCCCGGCTGGCGTCGATCACTCCCGCCACCGCGCGGAGCACTTCCGTCACACCAATCCCCGCGACCGCGGAAAGCTCAAGCGGGCTCGCCCGCTTCGCGCCTTGCGGCAGCGCCGGCCCATATTCGCGCATGACGCGCTTCAGCCGCTCCTTCTGCTTCTTGAGCGTTTCCGCATCAACCGCGTCGACCTTCGACAAAGCGATGATCTCCGCCTTGTCGGCGAGGCCGCCGCCATAAGCGGCGAGTTCGCGGCGGATGGTGCGATAGTCGGCGCCGGCGTTTTCGCCTGTGGCGTCGACGAGATGCAGCAGGACGCGGCAGCGCTCGACATGGCCGAGGAAGCGGTCGCCAAGGCCGAGCCCCTCATGGGCGCCCTCGATCAGGCCGGGAATGTCGGCAAGCACGAAATCGCGCCCGTCGATGCGCACGACGCCGAGGCCGGGATGCAGGGTGGTGAAGGGATAGTCGGCGATCTTTGGCTTGGCCGCCGAAACGCTCGCCAGCATCGTCGACTTGCCGGCATTGGGCAGGCCGACGAGGCCGGCGTCGGCGATCAGCTTGAGGCGCAGGATGATCGTGCGTTCCTGCCCCACTTCGCCTGGATTTGCTCGGCGCGGCGCGCGATTGGTCGAAGTAGTGAAATGGGCGTTGCCGAAGCCGCCATTGCCGCCCCTGATGAGGCAGATGCGCTCGCCTTCGCTTTTGAGATCGGCGAGCAGCGTTTCGCCGTCCTCGTCAAACACCTGCGTGCCGGCAGGGACTTTCAGAACGGCGTCGGCGCCGCGGCCGCCCGCCCGGTTCTTGCCCATGCCATGCACACCGACCTTGGCCTTGAAATGCTGCTGATAGCGAAAATCGATCAGCGTATTGAGGCCCTTGGCGCATTCGACGATGACGTCGCCGCCGCGTCCGCCGTCGCCGCCGTCCGGCCCGCCGAACTCAATGAACTTTTCGCGCCGGAACGAGACACAGCCGGCGCCGCCGTCGCCCGAACGGACATAGACTTTCGCCTGGTCGAGAAATTTCATGGCGTCGCCCTTTGTTCCGGGGATGGCGGCGCATCCACGATCGCCGGCGCGCGACGGCTTATCCATGCCGTGCGCTCGAGGCGGAAGCGATCGCAGGGGACCATGCCGCCGCGCGCCGGAGCGCCTTCGAGGCCGCTTCCGCTATGGATGAAGCCGCATTTTTCGAGCACGCGGCGCGAAGCCGGATTTTCGATATGGGCGGTGGCGAGCATTTCCACGGCGCTGGTCAGCGAGAATCCCGCATCGATCGCCGCCAGCGCCGCTTCGGTCGCCAGGCCCTTGCCCCAGACTTCAGGAGCAAGCGCATAGCCCAATGTCAGGCGGCCCTGCAGGCGGCTTTCCAGGCTGATCATGCCGATCGGCTCACGCTTGCCGCGGATGGGCGCGATCACCAGAATAAGGTCACGGCCCACAGCATTGGCCTCGCGGGCGGTGAAAATGAAGCGCTCGGCTTCGCCAGGCGGATAGGGGTGGGGAATCCGCGCCGTCATTTTGGCGACTTCCAGGCGGCTCGAATAACGCTCGATCGCCTTGGCGTCGGCGACGCGCGGCCAACGCAGCCACAGCCGCTTCGTCTCCAGCCGAAAGACGTCGTCGCGGGCTATATCGGGAAACATGACAGCTCCGGTCCAAAGGGGCCGGCGCGAACCGCGCCCCGCAACGACGAAGGGGAAGTGGCGCCCCACTTCCCCTTGCAAGCCCTTGCGGGCTTACCGGACTTTTCGAGGGCGGTTTTGTCGCCGTCGATGTCTCAAGGGCTTTTGCTCGAGACCGTCCGCGGGGCTGGCGCCAAGCGGGGGTCTCGTCTTCACCCCCGCTTTATTCGGCTGCTTGAAGCGGCACGACCGCTACATAGGCGCGGCCGTTGGCTTTGGTTTCAAACTCGACCTTGCCGGCTTGCATGGCGAACAAAGTATGGTCGACGCCAATGCCGACATTGCGGCCGGGATGGAACTTGGTGCCGCGTTGACGAACAAGAATCATGCCGCTGACGACATTCTCGCCGCCGAATTTCTTGACGCCAAGACGGCGCCCGGCCGAATCGCGACCGTTTCGCGAAGAACCGCCTGCCTTTTTATGGGCCATAATCTAAGCTCCGGATCGGGCGCCCGCCGCCATGCGGCGAAGTTGCGCCTCTATAACTGAATTCGAGAAAATACGAAACCGTTCAGGCGTGCTGCTCGGGCGCGGCGGCTTCCGTCGGGGCGTTGGCCGCCGGCTTGGCGCCTCCCGTCAGGAACTCGGTGATCCGCACGATCGTCAGATCCTGCTTGTGGCCGCGCTTGCGGCGCGAATTCTTGCGGCGGCGCTTCTTGAAGGCGATGACCTTCGGCCCGCGTCCATGCGAGACGATCGTGCCCGCCACGCTGGCGCCGGCGACAAGCGGCGCGCCGATCTGGCTGGTCTCGCCGTCGAACAAAGCGAGCACGTCGAAAGCGACGACATCGCCGGGCTCGCCCGCCAACGTCATAACGGTAATTTCGTCCTCGGCGGCGACCTTATATTGCTTGCCGCCGGTCTTGATGACTGCGAACATCGTTTTCTCCGTGTTCAATCCGGCTCTGCGCCTTGAGCGGCGCGGCCGGCTTCTTTGCAGTATTGACCTGCTGGTGAACGCCCCGTCTCGCCTTCGGCTGAAGCCTCGGACAAAACCAAAAGCGCGGCCGAAAGCCGCGCTGGAGCAAGCGGTCCTATAAGGAAAGAGGGGGCCGGTGTCAATGAAGATCCCACGATTGTTCGCCGAACGCTTCAGTTTCGACAGACCGCCAATAGCATCTCGCGCAACCAGCGATGGGCCGGGTCGGCGTCCAGACGAGGGTGCCATATCTGCGACACCGTGATCGGCTCCGTGCGCACGGGCAGCTCGAAGGCGCGCGTGTGCAGACAGTCCATGCCTTGCCCAGCTTCTTTCGTCCCCTGGTGAAATGAAGCGGTGACGAGAGCGACGAGGTCGGATGCTCTGGCGATCGCCAGCGCTGCCGAGAAGCTCGCAACGATAGCGAGCACGTTGCGCTTCAGGCCGAGCGCGGCGAGAGCCTCATCGACCGGTCCCTCCGCCGCGCCCCGCCGTGAGACCACGACATGGCCGTGGGCGGCGTAACGCTCGGGCGTGATCTCTCCGCCCGACAGGAGCGGATGGCCGTCTCGCGCCGCGCCGACGAACCGATCGCGGAACAGCGCTTGAACGCGCACCTCGGGTCCTGACTCGCCGAGAACGCCTATCTCAAGGTCGACAAGGCCTTCCCGCAACACCCGCACGTCCTTGTCGGGTTTGGGCGCGAAACGCACGCGCACGCCCGGCGCCGCGTCCGCTATCGCGGCGAGCAGGCGAGCGCCAACGGCCTCGACGAAGCCGTCATTGGCCCGAATGGCGAAGGTTCGCTCCAGGCGGGAGAGGTCCGGCGCGACGATCGCCGGACGCAGCAAAGCCGACGCCTCCTCGGCGACTTCTCGGACGCGGCCGCGCAGCTCGATGGCGCGCGGCGTTGGCACGAGGCCGCGGCCGGCGCGAACAAGGAGCGGATCGCCGGTGGCCGCGCGCAGGCGCGCGAGCGTGCGGCTCATCGCCGATGCGCTGAGGCCAAGTCGGCGCGCCGCCCCCGCCACGCTGCCCTCGGCGAGCAGGGCGTCCAACGCCGGCAGGAGATTCAGGTCCACGGCGGTCATACCGGAAAGTTAGCACGACAGGCCGCAATCTTTCGCCTGGAATGCATCATATGCAGCAATAGACTGCGTTCGCTGCGCCTTCCGCCTTAAGCCGAAGCTGCTATCTCGCTGTTCGCGGCCAGAGCCGCGTCTGCGAAGGAGTGAATGCGATGCCAGCCTCGACACCCGAAAAGCGTCTTCTCCTGTTTGGCGCCTCCCGCGGACTCGGGCTGGCGATCGCGCAGGAATATCTGAAGCGCGGCTGGCAGGTGGTCGCCACCGCGCGCAAAGCGTCGGGAACGGCGCTGCACGATCTCGTCGACAAGGTTGGCGGCCAGCTCGCCATCGAGATCGTCGACATTGCCGATCCCGCCCAGGTTGCCGCGCAGCGCCGACGTCTTGGCTCAGAGCGTTTTGACCTGCTGTTCGTCAACGCCGGGGTCACCAACGACGATCGGGAAACCATCGCCGACGTCTCGACCGAGGAATTCGTTCGGGTAATGGTGACCAATGCCCTGAGCCCGATGCGGGTGGTCGAGACGTTCCAGCACGCCGTGCCGCCGACCGGCGCCATCGCGATCATGTCCTCGGGGCAGGGCAGCGTCGGCAACAACGAAAACGGCGGCCATGAGGTCTATCGCGCCAGCAAGGCCGCCCTCAACATGCTGATGCGCAGTTTCGCCGCCCGCCACCGCGACGACCCGCGCACATTGCTGCTGCTCGCGCCTGGTTGGGTGCGCACCGAAATGAGCGGCCCCGCTGCGCGATTGAGCATTGAGGAGAGCATACCGAACCTCGTCAAAGTCATCGAGGCGCAGCACGGCAAAAGCGGCCTGCACTATCTCGACTATCTCGGCCGAACGGTTCCATGGTGAACTGGCGGCCGCTGGGCGCGAAGTCCATCGATCAGGATATCGATCAGCCTATGCGCGCTATCCTGCCAACCTGGGCCGTTATTGACATTAGCGACGCCCATTATCGCTCGTAAGAGATCGAGCGGCTCGATATCCCGACCGATGTCGCCATGGGCGACGGCGCGATCGATCAATTGCGAAATCGCCGTCCTGATGGTCGGCCCTGACGAAGCGTAGAGACTGGCCGTGCCGCCGACCATGGCGCCAAGCGCCGGCGCCATCACCTGCTTGGTGGCGATATAGTCGACGAACAGCCGCATCCATTCGCGCAGCGCATCGACAGGCGCGAGGGTCTTCGATAGGCGCGCGGCGGCCTCGGCGAGTTGCTCGACCGCGTGACCGTAGACGTCCGTCAGCAGCGCGTCCCTGGTCGGGAAATGCCGGTAAAGCGTGCCGATGCCGACGCCGGCGCGTCGCGCGATTTCTTCCAGCGCGACCTCCGCGCCGAGTTCGGTGAAGGTCGCTTTGGCGACTTCCATCAGGCGCACGCGGTTGCGCGCCGCATCGGCGCGCGGTCTGCGAACTAAGCCGGGACCGGCTTCCCGATCATTCAATTCGATTGGCCCTCTTGATAAGCGGAGGTATCCTCCGTATTTATATGGAGACGGCCTCCGGTTTAGTCGAGTCCCTTCTGATCGGCAAATCGGACGCAGCGCATCGCTGTCGAGCGATTCTCTAGATTCGAAACTTACCAAAGGACCCTGGTTATGACGAAAGCATTTGGCGCGACATCCACCACCGACGACGTTCTGGCGGGCGTCGACCTCAGCGGAAAACGAATTTTGGTCACCGGCGTCTCCGCCGGCCTTGGCGTCGAGACGGCGCGCGCTCTGGTCGCGCATGGCGCCCATGTCGTCGGCGCCGCGCGCGATCTTGCCAAAGCCGAGCGGGCGACCGGGCAGGTCCGCGCCGCCGCGACGAAAACCGGCGCTTTCGAGCTTGTCGCGCTCGACCTTGCCTCGCTGGCGAGCGTGCGCGCCTGCGCCGATGCGCTGCTGGCCAGGGCCGAGCCGTTTGATCTCGTGATCGCCAACGCCGGAATCATGGCCTGCCCGTTCGGGCATACCGCCGATGGCTTCGAGACCCAGTTCGGAACCAACCACCTCGGCCATTTCGTGTTGGCGAACCGGATCGCCTCACTGATGCGGCCGGGCGCCCGGCTGGTGAACCTGTCGTCCTCCGGCCATCGCTTTTCTGACGTCAATCTGGACGATCCCAACTTCGAGACGACGGCCTATGAGCCGTTCATCGGCTATGGCCGCTCCAAGACGGCCAATATCCTGTTCGCCGTCGAGTTCGACCGGCGCCACAAAGCCGCAGGCATCCGCGCGACGGCGGTGCATCCCGGCGGCATCGCCACTGAACTTGGCCGCTACGCCTATGCCGAGCCTGGCGCGCTGCAGAAGCGGGTCGATCAGATCAACGCCGAACATGCCGCTCTGGGCAAGCCCGCGTTCAGCCTCAAAAGCGTGGCGCAGGGCGCGGCGACCTCGGTCTGGGCCGGCGTGGTCGCACCCGCCGACATGGTCGGCGGGCTTTATTGCGAGAATTGCCATGTCGCGGAACGTCTCGAAGGCGATGTGTCGAGCGCCGTCGCCGAGGGCGTTCGTCCTTATGCCCTTGATGCCCAGCGCGCCAAGGCGCTGTGGGCTAGAAGCGAGGAGATGGTGGGCGAGGCCTTCTGACCGACCAGCGCACGGATAATTTCCTCTGAAGGACCTCTGACATAGACGTCGCCCGGGCATCGGAACGGGCGACGGCCGCTCCGGCGCCGGCAGCGATGGCGCTTCTTGCTTGACCTCGTTAACGAAGACTGATAAATTTCGTATATCTTCAGTCGTCAGTCTTCACGAGTCGCATGAGCATCGTCCGCCGAACCTCGGAAGAAACCCGCCAATGCATCCTTGTGGCGGCCTGGGACCTGTTTCGCCAGATCGGCTTTCGTAAGACGACCATCGCCGACATTGCCGGCGCGCTCGGCATGTCGAGCGCCAATATCTATCGTTTCTTCGCCTCGAAGGACGCGCTCACCGAAGCGATCTGCCGCAACATGCTGGGAAGCCTGCTGGAGACGGTTCGCGCCGCCGCGGCGGCGCCGGGCACGGCGTCCGAGCGCATCGGCTCGGTGCTGATGATCCTTCATCGCAACCATCGCGACCAGATGACCCACGAGAAGCGCGTCCACGAAGTGGTCGCGGTCGCCATGGAGGAGAACTGGGGCGCCATCCAGGAATTCATCGACACCTGCGACGCGCTCGTCGGCGGGCTGGTGGCGGAGGGGCAGGCGGCCGGCGAGTTCGGCCCCGGCGATCCGGTGCTGCTGGGTAAAAGAACGATGGAGGCCTGCGCGGGCGTCCTCCACCCCATCCTCATCGCCAAATGCGCCGGCGACGGCGTCGATGTCGACGCGCTCGCCAGGGACATCGTCGCCTTCGCGCTGCGCGCGCTCGCCAACAAGAATCCGCCACTGGCCCCGCTGAGTTTGGAGTAGGCGTCATGCAAGCCCGTTCGCTGACCTTCGCTTTGCTTGCCTCCCTTCTCCTCGCCGCGTGCAATGCGCCGACGCAGGCGAGGAAAGAGACGCCGCAGCGCCCGGTTCTGGTGGCGCAGGTTCATTATGCGCCGCGCGTACAGCAACGCGTCCTGCCGGGCATCGTCAAAGCGCGTATCGAAAGCGATCTCGCTTTTCGCGTTCCCGGCAAGATCGCCGAGCGCTTCGTCGATTCCGGCGCCATCGTGAAGAAGGGCGATGCTCTGGCGCGGCTCGACGACACGGATTTTCGTCTGCAGGTCGATCAGGCGGAAGCCGATTATTCCTCGGCCAAGGGCGCGCTCGCCCAAACGCAGGCTGAGGAAGAGCGGATCGGCACGTTGAAAAAGCAGGGCTGGTCCGCGGCCGCCGATGTCGACAAGGCCAGGTCCGCCGCCGATCAGGCGCGCGGCGCCTTTGCGAGGGCCGAACGTGCGGTGACGTTGGCGCGCAATGCGGTGACCTATACAACCTTGACCGCTGACGCGGACGGCATCGTCAGCGCCGTTCTTGCCGAGCCCGGTCAGGTGCTCGCCGCCGGCGCCGCGGCGATGCGGCTGTCCCACACCGGCGAGCGCGAGGCGGCGGTCGCCATTCCCGAAACGCTGGTCGATCGCGTTCGCTCGGCGCCCGCCCATGTCGGATTCTGGGCTTTGCCCGGCGTCCAGATGGCGGCGACCTTGCGCGAATTGTCACCCAACGCCGATCCGATGACGCGCACCTATCTCGCGCGCTACAGCCTCGCCGACGCGCCGCCCGAGGTTCATCTCGGCATGAGCCTGACCGTGACGCTCACCGACAGGGTCGACAATGTCGCGCGCCTGCCGCTCGGCGCTTTGTTCGACGAGGGCGGCGGCCCGACCCTGTGGGTCGTCGATCGCGCGAGCGGCGCGCTGACGCAAAAGCCAGTGCACATCGCCGGATATGAGAATGAATCGGTGCTGGTCGTCGACGGCGTCGACGAGGGCGCCGAAGTCGTGGCGCTTGGCGCGCACAAGCTCGACGCCGGGCAGAAAGTGCGAATCGTCCAGAACCTTGCGGGGTCGTGATGGGCAGGATCAATCTCTCGCAATGGGCGATCCGCCATCCGGCGCTGATCTCCTTTCTGATATTGGCGATCGGCATCGGCGGCGCCCTCGCTTATTTCCAGCTCGGCCGCGCCGAAGACCCGTCCTTCACCATCAAGAACGTCAATGTCAGCGCGACCTGGCCCGGCGCGACGACGCAGGAAATGCAGGATCAGGTCACCGACCGCATCGAGAAAAAGCTGCGCGAGCTCGCCTATTTCGACAAAACGACCACTTATACCAAGCCGGGCTTCACTTCGATCGGCATCGATTTCAAGGATTCGACGCCCGCCCGCCTCGTGCCGATGCTGTTCATCGATCTGCGCAAGAAGCTCGGCGACATGCGCGGCGACCTGCCGGCCGATCTCATCGGTCCGATCGTCAATGACGAGTTTGGCGACGTCGATGCGGTCCTCTACACAATCAAGGGCGAGGGCGCCTCCTATGCGCAATTGAAGGAAGTCGCCGAAGCGCTGCGCCTGCGCATCCAGCGCGTGCCCGACGTCACCAAAGTCGATCTTTTCGGCGATCAGAACCAGCGCATCTTCGTCGAATTCAGCCATTCCAAACTGGCGACGCTCGGCGTGCCGACCCAGGCCCTGTTCGATTCGCTCGCCAAGCAGAATGCGGTCAATCCGGCCGGCGAATTCCAGACCAACGGCCAGCGGGTGCCGGTGCGGGTGACGGGCGCCCTGGAAGGCGTCGACGCCGTCGCCGAAACGCCGGTTTACGCCAATGGCGGCACCTTCCGCCTCGGCGACATCGCCGATGTTACGCACGGTTATGAGGATCCCGCCTCCTATCTCATCCGCTCCCAGGGCCAGCCGGCGCTGGAGATCGGCGTCGTCATGCAGAAGGGCGCCAATATCCTGACCTTCGGCAAGAACCTCGACGACGCGCTCGCCGATTTCGAATCCAACCTGCCGCAGGGGATTTCGATTCAGCGCATCGCCGATCAGCCCAAAGTGGTCGACGCCGCAGTGTTCGAATTCACCCGCTCGTTTGTCGAGGCGCTGGGAATAGTGCTCGCCGTCAGCTTCGTCTCGCTGGGCTGGCGTTCGGGCATTGTGGTGGCGTTTTCAGTGCCGCTGGTGCTCGCCATCGTGTTCATCGTGATGGCCTTCCTCGGCCTCGATCTGCAGCGCATCACGCTCGGAGCGCTGATCATCGCCCTTGGCCTGCTGGTCGACGACGCGATCATCGCGGTGGAGATGATGGTCGTGAAAATGGAGCAGGGCTGGGATCGCGAGCGCGCCGGCGCCTTCGCCTGGACCTCGACCGCCTTTCCGATGTTGACCGGCACGCTGGTCACCGCGATCGGCTTCGTGCCGATCGGCCTCGCCAATTCGGCGGTCGGCGAATATGCCGGCGGCATTTTCTGGGTGGTCGGCATCGCGCTGGTCGCCTCATGGTTCGTCGCGGTGATCTTCACGCCTTATCTTGGCGTGCGGCTGCTGCCCAATATCGCCCGCAAAGCCCATCATGCCGATCCGAACGCCGTCTATAACGGTCGCTTCTATCGCGCGTTTCGCCGCGTGCTCGAATTCTGCGTGCGCCGCCCGCTCGTCGTCATCGCGGTCACCGTGACGTTTCTCGGTCTCGGCCTCAGCGGTTTCAGCCATGTCCAGCAGCAATTCTTTCCGTTGTCGGAACGGCCCGAATTGTTTCTCGAAATGCGGATGGCCGAGGGCGCCTCGATCGATGCGACGTCGAAGGTTGCGCGCGAGGGCGAGCAATTGCTCGCCGGCGATTCCGATGCGGCGTCCTATACGACTTATATCGGCAAGGGCTCGCCGCGCTTCTGGCTCGGCCTGTTGCCGGTCCAGCCCAATGAGGCTTTCGCGCAGATCGTGATCGTCGCCAAAGGCGTCGAGGCGCGCGAGCGGATCAAGGCGCGTCTTGAGGCGGCGATCGCCAATGGCGCCTTGAGCGCGGCGCGGGTGCGCATCGATCGCTTCAATTTCGGGCCGCCGGTCGGCTTCCCCGTGCAATTTCGCATCATCGGTCCCGATCCCGCCAAGGTGCGCGACATCGCCTATCGGGTGCGCGATATCATGCGCACCGACGATCGCGTGATCGACGCCAATCTCGACTGGAACGAGAAAATGCCCTCGGTCACGCTCGAAGTCGATCAGGCGCGCGCCCGCGCGCTCGGGCTGACCCCGCAAGACCTCGCGCAGACTTTGCAGACCTTGATCGGCGGCGTCACGGTGACGACGATCCGCGCCGGCGAAGAGAAGGTCGATGTCGTCGCCAGGGCGGTTCCCGAAGAGCGCGCTGCGCTCGACCAGATCGGCAGCCTGACCGTTCTGTCGCATGACGGCGCCGCGGTTCCCGTTTCGCAAGTGGCGCATGTGCGCTACGGGACAGAAGAGCCGATCATGTGGCGGCGCAATCGCGATATGGCGATCACCGCGCGCGCCGATGTCGTCGACGGCGTGCAGCCGCCCGATGTCTCGACCGCTTTATGGCCGAAGCTGCAAGGAATTCGCGACAGCCTGTCGCCGGCCTATCGCATTGAAATGGGCGGCGCGATCGAGGAATCGCAGAAGGGCAACGCCTCGATCTTCATCCTGTTTCCAATCATGCTTCTCGGCATGCTGACGCTGTTGATGATCCAGTTGCAAAGCTTCTCGCGGCTGGCGATCGTCTTCTGCACGGCGCCGCTCGGCATCGTCGGCGCCTCGATCGCGCTCAATCTCGCCCATCGCCCGTTCGGCTTCGTCGCGCTGCTCGGTCTGATCGCGCTGGCGGGGATGGACATGCGCAACACCGTGATCCTGGTCGACCAGATCGAGACCGACGTGCGCGAACTGGGGCTGACGCGAGGCCAGGCGATCGTCTCGGCGACGGTGCGCCGCGCCCGGCCGGTGGTGCTCACCGCCTGCGCGGCGATCCTGGCGATGATCCCGCTGTCGGAGAGCGCCTTCTGGGGACCGATGGCCTATACGATCATGGGCGGCCTGTCGGTCGCCACCTTCCTGACGCTGCTGTTCCTGCCGGCGATCTATGCGCTGGCGTTCCGCAAATCTTTGGGCCGGGAAAGCCCGGCGGCCGCGCTGACGCGCGACATCGGCTTTGGCCCCGCGCTGCCTTCCCCAGCGGAATAATCGACGCCGGGAGTTGAAAGCCATGTTCACCGATTGGGCGCTCGCCAGCCTGCATCACCTCGCCATTTTCACGCTGGCGGCGACGATCGCCGCCGAACTCGCGATCCTGATGGGAATTATGGACGCCAAGGCGATCGTCCGGCTCACCGCGATCGACGCCGGTTACGGCGCCGCCGCCGTCGCTGTGGTGATTTTCGGCGTTTGCCGCGTTATCTGGGGCGCGAAAGGCTATGAGTATTATCTCGCCAACCACATTTTCTGGACCAAGATGGCGCTGTTCCTGATCGTCGGCCTGCTGTCGATCCGCCCGACCTTCCGCTATCTCGCCTGGCGCCGGCAATTGCGGGTCGATGCGGCGTTTGCGCCCGCCGCGTCCGAAGTCGCACGCATGCGCGCCTATCTCTGGGCGGAAGCCGCGTTCTTCCTGGCGATTCCGGTCGCCGCGGCGGCAATGGCGCGGGGTTATGGGATGTGAGGCCTGATCCCCGCTGGCCTGTCAGGGGCTCTTAACGATTATCCGCTAGATCAGCGGCATGTCCCTCGCCGCGCCGATGCATCCGACCGCCCGGGCCGCCGCCGGCGCGTCTTCGCATTGGGCGGTCTGGACGCCGCCGCTCGCCGCGCTCGCCGTCTTCGCGCTGACATTGTTCGCGCCGCAGGTGCTGAACGACGGCGACACCTGGTCGCATCTGGCGACCGGCGACTGGATCCTCGCGCATGGCGCCGTGCCGAGCGTCGATCCGTTTTCCTTCACCATGGCCGGAGCGCCGTGGAGCGCGCATGAATGGCTGGCCGAGCTTCTGCTGGCGCTGGCTTTCCGCGCCGCCGGCTGGAGCGGCGTCGTTCTGCTGACCGCGGCTGCGGCCGCGGCGGCCGTGCTGATCTTGACGCGGCGCGTTGCGCGCAACCTCGAAGGGCCGGCGCTTCTGGCGACGACGCTGCTCGGCGTCAGCCTGCTGAGCCCGAGCCTCCTGGCGCGCCCGCATGTTCTCGCGTTGCCGATCCTCGCCGCATGGGCGAGCGGACTTATGGCCGCGCGGGAAGCCGATCGCGCGCCGTCGCTGTTCCTGCTGCCGCTGATGGTTCTGTGGGCGAATCTGCACGGCGGATTCGCTTTCGGCCTCGCGCTGATCGCGCCGTTCGCGATCGAGGCGACGCTTGCCGCGCCGCAGAGCGGCCGCCTCGCCGTCATCCGGGACTGGAGCCTGTTCGCTCTTCCCGCGGTCGGGGCGGCGCTGCTCAATCCGCGCGGCCTCGAAGGGCTCCTTTTCCCGGTGCGCCTCCTCGGCATGGCGGGCTTAAGCAATATCGGCGAATGGCAGCCCGCCAGCTTCTCGCATCTCGAGCCTCTGGAGGTCGGGCTGCTGGGGTTGCTCGGCCTCGCGCTGGTAAAGCCCGTGCGGGTTCCGCTAGTGCGGCTCGCGCTGCTAATCGGTCTCGCGCATCTGTCGCTGCAGCATGGCCGGCATCAGATGCTGCTCGGAATGATCGCGCCGATGCTGCTCGCCGCGCCGATCGCCCGTGCGATCGGGCAAGAGGCGGCGCCGGCAGGCGAGACCAATCGCTACCGGCAGGCGATTCTGACCACAGCGGCGCTGGCGGTTGCGCTGGCGGCGGTCCGAATCGCGTGGCCTATCGTGCGCGTCGACGGTCCGACGGCGCCAATCGCCGCGCTCGAGGCTGTGCCCGCCGCCATGCGCGAGCGGCCCGTCCTCAACAGCTATGCCTTCGGCGGCTATCTCATTTGGGCGCATCTGCGACCCTTCATCGACGGTCGCGCCGATATGTTCGGCGATGAATTCCTGGCGCTTTATGGCCGGCTCACGGCGCCCGATCCCGCCGCGCTCGACGATGTTCTGGCGCATTACGCGATCGCCTGGACGATCTTTCCGAGAGGCGCAGGCGTCGCCGCGATCATGGATCGCGAGCCCGGCTGGCGGCGGCTCTATGCGGATTCCTTCGCCGTGGTCCATGTGCGCGACGACGCGCCGGCCCAGCCGGCCGCCGGCGATCACGCAGGGGAGTGACCCTGAATCGGCAGGTCTTCGAACGGCGCGGGCCTGATCCGTGCTCGCGTTCAAGTCCAAGCCCGCTTCGCGGGTCGCTCGCTCACGCTCGCGAGACTTGAGCGCCCTGCGCGGATCAGACCGCGGTCGCCCATGCGCGGCCTCTCTACATACCGCAAGCATCCGTTCGGGTTTCTATGAACCTCCACCGATCGGCGCGCCTCAGCCGAGATCGGGCCGCCGTTCGCGGGTGATCCGCAACGCCTCTTCGCGCCGCCATTCAGCAATGCGCGCGTGATCGCCCGACAGCAGAATATCGGGAATGACGCGCCCCTCCCATTCGCGCGGGCGCGTGTAATGGGGATATTCGAGCAGGCCGGATTCGAAGCTTTCCTGCACGCCCGATTCCGTCTTGCCCATCACGCCGGGAATGAGCCTGACACAGGCGTCGAGCAGCGCGAGCGCGGCGATTTCGCCGCCTGACAGAATGTAATCGCCGATCGAGACTTCCGTCAGATTGCGCGCTTCGATGATTCGTTCGTCGACCCCTTCGAAACGCGCGCAGACGATGACGAGGCCGGGTCCATTAGCCCATTCGCGCACCTGACTTTGCGTCAGCGGTTTGCCGCGCGGGCTCATCAGCAGGCGCGGACGCGAATCCATTGTCGACGTCTCAGCGTCGAGGCAGGCGGCCAGCACATCGGCGCGCATCACCATGCCGGGGCCGCAGCCCGCCGGCGTATCGTCGACGCCGCGATGGCGCCCCATTCCATGGGCGCGAATGTCCAATGTCCGATACGACCAGAGATTGCGCGAAAGCCCGTCGCCCGCCAGCGAGAGGCCGAGCGGGCCCGGAAACATTTCGGGAAACAGGGTCAGGATCGTCGCGGCGAACATCAGCTTGTCCCCTCGCTCTCTTCGCCGTCGATTTCCTGGGGCGGAACGATGACAATACGACCGCGCTCGAAGTCCATTTCGACGGCGACCGCTTTGGTGAACGGGAAGAGCAGCGTTTCGCTTGGCCCCGGCGGCGCGATTTCGAGAATGTCCCCGGCGCCGAAATTACGCAAGGCGACGACGCGGCCGAGCGCTTCGCCCTCGCGCGTTACGGCGTCGAGGCCGACGAGATCGTCATGGTAGAATTCATCGTCCGAGGGCGGCGGCAATTGCCTACGCCGCGCGAATAGCGCGACGCCGTTGAGCTTCTCCGCTTCTTCGCGGCTGCCGACGCCTGCGAGGCGGACGACCAGCATGTCGTCCTTGACGAGACGCAAAGCGGAAAGCCGGAATGTTTTTACGCCGGCCTTATCCGTCAGATCGCCATAGGCGCCGATCGCCTTCGGGTCCTGCGTATAGGATTTGACGCGCAATTCTCCGCGCACGCCATGCGGTGCGCCGAACACGCCGAGGGGAATGAGGCGATCGGGAGCTGCCAAGAAATGCGTCCTCGGCGTCTGCTCCCTCCTCCCGCGAAGCGGGAGAAGGGATACAAGGTCGGCTTACGCCGCCGGCGCAGCAGCCGCGGCGGCCTTCTCGGCGGCGGCGGCCGCAGCCGCGCTGCGCTCCTGCGCCTTCTTCTTGGGGAGCGCCTTTTGCGGATTGTTCTGCGCCTCGCGCTTGGCGATGCCGAGCCCGTCGAGCAGGCGCAGCACGCGGTCGGTCGGCTGGGCGCCCTTGGCGAGCCAGGCCTTGGCCTTCTCGACGTCGAGCACGAGGCGCAGCGCGTCGTCCTTGGCCTTGACCGGATCGAACGTGCCGATCTTTTCAACGAAGCGGCCGTCGCGCGGCATGCGCGCGTCGGCGACGACGATGCGGTAGAACGGGCGCTTCTTGGCGCCCCCGCGCGAGAGACGAATTTTCAGAGACATGAGACTTCCTTTCCTGGGTTCAAGATTTTCTATGCGTGACGATCATTTCTTCTTGCCCCCGAACGGATTGAAGCCGCCGGGCAGCCCGCCGCCGAGGCCGGGCAGGCGCGGCGCGCCAAGACCCGGCAGGCGGGGAAGCGAAGGAGAGGGATTGAAAGCGCCGGGCGGCGGCGCGTCGGGAATGCCGCCGCCGCTGGGGCCGGGCAGGGCGCCGCCCATCTGCTTTTGAAAGGCTTCCAATTGTTCGGGCGTCGGCTGCGGCATGCCGCCGCCCATACCGAACATCTGGCCAAGGCGCGCCATCGGTCCGCGCTTTCCGGCGGCGCCGCCCATCGACTTCATCATATCCGCCATTTGGCGGTGCTGTTTCAGCAGACGGTTGACGTCCTCGACCCTGGCGCCGGAACCGGCGGCGATGCGCTTCTTGCGCGAGGCCTTCAACAGATCGGGATTGCGCCGCTCCCTGGGCGTCATCGAGGAGATGATCGCGCGCTGGCGCCCGATCACCTTATTGTCGAGATGGGCGGCGGCGACCTGTTCCTTGATCTTGGCCATGCCCGGCAACATGCTCAGCACGCCGCCCATGCCGCCGATGTTTTCGATCTGCGCGAGCTGTTCGGAAAGATCGTTGAGGTCGAACACGCCCTTGCGCATCCGCTCGGCCATTTTGGCGGCCTGCGCCATGTCGATATTCTGCGCCGCCTTTTCGACCAGGCTGACGATGTCGCCCATGCCGAGGATGCGGTCGGCGAGGCGCTGGGGATGGAAATCCTCCAGCGCGTCCATCTTTTCGCCGATGCCGAGCAGCTTGATTGGCTTGCCGGTGACGGCGCGCATCGACAAAGCCGCGCCGCCGCGCCCGTCGCCGTCCATGCGGGTCAGCACGATGCCGGTGACGCCGACCCGCTCGTTGAAATTCTTGGCGAGATTGACCGCGTCCTGGCCGGTCAGGGCGTCGGCGACGAGCAGGATTTCATGGGGGCGCGTCGCGTCCCTGATCTCGGCCATTTCGGCCATCAACGGCTCGTCGATATGGGTGCGCCCCGCCGTGTCGAGCAGCACGACATCATAGCCTTGCAGCCGCGCCACGGTCTCAGCGCGCCGGGCGATTTCGACCGGGCCCTGCCCGATGACGATCGGCAAAGTGTCGACGCCGACCTGGCGGCCGAGCACCGCGAGTTGCTCCTGCGCGGCCGGGCGCTTCACGTCGAGCGAGGCCATCAGCACCTTGCGCTTCATACGATCGCTGAGGCGCTTGGCGATTTTCGCGGTCGTCGTCGTCTTGCCGGCGCCCTGCAGGCCGACCATCATGATCGCCACGGGTGGGGCGGCGTTGAGGTCGATCGCCTGCGATTCGCCCCCGAGCGTTTCGACCAGGGCGTCGTGGACGATCTTGACGACCATCTGGCCTGGCGTCACCGATTTCAGCACCGCCGCGCCGACCGCCTTGGTGCGCGCCCGGTCGATGAACGACCGCACGACTTCGAGCGCGACATCCGCCTCGAGCAGCGCGCGGCGCACTTCGCGCATCGCGGCGTTAACGTCCTCCTCCGAGAGGGCGCCGCGGCCGGTGAGCTTGTCGAATATGCCGGAGAGCTTTTCCGAAAGGCTCTCGAACATGGATCGCTCCTGAAACAGGTCCAACGACGATCGCGCCCGGGGGCGCCATGCGCTGCCGGACGGTGACCGCCAGCCTCAAGGGCTGGTCGGCTGATCGACGAGGACGAACCTGACGATGATTGGAGGCGGTGTTTAGGGGGATGGGGACGGGAAGTCAAATGAGCAGCGCGCGTCGCCCCTTAGAGAACGACGTCGCTTGAGGCTCATGGCGCCGGATATAGGCGCTATCACACCCGCAGCCCACCCTCCGCCGGCGCCGGCCTTGCGCGCTGGTTGTAGAGGAGCTTGCGGCGGCGCTCCTGCTCTTCGGCCGACAGGCTGTCGGGGTCCTCGGGCGGACCGGCCGTCACGGCGAGGCCGCGTTGCACCGCGGGGCGCGCGCTAAGCTCCTCGAACCAGCGCTTGAAATATTTGAATTCGTCGATGTTCTGTCCCTGGCCCTTCCAGTTCACCGTCCAGGGATAGGCGATCATATCGGCGATCGTATAGTCGTCGCCAGCGAGATAGCGGTGGTCGTAGAGCCGGTTGTTGAGCACGCCATAGAGCCTGTTCGCTTCGTCGGTGAAGCGGCGCACCGCATAGGACTGGTCGCCCTGTTTGTCGCCGAGCCGCAGGAAGTGTCCACATTCGCCGAGCTTCGGACCCTGATTGGCCATCTGCCAGATCAGCCATTGGTTCACTTCATAGCGGCGTCGCAGCTCCTGGGGATAGAAGCGGCCCGCCTTCTCGGCGAGATACATCAGAATCGCGCCGGATTCGAAAATGTTGACCGGCGCCCCGCCATCGGCGGGCGCATGATCGACGATGGCCGGCATGCGGTTGTTGGGGCTGATCTTGAGGAACTCGTCCTTGAACTGATCGCCCTTGCCGATGTGGCAGGGAACGACCGTGTAGGCAGTTCCCAATTCCTCCAGCAGGATCGTGACTTTCTTGCCGTTCGGCGTCGGCCAGTAATGCAGATCGATCATGGGCATCCTCGATGGTTCGTCGTGCGGTCCGGAATGGATTCCGGCTAAGCCGCTAGTTAAGCATCCATCGCGGATGGCGCCATCACCCCTTCATCTGCGCCAACGCGCCGGCGATATCGCCCATGCCCCAATGTTCGACGATCAGCCCGTCCTTCACCGCGAAAATATCGCATGAGGTGAAGCGCAGTTTACGCCCCGTCGGCGGCACGCCGAGATAGACGCCTTGATGCGTGCCGGAATAGACGAAGCTTGCCGCGACCTTGTCGTCGCTCGCCACCATCGCTTCGATCGCCACTTCCAGGTCGGGAAGGCCCTTAAACCGGCCGGCGAAGAAGGCGACCGTCGCCTGTTTCGGAATCGTTCCGGCCGCCGGCGGCGGCGCGGCCGCGCTCGTCTGATGGTTGACGTAGGAATCGGAAAACAGGGCGGCGAAAGCTTCGATGTCATGACGGCTCAGCGTCGCAGCGAATTGCTCGGCGAGCTTGCGCGCGGGCTGGTCGCTACTTTGTGCGGCGGCGTTCGTGTCCGCAGCCCCGGCGACGAGCAGGCCGGTCATCATGGTTCGTCGGTCCATGCCTCAACTCCCCATTCGCCAATCAACGAAACAGCGCGAAAAAGACCACATAGATCCAGCCGAGAATGCCGTCGATGATCGCCCATAAAACCGAATGATTGTTGGCATAGGAGATCGCAATCGCCAAAGCGGAGCCGAAGCCCACGCCATATTTGGCCCCTTCGACGCGAACGCCGTAATAGCGGCTGCCGTTCATGCTGTTCTCCCTGGCTATGTGGCGTGACGTTGCGGCGATTGCATCATCATCGGCGAGGAGAGTCCATCTGCTGGTTCGTCACATATAGCGGTAATGAATGAGCGCAGAGTCCCTCATTGTTTGCATGGCGGAGCGGAGCGCGAGAGGAATTCGAAGTCAAGGACGACGGCAAAGCCGTCGCCGCCCATAGCAGTCAGTTTGCTGACTGCGTAAACTTGTCAGCAAAGGCGGTGGTGCGAAGGACGATCCTTGAGTTCGAATTCCACTCGCGCAAAATCGCCTCCATGCAATCAATGACGTGCTGTCGCCGTGGGCGGCGCCAATCTCGCATACCTTCGATCTCGCACCCTCGTCGCTTGCCTGCGCGTAGCCCCTCGCGCCTCCACCTGATACACTGCGCGCTACAGTGGACCGCACGAACGCGAGGGGCGATGGCGACGGATCAGACGAAACCCGATGCGGTCGCCCAGGCGTTGACGCATGCGGCGCTGGGATCGCGCTACGATCAGACTTTTCCGGTATTGACGGCGGCGGAGATCGACCGCATGCGCCGCTTCGGAACGCTGCACAATTATGCCGACGGCGAGAAACTGTTCGAGACCGGCCAGCCCGCGCCGGGCATGTTCGTTGTCCTCGCCGGCAATGTCGCGATCATGCAGCATGACGGCATGGGCCATATCACGCCGGTGGTCGAACAGGGCGCCGGCCAGTTCCTCGCCGAGGTCGGCCAGCTTTCCAACCGCGCCACGCTGGTCGATGGAATCGCGCAAGGCGCCGTCGAGACTTTGCTGATCCCGCCGCACGGCGTTCGCTCGCTCCTGGTCGCCGAGGCCGATCTTGGCGAGCGCATCATGCGCGCGCTGATCCTGCGCCGGGTCAATCTGATCCAGTCGGGGGTCGGCGGTCCGGCGCTGGTCGGCGCTTCGAATATGGCCGATATCGTCCGGCTGCAGGGCTTTCTCAGCCGCAATGGCTGGCCGCATCATCTCCTGGACCCGGCGACCGATCATGAGGCGAGCGATCTTGTCGCCCATTACGCCTCGGAAGCCGGCGGGCTGCCGCTCGTCGTCTGTCCGAACGGCATCGTCCTGCATAATCCGACGGAGGCGGTTCTGGCGCGGCAATTGGGCATGATCGGTATCGCCAGGAAAGACTATGTCTATGACGTCGCGGTGGTCGGCGCCGGTCCCGCCGGTCTGGCGACGGCGGTCTATGCGGCTTCCGAAGGCCTTTCCGTTGTCGTACTGGATTCGCGCGCTTTCGGCGGCCAGGCAGGCGCCAGCGCGCGAATCGAAAATTATTTTGGATTCCCGACCGGCATTTCCGGGCAGCATCTCACCGCCCGCGCCTCCGTCCAGGCGCAGAAATTCGGCGCGGAAATGATGATCCCCTCGCTCGTCAAGACGCTGGATTGCGCGCGCGTCCATGGCGCCCTCGCGCTGGAGCTCGAAGGCGAGGAGCGCGTCGAGGCGCGAACCGTAGTGGTCGCAAGCGGCGCCCGCTATCGCCGTCCTGGCCTCGCCGACCTCGCCCGTTTCGAGGGGCGCGGCATATGGTATTGGGCTTCGCAGATCGAGGCGCGGCTTTGCGCGGGCGAGGAGATCATCCTGGTCGGCGGCGGCAATTCGGCTGGCCAGGCCGCTGTCTTTCTCTCCGCCCATGCCGCCAAAGTGCGCATGATGGTGCGGGCCAAGGGCCTTTCCGAAAGCATGTCGCGCTATCTCATCGACCGGATCGAAGCGGCCCCGAACATCGAGCTGATGGTCGAAACGGAGATCGTCGGCTTGCACGGCGCGCCGGGCGCCGCGCTGGAGCGCGTGCGCTGGCGCAATCGGGCGACGGGCGCGGAAACCGAGGCGCCGATCCGTAACGTCTTCCTGTTCGTCGGCGCCGAACCAGCGACCGGCTGGCTCGACGGCTGCGGCGTGCTGGTCGACAAGGCCGGCTTCATCATCACTGGCGCGGATCGGACCATCTCGTCCGCGCTTGAATCCTCGGTGCCCGGCGTGTTCGCGGTCGGCGACGTGCGCTCCGGCTCTGTCAAACGCGTCGGCGCCGCCATCGGCGAGGGCGCGCAGGTCGTGCAGGCGCTGCACGGCTTTCTCGCCGATTCCAAAAGCCCCGGTCTCTAGCTGTGGACTTTCAGGAGGTTGTCCATTCCTCCGGGCCAGTTCTCAGGAAGAATGCGCGGGCCGCGCCAGCGCGAGGCCAACACCAACTGAAACGGTCGAGTGTGATCCATCGTTTCGCATGGCGGAGCGTGTTTCACCGCTGAGACCTTTGTCAATGATGGCCTTTCAGGCCACCGCCGAAGGCGGCGACCGCTTTCGCGGTCGTCATTGACAAAGG
>DATBZF010000172.1:0-5620 GCA_036513315.1 Roseiarcus sp.
CTCACGGAATAGGCTCGTCATAGCAGAGGTCGCTGTTACAAGGTGGCGCGAAGCGCCGGATGAGGGGCGGCGCGACGTTTCGGTCTCACCCGCAAGCGCCTTACGCCACTTCGAACAGGCCGGCGGCGCCCATGCCGCCGCCGACGCACATCGTCACAACGACATATTTGACGCCGCGCCGTCTGCCCTCGATCAGAGCATGGCCGGTCAGGCGCGCGCCGCTCATGCCGTATGGATGGCCGATTGAAATCGCGCCGCCGTCGACATTCAGCCGCTCATCGGGAATGCCGAGCCGGTCGCGGCAATAGATCACCTGGACGGCGAAGGCTTCGTTCAATTCCCAAAGGCCGATGTCGTCCATTTTGAGGCCATGCGCCTTCAAGAGTTTGGGCACCGCGAAGACCGGGCCGATGCCCATTTCGTCAGGATCGCAGCCGGCGACCGCGATGCCGCGATAGATGCCGAGCGGCTTAAGGCCACGCCGCTCGGCCTGGCTCGCCTCCATCAAAACGCAGGCCGAGGCGCCGTCGGACAATTGCGAGGCATTGCCGGCGGTGATGAAGGCGCCGCCTTCGAGACGCTGTCCCTTGGTGAAGACGGTCTTCAGCCCCCGCAGGCCATCCAGCGTCGTGTCGGCGCGATTGCCCTCGTCCTGCTTCAATGTCACCGGTTTGTCGCTGATCTCCCCGGTCGCCTTATCGGCAACTTTCATGACGCTGGGCAGGGGAACGATTTCGGCGTCGAACCGGCCGGCCGCCTGCGCGGCGGCGGTCCGCTGCTGGGATTGCAACGCATACTCGTCCTGACGCTCGCGCGAAATCTTGTAGCGCTGCCCGACGATCTCCGCCGTCTCCAGCATGCTCATATAGACGTCGTTGCGATGGGCGACGAGCCAGGGATCGCGCGCCCGATAAGTGTTGGCATGCTCGTTCTGCACCAGCGAAATCGATTCAAGGCCGCCGCCGACCGTCGTCTGCATGCCGTCGCAGATGATCTGTTTGGCCGCGATGGCGATGCCCATCAGGCCCGACGCGCATTGCCGATCGACCGACATGCCGGCGACCGAAGTCGGCAGCCCGGCGCGCAAAGCGGCCTGGCGCGCGACATTCATATAGGTCGAACCCTGCTGCATCGCCGCGCCCATGACGACATCGTCAATCTCGCTGGTGTCGACGCCGGCGCGCTTGACGGCGTGCTCGATCGCATGGCCGCCAAGCGTCTGCGCCTGGGTGTCGTTGAAGGCGCCGCGATAGGCGCGCCCGATCGGCGTGCGCGCGGTCGAAACGATGACGGCTTCCCTCATCACGAGCCTCCCTTTTGCGACAGTTTGACGCCGAGCGCCCGGGCGGCGGTCTCGACGAATTTGAACGTCTGGCCGAAAGCGTTGTCGAGCGGGCGCGCCGTTTTGGGGTCGGCGATTTCGTCGAAGCGGGCGGCGATCGTCTCGGGCGTCCGATCGGCCTTGGAGAGGAACAGACCCGGCGTTTCCTCGATATGGGTGACGGCGAAGACGCCGGCGCCGGCGCCCATGATCACTTTGGAGGGCGCGTCTTCGCTGACCAGGAACAAAACCGCCGGGGTCACCGTCTCCGGGTTCATCAGCGCCGCCATCTCCGGCGGGATCAGCCCTTCCGTCATGCCGGTCGCCGCAGTCGGCAGCAGCGTATTCACGCGGATATTGGTCTTGGCGCCTTCCAGATGCAACACGTTCATCAGCCCGATCATGCCCGCTTTCGCGGCGCCGTAGTTGGACTGGCCGAAATTGCCGTAGACGCCGGAAGCCGAGGAGGTGAACAGGATGCGCCCATAATTGCGTTCGCGCATGCCCGGCCAGACCGCCTTGGCGCAGATTGCCGACCCCAAGAGATGAACGCGCAGGACCAGCTCGAACTCGTCGAGCTCCATTTTGGCGAAAGTCTTGTCACGCAGGATGCCGGCGTTGTTGACGAGAATGTCGACGCTTCCCCAGCGCGATTGCGCGGCCTCGACCATCGCGGCGACCTGCGCGACATTGGCGACATCGGCGCCATCGGCGATGGCGACGCCTCCCGCCGTCTCGATTTCGCGCGCCACCTTGAGCGAGGCCTCCGAAGGCTCGCCGTTACGGCCGAGATCATTGACGACGACCTTGGCGCCGCGCGCGGCGAGGCCGAGAGCGTGACAGCGGCCAAGGCCGCCGCCGGCGCCGGTGACGATGGCGACGCGCCCCTCGAACCGCATATTCATTTGGCGGCCGCCGCTGCGTGATCGGGATTCATGACGGTAAGGGTCAACCATTCGGCGATCAGCGCCGGCTTGGCCGCCCCTTCGATCTCAACGGTCACGCTATGGCGCGACAGAAACTCGGTCGGCGAGCGCGGCGTGACGCTTTCGAGACGAAAGCGTCCGCGAATGCGCGCGCCGGCGGGGACCGGCGAAAGAAAGCGCAACTTCTCGAAGCCATAATTGACGCCCATCGCGCGGCCCTCGATCGCGGGCAAGGCGTCGATGGCCAGCGCTGAAAGCATCGACAGCGTGAGAAAGCCATGCGCGATCGTGCCGCCAAACGGCGAGGCGCGCGCCGCTTCCGGATCGATATGGATGAATTGCCGGTCCTCGGTGATTTCGGCGAAGGCGTCAATGCGTTTCTGATCGATGGTGAACCAGCGCGAGACGCCAGTCTCGCTTCCGGCAAGCGCGATCAATTCGTCGATCGTAATAGAACGCGGCTTGCTCAAATCGTCCATGGTCTAGATCTCCGAAAGCATGGCGGGCGGAGCGTAGACGCTGACGCCGCCGTCGACAGGAATGATCGCGCCGGTCGTATAGGACCCGCCCCGGCCGGCAAGATAGAGAAGCGTCGCCGCCAGATCTTCCGGCCGGCCAAGGCGCCGCATCGGAACAGCGGCCAAAGCGGCGTCGAGCCCTTCCGGCTTGTCGAGCGCGAATGAAGTCATTTTAGTCTTGAACGGACCTGGCGCGATCGCATTGACCGTGACATGGCGGCCGGCGAATTCGCTGGCGAGGATGCGCGTCAGGTGATGCACGGCGCTCTTGGACGCGGCATAGGCATAGGCGCTCTCCGATTGGGTGACCGTGCCCATCACCGAACCGATATTGACGACCGTCGCCGGACGGTCTTCGCCGCCTGATTTCAGCAGCAGCGGCATCAGATCGCGCGTCAGCGTGAACAGGCCCATGACATTGACGCTCAGCACCCGCTCCCAGGCTTTCCATTCAAAAGCCTCGAAACGCGCGCCCCAATTGGCGCCGGCATTGTTGACGAGAATGTCGAGCCTGTCGGTTCGCTTGCGCACTTCCCCAGCCAGCGCCGTCACGCCCGGCTCGCTCGCCACCGTCCCGCCGAACCCCTCGCAGGGACCGAGCGCCGAAAGCTCGCTGGCGACCGCCTCGCAGGCCTCCGCCTTGCGCGAGGCGATCAGCACGCGCGCGCCCGCGCTCAGCAGGGCTTCGGCGCAGACGCGGCCGATTCCCGTCGCCCCGCCGGTGACCAGCGCCGTCCGCCCCGCGACAGAGAAAAGATCGGGCAATGAAAACAAGACGTTCCTCCGGCGCTTCTGGCGGGCGCAATGTTCACCGCCCGGAGGATTTTGTCGATAGGCATTTCGCCGGGATGGTTTGGGCCGCCGCCGTCGTCGCCGGCGGCCATTGGGCGCCGCTTGACGGGAGGCCGCCACGACCCGAGATTGTCGCCCTGCATCCTATGAGACCAGGCGCGCCATGAAAGTCTCGCTCGTCCAGATGAATTCGATCAACGACAAGGCGGCCAATATCGCTTCGGCGCGCGCCCTGATCGAAAAAGCCGTCGCCGAGGAGGGGCCGGACTGGGTGTTGCTGCCCGAGCAATTCGACTGGGCGGGAGGGGGGAAAGGCGACAAATACGCCAATTCGGAAGTTCTGCCCGGCGGGCCGGCCTATGCGATGGCCCAGCAGCTTGCGCAAAAGCATCGCATCTTCATCCATGCCGGCTCGTTCATGGAGCGCATCGAGGGCGACCAGCGCATCCACAACACCAGCGTCGTCTTCAACCGCCAGGGCGAGGAGATCGCCCGCTATCGCAAAATTCATCTGTTCGACGTGACGACGCCGGACGGGACCTCCTACAAGGAAAGCGCCACGGTCAAACCGGGCGACCAGTTGGTGACCTATGATTGCGAGGGCGTCACCGTCGGCTGCTCGATCTGCTACGATCTGCGCTTTCCCGCCCTCTTCCAGGCGCTCGCCGAAAAAGGCGCGCAGATCATCGCCCTGCCCGCCGCTTTCACGCTGCAGACCGGCAAGGACCATTGGGAAGTGCTGCTGCGCGCGCGCGCGATCGAAACCCAGACCTATCTCTGCGCGAGCGCCCAGACCGGCTCGTTCAGCGTCGGCAACGAGCAGCGCGCGACTTACGGCCATTCGCTGGTCGCCGATCCCTGGGGCCATGTCGTCGCCAAGGCTTCCGACGGCATTGGAATCGTCTCGACCCGCATCGACTCGGCGGTGGTGGCGAAAGTGCGCCAGATGATCCCGGTCGCCCAGCACAGGGTTAAGATCGGTTGAGGCGCGAGGGGCCGCAAAATGTGGCGCCGACCCGCATTAATTAGGCTTTGCGCCCTCTCCGCCTGCAGCCGATACTGGCCGCGGCGCGCCGCGCGTTTGCGCGGCGTTGGGGATTTCAGGACTAACGATGGCGGATGACGAACTCGATCTGTCGACGCTGGCGGACGACGAGCTCGTGCCGCAGATGCACGACGATCTCTATGATGGCTTGAAAGAAGAGATCGAAGAGGGCGTGCGCATCCTGCTGGCGCGCGGCTGGGCGCCCTATGACGTGCTGACCAAGGCGCTGGTCGAAGGCATGCGCATCGTCGGCATTGATTTTCGCGACGGCATATTGTTCGTGCCGGAAGTGCTGATGTCGGCCAATGCGATGAAGGGCGGCATGGCGATCCTGCGCCCGCTGCTCGCCGCCACCGGCGCGCCCAGAGTCGGCAAGATGGTGATCGGCACCGTCAAGGGCGACATCCACGACATCGGCAAGAATCTCGTCTGCATGATGATGGAGGGGGCCGGCTTCGAAGTGTTCGACATCGGCATCAACAATGGCGTCGAGAAATATCTCGAGGCGATCGAAAAGCATCAGCCAGAAATTCTCGGCATGTCGGCGCTGCTGACCACCACCATGCCCTACATGAAAGTGGTGATCGACACCCTCAAGGAAAAAGGCATGCGCAACGATTATATCGTGCTGGTCGGCGGCGCGCCGCTCAATGAATCCTTCGCCCAGGCGGTCGGCGCCGACGCCTACTGCCGCGACGCCGCGGTGACAGTGGAGACGGCCAAGGCGTTGATGGCGCGCCGGCAGGGGTCGGCGCGAGTGTAGGGGGTGAAGATTATATTGGAGGTTTGCGCCGCCCCTCATCCGGCGCTTCGCGCCACCTTCTCCCCGCCCGCTACGCGGGGCGAAGGGAACACGCGCCCCTTCTCCCCGCAGAGCCGCTATTCGATGCACACATCTTTTCCTTGAGTTTTTTGACGAACTCCGATTCGCTGCAGGGGCAGATTCTGGAGCCGATGATGGATTTGAGCGCGGTCGATGTGGAGCGATATGGGGTTGGGGGATTTGGGGACGAGCGGC
>DATBZF010000173.1:0-4073 GCA_036513315.1 Roseiarcus sp.
AGCGCTGCGCGGATGTCCTCAAGCCCAATGCCGTAGTGGAAGATCGCGCCGGGGTTGATTTCGACACGCACCGCCGGCAGCGCCGCGCCGGAGATATCAACCTCGCCAATGCCCGGAAGCTGCGACAGCCGCTGCTGCAGAATGTTCGAGGCGAGATCATAGAGCTGCCCCGCGGTGTGAGTCGTCGACGACATGGCGATGACCATGATCGGCGCGTCAGCCGGATTGACTTTATGGTAGGTCGGATTCTGTCGTAGGCTGGTCGGCAGATCGACGCGGGCCGCGACGATGGCGGCCTGAACGTCTCGCGCCGCGCCATCGATGTTGCGATCAAGTCCGAACTGGAGGGTGATGCGGGTCGAGCCGAGCGTGCTCTGCGACGTCATCTCGTTGACGTCGGCGATCTGGCCCAGGTGCCGCTCGAGCGGCGCCGCGACGGAGGTCGCCATGGTGACGGGGCTCGCGCCCGGCATGTTCGCCTGAACCGAGATGACTGGAAAATCGACCTGCGGCAGCGGCGAGACGGGCAATTGCGAATAGCCGAGCAGTCCGCCGAACACGATTCCGATCGTGAGCAGAATCGTCGCGACGGGCCGCCGAATGAAGAGCTCGGAAAACCGGTTGTTCACGGCGCTTCTGTCGCCAGGGCACCGGTGGGGACATGGGTGGAGCCCATGCCGAGCCGCTCGCCTAGGCGCTCGAAGAAGAGATAGATGACCGGGGTCGTGTAGAGCGTCAGCACCTGGCTGAAGGCGAGACCGCCGACAATCGCCAGCCCCAGCGGACGGCGAAGCTCGGAGCCGACGCCCGTTCCCAGCATCAACGGCAACGCGCCGAAGATCGCCGCGACCGTCGTCATCAGGATCGGCCGCAGGCGCAACAGACAGGCCTGATAGATCGCTTCGCGCGCGGGCAGTCCCTGATCGCGCTGCGCGTCGAGCGCGAAGTCGATCATCATGATCGCGTTCTTCTTGACGATGCCGATCAAGAGCACGATGCCAATGACGCCGATGATGTCGAGCCCGGCTCCCGCCGCATTGAGCGTCAACAGCGCGCCGATGCCCGCTGAGGGAAGCGTGGTCAGGATCGTGATCGGGTGGATGAAGCTCTCATAGAGCACCCCGAGCACGATATACATGGCCGCAATCGCGGCCGCGAGCAGGAAGATCTCGTTCGACAGCGCTGACTGAAACGCCTGCGCCGCACCCTGGAAGCTGACGCCAAAGCTCGGCGGCAGGTCAATCTCCTGAAGCGCCTGGCCGATCGCATCAACCGCCTCCCCAAGCGATGCGCCCGGCGCGAGATTGAATGAGATCGTGGTCACTGGAAACTGCTTCAGATGCGAGATCTGCAGCGGCGAGGTTTTGACGTTGAAATTGGCCACCGATCCGAGCGGCGTCTGACCGGTGGTGGATGCCGCGGACGGCAGATAGATCGAATCGAGCGACTTCACCGAACGCGCCATCGACGGCTCGACGTCGAGAATGACGCGGTACTGGTTGCTCTGGGTGAAGATGGTCGAGATGATGCGCTGTCCGTAGGCGTCGTAGAGGGCGTTGTCGACGATTGCCGGCGTGATGCCGAAGCGCGCGGCGTTGGCGCGGTCGAGATCGACGATCACCGAGCGGCCGTCCGGCTGCAGGTCGCTGGCCACATCGACGATCGATGAAATCTGGCTCAAACGCTGCAAGACCTTCGGCGTCCAGGTCTGCAGCGTCGCGAGGTCCTGGTTCTCGAGTGTGAACTGATATTGGGTCGCGCTGACGGCCGTGTCGATGGACAGGTCCTGCACCGGCTGCATGAAGAGTGCGATCCCCGCAACATTCGCCGTTTCCTTTTGGATCCGCCGAATGATGTCGCTCGCCGTCGCCGTGCGCTTCGCATGCGGCTTGAGGTTGATGAGGAGGCGGCCAGAGTTGAGCGTGACGTTCGATCCGTCAACACCGATGAACGAGGACAGGCTTTCGACGTCCGGATCGGTCAGGATCACTTTCGCCAGGGCCTGTTGATGGTCGGCCATCTGGTCGAATGAGATCGCCTCCGCGGCCTGCGTCACGCCCTGGATGACGCCGGTGTCCTGAATGGGAAAGAACCCCTTCGGGATTGTCATATAGAGGTAGCCGGTGAGCAGGAATGTGCCGAGCGCGACCAGAAGCATGAAGCCTTGATGATCGAGCGCGACCCGCAACGTCGCGGCATAGAAACGGGTCAGAGCCTGGAAGAACCGTCCGCCGCTCGCCTCGCCGCCACGCCCATGGCCCTGCGGGCGCAGAAGCTTGGCGCATAGCATCGGCACCAAAGTCAGCGAGACAACGGCGGAAATGACGATGGCCGCGGCGAGCGTGATCGCGAACTCATGGAACAGCCGCCCGACCACGTCGCCCATGAACAGGAGTGGAATCAACACCGCAAGCAGCGACACGGTGAGCGAGATGATGGTGAAGCCAATCTGCGCCGAACCCTTCATCGCCGCGTCGTAAGGACTGTCTCCTTCCTCGAGAAAGCGCGCGATGTTCTCGATCACCACGATCGCGTCGTCGACGACGAAGCCGGTTGCGACGGTGAGCGCCATCAGCGACAAATTATCGAGGCTGAAACCGGCCTGATACATGATCGCGAGCGCCCCGATCAGCGACAGCGGCACCGACAGGCTCGGGATGATGGTCGCCGGGATATTGCGCAGGAACAGGAAGATGACCAGCACGACCAGTCCGACCGCGAGCGCAAGCTCGAACTCGACATCCTCAACGGAGGCGCGGATGGTGGTCGTGCGATCGGTCAGCGGCGTGACGCTGATCGCGGCCGGCAGCGTGGCGCTGAGCGTGGGCAAGAGCTTCTTGATGCTGTCGACGACCTGGATGACATTGGCGCCGGGCTGCCGCTGAACGTTGACGATCAGCGCCGGCGTCGTATTCATCCAGGCGCGCAGACGGCCGTTCTCAGGGCCGATTTCAACCTTCGCGACATCCGAGAGCCGAACTGGCGCGCCATTGCGATAGGCGATAACCGATTTCGCGTAATCTTTCGGGTCGCGGATCTGATCGTTGGCGTTGATCGCCGAGGATTGCGCCGGACCGTCGAAATTGCCCTTGGGCGTGTTGACGTTCAGGTTCGAGATCGTCGTGCGCAGATCATCGAGATTGATGCCCAGAGATGAGAGCGCGAGCGGATTGACGTGGATACGGACCGAAGGCCGTTGTCCCCCCGAGATCGAAACCAGGCCGACGCCGGGAAGTTGCGACAGTTTCGGCACGAGGCGTGTTTCGATGATGTCTTCGACGTCGGTGAGCTTCATCGATTCGGAAGAAACGCCCAGCGTTAGAATTGGCGCATCGGCCGGATTGACCTTGGCGTAGATCGGCGGCGCCGGCAGGTCGGCGGGCAAAAGATTGCCGGCGGCGTTGATCGCCTGCTGCACCTCCTGTTCGGCAATGTCGAGGCCAATGTCCAAGCCGAACCGCAAGGTGATGATCGAGGCGCCGGCGGAGCTCGCCGACATCATCTGGCTGAGACTCGCCATCTGCCCAAATTGCCGCTCGAGCGGCGCTGTCACCGCCGATGTCATCACCTCCGGGCTGGCGCCTGGATAGAAGGTCTGGACTTGAATCGTCGGATAGTCGACTTCGGGCAAGGCCGAGAGCGGCAGGAAGCGAAAGGCCATAATTCCGACGAGCAGAATCGCGATCATCAGAAGACTGGTCGCGACCGGCCGATCGATAAAGATGCGGGACGGGTTCACCGCTCCGTCCTAAGCGCCCATAAGCTCATTGCGCTGAACCCTGCGCCGGGGCGCCGGCGGGAGCCGCGGCCGGCGCCGAAGATCCCGGCGTCGGGGCGCCGGATGGCGGAGCGCCCTGCGTGGTCGGGCTGGCAGGCGCCGGCGCGGTCGAAGACGCCCCACCCGGCGCCGCTGCTGGACTGGACGCGTCCGCGGGCGCCGGATTGGTTGCGGCGGCAGGCGGGGCGGAATCCTCAGCCGCGCCCGCCTGATCGTGGCGCCGCTTGTGATGCTGTCCGCCGCCGTTCGTCGACCCCGCGGCGGAACCCTCGCCGCCCGACCCCGGGCCCGCTCC
>DATBZF010000174.1:0-22864 GCA_036513315.1 Roseiarcus sp.
AGCCCCGTCGCGACGCCCGCCGCGAGAGCCGCCTCGTTGGCGTCGATGACGGTGTCGGCAAGGCCGCCGACGCGCGCGACGATCGGCGCCGCGCCATAGCGCAAAGCGCATAATTGCGTCAGGCCGCAAGGCTCAAAGCGCGAGGGCACCAGAATGAAATCCGCGCCGGCCTGCACGAGATGGGCGATCCCCTCGTCATATTCGAAGATGCAGCCGACCGTTCCCGCGTGGGTGCGCGCCGCTTCGGCAAACGCATCCTGAAGCACCCTGTCGCCCGCGCCGAGCAAAGCGAGCTGGCCGCCCATCTCGATAAGCGACGGCAGGGCGGCGAGCAGAAGATCGAGCCCCTTCTGGCTGGAAATGCGGGTGACGACGCCGAACAGCGGCGCATCGGCCTTTGGCGCGAGATCCATGCGCGCCTGCAGCGCTGTCTTGTTGCGCCCGCGCATGTCGAGCCGGGTCGCGCTATAGGTCTGCGGCAGATGCGCGTCGCTCTCGGGATTCCAGACTTCGACGTCGATGCCATTGACGATGCCTTCGACGACATTGGCGCGATAGCGCAGCAGGCCGTCGAGCGCCATGCCGGATTCAGGCGTCATGATTTCGCGTGCATAGGTCGGCGAAACCGTGGTGATGCGGTCAGCAAATTGCAGGCCCGCCTTCAGAAAGCCGATGCCGCCGAAATATTCGACGCCGTCGATAGCGAGGGATTCAGGGGGCAGTTCGAGTTCGGCGAGCAGGCTAGCGGGAAAATGACCCTGGAAGGCGAGATTGTGGACGGTCACGACGGTTCCCGGCCGCCGGCCGCCGTCGTAATGCAGATAGGCTGGCGCCAGCGCCGCCTGCCAATCATGGGCATGGACGATATCGGGCGCAAAATTCGTCGCAGAACCTTTGCCGATGTCGGCGGCCACGCGCGCCAGCGCGGCGAAGCGTTGGGCGTTGTCGGGCCAGTCGAGGCCGTCGGCGCCGAGATAGATATTGCCGGTCCTGATGAAGAGATGCGGCGCGTCCAGGACAAACAAATTGAGGACGCCGGCCCTCGCGGCGAGTAGCGTCGCCGGGCCGCCGAACAAAGCCTCATAGCGATGGGCAGGCTCAGCCTTGTCGAGCTTGGCGATAAGACCGGGATAGCCGGGCGCTAAAGTCGTCGCCTGAATGTTTTCATGCGACAAGGCCCCCGGCAAGGCTCCGGCGACATCGGCAAGGCCCCCGGTCTTGACGAGCGGAAAGATTTCGGATGCGACGGAGAGAACCTTAATTCCGCTCATGAGCTTCCGGTCACAGGCTTAGCTTATCCAGCATCGGCTGGGTGATGAGGCAGACGCCTTCCTCGGTGCGCCGAAACCGCTTGGCGTCCGCCACCGGATCTTCGCCGACGACGAGGCCCTCCGGAATAACGACGCCGCGATCGACGACGACTTTGGACAATTGGACGTTCCGCCCAACCTCTACATAGGGCATGATGACGGCCTCGTGAACGCGCGAATAGGAATTGACGCGCACTCCGGTAAACAGCAGGGAGCGCGACAGCGAAGCGCCGGAGACGATGCAGCCGCCGGAAACCAGCGAGGAAACGGCCGAGCCGCGACGCCCCTCCTCGTCGTGAACGAACTTGGCGGGCGGCGTGATTTCGCCATAGGTCCAGATCGGCCAGTTGTTGTCGTAAAGGTCGAGGTCCGGCACGATGTCGGTCAGATCGATATTGGCGGCCCAATAGGCGTCGACGGTGCCGACGTCGCGCCAATAGACCTGCGCCTCGTCGCTCGACAACACGCACGAACGCGAGAAATGATGAGCGATCGCTTTCCCGTTCTTGACGATATGGGGAATGATGTCCTTGCCGAAATCATGGGCGGAATTCGGATCGGCGGCGTCGCGCTTGAGCTCTTCGACCAGGAATTTGGTGTCGAAGACATAAATGCCCATGCTGCACAAAGCGACATCGGGCTTGCCTGGCATTGGCGGCGGGTTCTTCGGCTTTTCGAGGAAGGACATAATCTTGTCCTTCGTATCGACATGCATGACGCCGAAGCCGGTCGCCTCCTTCAGCGGCGCTTCGAGGCAGCCGACTGTGACGTCGGCGCCCGATTCGACATGCTGCACCAGCATCTTTTCGTAATCCATCTTGTAGATGTGATCGCCGGCGAGCAGGACGATGAACAGCGGCGCATAGCTCTCGATGATGTCGATGTTTTGATAGACGGCGTCGGCCGTCCCCAGATACCACATGGTCTCGGAGACGCGCTGGCTCGCCGGCAAAATATCGAAGGTCTCGTTGCGTTCCGGGCGCAGAAAGTTCCAGCCGCGCTGCAAATGCCGGATCATGCTATGCGCCTTGTATTGCGTGGCGACCGCCATGCGCCGGATGCCGGAATTCAGCGCATTGGATAGAGCAAAATCGATGATGCGCGACTTGCCGCCGAAATAGACCGCCGGCTTGGCGCGTTTGTCGGTCAATTCCATGAGGCGGCTGCCCCGCCCGCCCGCGAGCACATAAGCCATCGCATGACGGGACAATGGCAGGGCCGGCGATGCTTGCTTGGGCGCTTTCACAGGACTCATGGGCTTTCCCCTCTGGTTTTGTTTTTGTCGGACTTGATCGACATCATTGCGGGTCGAATTCGAGAAACAAAGTCGAGAGCGGCGGCAGGGTCAAGGCCGCCGAGGCGGCGAAGCCGTGCGCCGGCCTGTCCTCGGCGAATATGCCGCCGAGATTGCCCATGTTGGAGCCTCCATAGATCTCGGAATCGGAATTCAGAATCTCTTTCCAGCGTCCTGCCGCCGGCAGGCCGATGCGATAATTGAGGCGAGGCACCGGCGTAAAATTGCAGGCGATGGCGATCGGCTTGTCGCCCTCCGCGCCGCTGCGCAGGAAGGCGAGCACGGATTGTTCGTCGTCATTGACGACGATCCAGCGGAAGCCTTCATGTTCGCAGTCGCGCACGTGCAGCGCCGGCAGATCGCGATAGAGCTTGTTGAGATCGCGGATGAAGGACTGCAGCCCCTGATGCGGCTTGTGATCGAGCAGCCACCAGGGCAGCGGGGCGTCGAAATTCCATTCGCTGGTCTGGCCGAATTCCTGGCCCATGAACAACAGCTTCTTGCCGGGATGAGCCCACATGAAACCGTAATAGGCGCGGGCGGTGGCGAATTTCTGCCATTCGTCGCCCGGGATTTTGCCGATCACCGAGCCTTTGCCATGCACCACTTCGTCATGCGAAATCGGCAGCACGAAATTTTCGGTGAAGGCGTAAAGCAGGCCGAAGGTCAGTTTGTCATGGCTCCAGCGCCGATGGACGGGATCGCGCGCGACATATTCGAGCGTGTCGTGCATCCAGCCCATGTTCCATTTGTAATGGAAGCCGAGGCCGCCGGCGCTGACCGGGGCCGAGACGCCGCCCCAGGCCGTCGATTCCTCGGCGATCATCAGCGCGCCGGGAAAGCCGCCGCCGATCAGTTCATTGGCGCGCTTGATGAAGGCGATCGCGTCGCGGTTGTCGTTGCTGCCGTCGGGATTGGGCGACCATTCGCCCGCTTTCCTGGAATAGTCGAGGTAGAGCATCGAGGCGACGGCATCGACGCGCAGGCCGTCGATATGAAAGCGGTCGATCCAGTAGAGCGCGCTCGCATGCAGGAAATTGGCGACTTCGCGCCGGCCGAAATCGTAGATCGCGGTGTTCCAGTCGGGGTGGAAGCCGCGGCGCGGATCGGAATGTTCGTAAAGCGCGTCGCCGTCGAAATGCGCAAGGCCATGCGCGTCGACCGGGAAATGAGCGGGCACCCAATCGAGAATGACGCCCAGGCCCGACCCATGCGCGCGGTCGACGAAACGGGCGAACCCAGCCGGATCGCCGAAACGGCGCGTCGGCGCGAACAGCCCTATCGGCTGGTAGCCCCAGGAGCCGTCGAGCGGATGTTCGGTGACCGGCAGCAATTCGAGATGGGTGAAGCCGAGATGCACCACATAGGGGATCAGCGTTTCAGCCAATTGGTCATAGGTCAGGAAGGCGCCGTTCTCGCCGCGCTGCCATGAGCCGAGATGAACTTCGAAAACCGACATCGGCTTGCGCCGGAAGTCGCCCTCCTTCCGCTTCTCGAGATAGTCGGCGTCGGTCCATTGGAAGTCGTCGGTGTCGGCGACGATGGAGGCGGTCGAGGGGCGCATTTCCGCCTCGAAGCCGAACGGATCGGCCTTCAGCGGCTGCAGCGCGCCCTCGCGCGAAATGACCTCGTATTTGTAAACGGTTCCGGCGCCGAGGCCGGGCGCGAAAAACTCCCATAGGCCGCTGTCGAAGCGCTTGCGCATCTGGCAGCGCCGGCCATCCCATTGATTGAAATCGCCGACCACCGACACCCGCGAGGCGTTGGGCGCCCAAAGCGCGAACAGAACGCCGTCGACGCCTTCGTGGGTCGTGATCTGTGCGCCAAGGCGGCGATAGAGTTGCCGATGGGTGCCTTCGAGCAGTAGATAATCGTCGAGCGGGCCGAGCGCGGGGCCGAAGGCATAACCGTCGTCGTAGGACCAGGCCCCCCGACCGTTACGGGCTTCCAGCCGATAGGCCGGGCGCTCCTTGAGGCCCTTGGCGAGGCCCTCGAAGAAATCGCCCTTGCGCCGCTCGAGCGCGACGATTGTCGCGCCATCGCGAGTCACCGCGCTGACCTTGTCGGCGAACGGAACGAAGGCGCGGATCGCCCACCCTTCCGCGGTCTGGTGGGGGCCGAGCACTGCGAAAGGATCGCTCTGGCGGGCCGCCAGCACGGCCTCGACATCGACTTCGTCAGCCTGCCAGCCCTTCGCCATTCCCATCCCTCAAACGACTGTCTTAAACGACCGGGCGGAACGGAGCGTTCCATATCTCCTGGGCATATTCGGCGATCGTCCGATCCGACGAGAACCAGCCCATGCGCGCCGTATTGGTAATGCTCGAACGCCACCATCGTTGCTTGTCGCGCCACATTTTGTCGACCTGCAATTGCGCGTTCCAATAGGCGTCGAAATCGGCGCAGACCATGAAATAATCGTGATGGGTGAGGACATCGACGAGGCCGCGATAGCGGCCGGGATCGTCGGGCGAGAAGACGCCGGAGGAGAGTTCGTCCAATACTTCGCGCAGCAGCGGCGAGGCGGCGATTGTCGCCGACATATCGATGCCCTTGGTCCGCCGCTCGGTGTCGACCTGATGCGCATCGAGGCCGAAAATGAAGATATTGTCGTCGCCGACCTGTTCCTTGATCTCGACATTGGCGCCGTCGAGCGTGCCGATGGTCAAGGCGCCGTTCAAGGCCATCTTCATATTGCCGGTACCCGAGGCTTCCATGCCGGCGGTGGAGATCTGCTCGGAGAGATCGGCGGCGGGAATGATCGTCTCGGCGAGACTCACGTTGTAATTGGGCAGGAACACCACTTTCAGCAGGCCGCGCACCGTTGGATCGGAATTGACGACGCGCGCCACGTCGATCGCCAGCTTGATGATCAGCTTGGCCTGGGTGTAGCTCGCCGCCGCCTTGCCCGCGAATATCTTGACCCTCGGCGCAAATTCTTTCATCGGATTGGCGCGGATGGAATTGTAGCGGGCGATCGTCTCCAGAATATTGAGCAATTGCCGCTTGTATTCGTGAATGCGCTTGATCTGGACGTCGTAGAGGGAATCGGGATCGAGCCGCACGTTCAGCTTTTCGGCGACGAGGCGACCGAGCGCGACCTTATTGGCGCGGCGCGCCAGCGCGAGCTGCTCCTGCAGCGCGCTATCGTCAGCATGTCTGGCGAGTTCGCCGAGAAGTTCGGCGTCGTCGAGCGCCTTTTCGCCGATCGCCCCGACGATGATGTTGGTCAGGGCCGGATTGGCCTCCATCAACCAGCGCCGGAAGGTGATGCCGTTGGTCTTGTTGGTGATGCGGCCGGGATAGACGGCGTTGAGGTCGTGAAAGACGGTCTTGCGCATCAGATCGGTGTGCAGCGCGGAAACGCCGTTGATCTTGTGCGATCCGATGAAGGCGAGATTGCCCATGCGCACGCGCCGGCCAGCCTGCTCGTCGATCAGCGACACCGAGGAAAGAACGGCCGGCTCGGTGAAGCCGGCCTTGCGCGCGGCGTCGAGATGGACCGCGTTGATGAGATAAATGATCTGCATGTGGCGCGGCAGCAGCCGCTCCATCAGCGTCACCGGCCAGCTTTCCAGCGCCTCGGGCAGCAGCGTGTGGTTGGTGTAGGAGAACACTGCCTTGGCGATCGCCCAGCTCTCGTCCCAGTCGAGCCCATTGAGGTCGACCAGAATGCGCATCAATTCGGCGATCGCGATCGAGGGATGAGTGTCGTTGAGCTGGATCGCCACTTTGTCGCCGAGCGAGCGGATGTCGCGATGCTGCTTGACGTGGCGGCGCACCAGATCGAGCAGCGACGCGGAGGCGAAGAAATATTCCTGCCGCAGCCGCAATTCCTGGCCGGCTGGCGTCGCGTCGCTGGGATAGAGCACTTTGGAAATCGCTTCGGCGCGCACCCGGTCGGCGAGCGCGCCGATATAATCGCCGGCGTTGAAAGCGTCGAGCCGCAGCGGATCTGGCGCGCGCGCCGTCCATAGCCGCAACGTGTTCACATGACGTCCGCGCCAGCCTACGATCGGCGTGTCGTAGCCGACCGCCTCGACCGTTTCGCCTGGCTTCCAGACATGGCGCGTCTTGTCGCCGAGGCCGGGCACCGCCTCGACCTGGCCGCCAAAGCCGATCGCATAATTGCTTTCCGGCCGCGCAAATTCCCAGGGATTGCCGAAGGCGAGCCAGTCCTCCGGCGCCTCCTGCTGCCAGCCGTCGCGGATGATCTGGCGAAACAGGCCGTTGTCGTAACGGATGCCGTAGCCATGCGCGGCGATCGACAGCGTCGCCATACTGTCCATGAAACAGGCGGCGAGCCTTCCGAGGCCGCCATTGCCGAGCGCCGCGTCCGGCTCGAGGCGGCGCAACACAGCCAGGTCGACGCCCAATTGCGACAGCGCCGCCTGCATCGGTTCGACGATGCGCAGATTGGTCATCGCGTCGAACAGCATCCGGCCGATCAGGAATTCCAGCGACAGGTAATAGACGCGCTTGCGATCGTCGTCATAGGTCTCGCGCGTCGAGTTCATCCAGCGGTCGACGATGATGTCGCGGGTGGCGAAGGCGACGGCGAGAAACCAGTCGCGCTGGCTCGCCGCGACGACATCCTTGCCGATGGCATAGACCAGCTTGTTCAGAATCGCGGTTTTCAGCTCCTCTGCGGTCGGCGGCGTCGAATCGGCATGGCTGTGCGGAACGTTCGCGGTTTGGTTTGGGCTGACCTGATCCATTTTGTTGCTTTCTTTGGCGCGCCGTTGCCCGAGACGAGCAAAGCCGGTTTCTCCCGCCCTGTCCAGCGCGGGACGCAAATCCTGGCGCCGTTCGAGAAGGTTCGAGATCCTAAACTATCCATGCGACAGGTGAATTGGCCAGCCCGCCCGAAGGCGCAAGGGTGGTTTTTTTGAACAATCTTGTGGCTTTAGTCGATGCATTGCTAAATAATTGAGCATGGCGATCGATCCGCGCTCCCTCAGCGTTTGGACTATCGCATGACTATCCGATCAGAGGCGCAAAGCATGAAAGTGGACGGCCGTTCCTATCGCACGATTTGGCCCGCCGCCGACGGCGCCGGCGTCGAAGTGATCGACCAGACCGTGCTGCCGCATCGGTTTGCAACCCGCCGCATCGACAGGCTTGACGCCGCCGTCCATTCCATCGCGTCGATGGTCGTGCGCGGCGCGCCGTTGATCGGCGCGACCGCCGCCTACGGGCTTGCGCTCGGACTGCGTGAGGATGCCAGCGATTCGGGGCTCGAGCGCGCCTATGGCCTGCTGCTGCGTTCGCGGCCGACCGCCGTCAATCTTCGCTACGCGCTCGACGACGTCAGGGGAATCGTGTCCGGGCTGGCGCCGCCGGCGCGGGCCGAGGCCGCTTGGGCGCGCGCCGGCGAAATCTGCGACGAAGACGTCGAACTCTGCCGGCGTATCGGCGCGGCCGGTCTGCCGCTGATCGAGCAAGCGCACCGGCGGCTTGGCCGGCCAGTGAATGTGCTCACTCATTGCAACGCTGGCTGGCTCGCCACTGTCGACTGGGGCACCGCGACCGCGCCGATCTATATGGCGCATGATCGCGGCGTGCCGGTCCATGTCTTTGTCGACGAGACGCGGCCGCGCAATCAGGGCGCCGCGCTGACCGCCTTCGAACTCGGCCAGCATGGCGTGCCGCATACGATCATCGCCGACAATGCCGGCGGCCATCTGATGCAGCATGGGCGCGTCGACCTCTGCATCGTCGGCGCCGATCGCGTCACCGCGCGCGGCGACGCCGCCAACAAGATCGGCACCTATCTGAAAGCGCTCGCCGCCAAAGCCAATGACGTGCCCTTCTATATCGCTTTGCCGCATACCACGATCGACTGGACGATTCATGACGGCCTCAAGGAGATCGAGATCGAGGAGCGCGATTCGAGTGAAGTCACCCACATGACGGGGCGCCTCGACAATGGCGGGATCGCGCGCGTGATGATCGCCGCGCCCGGCAGCCCTGCCGCCAATCCAGCCTTCGACGTGACGCCGGCGGAACTCTTGACGGGCCTGATCACCGATCGCGGAATTTGCGCCGCGACGGTCGCGGGCCTCGCCGGCCTGTTTCCAAAGCGACAATCGGCGTAGACCCGCCGGGCGGAGACGTCGCCAAAGGAGCGTCGTGGTCGTGCGGAAAAAAACGGTCGATCGTGACGCCGTCGACTTGGCGAAGCCGCCGGGCCTGGACCCGATTCGATTCATCCAGGACCACATGCGCATCGCTCCAGCGCCTGGGCTGCCCGAAATCCGACTCTATGCCGCCCATCCGGCGAGCGGTCTGTGGCGGCTTGTCGGGAGGGGCGGCGACGACCCGCCGCCCTACTGGGCCTATCATTGGGCTGGCGGGACGGCGCTCGCCCGCCACATTCTCGCGCGGCCGGAGACGGTCGCGGACTTGCGCGTTCTCGATCTCGGCGCCGGCTCGGGAATCGTCGCCATCGCCGCCGCGAAAGCCGGAGCGAGGACGGTCCTTGCGGCCGATATCGATCGCAACGCGATCGCCGCGATTGGCCTCAACGCCGCCGCCAATGATGTCGCAGTGTCGGCGACCTCGGGCGACCTGACGGCCGGCGCGCCGCCGGCGGTCGATCTCATCGCCGTCGGCGATCTCTTTTATGAGCGGGAACTCGCCGGTCGCGTGACCGCCTTCCTCGATCTGTGTCTTGCCGCCGGCGTCAAAATCCTGGTCGGCGATCCCTACCGGGCCTATCTGCCCGTTCCGCGTCTGCGACTGCTGGCCGAATATGCGGTCGCTGACTTCGGCGACGCCAGGGATTGCGCGGCCAAGGCCAGTGGCGTCTTTGCGTTCGAGCCGAATGAAGCTTTTTCGGCCGAGACCGCGTCACAAGCCGAAACGCTCGATCGTCGTTAGGCAGGAAATTTCCCGCGCGCTCGCTGGCGCAAACCGATGTCGCTCATATGACCGCGGCGTTCAATTCGGCCCGCCAATGCGCAAGGCGATCCTTGAGCGCCGCGTCGCGGACATAACCGAGTTCTTCCTCATCAAGCCGCTCGAGTTCCTCGAAGGTGAAACTATCGGCGCCATGCGCCGTCCAGGCGTCCAGCAGGCTGCGATGCGGCGTCGCGCCCTGGCGCAGCGTGAACCACAGACGGGTCTGGATCGTGCTGAGATCGAGCGCGCGGCCGACCCATCGCTGTCCTGTCGGCGCACAGCGCAGGGCATAGATGCCGGCGACCGCTTTGCGCTCTTTATAGGCCGCGGCGGCGGCCTTTTTGTCGTCTCTGTTCATCGCCATCCCGTGCTCCAGCAAGCGCCGTCGCCTCTTAAGCGTGGCGATTAATTATATCCGGGTAATATTATTTTGCAAAGCCCTTGTGGCGACTGACGCCCGTCACTTCAGTTTCTTGATCAGCGCCTGCGCGGCGGCGGGGTTGCGCACTTTCGCGCCGGAAATGAAATAAGCGAACACGTCGCCGTGCTTGGCCCAGGCGCGGGTCTGTTTGGCGAACGCGCCAAGCTCCTTGTCGGTGACGCCGGTCTCGATGTCTTCCTGGCTCGCCATCAGCCTGGCATAGGTGAAGTCGGCGGTCGGCTGATCGATCTCGGGGAAGTCCTCGTCCTTGGCGTAGACGATCGCGACATTGTGGCTGTGGGCGAGATCGTAGAAGGCCGGCGTTGCAAATGTCGGGCTGCGCACCTCCACCGCATGGCGCAAAGCCACGCCGTTCTTCTCCTTGGGCAGCAGCGCGAGAAACGCGCCGAAATCGTTCGGCTCGAATTTCTTGGTCGCCATGAATTGCCAGTTGATCGGCCCGAGCTTCTCGCCCAGCTCGGTCAGGCCCTGATCGATGAAGCGCTCCATGGATTCGCGCCCTTCGGCGAGAATCTTCCGGTTGGTGCAAAAGCGCGACGCCTTCACCGAGAAGACGAATCCATCCGGCGTTTCGTCGCGCCATTTACGCCAGCTATCGGGCTTGAAGGTCGAATAATAAGTGCCGTTGATCTCGATCGAGGTCAAAGCGCGCGAGGCAAACTCCAGCTCGCGCTTCTGGCTGAGGCCCTCGGGGTAAAAGACGCCGCGCCACGGCTCGAACGTCCAGCCGCCAATGCCGATTCTGATTGCTCCGCTCACAGCCTCTCCATGATCGTTAGGCGGCGCGCGCGGGGCGCGGCCGGAAATTACCCGCTCAATTGCGCTCGATCGTGCTGACGTCCGATTGGGTGCCGTCGCGCCAGGTGATTTGCAGGCTAATCGATTTGGTGCGCGGCGGCGCTTTCAAATACAGCTGGGCCTTCTCGGGCGTCGAGAACGGATCCTTCGCATCGCAAGCGGGCAGGTCATAGCGCTGTAGCGGCTTGCCGTCGTCGAGGCCGTAGTAGAGATCGGCGATCGCGCATCGATAGGTCACCAGCGTCGTGAAATAGATCAGCGTGCCGTTGTATTGGCGGAATTCGACCCAATTGCTCGGCATCTGCTCGAGGATCTGCTTCTGCTCGCGAAATAGCGCGGCGTCGGGATCGAAGCGGATCGGGAACGGGCCAACCGAGCCGCCGTCAGGCGTTTCATAGCGCACCTCGATGATTCCAGCGGCCGCTTTGCTCGAAAGCGGGAACGAAGGATTGGGCATGCGCTGGCCGGTGCGCTGGTCGAGCGTGTCGGTGAGGCCGGTCGACTTGAATTCGCCGGCAGCGCCGACGCGATAGGAGATCGCCGTCGCCGGCTCGGGCAGCGAGAGCGTCACCGTCCATCCCGCGTTCGAACGCATGAAATTGGCGATCGGCGCGTGGCCGCCGACCTTCAGCGCTTCGGCGAGTTTCGGGTCCGGTGAAAGGGCGGCGACCTCCTGGCGCATCGGCGCTGGGGCCGGCGTCGAGGTCGACGTCGACGTCGACGTTGCCTGGGCGACCAAAGCCGGGCTCGCGGCGGGACCATTGGCCGGGGCGTCGGAGAGCACGATGTCGCCGATCACCTGGTCGTAATAGGCTGGCGTCTGTTCATAGCCGATGGTGGCGGCGAGCGTCTTGACTCCGACCTGGGTCGCCTTGGCGATCTCAACCAGCGTGCGGCCGGGCTTGGCGAGTTCGACCAGGAACGTGCGCGTGAACACCGAATTCTTTTCGCTATCGTCGTTCGACAGCCGGTCCAAAGCCTCCTGTTTGGCGCCCGCCGACATCAGCACGAACACGCCCTCCGGCGCATCGACGCGCGCGAGGCCGCCGGTCTTGGCGCCCGCTCTGCCGGAGGGTGCAAAGGGATTGTCGCGGCACGCATCGAGCACCAGCACGGTCAAGCGCGCGCCGCTCTCCCTGATGCCGTCGATGATGCTCTCGACCGAAAAAGCCGCGTCCCGGACGATGCCGATCCGGTTGGCCTGCGCAGTCGGCACGTCGGTGGGCAGCAGATAATTGGCGCCGGAAATCTCAAAGCCATGTCCGGCATAGAAGAACAAAGCGCGGTCGCCCGGCTGCAATTCTCCCTCGAACGCCACCAGGGCGCGGCTCATCGCGCGCTGGTCGACGTTGAGCGCGCGGCGCACGATGAAACCCATCTTTTCAAGCTGATCGCCGACGGCGCGCGCGTCGCCGACCGCGGTCCTCAATGCGGGCACGTTGACATAGGCGTCCTGGCCGATGACGAGCGCGAGCGAACGCGCCTCGACGGTCGCGGGCAAAGCGAAGAGCGCGAACGCGGCGAGGAGCGCCGCTACGGCGAGGCGCAGCATCACGCGGCTTCGCGCGGCCTCGAGGTTGGCCTTCGCTGGCGCCGCGGCTGAATTGCGTGGGTCGTTCGACATCGTAACCCTTAAGGCCAAAAGCGCGGGACGACGCCCGGCCTTCGATTGACGGTAAAGTAGCAAATCCCGGAGCAAACGCGAACCTGCGGAGAACGTCCGCGCGCTCCGTCTTGACCTTACGGTCGGCGGCGGCGGCCGAAATCGATCGGCCCGGCTCCCAGCATCATTGCGGCTTCGAAGGGTCCGCCGCCGACGGCGCGGCCTGGATCTTGGCCTGCAGGTCGGCGAGCGTCTTGGCGGCGTCGGCGCCTTGCTGTTGCAGATCGGCGAGGGTCTTCGCCGCCGCGTCGGCCTGCCGCTGCAGGTCGGCAAGATTTTTTCCGACGCTGTCGGCCTGCTGCTGCAGATCGGCCAATTGGTTCTTGGCGGCGGCGGCCGCGGCGACAAGCTGGTCGCGATCGCTCGATGCGGCCTGCACCTGGCTTTGCACGGCGGCGAGCTGGTCGCTTGCTTCCCTGGCCTTGGCGTCGGCGGCCTGCAATTCCTTGGTCTTGGCGCTCGCCTCTTCCTGCGCCCCCGAGACGGTCAGGCGCGCGTCGGTGATCTGTTTGGTGAGATCGGCCAGTTCGTTCTGGGACGCCACCCGCGCCGCTGTCGCCTCGGAAAGGGCGATTTTCGCGTCCTCGGCCTGTTTTTGCACCTCTGCGAGGCTGCCGGACGCTTTTTGCAGGTTCTGCAGGTCGGCGGCCATGCCTTCCCTCGCATGTTCGGCGCGGTTCAACGCATCGTGCATGTCGCCCTGGACGGCGGAGACCTGCGAGGAGAAATAAGCGACGAGCAGCCAACCAAGGATCGCGACGGCGGCAAGGGCCAAGGGCACGGGACGGCGAAAATCATCGCTGACATTATAGGCCATACGAGCCATCTCCCCCTGACGACGCGAAACAAACGGCGAACGAGCTTCCCCATCGCATCTTGCGGCGATTATTTCAACGCGCCAAGCCCAAACTTCGCCGCGCGGCTTGAATCCGGCCGCCGCATGACAAGAGCATGGGCGACCAATGAACGATTAGGGGCGCTCTTCGCCTGTCCCGTCATATAGAGGCTGGACAAAGGCCGCGGCGCATGGCGCCATTGGCGTTCGCGGCGGCCGCACGGAGTTCCTCAGCCTTGAAATTTTCGTTTCTCAATCTCGCCCGCCAGGCGCTCAACGGGCATCAGGGCTGGCCGGAGCAATGGCGCTTCCCTGAGCCCAAAAGCGGCTATGACGCAATCATCGTCGGAGCGGGCGGGCATGGTCTCGCCACCGCCTATTACATGGCCAAAGAGCATGGCATGCGCGACATCGCCGTTCTCGAAAAGGGCTGGCTGGGCGGCGGCAACACCGGGCGCAACACCACCATCATCCGCTCCAACTATCTGTGGGAGCCGTCGGAGGCGATCTACGGCCACGCCCATAAGCTCTGGCACGGGCTGGCGCAGGAACTGAACTATAATGTGATGTTCTCGCCGCGCGGCGTCATGCTGATCGCTCACAGCCATCACGACGAGCAGATTTTCAAGCGCCATATCTACGCCAACCGCCTCGCCGGCACCCAGAACGAATGGGTGACGCCGGAACAGGCCAAGGAGTTCTGCCCGCTGCTCAATATCGATCGCTCGATGCGCTATCCGATCGTCGGCGCCGCGCTCCAGCGCAGCGGCGGCACCGCGCGCCATGACGCGGTCGCCTGGGGCTATGCGCGCGCCGCCTCTGGGCTTGGCGTCGACATCATCCAGAATTGCGAGGTCAAGGGCGTCAACCGCGACGCCTCGGGCGCGGTGAGCGGCCTCGAGACGACGCGCGGGCCGATCGCGACGAAGAAAATCGGAATCGTCGCCGCCGGCAACACCAGCGTGCTGATGGCGATGGCCGGCGTTCGCATGCCGCTGGAATCCTTCCCGCTGCAGGCTCTGGTGTCCGAGCCGCTGAAGCCGATCATGCCCTGCGTCGTGATGTCGAATACGATCCACGCCTATATGTCACAATCGGACAAGGGCGAACTCGTCATCGGCGCCGGCACCGACGCCTATACGTCCTATAGCCAGACCGGCGGCCTGCATATTGCGACGCAGACGCTGGAGGCGATCTGCGAAATGTTCCCGACCGTTTCCCGCCTGCGCATGCTGCGCAATTGGGGCGGCATCGTCGACGTGACGCCGGATCGCTCGCCGATCATCTCGAAGACGCCGGTTCCCGGCCTGTTCGTCAATTGCGGCTGGGGCACCGGCGGCTTCAAGGCGACGCCGGGATCGGGCCATGTCTTCGCTCATATGGTCGCGACTGGCGAACCCCACCCGATCAACGCGCCCTTCACCCTGGACCGTTTCCGCTCCGGCGCTCTCATCAACGAGGCGGCGGCGGCGGCGGTCGCGCATTAGAGATAAAATCATGTTGCTGATCCGCTGCCCCTATTGCGAAATGGAGCGCCCGGAGGTCGAGTTCCGCTATGGCGGCGAGGCGCATCTCGTGCGCGATCCGGCTTCCGCCAACGATGAGGAGTGGAGCGCCTTCCTCTATCTGCGCGTCAACGACAAGGGCGCCCATGCCGAGCGCTGGCGCCATGTCGCCGGCTGCGGGCGCTATTTCAATTGCGTGCGCGACACGATAACCGACAAGATCAGCGTCACCTACAAAGCGGGCGAGGCGCGGCCGGAGGGGATGTAGAGGGCCGGCGCGTCTTCCTTCTCTCGCGAAGCGCAGGGTCCGGGGAACAGAATTAGGTTGCAGCACTCCGCCTTTTGGAACCCCAGCACGTCATGCCCGGCCTTGTGCCGGGCATCCACGCCCAGAAGCCATCACCAACCTCAAAAGTTGTCTGCAACGGCGCCGCGTGGGTGGCCGGGACAAGCCCGGCCATGACGTCGAAGGGTAGTACGCAACCTAATTACATCTCCGATTCCGCAACTTGTCGTTCCCGGACAGTACTGCGCGAAGCAGGAGAAGGTGGTCGGCGGAGCCGACCGGATGAGGGACGATGCAAACTTCGCCGAGCGAGGCGCCTATGCCGGCGTCAAAACATGGATGGCGCGGCTGGCGATGAGGTCTTTCGTCTTCGCGCCATAGGCGACCATATGCGGCGCCGCGGCATGTGCTTTCAAGGCGTCCGCATCCGTCCAGGTCTCGATGACGATGAAAGTGTCGGAACCGATTTTTGTTTGAAAGGACCCGAACCCGTCGGCGTCGACCGTCGGGCCATATTCGATGCAACCTTTCTCTGCGCGCACGGCCGGGACATTGGCGCGAAAGGCGGTGAGGATTTCCTCCCGGCGACCCGGCTTGGCGGTGACGATGGCGATGACGCGGATCATTTTGCGCTCCCTCTGTTTGCTTGTTGTTTACAACGTCGCGCCGTCCCGTCCGGCGCTTCGCGCCACCTTGTCCCGCTTGGCGAGAGAAGGGGCGCGCGTTCCCTTCTCTCGTCAAGCGGGGCAAAGTGTCATGCAAGGCATGACGGACGCAAGGGGCGGCGCGAGCCTCTCAAACCGCTCGCGCCGACATTCACGCCGCCGCCTTCCGACCGCCCTTCAGCAAGCCAAGCTTCATCAAGCTCTCCGCGCTCGCGACAATGGCCTCCTCGCGCGAGCGCGGCGCCCAGCCGAGCATGCGCCGCGCCTTTTCACTGGTTCCGTTCTTCATCTTGCCAAGCTCGGGCGTGATCTGCTGCGCGGCGGCGTCGCGCAAGGCGACGAGGCGCACCAGCCAATTGGGCAATTGCCGCGTCGGGACGCGTCTGGCCGCCTCGCCCATGCGCGCTTTGAGCACTTTGGCGATCTCGACGACCGCCATGAAATCGCCTGACACCGCGAGAAACCGCTGGCCCTTGGCGGCGTCGTCGGACATGGCGCGCAGGTGCAGATCGGCCACATCGCGCACATCGACCACGCCGAAAGAGATACGGGGGCAGCCGGGCAGGGCGCCGTCCATCAGGCGCTGTATCAGCAGGATCGAAGTGGAATAATCGGCGCCCAAAGCCGGCCCGAACACTGCGACCGGATTGACCACCGAGAGTTCGAGCGCGCCGCCCTCCCGGGCGATGAAATCCCAGGCGGCGCGCTCGGCCAATGTCTTCGATTTGACGTAGGGGCGCACGTCGTCGCCATCGGCATTGGTCCAGTCGGTCTCATCGAACGGCTTTGTGCGCGGCGGCTGGCCATAGCCGATCGCCGCGAAAGAGGAGGTCAACACCACGCGCTTGACGCCGGCATCGCGCGCGGCGCGCAGGACGCGCAGCGCGCCTTCGCGCGCGGGAACGATCAGTTCATTCTCATCCCTGGGGACAGTCGATGGAAAGGGCGAGGCGACATGCAGCACGAATTCGCAGCCAGCGGCGGCCTGCGCCCAGCCGGCATCGCTTTCGAGGTCGGCGGCGGCGAAAGACAGGCGATCGCCTGGCTCGGCGCCGCCCTGGCTCAACATTGCGCGCACGTCGCTTTCGCGCTTCAGGTTGCGCACGGTCGTGCGCACCTGATGGCCGGCGGCGAGAAGCTGCAGGATGCAATGGCTGCCGATAAAGCCCGACCCGCCGGTGACCAGAACCATGCTCATCGAAGTGTCCTTCTCGGAATTGCTCCGCCGACATTGCGAGGCAGCGAAGCGACGAAGCAATCCAGACGAGGCTATCAGAGTTCAGTCTGGATTGCGTCGTCGCTTCGCTCCCTCGCAATGACGGAAGCTGGTTTCGGCAAAAGTCATCGCGCTCTACCCCGCAAGCTCCTCCGCGATCGCCTTCTTCACCGCAGGCCGCTCCTTCATACGCGCGCGATGGTCGGCGACGCGCGGGATCGTCGCGGCATCGACGCCGTCGGCTTCCAACCATTGCGCCAGCGTGTAGAGATAGGGGTCGGCGATCGTATATTGTTCGCCCATCACCCAGGGGCCCTTCAACATCTTCTGCTCGATCAGCGCATAACATTGGCCGACCGATTGCGGAACTTTCTTCTGCATGGCGAGGTGCGCCGCGGGATCGTCGGCCCAGCGATAGCCGCGCATGCGATGGGCATGGGCGACATGCACGGTCGAACAGAGATAGACGTTGAAGGCCTGCAATTGGGCGAAGGCGAATGGATCGTCGAGCGGCGCAAGCCGCGCGTCGGGGAAACTCTGAGCGATGAAAGCGAGCATCGCCGGCGTTTCGGTGAGAACGCCGCGCGGCGTCACAATGGCGGGCACGCGCGCTTTCGGATTGATCGCGAGATAGGCGGGGGATTTTTGTTCCGCTCTGGAAAAATCAATCCGTCTCAGCGTGAACGGCGCGCCGGCTTCCTCCAGCGCGATATGCGAGGCGAGGGCGCAGGAGCCCGGCGAGTAATAGAATGTCAGCATGGCGGATCAGGTTTCCGATCGCTGTTTATTGTCCGATCGTCAGGCCGGGCATGTCCCTTTTGGCGTAGCCTGCCGGAATGACGAATGTGTCCGGTGCGATCGGAGCGTGATCGACCGATTTGACAATCGTGGTGGAGAGCGCGGCGCCATTGAGGTGGAGCGTGGTCTCGACAGGCACTCCGGCAAAGCCGATCTGTTTGCTCTGTTCGTCGAAATCCGTCACCGCGCCATTGCGGGTGATCCCCTCGGGCAAAGACTTGACCATCGTCGCCGCCAGATTGTGAAGGACGGCCAGGTCATCCGCGGTCAGGCCGACCGCATCGGCTTTGGCGATGCAGAGATCGGCGACGAGCTTGCCGTCCCGCTTGAGATGGAACATTTCGCAAGGCCACGCGCCGATGGTTTTGCTCTCGCCGGTCTTTTCGTAGGTCGTTGCGACCGCTTTCTGAACGCCTGGCAGCCCGCTGTGCTGGGCCATCATCGCCTCGATCATCTTGCGTTGCGCCTCGGGGACCGATTCCAGCTTCTGCTTCATCATCGCGGTCGCATCATTGATGCGGGCGCCAAGCGCTTTGACGTCCACCTCCATATACTGCTTCTTGTCCTTCAAGATGTTCACCATCTCGCCGGCGCCGATCTCGAAAATGAGCGCGAATTTCGGCGTGTCGACCTTCATCCGGTCCGCGGTGAGATACATGGTGCGCGCGCTGGCGACCCCATCGGCGCCCGTCGTCTCTGAAATGACGGTGACGTCGGCATAGGCGCCGGCGACCGGCGCCCCGATCAGACCGGCGGCAAGAATGAAAACGCCATATCGCATCGTGCAGTCCTTTTGATCTTGCAAGGCAAGCCGAGAGTGCGTCGGCGGCGCAGAATGGGCAAGGGGGAATCGCCTAATTCGCTTCTGATCGCCTGGGAACCGTGAATTGAAAAACGGCGCCCCGCGGCATATTTGCCGTCGCCCATAATCGCCCCCCGTGTGCTTCGATGATCGTGCGGCAGATGGGTAGCCCCAACCCCAGACCGCTGGGCTTGGTCGTGTAAAAAGTCTCGAACAGTCGTTCAAAACCCGCCGGCGTCAGCCCCGGGCCCGAATCCGCTACAGCGACAAGCAAATCCTCCGAAGCATATTGATCCGTGCTGATCTGCAATGCGCGCCGTCCCGCCGCCACCTCGCTCATCGCCTCAATGGCGTTCATGATCAAGTTTAGAACCACCTGTTGCAACTGGACTCGGTCTCCCAAAATATGTGGCAACCCCTTTGACAGTTGCATCTTCACCGAAACGCTATGCTCTAACGTCGCGCCGCGAGTTAGCTCCATGATCTCGACAATTGCTTCATTAATGTCCAGTTCCTCACTCCGTACCGGCGCTTTTTTAGAATACTCACGAATTCGGCTCACAATTTCAGCGGTCCGTTTGCCGTCGCTGATGATACGATCGATCGATTGCTTGGCCTTCTCCAAATTGGGCGGCTGACGGGCGAGCCAGCGTCCAGCGTTTTCGGCATTCAAGAGCGTGGCGGCGACGGGGTGATTAACTTCGTGGGCGATGGAGGCCGCGAGTTCGCCAATTGTTGCAACGCGGTTTGCATGAGCGAGGTCCGACCTTACCCTGCTCAACGCCTGCTCCGCCAACCGCAGCTGCGTCACGTTCTGAACGATGCCGATATATTCAAGCCCGCTGTCTTGTTCGAGCGTCGCGCGACCGACAAAGCGCAAATGCTTGATTGTCCCGTCTGTCATCAATAGCCGGTGATCGTACCGAAGGCCGCGACCCATGAGCGCCCGATCGAGGATGTCGCTGTGCATCCAAACATCTTCCGGATGTATGCGAGTCGTCATGCGTTCGAGCGTGACAGGCGTGTCTGGATGGAAGTCGAAGATGCGATAAAGCTCGTTCGACCATATGAATTCTCCCGTCTCGGGTCGCCAGAGAAAACTGCCTGTTTCGCTGACGACTTCAGCATGCGCCAAAAAGGCTTCGCTGCGATGAAGCGCCTGTTCGGCTCTTTTTTGGTCCTCGATATCGGTGTTGATCCCGCACCATTTGACGATCCGCCCAAGAGAATCCGCTACGGGACTAAATCGGAACTCAAACCAGCGGTACGCGCCATCGAAACGTCGCAGGCGCGCCTCCGCGCATCCGGGCTCATGGGAATCGAGCCGCGCCCGCCAATATTCCAGCAGTTGCGGCAGATCCTCCGGATGCACGGCTCTGCGCCATCCCAGGCCAATGATGTCATCCTCCGAAACGCCAGTGTAGTCCAACCACCGCTGGTTCACAGAGTCGATGCAGCCGTCCTCACGCGCGGTCCACACGAGCCCAGGAAGCGCGTCAACGATGGCTCCATTCAATCCGCTATCCATGCTTCCCGCATCCAGTGAGCTCTCGCATCCCGCGAGTTGTGCAGCGCAGAAAATCCATGCTACACAGGTATTGCCGGTAGTTCCAGAAGGTGCAGCACGGCGCGTTCCGCCGCAAGTGCGGAGATTGGAAGCGGCTGAAAGGGCGACCTAATTGCTTCCAGCGCCGACGGCGTATGTGTTCGGGCGAGACGAGGCCATTGGAGAGGTCTGCCAAAAACTAACTGATCGATTTGTTTCGATCGTCGGCCCGGGGGGCATCGGAAAAACAACGGTCGCCGTGTCGGTCGCAAACAGATTGCAGGTCGATTTTAGCGAAGCTGTTTATTTCCTGGAGCTTGGCGCGGTTGGCGCTCCGCGGCTGGTCGATCAGGCGATCGTGGCGACTTTCGGTTTGCCGATCCAGTCCAGCGATCCTATCGCCGACTTGATCTTACACTTGGTTGGCAAGCGCGCGCTGCTCATTCTCGATAGCTGCGAGCATGTTCTCTCTGAAGTTGCGGAATTGGCCAATAGGCTCGTTCGTGAAGCCTCGGATCTTTACATTTTGACGACAACGCGTGAAGCGCTGGGATCAGACGGGGAATACGTCCTAAACCTGCCGCCGTTGAACTTTCCGCTGGATTTTCGGCGATTTTCCGCTTCCCTCGCGACTTCCTTCTCCGCTGTGCAACTGTTCATCCAGCGCGCCGCGACCGGCGGCGCTCAAGTGACGCTGACCGACGATGACGCGTATCTCGTGGCCAATATGTGTCGCAAGCTGGACGGGGTTCCGCTGGCGATCGAATTGGTCGCCGCGCAGGTTAGCGATCATGGTCTGCGCGAAACCGCCGCCCTCCTGGACAGAAATATGGCTCTGCGTTGGCCCGGGCGGCGCAATGGCCCAAAACGTCATCAGACGCTCGGCGCGACGCTGGATTGGAGTTACAATCTGCTCTCAGCCTCAGAGCGCTCGGTGCTTCGTCAGCTCACGGTGTTCGCTGGCGGCTTTACGCTCGACGCTGCGCGCGCCGTCGTCGCTGGCCCCGACGTGAAGGCCGATGGATTGGAGGCTGTCGCGCACCTTGTCGCCAAGTCGCTGGTGTCGGCGAACGATAGCGCGGCGAAGCGCTATCGTCTGTTGGACTCGACTCGGGCCTATGCTGCGCTGAAATTGACGAGCGACGTCGAACGCCAGGCGATAAAGCGGCGTCATGCGCTCTATGTGGTCGGATGGTTGCGGGAGGCCGCCGCCAACGCTCGCAGCGTAAAGCGCGAGCTCAGTCTTATGCGAACCGAAACCGACAATGTCCGGGCGGCCCTGGAGTGGGCGTTCAGCGCGGCGGGAGACCGTTCGATTGCGATCGAACTTGCGGTCGGTTCTGCGCCCCTCTGGCTTGGGCAAGCGCTTTACACCGAATGTCAGGCATGGATGTTGAAAGCCAGCAATTTGGCGCGGCAGATGGCGGATGTTTCGTCGCGCCATCGCTTGTCGATTCAAATGGCGTTGGGAAGTTCGGAGGCCTATAGCGGCGGCCTGTCGAAGAAGACAGCGGGAACCTGGATCAGGGCGTTAAAGCTGGCGGACCGCGTCGGAGACATCGAGGCCCAGCTTACGTGTCTCTTCATAATCTGCTCCTGGGAGATTCGCGAAACCTGGTATGGCGCGGCTTTGGCCACTGCAGAACGCCGCTACAAGATTGCCAAGGATATCGGCGACCCTGGCGCTGTTTCGATGTGCGATTGGATGGTCGGTCATTGTCAGCATCACGTGGGCATGCTTGAGGACTCACGCACGCGCCTGCAACACTTGCTCGATACGGATACCGAAGAGGGCCGCCTGGCCCAAACGAGCGAGACCGGATACGACCGCAAGGTGGATGCGCTCGGCGTGCTTGGGAATGCGCTATGGACTCTGGGCTTTTTTGAGCAAGCTCGACGACTCGGTAAGGAAGCCACCGAAGAAGCGGTCGCTCTCGGACTGGCGACGCCGTTTGGCGTCGCTTGGACATGGGCGGGCTTTACGACCTACCTTTCCGGGGTCGATACCGATGAGCTCGAACGCAACATGGCCGAACTCATCGATCACGGGCGGGTCCATTCCCTCAAGCATGAGGAAGGATTCGGACAATGCATGCTGGGTCTGTGTCGAATCAAACAAGACGACTACGCGCTCGGGGCGCCCATGGTTATCGAGGGCGTTCGTCTGCTTGCCGAGGCCCACATGCTCTCGTTCAATCCGATCATATTGGCGCATGTTGCCGAGGCGGCCGCGGATCTTGGAAGAATCAGTGAAGCTCAAGCCTTGGTGGAGCGCATGGTCCGCGAGGACCGCACGCCAGAGCATTGGCTAACGCCCGAACTTTTGCGCGCGCGAGCGATGATTGCGATCGCGGCGGGCGACGAGCCGGGCGGCGAACGCCTTTTGTCCGACGCGCTCGCGATGGCGACAAGGCAGGGCGCGCTTGCCTGGCGACTTAAGATCGTGACTTCTCTTGCGAGACTGCGTCTATCTCAGGGACAGCTGGTCGACGCCCGGCGGATATTGGAGCCCGTATACAAAGAGATCACCGAAGGCTTTGAAACCGTCGATGTCCGCGCGGCCGAGAAGCTGTTGGACGAGCTCATCATCCGCCTTCAGTGATCTAATTCTACTTCGCCTTTTGCAACCCCAGCACGTCATGCCCGGCCTTGTGCCACGGCTGTCCGGTTGAGGAAATCTACGCAACTTGGAGAGCCCACAGATCGCTGAGGATTGAGACGATCTGCATCTCTGAGGACATGGATTCGAGGGACGAATGGAACGCTGGAATTCCCTCCCCCCTTGTGGGGGAGGGTTAGGG
>DATBZF010000175.1:0-8591 GCA_036513315.1 Roseiarcus sp.
CGAAGCGGGTCGCCTTTACAGCTTCGCCCGCCGATGGCAGCGCGACTTTTGCTCGTCGCGGTCAGGCGACGTTTTCAAATTGCAGGAACGCGATCGCCCTTATGTCTCTAGCCAGGCCTCCCCGCTGATGACCGAAATCCGCTTCTATCACCTGCAGGGCCGCAAGCCGGAGGAGGCGCTGCCTGCGCTGCTCGAGGAGGCGCTCGCTGAGGGCCTGCGGGCTGTGGTCGAGGCGCCGGCCAGCGAATGGATCGAGGCGCTCGACGAGCGGCTGTGGACCTATGCGGACGAAAGCTTCCTTCCCCATGGTTCGGCACGCGACGGCGAACCGGAGACGCAGCCGATTTTCCTCACCACCGGCGACGACAATCCCAATGGCGCCAGGCTGCGCGTGCTGCTGGCGGGCGCGCGGGCGGCGCCGATCCTTGAGCGCGAGCCCGAGGCTTACCAGCGCATCGTCATCCTGTTCGACGGCGCCGACGAGGAGGCGCGGGCAGGCGCGCGCGCGCAATGGGCCGAATTGAAGGCGGCCGGCCACACGCCGACCTACTGGCGCGAGGGCGAAACGGGCGCTTGGGAGCAGGGGCGCTAAAGATAAAAATGAGATTTTGCAGATAGTTCCTAGAACGAAGGTCGCTTTCATTGACCTATAATTTTATCCGGGTATAATTGGATTGCGCGATCAAATCCGGACCCGCCGCATGCCCGATGATCTTCTGCCGTCCTTCACCGCCTTCGCCGGTCCGCGCCGTATCGACAGCGGCGCGCTTGCGGCCGTCGCCGCCTCGGTCAAACGCGCGATCGATGCCGGCGAAGCGGGCGAGATCCTGATCTTCGACGATTCCAACGCGCGCACCGTCGAGATCGATTTCCGCGGTTCGCTCGATGACGTCAGGGACAGCGTCGCGCGCGCTTTCGTCGCCATGGATGGATCAGCCGGCCTGCCGCATGAAGAGCCGCGCCGCGGACCTGGCCGCCCAAGGCTGGGCGTCGTGGCGCGCGAAGTCACGCTGCTGCCGCGCCACTGGCAATGGCTGGCGCGCCAGCCGGGCGGCGCCTCGGTGGCGCTGCGCCGGCTTGTCGAAGAAGCCGCGAAGGATCGCGACGGCCGCGAACGGCGCCGCCTCGCCCAGGAGGCCGCCTATCGCTTCATGTCGAGTCTGGCCGGCAACCGCGCCCATTACGAAGAAGCGGTGCGTGCGCTGTTCGCCGGCAGCGCCCGCAGCTTCGCCGAAATTGTCGCCCAATGGCCGAAGGACATCGCCGATTATGCGATCCGGCTAGCGGGGCCGGCGTTCGGCGGCGCGGGCGAGAACTAGGGCGCGCTGCGGATTCAATGGACACTGCCCGCAGCATCGACTTCTCCGCAAGTCTTATGTAAGTATCGTTTACATGAGCTGGAACAAAGACGATGCTGGCGAGCCCGAGGCGCCGCGCGGCTATCACCATGGCAATTTGCGCGAAGCGCTGATCCGCGCGGCCCTGGATCTGATCGCCAGGAAGGGCACGGCGGGCTTTACTTTCGCGGAGGCGGCGCGCTTTGCCGGCGTCAGTCCGGCCGCGCCGTATCGGCATTTTCGCGACCGCGACGAACTGATGGCGAGCGTCGCCGTGCGCGGCTTCGAACAATTCGAGGCGGCGCTCGCGCGGGCCTGGGACGATGGACGTCCCGACGTCTTCATCGCGCTCGACCGGCTCGGCAAGGCCTATCTCGAATTCGCCCGCGCGCAGCCGTCGTTTTATTCGGCGATGTTTGAAGCGGGGGTTCCGGTCGGCGCCAATCCCACCTTGCGCGAAGCCAGCGAACGCGCCTTCGCCGTCCTGCGCGCCGCCGCCGACAAGCTCTGCGCCGCCATGCCCGCGGCCGGCCGGCCGCCCGCCTTGATGGTGGCGCTGCACGTCTGGGCGATGGCGCACGGCATTGCATCGCTGTTTGGACGCGGCGACGGCGCACGACGGGCCATGCCAATGTCGCCGGCCGAGCTTCTGGAAGCCGATATGCTCATCTATTTGCGCGGGCTCGGCATCGAAGGTGCGCTTCCGTGAAGGTGGCGCGCGCCACTTTCCTCGACGCGACAGACTGCTAGAAGCTTGACAAGGCCATCGGTCGATGTAAATGTTCATCACATTCACAAACGAGGACGCGCCATGCCGATCGTTCTGATGATTCTGGGCTTCGTGTGGTGGTGGCCGATCGGGCTGCTGATCCTGGGCTTCCTGATTATGCGGCGAAGGTTCGGATATTGGCGTTATCACAGCGGAGAGGGACCGATGCTCAATTGGGATCGCGGCGTGGATCGTTGGGACCGCAAGATGGTCCGCTTGCAGGAAAAAATGGAGCGCGTGCGCGCCAAGGTCGATCAGGTCAGAGGCCGCGGCGACTGGTTCGCGCCGAGTTCTCGGACATCAAGCGGCAATCGCGCCTTCGACGATTACCGCGCCGAGACGCTGAAACGTCTCGAGGACGAACAGCGCGAGTTCAAGGAATTCCTCGAGCGGCTGCGCTTCGCCAAGGACCGCGCCGAATTCGATCAATTCATGGCCGCGCAAAATCAGCGCCCCTTTGAACCGGATGCGCGCCCGGAGGCGCCGCCACAACAGCACGGCTGAGGAACGCTGTCGCCCGCTCCCTCTCGTCATGGCGAGGGAGCGAAGCGACGAAGCCATCCAGACTGGGCTTCTTGACGCCTTCATGTGGATTGGCTCTTGAATCCCAGCCGTTCGCGCGACCAGCCTTCGCAAAATGCCCGCGTTCGAGATGGAAAGTCATGACGAAGGCGCTATGTGGCTTAGCCTGGATGGCTTCGTCGCTTCGCTCCCTCGCCATGACGCGAAGGAGCGAAGTTCCGCGTCCCACCTTTCCCAACCATCACCCAAGATCGAACCGGTCGAGGTTCATCACCTTGGTCCATGCCGCCACAAAATCCCGCGTGAATTTCTCTCGCGCATCCGTGGAAGCATAGACTTCCGCCAGCGAGCGCAATTGCGCGTGCGAGCCGAAGATCAGATCGACGCGGGTGCCGGTCCACTTCACCGCATGGGTCTTGCGGTCGCGTCCTTCGAACACCGCGTCCGATCCGGCGGAAGCCTGCCAAACCGTGCCCATATCGAGCAGGTTGACGAAGAAGTCGTTGGTCAGCGTTTCCGGCCGGCTGGTGAAGACGCCTTGCGGGGATTGCCCGGCATTGGCGTTCAGCACGCGCAGGCCGCCGACGAGAACCGTCATTTCCGGCGCCGTCAGCGTCAGCAATTGCGCCCGGTCGACCAGCAGCGCCTCGGCGGACAGGCGTTGGCGCCCACGCAGATAATTGCGGAACCCGTCGGCGGTCGGCTCCAGCGGCTTGAAGGATTCAACCTCCGTGTGCTCCTGGGAAGCGTCCATGCGGCCCGGCGCGAAGGGAACCTGCACGTCCTGGCCGGCGCCCTTGGCCGCCTTCTCGATCGCCGCGCCGCCACCCAGAACGATCAGGTCCGCGAGCGAAACTTTCTTGCCGCCGGACTGCGCCGCATTGAAGTCCTTCTGGATCGCTTCGAGCTTTTGCAGCACTTTGGCGAGTTGCGCCGGCTGGTTGATTTCCCAGTCCTTCTGCGGCGCGAGACGAATGCGCGCGCCATTGGCGCCGCCGCGTTTGTCGCCGCCGCGGAAGGTCGAGGCCGACGCCCAGGCCGTCGAGACCAGCTCGGAAACCGATAGTCCGGACGCGAGGATTTTCCCCTTGAGATCGGCGATGTCCGCATCGCCGATCAGCGGATGATCGACAGCGGGGATCGGATCCTGCCACGGCAGGATTTCTTTCGGAACGAGCGGGCCGAGGTAGCGCACGATCGGCCCCATGTCGCGATGGGTCAGCTTGTACCATGCGCGCGCGAATGCATCGGCGAGCTGATCCGGATTCTCGAAGAAGCGCCTCGAAATCTTTTCGTATGCAGGGTCGAACCGCAAGGCGAGATCGGTGGTCAGCATCGATGGCGCGCGCCGCTTGGACGGATCATGTGCGTCGGGCACCAGCCCAGCGCCGGCGCCGCCCTTCGGCGTCCATTGATAGGCGCCGGCCGGGCTCTTGGTCAGTTCCCATTCGAAGCCGAACAGATTGGCGAAGAAGTGGTTGCTCCATTTCGTCGGCGTCTGCGTCCACGTCACTTCGAGGCCGCTGCCGATGGCGTCGCCGCCGCTGCCGCTGCCATAGCTGCTCTTCCAGCCAAGCCCCTGCTCGGCGATCGAGGCGCCCTCAGGCTCGGGGCCGACAAATTCCTGCGGATCGGCGGCGCCATGCGTCTTGCCGAATGTGTGGCCGCCGGCGATCAGCGCGATGGTCTCCTCGTCGTTCATCGCCATGCGCTCGAACGTCTCGCGGATATCGCGCGCGGCGGCGACCGGATCCGGCTTGCCGTTCGGGCCTTCCGGATTGACGTAGATCAGGCCCATCTGCACGGCGCCGAGCGGATTCTGAAGTTCTCGATCGCCGGCATAGCGTTCGTCCGCCAGCCATTTGCCTTCCGGGCCCCAATAGATGTCCTCCTCGGGCTCCCAGACGTCGGCGCGGCCGCCGCCGAAACCGAAGGTCTTGAAGCCCATCGAATCGAGGGCGACATTGCCGGTGAGAATCAAAAGATCGGCCCAGGAGATTTTGCGGCCGTATTTCTGCTTGATCGGCCACAACAGCCGGCGCGCCTTGTCGAGATTGACGTTATCGGGCCAGCTATTGAGCGGCGCGAAGCGCTGCTGTCCCGCCCCGGCGCCGCCGCGGCCGTCGCCGATCCGATAGGTGCCGGCGCTGTGCCAGGCCATGCGGATGAAGAACGGCCCGTAATGGCCGAAATCGGCCGGCCACCATGCCTGCGATTCCGTCATCAGGGCGTGCAGGTCCTTGATGACGGCGTCGAGATCGAGGCTCTTGAACTCCTTGGCGTAGTCGAACGCCTCTCCCATCGGGTCGGACAACGAAGAATGCTGGTGGAGGACCCGAAGGTTGAGCTGCTCCGGCCACCAGTCGCGATTGACCTTGGCGAGGACTTGCACGTGCTTCACCGGGCACTGGCCAGCGTCATTTCCGTCCATGGATTCCTCCGATTTGGCTTGGTTTCCGTTCGCCAGACGACGAACGCGGTAATCGCTCGGGCCACCTTACCAAAGTCGCTTCATTAGTTTAAGTCTGGTTTTCTGATTGCAGCGATAAGGTGAGATTATGAACAACCTGACGCTCAAGCAGCTTCGCTATGTCGAAGCGCTGGCGCTGCATGGCCATTTTGGACGCGCGGCGTCTGCTTGTGCGATCTCCCAGCCGGCGCTGTCGATGCAGATCAGGGAATTGGAGCAATCCCTCGGCGCGGCGCTGTTCGAGAGAGGCGCGCGACAGGTCCATCTGACCAATTTCGGAAAGGAATTCCTCCTGCGCGCCCGCGACATCCTGCGTTCGGTGGAAGCGTTGGGCGACGTGGCGCGCGCCTCGCGGGATCGGCTGGCGGGACCTTTGCGTATTGGCGTCATCCCGACGGTCGCCCCCTATCTGCTGCCGACCATCATCGGCAATCTGACGCGCTTGTATGAGGGCCTTGACATTCATGTGCGCGAGACGCTGACGCCCAAGCTGATTCAAGACCTGGCCGATGGTCGGCTCGACACGGCGATCGTCGCTCTGCCGGTGTCCGAACCCTCACTCACCGAAATTGCGTTGTTCTCTGAGGAATTCCTGCTGGTCCGGCCTGCCGAGGATGAGGGAAAGCCGGCGCCCGATCGCGAAGCGCTTCGCGAGATGCGGCTGCTGCTGTTGGAGGAGGGACATTGTTTTCGCGATCAGGCGCTTTCGTTCTGCAATATCCAATCCGTGCTGACACGCGAATTGCTGGACGGCAGTTCTCTCTCCACGCTGGTGCAAATGGTCGGCGCCGGCATCGGCGTCACTTTGATTCCGGAAATGGCGGTGGCCTTGGAGACACGCGCGGCGTCGGTGTCCTTCGCGCGCTTCAAGAGCCCCCGACCCTCGCGGACAATCGGCATGGTCTGGCGCAAGACAAGCCCACTGGTGACGCAACTCCTGCAGATATCTGCAGTCGTCCAGGATTCAGCGGACGCGTTGCGCGAGCGCCGCGCGACCATATTATCGGCGCTGGCGCGGTGAGCCCGGCAGCCGACCCGTCAGTCAGCCCGGCGCGCCGAGATAGATTCCGCGCTCGGCCGACAGTCCCTTCTTGATGCTGCGCGAGACCTCGTCGGCGAGCGCTTCCTCGCCGCCTGCCTCCAACGTCTCCAGCGTGAATTTGACGACATCTTCCGGGCGCGATTTCGGCGCGTCGATACGTGCGGCCATATCGGTGTCCATATAACCAACATGCAGCGCGAGCACCTGCGTCTTCTGCGCGCGCAATTCATTGCGCAACCCGTTGGTCAGCGACCATGCGCCGGCCTTCGAGGCCGAATAGGTCGCCGATGAGGGAAAACTGACCCAGCTCAGCGCCGAGAGAACATTGATGATGGCGCCGCCGCCGTTGCGCGCCAGCACCGGCGCGAAGGCGCGGCTGACGATCAGCGGTCCGAATACATTTGTCTCGAATTCATCGCGCGCCGCGGCCACGCTGTCGGGCGCGAACAGACCCTTGCCGCGTGCGATGCCGGCATTGTTGATGAGAAGATCGACGTCGCCCGCAGCGCGCGCCGCCGCGACGGCGCGATCCTCGATCGTCACGTCGAGCCGCACCGGGGTCACCCCGGGCAGGGTGATCGAATCAGGATCGCGCGCCGCGCCATAGACCTTGCGGGCGCCGCCGGCGATGAGCGCCTTGGCGAAGGCGAGGCCGAGGCCGCGATTGGCGCCGGTAACGAAGGCGACGGCATTTTCGACTTTCATGTTCCACTCCTGTTTGGCTCGATTGATGTTTAATATGACTGGTCGTCTCAAAATCGCGGCGAAGGCTGGATCGTGACGCCGCCGCCGCGTCAGGTCAGGACTTTGGCGAAGATCATGGCGAGGAAAGCGTCGACGGGCGCGCGGTTCTGCTCGACCTTGCCGCGCAACGCCGCACCTTCCCAGGCGTCGATGATGAAGGCGGCAAGCGCCGTCGGCGTCTGGTCGCTCGAAATGTCGCCGGCACGCTGGGCTTCCTCGATCACTTCGGCGAGCGCATCCGCCCAATCGACGAAGGCCGACGACACTTGCTCACGAATGGCGGCGCTCTGATTGGAGAGTTCAGCGCCGAAATTGCCGAGCAGGCAGCCCGCCGCGCCGGGATAACGGCCCATATCGGCGAGCCCTTCAAAATAGCGCCGCAGCCGCGCCAGCGGCGGGATCGTCCGGTCCTTCAGCGCCCGCCGCCCGATCTCGCCCTTGTCGGAATAAAGCTGGACGACCGCTGCGCCGAGCTCTTCCTTGCTGGCGAAATGATTATAGAACGAGCCCTTCGGCACGCCGGCCGCCTCGGTGATGTCCTGCACAGAGGTGGCGTTGAAGCCACGGCTATGCAGCGCGGCGAGGCCGGCGGTGAGGATGTCTTCGCGAACGTTGGGCTTGGGCATGGCGGCCAATATGACCGGTCGTCTTGAATCTGTCAAGACCATCCCAGCATGACCTGACAGGCATCAATAAGCGAATTGGGATCGCCCGGCGTCCCGCCCGCCCTTACGACGCCGCTATAAAAGCCGACGTTCAAAGAGGCGACCGGAACGGTCGGGATCCCAAAGGTGGCGGGCGCTCAACGCCACGCATTGCACATTGCCCGCTTCTCAGGCAGGGAAGGCGCCGCAATCGCAGGGGCGACGCATTTGTTTGACGAATTTTGGGGCGACCCAAGTCCGATGAGCCGGGCAAATTGAGCGCGCTCGGACCGGTTTCCTCCATTTTGCAGGATTTGCGCGACAATGCGCCGCCTGACCGGTTTTCGCTGAACTGGCTGCTGGACAGCCTGCACAGTCGCTCGTTCTCGGTGGCGATTCTGATGCTCGCACTGGTGGCGATGGCGCCGGGCATATCGATCGTCGCCGGCCTTCTCATCATCCTGCTCGGCCTGCAGATGGTGGCGGGGCGCTCGTCGCCGGCCTTTCCGCGCCGCGTCGGCGCCTATACTCTGCCGACCGCCTATCTCACCGGCGCGGTCGGCCGCGTCACGCCGATCCTGACCCAGATCGAAAAGATCATCCGCCCGCGCTGGCCGCTGCCGCCGCAGACCGCCAAGCGGGCCGTCGGCTGCGTCGTCGTGCTGCTCAGCATCGCCCTGGTCTTCTCGCCCATTCCGCTCAGCAATGTCGCGCCGGCTTTCGTCATCGCGCTGATCTCCATGGCCTATCTCGAAGAGGATGGCCTGTTCCTGTCCATCGCGCTCGCCGCCGGCGTGGCGATGCTGGCGATCGCCGGCGTCGTCATCTGGCAGGCGATCCTCGGCGTGCAGTCGATCACGTCGCTATTTTAGGCCGAAGTCACGCAGTGGCGCGCGTCCTCCTTCTCTCGCGAAGCGGGAGAAGCTCGGGCATGCGCACGACAAGCGCCAGAGCGGTGCGTTCGCCGATGCCCTCGATACTGACCAGCAGCTCGATCTTGTGGGCCAGATCGGCATGGGCGCGCAGCGCCTTGAGGAGCAATCGGATCTCCTCGCGCTTGCGC